>JAVVDS010000028.1:0-34937 GCA_032251295.1 Desulfuromonadales bacterium | reverse complement strand
GGGGACTGGGGACTGGGGACTGGGGACTGGAGGAGAGCATGCAGGAACTGATTAAAAAAGCGAATGTGCTGATGGAGGCGCTCCCCTACATCAAGCGGTTTGCCGGCAAGACCTTCGTCATCAAGTACGGCGGCCACGCCATGGCCGAAGAGCGTCTCAGGGAGAGTTTCGCCCTCGACGTGATCCTCCTCAAGTCCCTCGGCATCAACACAGTCATCGTTCACGGCGGCGGGCCCCAGATCAACCAGACCCTCAAGCGCTACGGCATCGTCTCACAGTTTGTGCGCGGCATGCGGGTCACCGACACCGACACCATGAGCGTGGTCGAGATGGTACTGGTCGGCCAGGTCAACAAGGAGGTGGTCGGTTATCTGAACCAGCACGGCGGCCGGGCGGTCGGCCTCTCCGGCAAGGACGGCACCCTGTTGCTGGCGAAGAAGCTGCTGCAGGAGGTCGTCCGCGAGGACGGCGCCAGCGAGCAGGTCGATATCGGCTTCGTCGGCGACGTGGTGCGGGTCAATACCGACCTGCTGACCACCCTGAAAGACGGCGGCTACCTGCCGGTAATCGCCCCGGTCGGCGTCGGTCCGCAAGGGGAGTGCTACAACATCAACGCCGACCTGGTGGCCGGACGGGTGGCCGGCGCCCTCAACGCCGAGAAGCTGATCCTGCTTACCGACACCCCCGGCGTCCTCGACGGCCAGGGGAGCCTGCTGGCGAGCATCGCCGTGGCCGACATGCACCGCCTGATCCATGAGGAGACCATCACCGGCGGCATGATCCCCAAGGTCGAATGCTGCGCCGCTGCCTTAAGCGACGGCGTCAAGAAAGCGCACATCATCGACGGCCGGGTCGAACACGCCGTGCTGCTCGAGATCTTCACCGACCGCGGCGTGGGGACGGAAATCAGTCGATAGTCGGCGGAGACATCGTGTCCCGTCCGGGACTTAATGCGGAGGCATGGAGACGCGGAGGGGGAACCAGACAGTAAAGGGACTTGCTCCGCGCCTCAGCGCCTCAGCGTTGAATCGGTGTATTTCGCTTCTGAACCATGATGCTTTCGCAGAAAGTCCGAAATCGACTGGCTAAGCAAAAAACGCCAAATGCAAGGCGCGCAATTGTCGAACAATGAGGCGTATTTCCATACGTCGAAGCAGTGAGATGATTGTGGCAACCCAGCAGTTGGTGAGTTTTTGCGACGCCATCAACCATAGAGTGAGGCACGAACAAACCATGCATCTGCAAAAGGACCAGACCACGCAGTGGATCGCCCGGGCCGACCGGGTGGTGATGAAAACCTACGGCCGCTATCCGCTGGTGCCGGTGCGCGGCGAAGGCTGCCGGCTGTGGGACGCCGACGGTCGCGAATACCTCGACTTTCTCGCCGGAGTCGCGGTCAACAACCTCGGACACTGCCATCCGGCGGTGGTCGCAGCCCTGCAGGAGCAGGCCGCCCGGCTGATCCACTGCTCGAACTTCTACCATATCCCGCAGCAGATCGAACTGGCCGAATGGCTGTGCGCCCATTCGTTTGCCGACCGGGTCTTCTTCTGCAACTCGGGCGCCGAGGCCAACGAAGCGGCGATCAAGCTGGCGCGCAAATGGAGTCGGGAGCAACACGGCGAGAATCGCTACGAGGTGATCACCGCCACCGCCTCGTTCCACGGCCGGACCCTGAGCACCATCAGCGCCACCGGCCAGGACAAGGTCAAGGCCGGCTTCGAACCGCTGCTCCCCGGCTTTATCCATATCCCGTTCGGTGATCTCGCCAGCCTCGAACAGGCGATCGGCCCGCGCAGCTGCGCCGTTATGCTCGAACCGGTGCAGGGCGAGGGGGGCGTCAATGTACCGCCGCCCGGCTACCTGCGGGCCGTGCGCGCCCTGTGCGACCGGCACGACCTGCTGCTGATCTTCGACGAGGTCCAGGTCGGCTGCGGCCGGACCGGCAGCCTCTGGGCCCATGACCAGGAAGAGGTCGAACCCGACCTGATGAGCCTGGCCAAGGCGCTCGCCGGCGGCCCACCGATCGGTGCCCTGCTCGCCCGCGAGGAGCTGGCGGCCAGTCTCGGTCCCGGGTCGCACGGCTCGACCTTCGGCGGCAATCCGCTGCTCTGCGCCGCGGCGCTGGCCGCCATGCGCACCCTGACCGAGACCGGCGTACTCGACAACTGCTTGGCGATGGGCGCACTGCTGCGGCAGCGCCTGCTGGACCTCAAGGAGCGCTACCCGTTCATCCGCGAGGTGCGCGGCCGCGGCCTGATCCTCGGCATGGAGCTGACCATCGACGGCGCCGGTCTGGTCGAGCAGGCGCTGCGACATGGGCTGCTGATCAACTGCACCGTCGGCCGGGTGCTGCGTTTCGTACCGCCCCTGATCGTCAGCCCGGCGGAGATCGATGAGGCGGTCACGATTCTCGACCGGGTGCTGGCGACGGTGCCGGCCTGACACCATGACGTCACGGCCCTGGTCGAAGCTGCTGCACGGCGACTGCCGGCAGCTGCTGACGCAGCTGGCGGACGACTCGGTCGACCTGGTGCTGACCGATCCGCCCTACAACATCAGCGACTATTCGACCGGCAACATGAGTTTCAAGTGGCGGCCGGCGATCAACAACGACCTCGCCGGCTGGGATCGGCAGTTCGATCCGGACCAGATCAGGGAACAGTTACTGCGGGTGCTGAAGCCGACCGGCAACCTGTTTGCCTTCTGCTCCTACAACACCATCGGCCGCTGGCACGAACTGTTCGACCCGGTGTTCGACACCTTCCAGTTCTTCGTCTGGCACAAGAGCAACCCGGTGCCTAAAGTGCGCCGCCAGGGGTTTCTCAACAGCTGCGAACTGATCGTCTGCATGTGGAACCGGGGGCACACCTGGAACTTCGGCCGGCAAAGCGGCATGCACAACTTCTTCGAGGGGCCGATCTGCATGGCGCCGGAACGGCTCAAGGAGCCGAAGCATCCGACCCAGAAACCGGTGCGGCTGCTCAAGCACCTGATCGGCATCGCCAGCAATCCGGGCGACACCATCCTCGATCCGTTCATGGGGGTCGGCTCGACCGGCGCCGCCGCCGGTGAGCTGCAGCGCAACTTCATCGGCATGGAACTCGACGAAAGCTATTTTCTGGCGGCCCGGCAGAGGCTGGCCGCAACCGGCTGTGAAACCGTTTTCAAGGAGAATTGATGTGAACAAGGATTTCCTCTGTCTCAGCGACTGGAGTCGCTCTGATCTGGAAGCGATCTTCGCCCTGACCGGAGAGCTGAAGGCGAAGCAGAAACGGGGCGAAGCACACCGGCTGCTGGCCGGTAAGACTCTCGGCATGATCTTCGAGAAGAGTTCGACTCGGACCCGGGTCTCCTTCGAAGCCGGCATGTTCCAGCTCGGCGGTCACGCCCTGTTCCTGTCCGCCGGCAATACCCAGATGGGGCGCGGCGAGCCGATTAAGGACACCGCCCGCTGCATGGCACGCTATGTCGACGGCGTCATGATCCGCACTTATTCACAGCAGGCCGTCGAAGAGTTCGCCGCCTGTTGCGCCGTGCCGGTGATCAACGGCTTGACCGACCTCTACCACCCCTGTCAGCTGATGGCCGACCTGTTCACCGTCATCGAGCATCGCGGCGGCCTCGACGGCCTCAGCTTCGGCTGGGTCGGTGACGGCAATAACATGGCCAACAGCTGGATCAACGCCGCCGCCCTGTTCGGCTTCGAACTGCGGGTCGCCACCCCCAACGGCTACCCGCCGGACGCCACCGTCATGCAGCGCGCCGCGACCGCGGGAGCGAACATCGTCTACACCGACGATCCGCGGGCAGCGGCACGCGGTGCGCAGATCCTCAACACCGACGTCTGGGCGAGCATGGGGCAGGAAGCCGAGCAGCAGCAGCGTCAGCAGGACTTTGCCGGCTACTGCATCGACATGGAGCTGCTCTCCCTGGCCGATCGCGACTGTCTGGTCATGCACTGCCTGCCGGCCCACCGCGACGAGGAGATCACCGACGAGGTCATGGAGAGCCGCCATTCGATCATCTTCGACCAGGCCGAAAACCGGCTGCATGTGCAGAAGGCGATCCTGGCGACGCTGATGGGTCGATAAGGCGCATATGCAGATCACCTGTCCCCACTGCAACTACACGAAGACCGTCGATCCCGTCAGGGTGCCGCAGCGCCCGGTCAAGGTCAGCTGTCCGCAATGCCGCCAGAGCTTCGCGTTTGCCGGCAGCGGCGCCGCTAGCAGCCCGAGCGAACCGGCAGTGCCCGAACGCCGGGCTATCTGCCACAGCTGTGGAACCGTGCAGACATCGGGTCGGCATTGCAGCCACTGCGGCGTGCCCCTGGTCACCACCGGCGGTCAAACCGAACGGGCCTATGCCGGATTCTGGCTGCGTCTGGTCGCCTACCTGCTCGATTCGTTCATTATCGGCGCGGTGCAGCTGATCCTGACGGTGGCACTGACCCTGACCATCGGCGCCCTCGGCAGCCTCGATGGCCAAGGCGGGGCGACCAGCATGATCGTGTCGCTGTTCGGGGTGGTTTTGGGCCTCGGCTACGCAGTCTTTTTCACCGGCTACTGCGGACAGACTCCCGGCAAGATGGCGCTGCGCATCAAGGTGATCCATGTCGACGGCTCGCCGGTCTCCTACGGCCGGGCCGCCCTGCGCGAGATCCCCGCCAAGTTCATCTCCGGCATCCTGCTCGGCATCGGCTATCTGATGATCGCCTTCGACGACAAAAAACAGGGGCTGCACGACCGCATCGCCAACACTTATGTGATAAAACTGTGACAGGACGCCAGATCAGCGGGCTTTTCAAGGAAGAGACAACACCGGACATGCCGGCATAACAGCTGAACGCCTTGCAGACTGACACGAATAATCAGGTACTTAACGCGGAGGCGCCGAGACGCGGAGCCCCCTGCAGATAAAACAGCTTTTCTCCGCGTCTCGGCGCCGCCACGTTGAATCGGTGTTTCTGCCAGACATTTCAACCGTGAGTTCACGATCAAAGGAGCATTCGCCAATGAGCAAAAAAGGGAGCGTCAACAAGGTGGTCCTCGCCTATTCCGGGGGCCTCGACACATCGATCATCCTCAAATGGCTGGTCGAAGAGTATGACTGCGAAGTAGTCGCCTATTCGGCCGACCTCGGTCAGGGGGAGGAACTCGATCATATCCCCGAGAAGGCGAAGAAGACCGGGGCGAGCAGCTGCCATATCCTCGATCTGAAGGAGGAGTTCATCCGCGATTTCGTCTTCCCGATGTTCCGCGCCAACGCCATCTACGAAGGGCGCTACTTTCTCGGCACCTCCATCGCCCGGCCGCTGATCGCCAAGGCGCAGATGGAGGTGGCCAGCCGGGAGGGGGCCGACGCCGTCTCCCATGGCGCCACCGGCAAGGGGAACGACCAGGTCCGCTTCGAAATCGCCTACTATCACTTCGACCCGGCCATCAAGGTGATCGCCCCCTGGCGCGAGTGGGATCTGAAGAGCCGCACCGCTCTTGAGGAGTACGCCAAAAAGCACGGCATTCCGGTGCCGACCAGCAAGAAGTTCCCCTGGAGCTCCGACCGCAACCTGCTGCACATCTCCTTTGAAGGGGACATTCTGGAAAACCCCTGGGCCGAGGCGCCCGAGGAGATGTACGTACTGACCGTGCGCCCGGAAGACGCCCCCGATGCGCCCGAGTACGTGGAGGTTGAGTTCGAGAAGGGCGACGCGGTCGCCGTCAACGGCGAGCGGCTGTCGCCGGCGCAGCTGCTGGCCAAACTGAACGAACTCGGCGGCAAGCACGGCATCGGCCGGGTCGATCTGATGGAGAACCGTTTCGTCGGCATGAAGAGCCGCGGCGTCTACGAGACCCCGGGTGGCACCATCCTCGAAGAAGCGCACCGCGCCGTGGAATCGATCACCATGGATCGCGAAGTCATGCACCTGCGCGATTCCCTGGTGCCGCAATATGCCAGCATGATCTACAACGGCTTCTGGTTCTCACCGGAGCGGCACGTTCTGCAGGCACTGATCGACGAATCCCAGCAGACCGTCAACGGCAAGGCCCGCATCAAGCTGTACAAGGGACACGCCCGCGTGGTCGGCCGCGATTCGGCGAGCGACAGCCTGTTCAACGTCGACTTCGCGACCTTCGAGGCCGACGAGGTCTACAACCAGGCCGATGCCGAGGGCTTCATCAAGCTCAACGCCCTGCGCCTGCGCATTGCAGCAATTCAGCGGCAGAGTCGAAAGTAAGGAGTGAGGCGAGAGGGGTGAGGAGACGCCGCGCCCGGGCGAGGCGTCCCCGCCCCTAAACGTCATGGAATTCACCAAACAGCACATCAAGACCTCCGTGGTCGCCTGCATCATCGACGACCGAAGCCGGGTTCTGCTGACCCGACGCTGCATCGAGCCGTTCTGCGGCCAGTGGGTTATGCCGGGCGGCAAGATCGATCATGGCGAGACGATCCTGGCGGCCCTGCACCGCGAAGTCCGCGAGGAGGTCGGCCTGGAGATCCACGTCGACCGCCTGCTCGATGTCTACGAGCATGTCGCCCACGGCGCCGCCAGAAATCATTACGTGATCCTCTACTACCGCGCCCACCCGGTCGCCGGGGAGCTGACGCCGAACGGCACCGAAGTGACCGAAGCGCTCTGGGTCGGTGCCGAGGAGCTACCGCGCTACAACATGACCCCCGGCACCCGGCATATCCTCGCCCAGATCTATCGGGACCGCCTGGTCGACCCCGGGGAACCCGTGGACGAACTGGCCCATCGCGATCTGGCCGAAAGCCTGGGACTCTCCGGCTAGCACCATGTTCAAAATCGTCGACAAACCGGTTCAGCTCGAATTCCCGCCAGGGCATCACCTGCACTGCATGCTCTGTCAGATCCCGAACCGGATCGGCTGGCGGGAGTCGGCCTGCCGGCTCCTCGATCCGGAGCCGAAGTGGCGGCAGATCCGCTCGATCCTCGACCTGGTCGCGACCGGCGACGGCAACCTACGCAAACTCCATTTTCTGATCTTTCCCGAAGCGAGCCTGCCGTTCACCCATATCGACGACGCCCTGACGACGATCCGCGACCGGTTCCGGCCGAACTCGGTCACCGTGTTCGGTGTCGAGCATATCGAGCTGCGCGCCTACCTGGCACTCCTCAAACAGTACGCCGGGGATAACGCCGAGGCTCTGCAGAGTGTGCGGGACGACCTGGCGGCGGCAGAGATCGACAATATCCCGGTCAACTGCTGCATCACCGCCATCAAGGAGGCCGATGGCCGACTGCGGGTCTTTTTGCAGGCCAAACGCCACCCGTTTTTCGCCGAGGAGACCATCGACCCGTTCCACGACCTCTACCGCGGCAAGATCTTCCCACTGCTGCGCTGCACGCCGAACGGCTTCAACTTCATGTCGCTGATCTGCCTCGACTACGTCTACCGTGACCTCTATCAGTCGAACATCACGGCGGTCATCGACAAGGCGAACAGCCTGTTTCAGCAGACCCGCCAGCGTCTCGATCTGCTCTGCGTCCCGCAGTGCAATCCGAAGCCGGAGCACCAGGCGTTTCGCGACGTGGTCAACGGCTTCTACGGTGAATATCTCGCCTATACCCCCGGCGTGCGCGACACCGTCACCCTGTTCTGCAACAGTTCGGCAGAGACGACCGGACTGGCCGACGACAGCGGCGACCGCTTCGGCCACTCCATGGTGATCATGCACAAAAACCACAAGATGGCGACCACCGGCACCAGCGAGTACCAGACCGACGACTTCACCGGCCTGCCGGTCTGCCGCCTGCGCTTCGGCCGCCAGACCCGCCTCTATTTCTTCAACCTCCCGCTATTCCACGAACTCGACCCGCGCACCACCCGCTACCCCCTGAAAATTCACGCCATCTACCAGGAAGCCGAAGGAGGCTGGCAGAAGCTCGGCGACCTGAGCACCGACCAGCCGCTGCACAACCACGACTTCGCCGCCGCCCGCCGCATCGACGCCGCCGAGCCGGCCGGGGAGAATGAATGACATTCGCATCATTGGTGAAGAACGAATCGAACAGTCCATTCTGCTGGTTCGCGGCCAGAAAGTGCTGGCCGCATGCCCACAGAAACGGTTCTGACAAAGCCCATCCCGGCCGGCCCTGCATCTTGAAAAGACCGCTAAAAAGCTCTATGCTCAAGCGTCTTGTGCCAGCACTGCCAACAACCCTGACTGCAGCGAGTTTTTGCCCATGACTGACAAACTCTGGGGAGGACGCTTCTCCCAACCGACCGACGCCTTTGTCGAGGCGTTCACCGCCTCGATCCAGTTCGACCAGCGGCTGTACCGCTACGACATCCAGGGCTCCATCGCCCACTGCCGGATGCTGGCCCGCCAGAAGATCATTGCAGGAGACGAGGCAGACGCCATCATCGCCGGCCTGACCGACATCCTCGACGAGATCGAGAGCGGCGCATTTACCTTCCGCGTCGACCGCGAGGATATCCATATGAACATCGAGGCGCGCCTGATCGAGAAGATCGGTCCGGTCGGCGGCAAGCTGCATACCGCCCGTTCGCGCAATGACCAGGTCGCCCTCGATGTCCGCCTCTACCTGCGCGACGAGATCGATGCCATCCGGGCCGGCATCGTCGGCCTGCTCCAGGCGCTGCTGCAGCAGGCCGAAGGCCACCTCGACGTGATCATGCCCGGCTACACGCACCTGCAGACTGCCCAGCCGGTGCTGTTTGCCCACCACCTGCTCGCCTACGTCGAGATGTTCCAGCGCGACGCCGGCCGCCTGAACGACCTGCGCAAACGGCTCAACCTGCTCCCCCTCGGCGCCGGGGCGTTAGCCGGCACCACCTTCCCCATCGACCGCGAGTGGGTCGCCGCCCAGCTCGGCTTCGACGGCGTGACCCGCAACAGCCTGGACAGCGTCTCCGATCGCGACTTCGCCATCGAGTTCAACAGTTTCGCCGCCCTGCTGATGATGCACCTGTCGCGCCTCTCCGAGGAGCTGATCCTCTGGTCGAGCGCCGACTTTGCCTTTGTCGAACTGTCCGACGCCTTCTGCACCGGCAGCTCGATCATGCCGCAGAAGAAGAACCCGGATGTACCGGAACTGGTGCGCGGCAAGACCGGCCGGGTCTATGGCAACCTGATCTCGCTGCTGACCCTGATGAAGTCGCTGCCGCTGGCCTACAACAAGGATATGCAGGAAGACAAGGAGCCGCTGTTCGACACCATCGACACCGTACGCGGCAGTCTCAAGGTGTTCGCACCGATGATCGCCGGCATGACGATCAGTCCTGAGCGGATGCGGCTGGCCGCCGGACGCGGCTACTCGACCGCCACCGACATCGCCGACTACCTGGTGCGCAAGGGGCTGCCGTTCCGCCAGGCCCACGAAGTGGTCGGCAAGACGGTGCGCTACTGCGTCGAGACCGGCAAGGATCTCGACCAGCTGACCCTCGACGAATTCCGCCGTTTCTCGGCCGACATCGATACCGATATCTTCGCCTGTGTCACCCTGGAAGCGTCGGTCGATGCCCGCGCCGCCACCGGCGGCACCGCCCGCAGCGCGGTACAGCGGGAGATTGCCCTGGCGCGCCAGGCGGTCGCGGAACTGGAGGCCTGAAGGTGGCGATGATTCGCAAAGGCGGGCAGAGCCCGCTGCGGAAACCTCTCCTGATGTTGACCGTGCTGGTGCTGATCGGAACGCTGGCCGGCTGCGCCAAGACAGGCCCGGTCCGGCCGAAACTGACCTCCTTGCCGGCCTCGCCACAAGAGGCGCGTCTGGTGCAGCGCGGCGATCATCTGCTGCTGAGCTGGGAAGCTCCCGCCCGGAATCAGGACGGTAGCGCCGCCGAGGATCTGGCCGGTTTCCGCATCCT
This sequence comes from Desulfuromonadales bacterium, assembly GCA_032251295.1. GTDB lineage: Bacteria > Desulfobacterota > Desulfuromonadia > Desulfuromonadales > BM103 > BM103. The sequence goes on along the minus strand of JAVVDS010000028.1, from coordinate 25,083 downwards.
GCGCAGCGACTTTGCGGCGGCGGACGGCTGTCCCGAGTGCCGCGAACCGGACGATCTGCGCGCCCGCATCCGCCGTGCCAGTCCGGCCCCGGCGCGGCGGATCGGCGATCGCTTCTACTGGCTGGACGAACAGGTCGAGATCGGCCGCGGCTATCGCTATGTGATCGTCCCGGTTACCGTCGGCGGCCAGCGCGGCACACCGGCCGACCTGCGAGCCCTCCTTACGCCGCCCCTCGCGGCACCGACCGGCCTGTCGATCCGGCGCGAACCGGGCCGTCTGCATCTCAGCTGGCAGGCTCCGGATCTCGCCCCGGAGATGGAACAGCTCGGCTACAACCTCTACCGGCGGCGGATCGGCCAGACCTGGTCACCGGCACCGCTCAACCCGCAGCCGCTGTCTGCAACCACTCTGGTCGATATCGTCGCCGCGGACAGCCGTGACTACGAATACCGGGTCAGCATCCTGGTGAACATGGCCGGAATCGTCCGTGAAAGTCGCCTGAGCGACAGCCTGAGCAGCGCCGTCAGCCGCCCGTGAACGCCCTTTACATCACCTTGCGGCTATGTTAGGTACAGGGTTTACGCGGCATTCGATGCCATTTCAGCCGACGATAAGATAACCCGCTTTTCCCGGAGGAGAATGTCATGTTCAGTGGTTCCATGGTCGCCATCGTCACCCCGTTCGATCGCGATGGCAAGTTCGCCGAGGACACTTATCGCCAACTGATCGAATTCCAGATCGAGAACGGTACCGACGTTATCGTCCCCTGCGGCACCACCGGCGAATCAGCGACCCTCGATTTCAAAGAGCACGACACCGTCATCAAGGTCTGCATCGACCAGGTCAACAAACGCGTGCCGGTGATCGCCGGGACCGGCGCCAACAGCACCGCCGAGGCGGTCCAGCTGTCGCAAAACGCCAAAGCAATGGGCGCCGACGGTCTGCTGCTGGTCTGCCCCTACTACAACAAGCCGTCCCAGGAAGGGATCTATCAGCACTATAAAAAGATTGCCGCCGAAGTCGCCCTCCCCCAGGTTCTGTACAACGTTCCGGGGCGCACCGGCGTCAACATGAGTGCCGAAACCACGGTGCGTCTCGCCGGGATCGACAACATCGTCGCCATCAAAGAAGCGTCGGGGAGCCTGACCCAGGTCAGCGAGATCCTCGCCCGGGCCGGCGACAGGATCGATGTCATCTCCGGCGACGACTTCCTCACCTACCCGATGATGTGCTGTGGTGCCAAAGGAGTGATCTCGGTCTCGGCCAACGCCATCCCCGCGCGGGTCAAGGCGATGGTTGTCGCCGCCGCACAGGGCGACCACAGCAGTGCCCGCCGGCTGCACCTGGAACTGCTCGACTTCCACACCGCCATGTTCATCGAATCGAACCCGGTGCCGGTGAAAAAGACCCTGGAACTGATGGGCAGACTCGAAGCCCACGTCCGCCTGCCGCTGGTCGACATGCCGCCTGCCACCCTGGAAAAACTCAAGGCGGTCCTGCAGCGGTATCAGCTTATTTAACAACGGAACCAGAGTCTTCGGACCAAGGGCGTTCCCCGGGTCGGTTTTCTCCTGAATTCTGCATCCTGAATTCTGTATTCCAAAGAGGGTCGAACATGATCAAAGTCGCCATTACCGGCGCTGCCGGCCGCATGGGGCAACGCATCATCACCCTGGTTAACGAGGCGGAGGAACTGACGGTCGCCGGCGCCCTGGAGATGCGCCTGCACAAGACGATCGGCCAGGATGTCGGGCAGATCGCCGGCTGCGGTCCCCTCGATGTGAAAATCACCGACAGTCTCGAACGGGCCATGGCGGACAGCGATCTGCTGATCGACTTCACCTTCCCGGAAGTGACCCTGGAGAATGCTGCCGTCTGCGCCCGCCTCGGCAAACGCATGGTGATCGGCTCGACCGGTTTTACCCCCGAGCAGCGTGCACAACTGGCCGAGCATGCCCGGGCGATCCCGATCGTCTTCGCACCGAACATGAGTGTCGGTGTCAACCTTTGCTTCAAGATCCTCAAGGACATCGCCGCGACCCTCGGCGACGATTTCGATGTCGAAATCGTCGAACTGCACCACAACAAGAAGAAAGATTCGCCGAGCGGCACCGCAGTACGCATGGGCGAAATCGTTGCCGATGCCCTCGGCCGCGACTACCGGGAGGTGGCCAACTTTCACCGCGAGGGGATGTGCGGTGAACGCACGCGCGAGGAGATCGGCATGCAGACCGTGCGCGGCGGCGATATCGTCGGCGAGCACACCGTCTATTTTATCGGCATGGGCGAGCGCATCGAACTGACCCATCGCGCCATGAGCCGCGACATGTTCGCCCGCGGCGCCGTGCGCGCCGCCGCCTGGCTGGCCGGCAAAACTCCCGGTCTGTACGACATGCAGGATGTGCTGGGTTTGAAATAAACTGCGAATATAGAATTCAGGATGCAGAATTCAGGAGAAAAGCAGCACCATGGGCCGCTTTCATTCTGAATCCTGTCTCCTGAATCCCTGTCAACCTATTCCAATCATTACAAAGGATATTCCCTAAATGGCTCGTATCAATGACAACTATCTCAAGCTCAAAGCCGGCTACCTGTTCCCCGAAATCGGTCGCCGAGTGCGTGAATTTGCCGCCACCCACCCTGAAGCGCAGATCATCCGCCTCGGCATCGGCGATGTCACCCGGCCGCTGGCACCGACTGTTCTCAAGGCGTTCCATGACGCCGTCGACGATCTTGGCACCAGCGACCGCTTTGCCGGCTACGGCCCGGAACAGGGTTACGAATGGTTGGCGCAGACAATCATCGACAACAGCTACCGGCCCCTCGGTGTCGAACTGGCGACTTCGGAGCTGTTCATTTCCGACGGCTCGAAGTGCGACTGCGCCAACATCCTCGACATCTTCGGCGAAGACAACGTGGTCGCCATCGGCGATCCGGTCTACCCGGTCTACAACGATACCAATGTCATGGTCGGCCGCACCGGCGAAGCCGACGAGAAGGGGTATTACCGGGGGATCGTCTACATGCCGTTCACCGAGGCGAACAACTTCGTCCCGGATCTGCCACAGGAGAAGGTCGATCTCATCTACCTCTGCTTCCCCAACAACCCGACCGGCACCGTCGCCACCCGCGACGAGCTGCGCAAGTGGGTCGATTACGCCCTCGCCAACGACGCCATCATCCTGTTCGATGCCGCCTACGAGGCGTTTATCACCACACCGGGGATCCCGCACTCGATCTACGAGATCGACGGGGCGAAGCGCTGCGCCATCGAATTCCGCTCGTTCTCCAAGACCGCCGGCTTCACCGGCGTGCGCTGCGGCCTGGTGGTCGTCCCCCACGAGTTGACCGGGACGACGGCGACCGGCGAAAAATACAGTCTGAACAAGCTCTGGAACCGCCGCACCACCACCAAGTTCAACGGCGCCTCCTACCCGGTGCAGCGCGCTGCTGCCGCCGTCTATTCCGCGCAGGGCTGGCAGGAGACCAGGGCCGTCATCGACTATTATATGGAGAACGCCCGCATCATCCGTGAGGGGCTCAAGGCCGCCGGCATCGTCTGCTACGGCGGCGTCGACGCCCCCTACATCTGGCTGAAAACACCGGGCGGGCTTTCCTCCTGGGACTTCTTCGACAAGCTGCTTGGCGAGTGCCACGTGGTCGGCACCCCCGGCAGCGGCTTCGGCCCTTCCGGCGAAGGTTATTTCCGGCTGTCGGCCTTCGGCGAGCGCGCCGATGTCGAAACTGCGGTGCAACGAATCAAAGATAAATGGGGCAAGTAATCTAACAACCGGGCGGCCATTGCGGCCGCCCGGATCCCCTTTCCCGCAAGGTCCCCATGCGCCCTCTCCTCGCCGACCTCTACCAGAACCTGATCCTCGACCATCCGAAAACCACTCTTCTGGTGGTACTGCTGGTCGCGGTCCTGACCGGTTTCTTCGCCAAGGACTTCCGCCTCGACGCCTCCGCCGATTCCCTGGTGCTGGAGCATGACGAAGACCTGCGCTACTACCGCCAGGTGCGCGCTCAGTACGGCCAGGACGATTTCCTGGTGGTCGGTTACACGCCGCACCGCCCGCTGTTCAGCCACGAGGTGCTGGCCGATCTGCGCCAACTGCGTGACAGCCTGACACAGCTCGAACGGGTCGCCTCGGTCACCAGCATCCTCGATGTGCCGCTGATCGACAGCCCGCGTCTGAGCTTCACCGAACTGCAGAAGCAGGTTCGCACTCTGGAGAATCCGGACATCGACCTGGAACTGGCGAGGCAGGAGTTCGCCAGCAGCCCGCTCTACCGAGACCTGCTGATCAGCGCCGACGGCCGGACCACGGCCCTGCAGGTCAATTTCGCCGTCGATCAGACCTACTTCGAACTTCTCAACCGCCGCAACAGCCTGCGCGACAAGCAGGAGACCACCGGTCTGAGCCCCAGGGAGGCCAGCGAGTTACATATCGCCAGCCAGGCTTTTAAGGACTACAGCGCCGCCCTCTCCGACCAGCAGAGCCTCGACATCGCCCAGATCCGCGAGATCCTCGCCGAGTATCGCGACCGGGCCGAAATTCATCTCGGCGGCGTGCCGATGATCGCTTCGGACATGATCGACTTCATCCGTTCCGACCTGGCGACCTTCGGCGTAGCGGTGCTGGTCTTTCTGGTCGGCATGCTGCTGCTGATCTTCCACCGGCCGCGCTGGGTGCTGCTGCCGATGCTCTGCTGCTCCGCCACGGTGCTGTTCATGTTCGGCTACCTCGGCCTGGTCGAATGGCGGGTCACCGTGGTTTCGTCCAACTTCATTTCGTTGCTGCTGATCATCACCCTGTCGATGACCGTCCACCTCATCGAGCGCTACAACGAACTGTTCCGCCTCAACCCGGGCGCCAACCAGAAAGAGCTGGTGGTGCAGATGGTCAACAGCAAGGTCTATCCGAGTCTGTACACCGCTTTGACCACCATGATCGCGTTTGTCTCCCTGCTGGTCAGCGATATCCGGCCAATCATCGATTTCGGCTGGATGATGGCGATCGGCATCCTGGTGGCGTTTCTGCTCTGCTTCACTCTGTTGCCGGCCGGGCTGATGCTCCTCCCCCCCGGCGGCTTCCGGCACCGCTTCGACATCACCGGCGCCATCACCCGGCGTTGTGCCCACTGGGTCGCCGCGCACAGGCGTTCGACCCTGGCGGTCTGTGGCGTGATCGCCCTGATCGGGCTGATCGGCCTGAGCCGGCTGACTGTGGAAAACCGCTTCATCGACAATTTCAAGAAGAACACCGAGATCTACCAGGGGATGGAGCTGATCGACCGGCAACTCGGCGGCACGATCCCTCTCGAAGTGATTGTCGATGCGCCCCCCCGAGACGACAACGAGTCCGTGCCCATCGCCCCCAATGGTAGCGACCAGACCGAATCGTTCGCAGATCCGTTTGATGACCCCTTTGACGACCCCTTTGATGACCCGTTCGAAGAGCAGCAGCAGGCGACTGCCGGCATGACCGCCAGCAGCTACTGGTTCAACAGCTACCGGCTGGAGACGGTCGAAGCGATTCACGACTATCTCGACGCCCTGCCGGAATCGGGCAAGGTGTTGTCCCTGGCGACCGCCACCCGCATGCTGCGGCTGCTCAACCACGACAAGCCCCTCGACGATGTCCTGCTCTCCGTGGTCCATCGCAAACTGCCGCCGGAGATCGACGAGGCGCTGTTTGCCCCCTACATGACCGCCGACGGCAATCAGGTCCGCTTCAACCTGCGGGTCTATGAATCCGACCCGAACCTGCGCCGCAACGAGCTGATCGAACGGGTCCGCAGCGAGCTGCTGGCAAGATTCGACCTGCAGCCCGAGCAGCTGCACCTCTCCGGCATGCTGGTGCTGTACAACAATGTCCTGCAGAGCCTGTTCCGTTCGCAGATCCAGACCCTCGGCGCGGTCTTTCTGGTGATCATGCTGATGTTTCTGGTGCTGTTCCGCTCCCTGCGCCTGGCGGTGCTCGCCATCATCCCCAACCTGCTGTCGGCGCTGACCATCCTCGGCCTGATGGGCTGGCTGGCGATCCCCCTCGACATCATGACCATCACCATCGCCGCCATCACCATCGGCATCGCTGTCGACGACACCATCCATTACGTGCACCGCTACACCAGGGAGCTGGTCCTCGATCTCGATCACGTCGCCGCCATGCAGCGCACCCACGCCAGCGTCGGCCGCGCCATGTTCTATACGTCGATCGTCATCATCTCCGGCTTTTCCATCCTCAGCCTCTCCAACTTCATACCGACCATCTACTTCGGCCTGTTCACCAGCCTGGCCATGGCCGTCGCCATGCTCGCCAACCTCACCCTGCTGGCGCTGCTGCTGGTAACGATCCGGCCGAAGAGAGTCTGCTGGCTGCCGAACAACAAAACCTGAAACGACCGGGGGGGAGCGTGGCGACCAAAAAAATTCTGGTGATCGATGACGACCGGCTGTTTCTCGCCTTTCTGGAGCGCTCCATCAGCGCCGCCTATCCCGATCTGCAGCTGACCACCTGCGCCGACCCCTTCGCCGGCCTGAAAAAGATCTCGGCAGATCTCGACCTGCTGCTGCTCGACCTGGAAATGCCCGGCCTCGATGGCAAAAAACTGCTCGATTATGCCAAGGCGACCGGTCTGAAGCGGTCGAATATCATCATCCTCTCCGGTCGCGAAGCCGACGATCTGCACCAACTGTTCCCGATGGGCGAATGCCTGGCGGTCCTCAACAAGCACGAGGCCCGGCAGAAAGCGGTTCTCGACATGATCCTCCAGGCGCTGCAGGGCAAGGCCAGAACTGGTGATGAGAACGGAGTCCCCGGTTGTCCCTGATCGATTTGCGTCATATCGAACTCGCTTTCGGCGGCCCGCCGCTGCTCGACGACATCGCGCTGCGCATCGAAGCGGGCGAGCGCATCGGTCTGCTCGGCCGCAACGGCACCGGCAAATCGACCCTGCTCAAGATCCTCGCCGGTGAACTGCCGCCGGACCGGGGGACGATCGATCGCCGCCAGGGGCTGCGAACCGCCCTGCTCGCCCAGGATGTCCCCGCCGACCTGCACGGCAGTGTGTTTCAGGCCGTCGCCGCCGGCCTCGGCCCCGCCGGTGAGCGGCTCGGTCGCTATCATCAGCTGTCGCGCTCCGTCGCGACGGCCACCGCCGAGCGCATGGCCGCCTTAAGCGAACTGCAGCAGGCGATCGAGGGGGAGGACGGCTGGCGACTGCAGCAGAACGTCGAACAGGCGCTGTCGCGACTGCGCCTCGATGGCGATGCCGCCGTCGCCACCCTCTCCGGCGGCGTGCTGCGCCGGGTGCTGCTCGCCCGGGCACTGGCCCAGGAGCCGGACATCCTGCTGCTCGACGAACCGACCAATCACCTCGACATCGCATCGATCGTCTGGCTGGAGGAGTTTTTGCGGCGCAGCGCCCTGACCCTGGTGTTTGTCACCCACGACCGCGCCTTCCTGCGGAGTCTGGCGACACGGATCATCGAAGTCGACCGCGGCCGACTGTACGACTTTGCCGGCGACTACGAGACCTTTCTGTTGCGCAAGGAGGAGGTGCTGCATGCCGAAGCGCGCGAGTGGGAGCGGTTCGACAAGAAGCTCGCCGAAGAGGAGGTCTGGATCCGCAAGGGGATCAAGGCGCGGCGCACCCGCAACGAAGGACGGGTGCGCGCCCTGCAGCAGATGCGCGCCGAGCGCCGGCAGCGTCGCGACCGGCTCGGCGCGGCCCGCCTGCAACTGCACGAAGCGGAACGCAGCGGCAAGCTGGTCGCCGAAGTGACCGGACTGAGCTTCGCCTGGGACGGTCGGCCGATTGTTAAAGATGTCTCGACCACGATCCTGCGCGGCGACCGCATCGGCATCATCGGCCCGAACGGTGCCGGCAAAACCACCCTGCTGAAGCTGCTGCTCGGCGAGCTGCGCCCGGATGCCGGCGAGGTCCGCCTCGGCACCAACCTGCAGATCCTCTACTTCGACCAGCTGCGTGAACAGCTCGACCCGGACCTGACCGTACAGCAGAACCTCGCCGGCGATCAGGATCATGTACTGGTCGGTGGCCGTTCCCGGCATGTGATCGGCTACCTGCAGGATTTTCTGTTCACGCCGGACCGGGCGCGCACGCCGGTGCGGATCCTCTCCGGCGGCGAGCGCAACCGGCTGCTGCTGGCCCGGCTGTTCACCCGCGAAGCCAACGTTCTGATCCTCGACGAACCGACCAACGATCTCGATCTGGAGACCCTCGACCTCCTCGAAGAGCTGCTCGCCGATTTTCAGGGGACTCTGTTCCTGGTCAGCCACGACCGCGATTTTCTCGACCGGGTAGTCACCAGCACCCTGGTTTTCGAAGGGGACGGCCGGGTCGGCGAATACGTCGGCGGTTACGCCGACTGGCTGCGGCAGCGCCGGCTGCCGGCGCAAACGCCGCCGCCGAAACCGCCGCCAGCGGCGAAACCGCGCCGCGATCGGCCGCGCCGGCTCTCCTTCAGGGAGCGGCAGGAACTGGAGCAGCTGCCGGCACGAATCGAACAGCTGGAAGCCGAACAGACCGCACTGCACACCAGACTCGCCGACCCGGCTTTTTACCGCGAGGCCGGTAGCGCAGTTGCCGAAGCCGGCGCGCGCCTGACGGCCATCGAGGGGGAGCTGGACGCCCTGCTGCTGCGCTGGGAGGAGCTGGAGGCGCTGGCTGGTGACTGAGCCGGCGGCACGGCAGGCAACAGCCGGGGTCAATGCACCCGAGCCGGATGAAACCTGGGTCGCCCTGCCGGCCAGTCTCGACCCGTCGCAGCCGTTGGTCCGGCTGAGCCGGCAGCGGGCACGCCTCTGGCAGCTGGTCCTCACCGCCCGACTGATCCCCTGCACGCTGCAGCGCGGCGAACACGGCTGGCAGGTGCTGGTTCCCGGCGATGTCGCCGACCGGTCATTAAGCGAACTGCGCCAGTATCAGCGCGAGAACCGCGGCTGGCCACCGCCACCACCACCGGCCAACGCACTGCTCGACAACCGCTTCACCACCCTCTGCGTCCTCGCCGCCATCGGCATGTTCCACAACTTGACCCTGCAGCCGACCCTGCCGTTTCTCCCCGCGGGCATCGAGTGGTCGGCAGCCGGCAACGCCCACGCCGGCAAGATCGTCGCCGGTGAGTGGTGGCGGGCCGTCACCGCCCTGACCCTGCACAACAGCGGTCTGCACCTGATGAGCAATCTGGTGTTCGGCGGCGTCTTCATCATGCGGCTGTGCCGCCTGCTCGGTTCCGGTCTCGGCTGGGGCCTGACTTTAGCCAGCGGCATCGGCGGCAACCTCCTCAATGCCTGGCTGCAGGCCGAGCAGCACCGCGCCGTCGGCGCCTCGACTGCCGTCTTTGGTGCGGTCGGCCTGCTCGCCGCCTTCGGCGTGCTGCGCAGCTGGCACAATCGTCGTGGCGGCCGTCGCTGGCTGTTGCCGCTGGCGGCCGGTGTAGGCCTGCTGGCGATGCTCGGTGTCGGCGGCGAGCATACCGACATCGGCGCCCATCTCTGGGGCTTCGCCTGCGGACTGCTCCTCGGCACCCTGACAGCCCGATCCGGCAGAATTGACCGATGCGTTCCTGTTTGCCTCGGGGTTTTGTCAGGGCTGGCGAGCATTACCCTGGTGACCTGTGCCTGGTGGCTGGCTCTGCGTGGATAAATTCAGCCGGGTTCGCGGCGACGTGTGTTAAAATATCTCCAGCTGATTTGTTGAACTGTTGATACGTTGGATTGTTGATGTGTTTGCTTGATCCGACGTTATCCTCCTCGATCTGTAGTAAGAATCACTCTATGGGCTTGTTATGACCCGAAATCTTCACCTGTTTGCGGTCGCCACTCTGCTCACCGCTCTGCTCGCCGCCCAGCCCGCCTGGACGGCGCCGGTTGCCGCCACCACCGGACCGGCACCGCAGGTCGAAGTGCTGGCCATACATCCGCCGGCCGGCACGCCCCTCGCCTTCGCCGAGAGGGCCTATCTGCGTCTCGGCTACCACAGCAGCGGCCCCTTGCGTTTTCAGCTGCGGGCGTTGCGGTCCGGCGAACTGCACGAGATCGGCTTTTCGGCAAGCAGACCGACCCTGCACGTCTCCGGCGACGAAGAGGCGCTTGCCTGGCTCGCCTTCGACAACGTCAGTCATATCGACGAGCTGCGCATCGACATTCTCGACGTGCAGTGGCAGCGACTGGCCACCCTGAGCGTGCCGACCGATCTGGTCTGGCTGGAGGCCGCGGTCCGGCAGGCCACGCCGCGCCCGCCAGCCGCCTGGGTCACGGAACTCGAGCGGATCGAGCGCCGCAAGAAGGACTACTTCTTCGACCCGGCACCGCGCCGGCACGGCACGCTCAGCGACGCCATGTTTCTGATCACGGTGGCAGCCGCGCCGCTCTACATCCTGCTGCAGGTGCAGATGCTCCGGCTCTATCGGCGGCGCTGGCGGGAGCTGGCGATGGTGCCGTTGCTCGCCGCTGTGCCGCTGGTGCCGTTCGCCCTGATCGTCGGCTTCGACTACGACATCGAGCTCTGGCTCGCCTTTCTGTTCCGGGCGACGCCCTACGCTCTCCTCTATCTGCTGACGCTCTGGACCGTCAAATGGATCCGCGGCACGCCGCCGGCAAAGCCGCGCCAGCCAGGTTCATGACGCCTGCAAGCCTCGATAAATCAGCCCTGGAGAGTCTGTACGAACAGGTGAAGCCGGCCTGCGAAGCGAGCCTGCAGGCGCTGCAGATGCAGATGCGCGCGTTCCTCGAACAACACGGCTTCACCCCGACCGTCAAGTACCGGGTGAAACGCTTCCCCGCCTACTTCGCCAAACTCCAGCGCAGCCGCGCCGACCAGCGAGCACTCTCCTCGGCCCGGCTCTCCGACTTCCTCGGCCTGCGCATCGTCAGCCCGTTTCTGTCCGACATCGAGGTCATCGAACGCCTGGTCTCTGCCCATTTCCCGGTTCTGGAAGTGGAGCGCAAAGGCGACCAGCACTCGTTTCGCGAGTTCGGCTACGATTCGGTCCACCTGCTGGTCAGCCACCCCCTCGACAGCCTCGACGCCGGACTACCGGGGATCCAGCCGGTCTGCGAAATCCAGTTGCGCACGATTCTGCAGGACGCCTGGGCCGAGGTCGAACACGAACTGGTCTACAAGTCGGATATCGACCTTCCCAACGAGTCGGTCCGGCGCAAGCTCGCCTCGCTGAACGCCACCCTGACACTTTCCGATCTGATCTTTCAGGAAATCCGCGACTTTCAGCAGGAGTTGCGCGAGCGAGGCCGCAAACGCCGGGAGAGCCTGCTCTGCTATGATGAAAATTATGGCGAAGCCGCAACGGCGCATCGACCACAACCGGCGGCGACGGAGCTGTCAAGCCCCATGCTGCGCCTCGGACCGGTCCCGGCCACCCTGACCAGCGACCTCGAGAAGCTGATGCTCAAGGCCCTGGAAGTGCATAGCAATCACGATTTCCAGACGGCCATCGAGCTGTACGGCAAGCTGCTGGGGATGAAACTGCAGAAACGCCTGCGGGCCCTGGTTTACAACCACCGCGGTATGGCCCATTTTGCCCGCGGCGAGACCCGCAAGGCGCTCAAAGACTTCGCCCGGGCTCTGCAGTTCGAGCCGGACAACATCCGCAGCCTGTGCAACCGCGGCCTCTGTCACCGCATCCTGCGGCAGTTCGACCAGGCCCTCGCCGATTTCGACCAGGCGCTGCGCCTCGATCGGGATCAGGCCGAGAGTTACTTCGCCCGGGCGCAATGTTACTATGAGATGGGTCTGTGCGATCAGGCTTTAGATGACTGCCGGGAAGTCCTGCAACGCGACCCGGACCACCATCCGGCCCGGCACCTGCGCAAACTGATCCACCGCAGAATGCTCTGAGCCGAACGGACAACCGGCCGACCGGTCAGTAGATAACGATATAACCGTGGCGACTGGCAATCGCCGAAATCTCCAGGACGTCGTCGATCCGGTAGCTTTCGCCGTCGAGAACGAAGGTATAGCCGCCGTCCGGATTCTCCGTGGCCAGCGCGATCAGCGCCTCAAACGTCGCGGTCTTGATAGTCTCCATCCCTCGGTTGCTCTCCCTTGAAAGGATTACTGCCTGGCCAGGCGCAAGTTAGCGACCTCAGCCGCGCAGTTGCTGCGGAACGGATTGATATCGAGGCCGCCGCGCCGCGTGTAACGGGCGTAGACGGTCAGTCGCTCCGGCCGGCAGTAGCGCAGCAGGTCATGAAAAATCCGCTCGACACACTGCTCGTGAAACTCGTTGTGCTGGCGAAAGGAGATCAGGTAGCGCAGCAGCTGCTCCTCGTCGATCCGCCCCCCCCGATAGCGAATCATGACACTGGCCCAGTCCGGCTGCCGGGTCACCAGGCAGTTGCTCTTCAGCAAGTGACTGTGCAGGGTCAGCTCGACCGGCTGCAGGGGATCGCCGGCGCCGACGAGAAATTCCGGATGCAGATCATAGCGGTCGATGGCCAGCGGCAGGTCGTCGATACAGCGTCCCGGCAACGTCGCCAGCTGCTGGCGGGCAAACTCGCGGGAGGCGATCAGGCGGACATCGACCGGCGCGCCGGCCGCACCGCCAAGATCGCGGCTGAGCAGGGCACGCACCGCTTCGGCATCGGGGAAGCGGGTCTGGTTGAGGGAGTTGAGGTAGAGCTTGAGCGACTTCGATTCGATCAGATAGGGAGAGTTAGCGGGGAAGCGGAACTCGCCCATGGCGACCACCGGCTTACCGGCCGGCGTCAACCAGGAGAGTTCGTAGGCGTTCCAGATATCGACGCCGTGAAACGGCAGAGGCTCCCTCAGGCCGAGTTCGTCGCGCTTCAGCTGACGGCGCACCGGACAGAGGAGTGTCGGGTCGTAGTCGACGGCATAGACCGTCGGTTTGCCCAGGGGGAGTCGGCTTGCATGGTCGTTCATGGCTGCGATTCTGGCGAGAGCCGCTGGCGAATGCAACCAAAAAAGGGGCACAGAAAGTGTGAGGCCCGGCAAATAATGACCGGGCCTCTCTTATAAACTCTACCCTTCACGGGTCGTTCCGGCGTCAGGTAACGCCGGATAGCTGGTGGAACATCAATTGGCTCGGCGTCTCGTCGATAGGCAAAACCTCCTCCGCCAGGGTTGATGTGTCAGCAGCGCTGCTTGTTTTTATAATACCACTGGAAACCGGCCTCGCGACGCCTCGCGAAATTATTTTCTACTAACCTTGCCGGCAGCCGGTGACGAGCCGTCTTCACGGGCCGGGCGCAGAGGGTAAACCCGCAACGCACCGCTGTGCGGATTGCGATCGACCTCGGCCTCGACACCGTAGACCGCATGCAGGTGAGCCGGTGTCAGCACCTCGGCCGGCGGCCCCAGGGCGGCGACCCGACCGTCGCCGGCGAGCAGCAGCAGCCGGTCCGACATCTCGGCGGCCAGTTCGAAATCGTGGGAGACCTGGACGATGGTGGTTGCCTTCTCGCGGTTCAAATGCAGCAACAGTTCGGTGATACTCAAGCGATGGATCAGATCGAGATGGCTGGTCGCTTCGTCGAGTAGCAACAGCGGCGTCTGCTGCGCCAGCGCCCGGGCGAGCATGACCCGTTGCAGTTCGCCGCCACTCAGAGCGGTCACCGGCCGGTCGGCCAGATGGCGTACGTCGGTGGTCTGCAGCACCGTGTCGATCAGACTGCGATCGGCAGGCGTAAGAGCACCGAACAACGGCTGACCGGCATAGCGGCCCATGGCCACCAGTTCACGGACCGTGTAGGCAAAGCCGACTTCAGCAGTCTGGGCGACCACAGCGATCCGCCTGGCGACCTCGCGCCGCGCCAGACGATGCAATTCGCTCTGCTGCCAGCGGACCGATCCAGCCGCCGGCGTGAGAACGCCGCGCAACAGCTTGAGCAAGGTCGATTTGCCGCAGCCGTTCGGCCCGAGCACGGTGAGGATTTCTCCCGGCACAACCTCGAGAGAGATCCCCTGCAGAATCGGCCGGCTGCCGTAGGCAAACTGCAGACCCTCGACACGGATCATGGCAGGGTCCGCTGCGCGCGGAGCAGGTAGAGGAAGAACGGCGCGCCGAGCAGAGCAGTCACGACGCCGACCGGGATTTCTGCCGGCGCGTACAACTGCCGCGACAGCGCGTCGGCCAGCACCAGGAAGGTGGCGCCGGCCAGAGCCGAAGCCGGCAGCAGGCGATGGTGCGCCGGGCCGAGCAGCAGTCGCACGATATGCGGCACCGTCAGGCCGACAAAGCCGATCAGGCCCGCCATGGCAACGACCGCGGCGGTCATGGCACCGGCCGCGACCAGCACGAGCAGACGCGCCCGCCCGACCGCCAGACCGAGATCGGCGGCAGTCTCTTCGCCCTGGGTGAACAGGTCGAGACTGCGCGAGGCACTCCAGAGGATGAGAAAGGCGACCAGCACCAAAGGGGCGATCCACTGCAGCAGCCGGTAGTCGGCGAACGCCAGGTTGCCGGTCAGCCAGAAGATCGCGGCACGGGTCTGGTCGGCCGGCGACAGCCAGAGGAGAAACAGCAGTAGAGCGCTCGCCAGACTGCCGACGATCACCCCGCAGAGGATCAGGGTGTGTGATGAGCCGCGATGGGCGCGGGCGACCCAGTAGACCAGCAGCAGCGCGAAGAGAGCACCGACAAAGGCGGCGACCGGCAGGAGCAGTGCCGCCGCAAAGCCGAGCCAGATAGCGGTGACGGCGCCGAGGGCGGCACCGCCGGAGACGCCGAGGATATAAGGGTCTGCCAGGGGATTGCGCAGCACCGCCTGAAAGGCAGCGCCGGCAACGCTCAGGGCGGCCCCGACCAGCGCCGCGAGCAGAGACCGAGGGAGCCGGATGCGGTAGACCACCGCCAGTCCGGTCGGGTCGCTGGTATCGCCGCGCAGAATGGCGAGCAGTTCACTGAAACCGAGTGGCACTGGGCCAACCGACAGGGAAAAGGCGAGCGCGCCGCCCAGCAGCATCAGCAGCAGGAACGGCCAGAATCTCGCTAGCCGCCGCATGACGTCACCGGCTGCGGCAGTTCGATGCTGTGCAGTCCTCTGACCAGCGCCCGTAGCCCGAGGGAGAGGCGTGGCCCGGGGCGCTGGATCCAGTCAGCATCGACCGAGAGAAGGCGATTGTTGCGCACCGCCGACAGCTCCGGCCAGTTCCGGTAGAGAGCCGCGGCATCCTCCTGGCCGGGATGCGGCGAGACCAGGATCAGATCGGGGTCGGCGGCGAGAACCGCCTCGAGCCCCCAGGTCGGGTAGCGGCTCAGGCTGGCGCCGACCACATTGACCCCGCCGGCAATGTCGATCAGGTCGTCGAGCAGGGTCTGTGGCCCGGCGACGACCAGCGGCTCGGTCATCACCGTGGCGAGGACCCGGACCTTCTGGTGTCCCTTGGTCAGTCTCCTGGCGCAGCGCGCTGTCTGCTCCAGTTCGGCGGCAAGAGCAGCAGCGCGGGGCTGCCGGTCACAGAGCCGACCGAGGGTGCGGATCAGTTCGGCGGTCCCGGTCAAGCTGCGCGGATAGGCGACAAAGACCGCGATCCCGAGCATCTCCAGACGGGACAGCAGCTCAGGACCGGCGGCATCGGCGGCCATGATCACCAGGTCTGGCCGCAGCGCCGCCAGCGCTTCCAGGGACGGGCTGGCATAGTCGCCGATGTTCGGCTTGGCCAGGGCGGCCGATGGGTAGGTACAGAAGCGGGTGACGGCGATCAGCTGTTCGTCCAGTTCGAGGGCGAACAGGATTTCTGTGACCGCCGGCACCAGGGAGATAATGCGCTGCGGCGGCCGTTCGCTACCGACCGGGCGCCCGAGGGCGTCGGTGACAACGGCGGCGCCGGCGGGCAAAGCCGCCGACGCCAGCAACAGAATGAGCAGCAGAATGCGGAACATGCCGCCAGACCTCTCCGTCAGAACCGGGCTGTCAAGCCTGCGAACCATTCGCGCGGCGGCATCGGGTAGCCCGGATTCGATTCATAGTCTTTATCGAACAGGTTCTTCACGGCCAGGGTCGCGTCGACGGCGACGGCCCCGATCTCGAGCGTGTGGTTCAGAGCCAGATCGGCGACGAAATAGTCCTTGTCGGTCCGGTTGGCTTCGGCATAGTAGCGCAGGTAGCGGCCATCGAAACGCAGACCGGTGCGCTCATGCAGGTGCAGGGCGACAAAGCCGTGCAGTTCATGGCGCGGCTTACCTCGCAGGTAGTCGCCGGTTTTGCGATCTTTCGGGTGCAAGTAAGTGTAATTGCCACCGATCCGGGCGAAGCGGCAGACCGGATAGCTACCGTCAAGTTCGACACCCCAGATGCGCGCCTTAGCGACGTTGACCGGGCTGTAGACAAACTGGTCGTCCGCCTGCCAGCGGATCAGATCATCGGCCTCACGCTGGAAAGCGGCCAGGGCGACGCGACCCTGGCCGGGCAGATCCTGCTCTACGGCCAGTTCGTACTCCCAGGCGGTCTCGGCATCGAGATCCGGGTTGCCGCGGGTGAAGGGACCGGCCGGCCAGTAGCGATCGTTGAGTGTCGGCGCCCGGAAGGCTCGACTCGCCGACAGGCGCAGCCGGGCCGAGTCGCTGACAGGAGCGAGCAGTGCGGCACGCGGGCTTAATTCGTTAGAGAAATCGGAGTGGATGTCGTAACGCAGGCCGAGCAGCAGGCTGAGACCGGCCGGCAGTTCCGCCTGCAGCTGGCCATACAGGGACCCGCGCTCCTGCTCCCGATCACCGACGCTGCTCGAATCGAGTTCATCGCGATAGAGGTCGGCACCGAACAGCAGTCGGTGCGGGCCGAACTCGCGCCGGGCATCGACTTCGAGACCGTAGCTGTCGAGCTTGTGGCGATCGGCAGTCGGCGACCAGCCGCCCGGATCGCGGTAGTCGTTGCGGTGCCGCTCATAAACGGTGCGCGCGGCAATGGCAAAGGGGCCGACGGGAGCGGCCAGCTTGAGGGCAGCAATGGTGCGCCGATCATCCTGCTCTGCCTGCGGACTCGGCCAGGCGATCGAGCCGGGGATGCCGCTGTCGTAATCGAGATGATAAAGCGACAGTTCGAGATCGACGTCGTCATTCAGGGCATAGCCGACCAGGCCGTTGAGGGTGGACTGTTCGAAATCGGCATTGTCCCGATATCCGTCCGACTCCTGGTACTCGCCGCCGAGGCGGTAGCGAAGCCGGTCGTGCCGGCGCGCGGTCGCAGCACTGAGAATGCGGGTGTCGTGCCGGCCCTCCGTCCAGCCGACCCGGCTCTGCGGGGAGTCGGCCGGCGCCTTGCTGATGATCTGAATCACCCCGCCGAGGGCACTGGAGCCGTACAGGGCCGAGGCCGGCCCGCGCAGCACCTCGATCCGCTCGATATCACTCAGGGAGATCGGCAGCTGGTTGAGATCGAACTGGCCGTACTGGGGGGAATTGAGGCGCACACCGTCGAGCAGAACCAGCACCTGCGAGGCCTCCGAACCGCGGATGCTCGGGCTGGAGAGGGAGCCGCGCCCGCCGCTGCTGACCACATGCAGCCCGACCACGTCCTGCAGCAGTTCATCGAGCCGGTTCGCACCGCGTTCGGCGATCTCTTCGGCGGTAATCACGCTGACCGAGGCCGCAACATCCGTCACCGGCTGAGCAACCCGGGTGGCGGTCACCACCACCGGCTTCAGGCGCGCTTCCTCGGCGGCGACCGGCTGCACTGCTGCGGCAGCAGATAACGAAAGGACAACAGTTAACCAGACAAGCTTCTGCATGTTTCTTTTCCTCCTGTTTTTCCTCATAAGACAGGACGCATGCCATCCGGAAAAAGCAAAAAAGCCCGCGCACTCGTCACCAAGTGCGCGGGCTTCCCGTTTTTAAAGTCCGCATGCAGCCACTCTCCTGTACCCGAGGAGTTGATGTGGGGGGTCCACTGGCAGGTCTTCTGGCTTGCGATTCAACCTCGGGGCGGCCTTCCCGGTCTTGCGACCAGTGGCGTTGTCGCCCTTCGTCCTCGCTCACAGCGGCGGGCCCGCGGGGGAATTGCACCCCACTTCCCTATTAAGCCGGTACGGCACCAGGTGGATGGCCGATCAATTGTGTCCGCTGTTATAGAACAGGCGGTAGACGTTGTAAAGCTCCTTTTGCCCGGGCAGTCACGGCCAGCAGATAGCCGGTAAAAAAGCCGAAGCGGCTGCCGAGGCTCCAGCCGGACCAGGCGCCGGCGGCAACCGCGAGCAGAACCACCAGCCAATGGGTCATCCGGACATCAGCTCCGGCGGCAGGTCGCGGTCGGCCGGGACAACCTCCCCGGCCGGCGTGACGTAGCGCACCTCGCAGCGCAGATCGAAGCCGATCTGCCGGTAGACGGTCTGCCGGATCTGGCCGATCAGGGCGAGGACTTCGGCGGAGCGGGCCCGGCCGCGATTGACGATGAAATTGGCATGGAGGCGGGACACCTCGGCATCACCGATGCGCAGACCCTTCAGGCCGGCCTGCTCGATGATCTTTCCGGGCGGACCGACGGTGGCATGCATTGCCGTGGTGCTGAGAAAGACCGAACCGCAGTTCGGCTCCTTGCGCGGGAACTTGCCGCGGCGTTCGCGCAAATCGGCGAGCATCGCCCGACGGATCTGCCTGCGCTCACCCGGCTCAGCGTAGAGATCGACGCCGACCACCACCGCGCCGCGCCCCTGCAGGGCGCTCCGCCGGTAGCCGAAGCCGCATTCGGCACGACTCAGTTCACGCAGGGTGCCGTCCCGGTCGACAACGCGCACCTGCTCGATGTTGTCGCCGATACCGCGTCGCTGGCTGCCGCCGTTCATCAGCACCAGGCCGCCGAGGCTGCCGGGGATGCCGACAATATGTTCGAGACCGCTCAGGCCAGCGCGCATCGCCCGGCAGGCGAGTCCCGGTACCCAGGCACCGCCTTCGGCGCGGATACGCCGCCCCGCGATGTCGACCCGGCCGAGGCGCGCGCCGACCTTGAGCACGATCCCGTCAAACCCGGCATCGTCAAACAGCAGGTTGCTCCCCTGGCCAATGGTGACCAGCGGCAGGCGGTGTGCCGCAGCAAAGGCGAGCACCCGCCCGACCTGCACGATGCTTTCCGGTTCAATCAGCAGCGCCGCCGGGCCGCCGATTCGCCAGGAGCTCTGCGCCGCCAGCGGCGCCGCGCAGCACCAGACGCCGACATCCTGACGACTCAGTTCGGCGAGCAGTGCGCGCCGATCTGAGGAAACAATGGCACTCATGCTGCCGTCAGCGCACCTTTTTCAGATAGCGGTAATAGTCTGAATCGGTGGAGATCACCAGCTTGCTGTTTTTCTGGATCGCTTTCTTGTACGACTCCAGGGTGCGCGTGAACGTATAGAAGTCCTTGTCCCGGTTGTAGGCGTCGGCATAGATCGCCGCAGCTTCGGCATCGGCCGCGCCACGAATCTCCAATACCTGGCGGTGCGCTTCCGAGCGGATCTGCTTCAGCTCACGATCCATCTGACCGAGGATCTCGGCCTTCTCTCCTTCCCCTTCCGAACGGTACTCGGCGGCAACCTTCTTGCGCTCGTTGATCATCCGCTCGTAGACGCGGGTGCGCACCTGCTCGACATAGTTGATCCGCTTGATCTGCACGTCGATCAGTTCGATGCCGTATTCCGGAGTACTGGCGCCGGCCTTCTGCAGAATCCCGTTGAAGATCTCCTCGCGACCGGTCAGCTCTTCGCGTGCGACCTCGACCCCTTCCACTTCGAAACTCTCCACCGCTCCCTGTGGCGCCTTGTAGTCACTGCCGCGCACCAGCTCGACCAGCAGGTGACTCGAAACCGCGTCGCGCACCACCGAATCGATGATATCGTCAAGTCGGCTGAGTGCGCCGCGTTCCGTGGCGACAGTCATGTAGAATTTAAGCGGATCGACAATCCGCCAGCGCGCCGTGGTGTCGACCCAGATAAAGCGCTTGTCCTTGGTCGGAATCTGATTGGGGTCGCCGTCCCATTTCAGAATACGCCGCTCGAAACGGATGACATCTTGTATGAAGGGGAGTTTGACGTGCAGCCCCGGCTGGCTAACGTCGCCGACCGGCTTGCCGAACTGGGTGACAATCGCCTGCTCGGCCTCGTTGACCACATACAGGCCTTCTTTCGTCACAATCAGGGCGAGGAAAACCAGCAGAATAATCAGTGGTTTTTTCATTTGACACCCCCTTCGGCCGGCTTGCGTAACGACAGCAACGGCAGCAGACCCTGACCGTCCTTGTCAATAATGTAGGTTTCGTCGAGCCGCGGCAGGATCTCTTCGAGGGTCTCCAGGTGGATACGGCGCATGGTCACATCGGGGGCGCGGCGGTACTCGGTGAGCAGCGCCAGAAAACGGTTGGTCTCGCCGCGCGCCCGGTTGATCCGTTCGATGGCGTAACCTTCCGCTTCCTGCAGCGCCTGGCGTGCCTCGCCGCGAGCACGTGGCACTTCACGGTTGAACTGTTCACGGGCCTGAAAAATCAGGCTCTCCTTCTGCTGCTCGGCTTCGTTGACCTCGTTGAAGGCTGCCTTGACCGGGTCGGGCGGGGTCACATCCTGGAACTTGACCGTGACAATGCGTACGCCGATATCGTAAGCGTTCAGGGTCTTCTGCAGGTCAGCCTCAATCGCCAGGGCGAGCTGGGCGCGCTCGGTGGTCAACACTTCGTTGACATTGGCATTGCCGATCGCCCGGCGCGTCATCGCCTCGCAGATATCGCGGATCGTCTCCACCGGATCCTTGATACCGAAGATGAATTTGAACGGGTCGGCAACCTTAAACTGAACAATCCACTCGACATCACTGACATTGAGATCGCCGGTCAGAGTCAGTGACTCCTCTTCCAGCCCCTTCTTGGTATAAGTCGAGCGAACCCCGGGTTGCACGGTACGGAAGCCAAACTCCTCCTTGAGAACCCGGCCGGTCTGTACCAGGTAGACCTGGTCGACACCAAAAGGGATCTTGAAGTGCAGCCCCGGCTCGGAGAAGCCGACAAACTTGCCGAAACGGAGCAGCACGCCGGTCTGCTCGGTCTCCACCTTGTAGAAACTGCTGTAGCCGCCGATCAGCAGCACGAACAGGCCGATCAGCAGGGGGACGATCCCCTTGACCGGGCCGAAATTCTTCTTGAACTGGTCCCTGATCTCGATGACTTTCTTCTCCAGATCGTCACCGGACGGGCCCCTGCCCCAATCCTGCATTGTCTGCCTCCACTTTTGGAAACGGTTGCGTTTTCCCGGCGCCACACCAGCAACGTGCCGGACATCTCCCCCAAAGGTTTATAACAGGTAGCGCCGAGACTCAACCGAAACCGTCCCCGGGGGGCCGGAAATCGGTGATACGTCAGGCAGGCTCGTCCGGCAGGCGCAGGATGGCGCGGGCTTCCGCCGAGTAGTCGCGCCCGGCCCCGCGGTAGAGAATCAGCGGCGGTTCGATGGTCAGTGGCGCCCGACCGTTTCTCAGCGCCTCAACCAGCACCAGGCGGGCGGCATCACCCGAGCGGGAGTGGACAATGCGTAGCCGCCGCGGCTCCAGACGGTGGCGGCGCATCTCCACAAGCAGTTCGGTGAGCCGCTCGGCGAGAAAGATCATCGCCAGGTGTCCACCGTTTTTCAGCAGGTGCGCGCCGGCAGCGACGAAGTCGGTGAGACCACCGGCGAGCTCGAAGCGGGCCCGGCAACGCTCATCGCCACGGGCGAGCCGGCCGCTGGCTGGCGCGCGGTACGGCGGATTGCAGAGCACAATATCGAAACTGGCGGGGGAGAGTTCCGCAGGGAGGGCGCGGACATCGCCGTGCACGACCGAGACCCGGTCGTGCAGACCGTTGAGAGCGACGCTGCGCCGGGCGCGCTCGGCCAGAGCGGCCTGCAGTTCGAGACCGACGATGCACGGTGCGTCACTGGTCGCCGCCACCAGCAGGGCGACCACCCCTGAGCCGGTACCGAGGTCGGCGATCTTTGCGCCGGCCGGCAGCGTAGCGAACGCGGCCAGCAGGAAAGGATCGATGGCGTAGCGATAGCCGTCCTGCGCCTGGATGATGCGCAGGTCGCAGCCGCTGACGGTTTCGACGGTCTCGTCGTCACGCACCAGTCCCGGCACGGCGGCAACCGCCCCGTCGCTGCCGCGCTTGACGGCACTCATCTGCCGCGCGGCGGAGTTGACGCCGACTGACTGTCCGTCGCCTGCTGTTGTGTCCGGGCCTTGTGCAGGCGCAGCTGCTTGCCGAGCAGGCTGGTCATCTCCCGACGCAGCTCCGGATCGTCGAGACCGGCGACCAGCTGTGCCAGCTGCTGCTGCTCGGCGGCATCGAGGGGAGTCCGCCGCCAGGGGACGCCGGGCTCCGGCGCTGCGCCCGCGCGGGGTGCCAGCTTGCCCCGTTTCAGGAAGATATCGCGCACCGGCGCATCGCCGAGTTCGGCATTCAGCTTGCGGAGAATCTGCGGTTTCATCAGCTGCAGCTGCTGCATCCAGGTCGGCTGATCGACCCCGACCTCGAGGACGCCGTCACGCAGCTTTCTCGCCCGGGTATGCGCAGCAATCTGCGGCCCGACCACCTCTTCCCAGATGACCAGGGCGCGCGCCTGACGCAGTCGTTCGTCGAGACCGAGGCCGCTCAGCAGCTGCTCGAGCAAGCCGCCGACATGCAGTGCCTGTTTCATGCGCGGGCGGCGTGGCCTGTTCATGGCAGCTTCAGACGGCGCAGGCGGCCGCCGACAATCTGGCCGAGGATCGCCAGGGCGAAGGTGAAGGGGATGATCTGCCAGCTGATGCCGTTGGCCAGGCGCAGGGCGATAATAAACGGGATCGACAGATGGATACAGACAAACCAGCGGACGGAAAACTTCCGTGAACCCTGGCGGAGGAAACCGAGGGGGACGTTACTGAGCAGTGCAAAACCGAGCAGACCGAGCAGCGCGGCGTTCAGTTCGATTGTCATGCCGTTCCTGTGTATCCATGGCACATGCACCGCCGGTGAATTTCCGACGATGCCGGGAGTAACGGTTCTCTGGGCGTCTTGATTCTCCTTTATCTTAACGCAGCCACGGCACGGGAGTCGATAGGCATTCGCCTGAGTTGTTGCCTCCAGAGAGAAAAACGGGTAATCTCTACCCTGGATTCAATAGCCAGAGCAAATGATCGGCACCCGGGGGCGACGGGCACGTGCGGGGGAGTGCGTTCTTTGATCTTTTCGAAATTTGCCAGCATCTCCATCCGCTCCCAGCTGCTCATCCTGGCCACCCTCCTGACGCTCCCGGCCCTGGGAATCATCGTTTACTCCGGACTGCACGAACGCTCCATCGACTACAACAACGCCGCCATCGAATCGCAGCGGCTGGCCGACAGCCTGGCCGCCCAGCAGGAGGCCCTGGCCAATGAAGCCAGGCTGCTCTGCACCCTCCTCGCCGGGCTCTCTGAAGTCAAAAACCGCGACGAGCCGAGAGTCCAGGCTGTTCTGCGCGACATCCACAACCAGAGCTCGCAATACGTCAACATCCTGATTACCGATGCCGAAGGCTACGTCTGGGCTTCGGCGCTGCCGTCAGATACGTCGCAATCCCTGCAGGACCGGCGTTATTTCCGTAATGCCCGGGAGACGGGACTGTTCTCTTCCGGAGAGTACGTCATCAGTCGGTCGACGGACAAGCCGACGCTGCACATGGCCTATCCGCTACTGGAGCAGGGCCGGTTCAACGGCGTCATCATCATCGGCTTTGATCTCGATGTCATGCGCACCATTCTCGACCGGGCACAAATCTCGATCGATGCCAATTACGTACTGGTTGACCACCGTGGCATCATCGTCAATCGCGGCAAAGACGCCGCGCCTCTCATCGGTGTGCCGATCCCCGCCGACGCTCTCGCAATGATGGAGCAGGGTCCGGACAAACTGACCTTTGAATTTGTCCGCCGGGACAACGACCTGCGCATCACCACCTACCGCAAACTGCGGCTGCCCGGGGAGCAGAAGCCGTACATGTACATCAGGGCCGGCATTTCCAAACAGGATGTTCTGGCGAAATCGTTCAGCGGCATGGTGGCCAACATCGCCACCCTGTTTTTGTTTGTCGTCTTGTCCTTTCTGATCACCTATCTCATCGGCAAACGTTCGATTGTCGACCGGATCAATATTTTGCAAGAGGCCTCGCAGCAGTTGGCCGGCGGCGACCACAATATCAAGGTCGCCAGCCGGGTGACCGGCGGCGAACTGGGCCGCTTTGCCGAAACGTTCGACACGATGGCACGGCAACTCGGCCTGCGGGAGAGATCGCTGCAGGAAGCCAACCGGGAGCTGGAAGCTTTCAGCTACACCCTGTCCCACGATCTGCGGTCATATTTGACACGCATCAACCTGGCCGGCGAATCACTGCAGGAGGTTGAAGGCGAACGCCTGGGAGAACAGTCGCTCTTTTTTCTGCAGACCATCCTCGAGACGTGTCAGCGCATGGACCAACTGATCGCCACCATGCTGGCGCTGGCCCACGTCTCCCAACAGACGCTGCAATATCAGGATGTGAATTTAACCTCGATGGCGGAAGAGATTGCTCATCAACTGAGCAGAATCGAACCGGAGCGGGCGTTTCACCTGCAGATCGAAGCAGGCTTGCAGGTCAAAGGGGATCAGGCTCTGCTGCGAGTCGCCCTGGAAAACCTGCTGAGCAACGCATTCAAGTACACCCGGGGGAAGACCGAGACCCACATCTGTTTCCGCGCAACACAGCAGAACGGCCGGCGAGTTTTTGCCATCTCTGACAACGGCACAGGGTTTAATATGACCGAAGCTGAGAGGCTGTTCGAACCCTTCCAGCGTCTTTCCAGCTCAAAGTCCTTCCCGGGATTCGGCATCGGTCTGACCACGGTGGAGCGCATCATCAAGCGCCATGGCGGCGAGATTTGGGCCGAAGCAATCCCTGGCGAAGGCGCAACCTTCTACTTCACACTCCTCTGATCGCGACGCGCAGCCGTCTGAGGCGCACTGACGCCACCCGCGGAGTGCATCCCTCAGATTCATGGCCTTCGGGCCATTATATTCACCGAAATGACAGAATTCGTCAGAAGAGCGATTGTTGAGCCCGGCAACTCTTTTTTTTTCATAGAAGTC
>JAVVDS010000027.1:0-37982 GCA_032251295.1 Desulfuromonadales bacterium | reverse complement strand
TCACCCCGTTCCGATTTGAACCAGCCGCCATGACTGAACTTGACCAGCATGACGACCTCATCGGCACCGTCGTTGTCGATGTCGGTCAGGCGGAAGTCGGCGAGATAGGCGCCCTGCGGCTTGGTGCGCCAGCGCTCGACGAAGACGTTGCCATCGAACTCGAGGGCGCGCAGGTGGCTGCTCCTGTAGGTCCGTATCGACTGGAATGTGCGGTTGCCTTCATTGACCGGCACCAGCAGGGTGCCGTCTGGCCCCGGTTCGATACGGGCCTTGAGGAAAGCGTAGCGACTGCCCATTTCGTAAGTCCCGTCCGGCCGCTCAAAAGAGGCCTCCGAGCCGCCGAAGTAGTCGATGCTTTCCCAGATGCCGGCGCCCCCCGCCTCCAGAACCTGCAGCTTGTCGCTGTTGTTGAGGTTGGCGTACAGAGTTGCCCCGTTGTAGGCAAACGGCATGAAGCCGAACAGCATCAAATTTTTCGGAAGTGACACCGCACTCCCCCGCTGCAGGCTGTTGCCGCTGCGGCTGACGCGGAAAATCGGACCGCTCAAGTCGCGGCTGTGGTCCTTGAGGTCGGGGTTGAGTTCCTGGCCGAGCAGGGTGTAACCCTCTGCGCCGAGGTGTACCTTGCGCATGAAATAAGGGATCTGGTCGATAACCGGTGCCAGTCGGCCGTTGTGAACATCGACAACCAGGCTGCGCACCTGCCCGAGGGCAACGGCGGAAATATAGAACTCCGGGCGACCATCATTGTCGAGGTCCATGGCGTCGAGACTGAGGGCATCGCCATAGGTGCCGAATTTATGCTCGTCGAGAATCCGAAACTCACCGTTGTCGAGGGTCGCCAGAATCAGGCGATCCTTGAAGCAGAGCACCGCGTCGGTGCGGCCGTCTCCGGTAAAATCTCCCGTATCGATACCGACGGGATGGCCGTGCAGGCGTGGACTCGACCAGACCCCTTCCTGCATGTCCATCTGGTTGACGATCAGTCCACCACGGACGTTGCCGGGGACGGTCGTGGCCTGGCTGGCGGACCGGGCGACCAGAATGCTTTCGCCGGTCGGCGCCGGCGTGGCGACCGGGCGCGCCGGCGCGGAAATCGCGGGTGTTGCGATCGGAGCAAGCCCGAGCTGGTCAGGTCGGTAGAAGCGCAGTGGCTGAAAACTGTGATCCTTGACCCCGAGGCCGTTGTCGTTGAGAACGAAAACCAGCCCGGGCTCCATCCCGGCAAGCGGTTTCGGCTGCTCAGGACGGTTGGCCTGCGCCGATGTGTAGCTCTGCCAGCTCAGCTTCGGGAGTGCCTGCTGCAACTCGGTGAACACGCTTTCGCCGTTGCCGGTGTAGTCCCAGAACAGGGCCGGCAGACCGGCAAAACGGCGGGCCGAGTCGCCAGGCTTGAGATCGCCGGCCTTGCCCTGCAGCAGTTCGGCATAGGAGTAGCCGGTTTTGATCTGGGTCACCCTGAGAATTGCCCGGGTTTCGTCCAGGGTGCCGATCACGTCCTTGCTGACCGGATGGATGATGGGTGCGCCTTTGGCAATGACCGCGAACAGATCACCGGTCTGAATGCCGGCGGCGGCATCGAGGTCGATCAGCCACTCGCTGCCGGCCGGTGTCACCAGTGTCGCGGTTTTAATGCCGAGATCACGGGCCAGATCCTCGCGGAAGTCGGCCAGGGCCGGGAAAGCGTACAGAACGGTCAGGACAAGGGCCAGAAGCGATAATTTCCAAAGTCGATTGCAAACAGGCATGGCAGGGGAACCTCTCCTTCATGGTTGGGATGAGCAATTCGCTGTCATAGTAGCTGAAAACAGGTGCAAATCCGAGTGATTTTTTGCCCTGTTTGCGATTGAGCCGATGCCGTTTCTCGGCTATCCTTGAAATCGTCGACAAAGCAGGCAGGTTCGTTGCCCCTTATCACCGGCCAGTCAGCAGGAGGTCTCATGTTCAAAGTCTTGCCTGTGGCACTTCTGACCCTGCTTTTGGTCGTCTCGCCACTCCTTGCCGAGCCTCTGATCTTTGCCCCGTTGCCGATGGAGACGCCCTACACCGTGGTCAGCCAGTGGAAACCGCTGCTCGACTATCTGGAAGAGAGCCTCGGCATCGAACTTGAGATCGACTACTCGCTGAGCAACGATGAAGTGGTCGACAAGTTTAAGGCCGGCAAGCTCGATCTCGCCTATCTCGGACCTCTGCCATACCTGACTCTCCGCGAGGGTTTTCCATCTGCGGAGCCGGTGGTGGTGTTTCACGAAAAGAGCGGTGAACCGACCTACACCTGCGCCATCGTCGCAACCGACGCGGCGCGGGAGTCGCTCCTGGAGTTGAAAAACCGGCGCATCGCCCTGACGCAACCGCTTTCGACGTGCGGGTACTTCGCCGTCCAGGGGCTGATGCAAAACAGGTGGCAGACCTCTCTGCAAGCCAACCGCTTCCGTTACCTCGGCCCGCATGATGAAGTTGCCCTGGCCGTGGTCCGCGGCGAATTCGATTTTGGCGGTCTGAAGACGGCGATCGCCCGCAAATACAGCCATCTCGGCCTGACCATCCTCGCCGAGAGCCCGCCGTTTCCCGGTCTCGCCCTGGTCGCCAACAGCCAGCGGCTGGCGCCGGCGCGTATCGAAGCCATTCGCCGGGCGCTGCTCGCCGCCGATGCCGATATTCGCCGGCAGTGGGGCGACAATATCCGTCACGGCGTCTCCGCCGCCAGCGATCAGAATTATGCCGGCATGCGCCAGTTGCCACTGCCGGCCAGCATTCCGCAGCAAGGGAACTTCTGATGCGCCTGGCCCTGGTCGTCATTTTCCTGGTCGTCTGGGGTCTGGGTCTGTTCGCTCTCCACTCCCGCTGGCAGGAGAAACAGCGACTGCGTCTCGCCGAGCACACCAGCGTGGTCGCCACCACCTACCGGGCCAGCATCGCCATGTTCCATCTGACCACCGAAACCTTTATCCGCCAGGTGGTGCAGCGACCTGATGTTCTTGAGACCTTTGCCCGCGGGCTGCGTGGCACCGAAGCTCAGCGCAGTCAGGCGCGCGGCGAACTCTACCGCCGACTGGCGGCGGCTTATGCCGATCTCGACCAGCACGGCGTCCATCAGCTCCACTTTCATAGCTCGGAGAGTCACAGCTTCCTGCGCTTTCACGCGCCGGACAAGTTTGGCGACGCGCTCAGCGAGATCCGTCCCAGTGTCGGCATGGTCAACCGCGACCGGCAAGCCATCTTCGGCTTTGAAATCGGTCGCTTTGGCCTCGGCTTTCGCTATCTCTATCCGTTGCTCTACCAGGAACAGCATCTCGGCAGCGTTGAGACCGGAGTGACCTTCCGCGCCATCTCCGAGGCCATGGCCCGCATCGATCCGGGTCGGGAATATCTGCTGACCCTGCGGCGCGATCTGGTGGAGCGCAAGGTGTTCAGTGATCAGCGCAAACTCTATATTGACTCGCCGGTGCATGCCGACTTTCTCATCGAAGATCCGTCGCTGAAGATCCCCGGCGCGCCGCGCCCTGCGATCCCGGTGCTGCGGCAACTCAACGAGCAGCTGCGCCGCCACGCCGAGGTGCAAAGCGGCATGCTTGCAGGCGCCTCATTTTCGTTGGCTCTGAGTCACGCAAATGACGACTGGGCGGTCTCCTTCGTGCCGGCGGAAAATATTTCCGGCGAGAATGTCGCCTACCTGGTCGCCTACTCACATTTTCCGGTGGTTGCCGAACTGCGTCGTGAGTACTACGCCTCTTTCGTGCTGCTCAGTCTGGTGCTGGCCGGCCTGGCCGGCCTGAGCTGGCGGCTGCTCGGTGCCCATCGCACCCTGCGCCGGGATGCGCGCCAGCTGCAGGCGATTACCGAGACCATCGCCGATGGCCTGTACGTCATGGAGCATGGCGGCCAAATCAGCCTGGTCAATCCGGCCTTCGAGAACATTCTCGGCTACCGGGCCGACGAGATTGTCGGGCGGGTCGGCCACGATCTGTTTCATGTGCACGATGGCGGCCGCGAACTGCCGCAGGCCGACTGCCCGATTATTCAGGCAACCCAAAAAGGCGCGAGCTATCATGGCGAGGAGCTGTTCCGGCATAAAAACGGCCAGCTGCTCACCGTCGAACTTGATTGCCAGCCGCTGAACCTGCCGGATGGAACGGCCGGTTCGGTGACCGCTTTTCGCGACATCAGCGAGCGCAAGGCCGCCCAGCTGCGTCTGTTGGAGAGTGACCGCATCAAGGGCGAGTTTATCGCCACCGCTTCCCATGAACTGCGTACGCCGCTGACGGTGATTCAGGGCTATCTGGAGCTGTTGTTGACCAACGAGGAGTTGAGCGCCGATCAGGTGCATGAAATCGAGACTGTCGTCTATGACAAGGCCCTCGCCCTGGAAAGGATTGTCGAGGATCTGCTTGATGTCAGCCGCATCGAAGCCGGGCGACCGATCCATCTCGACTATAACGAGGTCGATATGGTCCGGGAAATCAGCACCATTGTCGCCCAGTTCCGCAAGGAGTCGCCGCGGCACCGTTTTGCCCTCCGCCTGCCAGAACAGCCGGTGGTCCTCAGTATCGACAAGTTCAAGATCGTCCAGGTCCTGGAAAACCTGCTGAACAATGCCGTCAAGTTTTCACCACCCGATACCGAAATTCGTCTGAGCGGGGAGCAGGTCGGCGACCGTTTCGAGTTGCGGATAAGTGATCAGGGGATCGGCATTCTCCCAGAGGATCAGGCGCATATTTTTGATAAATTCCACCGGGTCGACAATTCCGACACCGCCGTCGGCGGCTTCGGCCTCGGTCTCTACCTGGCCAAGCGGATCGTCGAGGCCCACGCCGGCGAACTGCAGGTCGAGAGTGAGCTCGGCCAGGGGGCGACCTTCACCCTCAGTCTGCCGCTGCCGGACGCGTCATGAGTGAGGAGGCAGTCCCCTGGCAGCTGATCGTCCGCCAGCAGCCGACGGTCGATGATCGGCTCGATGAGCTGCTCGGGCGGCTGCAGGCCGAGCATGGCCTCGATATCTACACCGCCCGACAACGGCTGCTCGGCCCCGGTCTGGCGCTCCTCGGCAAGGGGACGCGGCCGCGGGCCGAACAGATGGCGACTCTCCTCCGCCAGTACGGCCTCGCCTGCTGGACGGTCGCGCCGGATCGCCCGCTGTCCGCTCCCGACCGGTTGCGCAGTCTGGAGATCGCCAGCGACCGGATCCACTTTGTCTGTCAGCGTGGAGACGCTCTAATGCGGCGCGGCGATCCGGTTGTCGCTGTGCTCGGCGACATTGCCGGTGGCCTCCGGCAGCGTTACCTCAAACGTGCCATGGCGCAGAACAGCTACCGGGGGCACGTCTCGGCGGCGGCCTTCACTCACGAAGAAACCCTGCAGGTCATCTATCGGGGCAAGCCGGTCCTCGATCTCTATGTCGGGACGACCGAAGAAGGGCCGGGAACGGCCGTGCGTGTCTTCCCCGGCAAATTCAATCATGCGGCACTCGGCGAACGGGCCGGCCTGAGCGCGGTCCAGAACCTCGACGCCCTGCGCCGCCTCATCGAGGAATATGCCGGTGACTACCGGCTGTACACCGATTTCAGCCTCGGCCATCTTCCCGATTGTCCGGTAAGCGACTGCACCGCGACGGCCACGGTACGTGATGATGCCGCCCGCCGTGACCTCGAAGCGGCGCTGGCCGGCAACCTTGCCAGCCTGAGCCGCTATGGCCAGCTGGTGACCGGTCTGGTCGGTCCGGGGCGGCCGGTCGAGGAACCTGCCGCGCCGAATCCGGTGAGCATGGGCGCCGGTCTCGCCGCCGCGGCGCTGGTCGGTCAGCCGGCGGCGGGGGCGACCCTCGCCGGCCAGGGGGCAGAAGCGATCCCCGCTGTGGGCGAACTGGCGGCCGAGATCGAGCAGGCCCTCGGCGCGGATGAGGAGGCCCCCGGTGCCGCCGCTTCGTCACAAGCGACGGTCAGGGACCTGCCTCCCCCGCCGGACCGGCCACCACAGACGTTCTCCCTGAGCCGGGCACTGCCTGTGGTCGGTGCTTTCCTGTTCGGCGTCACGGTTATGGTCGGCGGCGGCGATCGGTTCTTCCGGTTTCTGGCGGATCAGTGGCTGAACAGTGGACTGCTCCCCGGCCTCGCCGCGTCTGGCTGCCTTTGGGGCGGCTTTCACTCCCTGAAGCTGAAACGGCGCATCGAGAACACGCCGACCAGCCGGATCCGTTCCATCGCCATGGGGATGGTCGAAGTCCACGGCCGTGCCCGCCGCCAGTACGCCGTGGTCGCGCCGATGACCCAGGCGCCCTGCGTCTGGTACCGGCTACGCCGCTACCGCAAGGACAGTCGCAACCGCTGGCGGAAGATCCGCGAGATCGACAGCAGTCACGTGCCGTTTCTGATCGATGACGGCACCGGTCGGGTCACGGTGGCGCCGCAGCGGGCGACGGTGCGGGCGAGGGTGCGGCAGACCGGCTATCCCGGTCAGGCGAGTCTGACCTTCAGCGCCTTTAACGACCGGCTCGACAGCGATGAGAAATGGATCGAAGACGTGATCCCCGAGGGGACCTCGGTCTACGTGCTCGGTTACGCCCAGCCGCTGCGCCGGGAAGGCTTGAGCCTGCGGCAGCGGACCCTGGAGCGACTGCGTCAGCTCAAGCTTGACCGCAATCTCCTGCACCGCTACGATGCCGATGGCGATGGCCGGATCGACGCCCAGGAGTGGGAGACGGCCCGCGCCGACGTCGAGCGCCAGGCGCTGCAGCAGCACTTGGCCGCCACTGGCGAGCGTCGGCGCCAGGAGGATCACGTTCTGATCAGCCACGCTCCGCAGCGCGGCCTGCCGTTCGTCGTCGCCGAGGCCTCCTGTGAAAGCGAGCTGATCCGCAAGTATGCCTGGATCAGCCTGCCGCTGCTTTTGATCGGCCTGGCCCTGGCGATTTTCGCCATTTACAACCTGCTGCTGTTTTTGAGCTAAGGAGACAAACCGATGACTCTCTGGATCGTGCTCGGCGTGCTGGCGCTGCTGCTGGCGGTAGTGACCCTCTACGTGATTGTCGTCTACAACGGCCTGGTGGCGTTGAAGAACAACATCGAACGCAACTGGAGCAATATCGATGTCCTGCTCAAGCAGCGTTTCGACGAACTGCCGAAGCTGATCAAGGTCTGCGAAGGCTATATGCAGCATGAACAGAAGACCCTGGA
Source organism: Desulfuromonadales bacterium (assembly GCA_032251295.1). Classification (GTDB taxonomy): domain Bacteria; phylum Desulfobacterota; class Desulfuromonadia; order Desulfuromonadales; family BM103; genus BM103. The sequence goes on along the minus strand of JAVVDS010000027.1, from coordinate 30,813 downwards.
AGCGGTGGTCAAGGCGCGTTCAATGATCAACCAGGCGCGCGGTGAAGAGCAGAAGATGCAGGCGCAGAACATGCTGACCGACACCCTCAAGTCGCTGTTCATGGTGGTCGAGCGCTATCCGGAGCTGAAGGCCGACAAGAGCTTCCAGCAGCTCAGCGCCCGCATCACCGAGCTGGAAGACCAGATCGCCGATCGCCGTGAATTCCTCAACGAGTCGGTTAACATCTACAACATCCGCATCGAGCAGTTCCCCGATGTGCTGGTCGCCCGCCCGTTCAATTTCGACCGGCGCACCCTCTGGCAGATCGATCCCGAGCAGCGCCGGGATGTCGCGGTCGAATTTCAGCACACCTGAGCCTTTTCTCGGGCGGTTAACCGTTGGCAAAGCTCTGCGGGATACGTTAATCTCACAGGGCTTTGCAGTTTAGTCGAAAATCGAGGGATTCAGGATTCAGGATTCGGGAGAAAACCGCACACAAGGGCTTTGGGGGGCTTGGGCCAAACAGTAGAGACCTACTGGATCATTGCGAACCGGTTAACGATTTTGCTGTTATTCTGAATTCTGAATTCTGAATTCTGAATCCTGAATCCGGAAACCTGTATTCTTTTCAAGGTCATCGACCATGTCGAGTCAGGACTTTCTGCAGTTCGTCTTTGCCGGGCTGACCAGCGGGGCGATTTACGCGCTGATCGCTCTCGGTTTCTGCGTGGTGCACAACACCATGGGGATCGTCAATTTTGCCCAGGTCGATTTCGTCTCCCTCGGCGGCATGCTCCTCTACACGGGGCTGTTCACGGCCGGTCTGGCGATGCCGCTGGCGCTGCTGGCGGCGGTGTGCGGCGTGATGCTGGTGGCGATGCTGGTCGAGCGGATCGGTATTCGCCCGGCGCGCAGCAGCGACCCGCTGGTGCTGATCTTTCTCACCATCGGCCTCTCCATCGTGTTGCGCGGCCTGATGGTGCTGATCTGGGGGAAGAACCGCATGGGGCTGCCGCCCCTCGCCGGTGAGGAGCCGCTGCGCCTGTTCGGCGCCGCGCTGATGCCGCAGACCCTCTGGATCCTGCTGCTGACTGGGCTGGCCATCGCGCTGCTCGCCTGGTTCTACCGCAAGACCCGCCTCGGTCTGGCGATGCGCGCCGTGGCGAGCAACCCGACCGCCGCCGCCGTGGTCGGCCTGCCGGTCGGCCGGGTGCGGATGTGGACCTTCGGTCTGGCCGGCCTGCTCGGCGGTCTCGCCGGCGCCCTGGTGACGCCGATCACCACCCTGAGTCACGATGTCGGCGTCCTGCTCGGACTGAAAGGGTTTGCCGCCGCCATCCTCGGCGGTTTCGGTTCCCTGGCCGGGGCGATCATCGGCGGTATCAGTCTCGGCCTGCTCGAGTCGCTGTCGGCCGGCTACCTGAGCAGCGCCTACAAGGATGTCTGCGCCTTCGCCGTCCTGCTGCTGGTGCTGTTCCTCCGGCCGAAAGGGCTGCTCGGCCGCTAGCGTCCGCGGTAATCGTTGCGATTGAGCGCGGAGGCGCAGACGCGCAGTTAAAAACCCGGGTAACTGTTCAGCACACCCAGGGCTGCTGATTCCAGCCTTCTTCAGTGAGAGGCCATCTCTCCTGCTTTGCTCCCCCAGCGGGGGGAGGGAATGAACGGAAACGCGAACCAAGCCGGAAGGACGTGCTCAGGCTTTCCGTTACGGTGTTTCCAGAGGTGTCAAGCTGAATAGTTACCGAAGAAGTTACATATTTTCCTTCTGAACCCATATTGCAGACGGCCAAACGATGACCAGTGAGACCATAGATACGCAACTTTTGATGGGGAACGAGGCGATTGCCGCCGGGTTGATCGAGGCCGGCTGCCAGCTGGCGACCGCCTACCCGGGGACGCCGTCGACGGAGATTCTGCAGGCGGTGATCGATCAGCGCGCGCGGGCCGGTGTGCCGCTGCACATCGAGTGGTCGGTCAACGAGAAGATCGCCTTCGAAGTCGCCCTGGCCGGCAGCTACAGCGGCAAGCGCAGCGCCACGGTGATGAAGCAGGTCGGCCTGAACGTTGCTGCCGATCCGTTCATGCGCACCGCCTACCTCGGCGTCAAGGGGGGGATGCTGACCATCGTCGCCGACGATCCGGGACCGCACAGTTCGCAGAACGAACAGGATACCCGGCTGTTCTGCCTGCAGGGGCGGGTGCCGGTCCTCGATCCGGCCAGCCCGGCCGAGGCAAAGGAACTGGTGCCCCTCGCCTTCGAGCTGGCGGAAAAGTACGAACTGAACCTGGTGCTGCGGCCGACCACCCGCATTTGCCACTCGCGACAGAATGTCGCCCTGCAGGCACCGGCCGCCGCCGCCCGCACCGCCGATTTCCAGAAAGATCCGACCCGCTGGGCGGCGACACCCGCTTTTCTGCCGGCGCTGCACCGCAAACTCAACGACAAGCTCGCCGAGATCGCCGCCGAACCGGTGCTGCAGCCGCGCCTGCGCGCCGGCGACGGCAGTCGGCCGCGTATCGCCCTGGTCGCCGGCGGCATCGTCTTCGGCCACCTCGTCGACCTGCTCGCCGATCTCGGCCTGGAGGGGAAGATCGATCTCTACCAGGTGGTGATGCCCTACCCGCTGAGTCCGCCGTTTGTCGACCGGTTGCAGCGCGACTACGACCGGCTGCTGATCCTCGAAGAGACCTATCCGGTCATCGAGCTGCAGTTGGCCCACCCCGGTGCGGTCGGCAAGCAGAGCGGCGCGGTGCCGCGCGAAGGGGAGCTGACCCCGGACCGGGTTCATGAGGCCCTGGCCGACTTCCTCGGCCTGGAAGGTCCGTCAGCAGCGGCCGCCGAGCGGCGCGGCCAGCGGCCGTCGCTCTGTCCCGGCTGCCCGCACCGGGCGGCGTTCTTCAGCATCAAGCGCTGTTTCCCGCGCGGCATTTTTCCCTCCGACATCGGCTGCTACACCCTGGGGATGAACCTCGGCGCGGTCAACACCGTGCACTGCATGGGCGCCTGCATCAGCCAGGGGGCCGGTTTCTACCAGGCATACCGGCAGGACGGCGAGCCGCCGACCATCGTCGTCACCATCGGTGACTCGACCTTTTTTCACTCCGGCATCCCGGCGCTGATCAACGCCGTCATCCAGCGGGCCCATATCATTGTGGTGATCCTCGATAACGCTACCACCGCCATGACCGGCGGCCAGCCGGTGCCGCATCTCGGTATTGCCGCCGACGGCAGTGCGACCCGGGCGGTGCCGATCGAGCCGCTGGTGGCCGCCTGCGGTGTCGATTTCATCGAGGTCTGCGACCCCTACGACGGCGAGCGCTTCGAGGATCTGCTGCACCAGGCCGACCAGCATACCCGCGCTGTCGCCGGCGGTGTGGCGGTACTGATTTCGCGGCACGGCTGCATCATGGACCCGGCGGTGCGCAGTCAGCAGCAGCGCTGGCGGGTCAGTATCGATCACCGCTGCGTCGGCTGCCGCAAGTGTGTCGAGGCCTTTGAATGCCCGGCGCTGGTGATGACCGGCGAGGGCGGTCTGGCCAAGGTCGACCAGGATCGCTGCATCGGCTGCGGCACCTGCCTGCCGGTCTGTCCGGTCGGCGCCATCGTCAAGGAGGAGCGCGCGTGAAGCAGCAGATTATCGTCAGCGGTATCGGCGGCCAGGGGGTGCTGTTTCTGACCCGGGTCATCGCCCAGGCGGCGGTGGCGCAAGGACTGCCGGTACTGACCGCCGAAACTCACGGGATGGCCCAGCGCGGCGGCACGGTGCTGTCGACTATCAAGGTCGGCGACTTCGCCAGCCCGCTGATCCGCACCGGCCAGGCCGATGTCGGCCTGCTCCTCTGGGAGGCGAATCTGCCGGTGCACCAGCCGCTGCTCAAGCCGGCCGCTCTCCTGCTGGTCAATGCCGGTCGGCCGGGCAAGGGGGAGCGCATCGATGCCACCCGGCTGGCCCGCCAGTTCGGCAACGCCGTTCTCGCCAACCTGGTGCTCCTCGGCCTGGCGGTGCGTCACGAAGCGCTGTTCTGCAGCGCCGCCGACTGTGAAGCCGCCATCCGCACCCTCGCCCCGCCCCGGTTTGTTGATCGCAACCTGGAGGCGTTTCGTGCAGGCTTGCTGTCGGCGCCCTAAACCCCGATTCGACGCGGAGGCGCTGAGAAAATCGGCAGTCAGAATGACAAAACAGATAAGGGCACTCAACAATTAAGCTGTTAACCTGGTGTTCCTGGTCCCTTGGTGATGGCTTCTAAAGCTTTTTTCGCATCTTTGCCGCCAGAAACCGTCTGAACGATCGTGATGACCCACAAAGAAAAACTTCTCTACTTTCTCTGGCTGCACCGCACCGGGTTGACGGTGCTCGGACTGTCGCTGCTGCTGGCGGTCTATCCACTGTTCTACGGCAACCCCTACACCCTCGGCCTGACCAACCTGATCGGTATCTACACCATCGTCGTCCTCGGCCTGAATCTGTTCATCGGCTATGCTGGCCAGATCTCCCTCGGTCATGCGGCGTTCTTCGCCGTTGGCGCCTACGGCTCGGCGCTGCTCAGCGTTGAGGCGGAGCTGTCGCCGTGGCTGGCAATGCTGCTCGCCGGGCTGGGGGCAGCGCTGCTCGCCCTGCTGGTCGGTCTCCCGGCCCTGCGGCTGCACGGGCACTACCTGGCCATGGCGACCCTCGGTGTCAACATCGTCGTCTATACCGTGCTGGTGCAGTGGGATGCACTGACCGGCGGGCCGAGCGGCCTGGCCGGCATCCCGCCGCTGCGCCTGGCCGGCATCGCTTTGAGCGACGACCGCCAGCTGCACTACCTGATCTGGACGGTGGCGCTGATCTGTCTGCTACTCGGCCTGAACCTGGTGCGTAGTGGCGTCGGCCGGGGATTGGCGGCGCTGGCGGCCGACGAGATCGCTGCCCGCTCCCTCGGCGTCGACACACGCACGGCGAAAGTCAAGGTATTCGTCCTCTCCGCAGTCCTCGCCTCTCTGGCCGGCAGCCTGTACGCCCACAGCTTCGGTTTCGTCAGCCCCGAGACCTTCGGCATCTTCGCCTCGGTCGACTTCGTCACCATGGTGGTGGTCGGCGGCCTCGGCTCGGTCTGGGGGAGCCTGTTCGGTGCGGCACTGCTGACCTGGCTGCCGGAAGTCATCGACCTGTTCGAGACCTACAAGGAGATCGTGCACGGTTTGATCCTGGTGCTGGTGCTGCTGTTTTTGCCGCGCGGTTTGGTGTCCGGCCTGGTCGATCTGGTGCGACTGCGTCTGGCCCGGTGGAGATCGCGGCATGCTTGAGGTGACCGGGCTTTGCCGCAATTTCGACGGCCTGCCGGCACTCAGCGAGGTCAGTTTCGGCGTCCCCCGCGGGGAGGTGACCGCCCTGATCGGGCCGAACGGCGCCGGCAAGACGACCATGATCAACTGTATCAGCGGTGCCGACCGCGCGGATGCCGGCAGCGTCCACCTGTCGGGAGAAGAGGTCACCGGTCTGCCCGCCTGGCAGCTCGCCCGACGCGGTCTGGCCCGCACCTTCCAGAACTTGCGGCTGTTTCCGCGGCTGTCGGTGCTCGACAACGTGCTGTGCGGCCTGACGGTTGAGGGTGGCAGCAGTCTGCTCGGCGCCCTGTTGCGGCCGCCGTCCCTGCGTAACCGCGAACGGCGCCTGCGCCTGCGGGCAATGGCGATGCTCGACCGCTTCCAGCTTGGCGAACTGGCCGACTGGCCGGTCGGCGTGCTCGCCTACGGCGATCGCAAGCGGGTTGAACTGGCCCGCGCCCTGGTCAGCGAACCGGCGCTGCTGCTCCTCGATGAGCCGGTGGCCGGGCTGAATCACGACGAAACCGCAGCGGTCGCCGCCGAAATCCGCGCCCTGCGGGCCCACGGCTACACGGTGCTGCTGGTGGAACACGACATGGATCTGGTGATGGCGGTCTCCGACCGGGTAGTGGTCCTCGATGGCGGCCGCTGCATTGCCCGGGGGACCCCCGCCGAAATCCGGCAGAACCCGCTGGTCCTCGAAGCCTATCTCGGCCGGGCCAGCGCAACGGCGTAGACGATGCTGAAAATCGACGATCTGCATGTTCATTACGGCGCCGCTGAGGCGCTGCGCGGCATCGACCTGGAGGTGCCGGCCGGCGCGACCGTTGCCCTGGTCGGCGCCAACGGCGCCGGCAAGTCGACGCTGCTCAAGGCGATCATGGGGCTGGTGCGGCCGAGTCGTGGCCGCATGCTTCTCGACGGTCGTGAGGTGACCGGTCTGTCGCCCCGGCGTATGGTGCGCCTCGGTCTGGCGCTCTCTCCGGAAGGGCGAGAGCTGTTCGGCGATCTCAGTGTGCGCGACAACCTGCGCCTCGGCGCCGCCCCCCTCGGGCTGGCCGAGAGCGAACTGGCCGTGCGCATTGTCGAGGTCTGCCAGCGTTTCCCGAAGCTTGCCGAACGTCTCGACCAGCGTGCCGGCACCATGTCCGGCGGCGAACAGCAGATGGTCGCCATGGGGCGGGCGCTCATGGCGCGCCCGCAGCTGCTGCTCCTCGACGAACCGAGCCTCGGCCTCGCCCCCTTGGTGACCGACGAAATCTTTGCTATCATCCAGCAGCTGGGTCGGGCCGGCACCACCATCCTGCTGGTCGAGCAGAATGCCGCCCGGGCGCTGTCGGCGTCGAGTCACGCCTACCTGCTCGCCAACGGCCGGATTGTCGAACAGGGCGAAAGCGCCGCCCTGCTGGTCAATCCGCAACTGCGCCGCGCCTTTCTCGGCGCCGCCTCGGAACAGAACCCGGCCGCCAGCCGCCTCGGCGCGGCCGGCATGACCAATATCCGCCTGGAGACACCGCCGATGCCGCAGACCTTCATGCCGTCGTTTTCATCCCGTGAGGCGCTGGCTGCCCACCAGCTGGCCGGGCTGCAGTGGACAGTCCGGCACGCCTGCCAGGGGTCGAGCTTCTACCGCGAAGCCTTCGACCGGGCCGGCATCGGGCCGGAGCAGATCCGCTCCCTCGATGACCTGCGGCGCCTGCCGCTGACCAGCGCCGACGACCTGCGCAACGGCTACCCGTTCCCGCTGCGCGCCGTCCCCTATGAGCAGATCGTGCGCATCCACGCCAGCTCCGGCACCACCGGCAAGCGCAAGGTGCTCGCCTACACCCAGAAGGATCTCGACGACTGGACCCACTTCTTCGCCCGCTGCTACGAGATGGCCGGCGTCACCCGCCTCGACCGGGTCCAGGTCGCGGTCGGCTACGGTATCTGGACCGCCGGCATGGGCTTCCAGCTCGGTGCCGAGAAGCTCGGCGCCCTGGCGGTGCCGACCGGGCCGGGCAACATCGACCTGCAGATCCAGTTTCTCCTCGACCTGCAGTCGACGGTCTTCTGTTCGACCGCCTCCATGGCGCTGCTGATGGCCGAAGAGATCCACCACCGCGGTATCGCCGACCAGATCCGGGTGCGCAAGGTGATCTACGGCTCGGAACGCTCGTCAAAATCGATGCGGCAGAAGATCTCCGAACTGTTCGGCGGCGCCGAGCTGTTCGACATCACCGGCCTGACCGAACTGTATGGCCCCGGCACTGGCATCGAGTGCCCGCACCACGACTGCATCCACTACTGGGGCGACTACTACCTGGTCGAGATCATCGACCCGGAGACCCTCGACGTCCTCCCCGACGGCGAATGGGGGGAGATGGTGATCACCACCCTCTGCAAAGAGGCGGCGCCGCTGATCCGCTACCGGACCCGTGACATCACGCGGATCATCCCCGGCCCGTGCAGCTGCGGTTCGCTGCTGCCGCGCCATTCACGGATCAAGGGGCGCTCCGACGACACCTTCAAGTTTCGCGGCGTCAACATCTACCCGTCGAGCATCGACACCTTGCTCTCGGCCATCCCCGGCCTCGGCTCCGAATACCAGGTCTATCTGCGCCGCGACGCCGCCAGCGGCCGCGACCAGATGCGCTTGGTGGTCGAGCGCGGCCAGGGGGTCGATACCGGCCGCACCGCCGAGCTGCACCACGAGATGCTGCACCAGTTCAAGAAGCAGCTGCTGGTCACCCCTGAAGTCGAACTGGTCGCCTACGGTCAGCTCCCCCGCTCCGAGCGCAAGAGCCAGCGGGTTTTCGATGAGCGGCTGGAGGATGACATCGTTTGAGGGGAACGGCCGGTTTGCTGCTGGAGCCCTGGTAAAAAACCGAATGTAACGCGGAGGCGCGGAGATGCGGAGTTAGCTACAGGCAAGGCCAAGGGGTCAGTTTTTGGATGACCGGATTTCTCTGCGCCTCAGCGTCTCCGCGTTAAATCCATCAGTGCCTGTAAAACAGAGACAAGCATGCCGTTGTCTTGACGTCTTTTTCCGTACTGGCGGGCCGTCTGCCGCCCACATTCAAGGAGAAGTGCCATGAAACGTGTTCTGTTGCTGCTGGCGTTGTTCGGGCTGTGCGCCGCTCCGGCGCTGGCCGCCAAGCCGATCAAGATCGGCGCGTTTTTCGACCTGTCCGGTCCGGCCAGTTTCATCGGTACGCCGACCAAACTGGTGGCCGAGATGGTGGTCGCCAAGATCAACCAGGAGGGCGGCGTCAACGGCGCTCCCCTGGAACTGGTGATCGGCGATACCGAGGGCGATCCGGCCAAGGCGACCACCCTGGCGAAGAAGTTCATCTACAAGGACAAGGTGGCAGCGATCATCGGTCCGACCCGCACCGGCACCGGCATGGCGGTCAAGAAGCTGGTCGAGGAGGCCGGCATGCCGACCTTCATGACCGTCGGCGGCGATCCGGTGATCATGGGCGGTGACAAGTTCGGCTCCTTCGACTATGTGTTCAAGTCGCCGCAGCGTTCGTCGACGGCGGTCAAGCGTCTCTACCTGTACCTGCAGGAGAAGGGGCTGAAAAAAATCGCCCTGCTCACCGCGGCTGACGGTTTCGGCAAGGACGGCGCCGGCTGGCTGAAGAGCCTGGCCGCCGACTACGGCCTCGAGATCGTTGCCGAGGAGTCGTTCGGGCCGAAGGATACCGACATGACCACCCAGCTGACCAAGCTGAAGAACGCCGCGCCGCAGGCGATCGTCTGCTGGACCATCGGCCCGGCCGGTGCCATCGTCAGCAAGAACAAGGCGCAGCTCGGCCTCGATCTGCCGCTGTTTCAGTGCCACGGTCTCCCCGATCCGAAATATATCGAGCTGGCCGGCAAGGCGAGCGAAGGCGACCGCATGCCGGCGACCAAGCTGATGGCCGTCGCCCAGTTGGCCGAGAGCGACCCGCAGCAGCCGGTGATCCGCGAGTTTGTGCGGCTCTATAACGACGTCTATAACTACGACGAGCAGTTTCCGATCAATACCCACTCCGGCTACGCCTGGGACGCCATCATGATCGTTGCCAACGCCATGCAGAAGGCTGGCACCGAGCCGAAGGCACTGCGTCAGGCGATCGAGCAGACCAAAGACTATGTCGGTGTTTCCGGCATCTACAATCTGACCGCCGAGGACCACAACGGTCTCGATGTCGATTCCATGGTGATCGTTGCAGTGCAGGACGGTCGGTTCGTGTTGGCCAGATAAAGACGGCAGGAAACGTTTGTATGGTCGACGGGGGCCGGAGCAGAACGCTTCGGTCCCCGTTCTGTCTGCACAAGGATCCGTGCTGATGATTGCCTGAAAAAGCGAACCGCGACGGCACGATCGCGCCGATCGCCGCTGTTGACATGTGAATGCTTTGCCATTAGTGTTTACCGCTAAACTGGGCATGGTGCGGAGGCTGGGCGCGGATACATTCGCCTCTGCAGATAGTGAGGTTCTGCATGACCGATCGAGCGTCAGTGCTGATCGTCGATGACGACGCGATCAGCCTGCGGTTTCTGGAAAGAATCTTTGCTGCCGACTACCGGATCCTGACCGCCGGCAGTGGCCATGCGGCCCTGCACCTGCTGCGGGAGAGCGTGCCGGATGTCGTGCTGCTCGATGTGATGATGCCGGGATTGAACGGTTTCGAGGTCTGTGTGGCGATCCGCAACGAACTCGGCCTGCATGAGATTCCGGTTCTCTTTCTCACCGGCATCGATGACGCCGAGGGGCAGGTCGCCGGCCTCGACCTCGGTGTGGTCGATTATCTGAGCAAACCGTTCAGCGTCAAGACGCTCAAGTTGCGGGTGCGCAACTACATCGAGATGAAGCGACGCCAGGACCAGATTGTCGTCCAGAAGCGGCAGCTCGAGCAGGAGATGGCCGAACGCCACGCACTGGAGGCGAAGAATCGGCAGTTGATCCGCATGTCGGCCCTCGGCGAGATGGCGACCGGCATCGCCCATCAGATCAATAACCCGATCACCGGGGTGCTCAGCTGTACCGAACTGCTGCGTAAACGGTTCCCTGCGGAATTTGACGGTTCAGAGGTCCTCGACCGGATCGAACGCGAGGGCCAGCGCGTCGCTGCAATTGTCCGCGCCCTGCTGCGCGTGATCCAGCCGGGGCAGACACAAATCGGTCTCTTTGATCCGCGCGATTCTATTGACTCTGTGCTGCAGCTGTTCGATACACAACTGGCTGATGCCGGCATTACTCTGCAGACCGAACTGCCCGCTGCGTTGCCAGGGGTGCGCGGTGACCGCCAGAAGTTCGAGCAGTTGCTGCTCAACCTGATCAACAACGCCTGGCACGCTCTCGACAGCCGTTTCCCCGAGGCCGACCCGGCCAAGGTGCTGCGCATTACCGCCCGTTGTGAACCTGAAGATGAGACGCAAAAGCTGTGCATCGAGGTCTTCGACCAGGGGACCGGCATCGCCCCGGAGGATCTCGGCCGAATTTTTGACCCGTTTTTCACGACCAAACCGGCGGCGATCGGCACCGGCCTCGGCCTGTCCCTCTGTTTCGAAATTGTCCGTCAGTTCTCTGGCGATATACAGGTCGACAGCCAGCCGGGGCAGTACACACGCTTTACCGTCGAGCTGCCGGTGAACGGTTCCAAAGATGGGTGATTGGTGGTGCTAAGGCCTTCTCCGGTTTCCTCATGGGGCGTTTTCCGTAAACATGTCCCCAACTGCTGACACCTTGAGCGCCCGGCGGCTCGCCTTCGCCGTCCTGGAGCGGGTGGCGACCGGCGGCTACGCCGACCGCAGCCTCGACGCCGCACTGCGCCGCCAGTCGGCTCTCGACCCCCGCGACCGTGGCCTGGCGACCGAGCTTGTCTATGGCGTGCTGCGTCAGCAGGGGCGTCTCGACTACGCCCTGACCCCCTTCTGCCGCCAGCCGCTGACGCGCCTGGAGCCTCGAGCCCTGCTGCTGTTGCGGCTCGGCGCCTACCAGGTCCTCTGTCTTGATCGCGTTCCCGATTCTGCTGCTGTCGACACCAGTGTGCAGCTGGCGCGCACCCTGCGCCTGGAGCGGCTCACCGGCCTGGTCAACGGCGTGTTGCGTGCCCTGGTGCGCGGCCGTGCCTCGCTGGTCTGGCCGGATGCCCGACAGGAACCTCTCGCCCACTTGCAGAACGCCCTGTCGTTGCCGCACTGGCTGGCGGTGCGCTGGCTGGCTGACTATGGGGCCGACGAGGCCATCGCCCTGGCGGGGGCGCTGCAGCATTCGGCGCCGACCACCCTGCGGGCTAACACCCTGAAACTGACACGGGAGCAGCTGCTGCAGCGCCTGGCGGCGGCCGGTCATGGCGCGGTGGCGGCCCGGTTTGCGCCGGAGGGGATCGTTCTGAGCGAGCGTGGTGCCGCGCCCCTGCCGGGGGATGATGAAGGCTGGTACCAGGTGCAGGACGAGGCGAGCATGCTGATCGCTCACCTGCTGGCACCACGCCCCGGCGAGCGGCTGCTCGACTGCTGCGCCGCCCCCGGCGGCAAAACCACCCACCTGGCGGCTCTGACCGGCAACCGCGCGGAGATCGTCGCCCTCGACCTGCATCCGCACCGGGTCAAGCTGATCGAGCAGGGGGCGGCTCGTCTCGGTTGCACCTCCATCACGGCGCAGGTCTGGGACATGAGCCGCACTCCCGATTTTCTCGAAGCCGGCAGTTTCGCTGGCGTGCTGGTCGATGCGCCGTGCAGCGGCCTCGGCGTGCTGCGTCGCAATCCGGAAGCGCGCTGGCGTTTATCGGCTGCCGATATTGCCGAGTTGCAGGGGAAGCAGCAGCAGATCCTCGCCAGCGCCGCGCCGCTGGTCCGCCCCGGCGGCCGGCTGGTCTACTCGGTCTGTACCTTTACCAGGGAGGAGACGGAAGAGGTCGTCGGCGAGTTTCTGGCCGGCCATCCGCAGTTCGCCCGGCTGAACCTGACGGAACAGCTGCCGGCCGACTGGCACGAACTGATCGATGCGACCGGCGCCCTGCGCAGCTGGCCGCACCGGCAGGGGCTGGACGGATTTTATGCGGTGGTGATGCAGTGTAAGGAACTGCTTCTTTGACGCGGAGGCGCTGAGGCGCGGAGAAGAAACATACGGGGGGCAACCCCAGACAGATAAAGGCCGGGTCATGCGACCCGGCCTTTGTGGTACTACAGTTTGCGATCAGGCCTTAGAAAGGCACGTTGACCATGGCGTACACTTTGTAGATGCTGTCCGGATCGTCGGTGCCGTTGACAGTGTTGTCATAGAAGTCGCCGAAGCTGGCATAGGCGCCGTTCAGGCTGACGTCGACCTTCTCGAAGAACTTCTTGCCGACGCGGGCGGCCACTTCGAAGCCGAGGCTGTCGCCCTCGCGCTTGGCAGCACCATCGGGATTGTCATCGACGGCCATGTAGTAGCCGAGGCCCCACTTGGCATACATGTTCTCCGGCAGTTTGTGATTGCCGCTGAGGATGAACGCCATCAGGCCGTAGCCTTGCTTCAGGGAGTCGTTCAGGGCGTAGTTCTCTTTGGCCCAGTCGGTGACATAGGGGTCGATCAGGAACAGCATCTGGTTTTCATTGACGAAGGCATACTGGTCAAAATCGGCCATCCAGAAGTCGGCATCTTTGTCGTCGTCATTTTCCGAACCGTAGATGAAGCGGAAGTTGAGGTCACCACCGTCAATCTTCATGGACGCTTTCAGAGAACCGACATAAGCGAAGGTATCGATGTCAGTCCCGCCTACAGTGTTGTCTTCGAACTCACCATCCTGGAAAACGACAAAGCCGTCGAGAGTGAAGTTGTCCATGACGAAAGCGAGGCGCGGACCGAAGTAGAACAGGTCGGCGGTGGCGGTGTCATTGCCGTCAGCATCGTTTTCCGCGACATAATAAATCTGGAAGGACCCCTTCAGGGTATCGGTGAAGGTCTGCTCCAGCTTGGCGCCATAAAAATCGGTGCCGTCCCAATCTGACCTGCTGCCTTCATCCCACTTGGAGTAGAACGCGGTCAGCTTGGTCTTGCCGTAGTTCTGGCTGGCGAGGACGCCGGTCATGTCGGCGTTGACGACGATGCCGTCAAAGCCGTCCGCAATTCCCTGGGTACCGAGGCGGATGTGGGTGTTGTCGAATTTGGTGTCGAGGTAGACGTTCTTGGTCTCGACGTTGACGCCGTCAGCGCCGAACCTGCCGCCATTGCCGATGCTTCCTTTGGACTGCAGACCCCAGTCGGCATCGACTTCACCGTAGTAGACCACGGAGACGTTGTCGTTGAGGGAGTAAGTCAGCTTGGCACGGAAACGCTGGGTGGTCCACTGCTGGGAGTCGCCGTCCTTGTCCGTGGTCGACTTGAACTCGCCACTGTACATCTGGGTCCGGTAATAACCGTTCAGCTTGAACTCGGCCAGGGCCGGGGTTGCCAGGGCCGCGACCAGCAGCGCTGCCAACAAAACTTTCATCATCTTCATCGTTCTTGCCTCCTGAAATTCTCTCACGTTGAGTTGCTCGTCCCGTCGCCACCATGGCTTTGGGGACTTAACATTCCTCACCTGGCGAATTTACTGCAGTGTTAAGGGGTGGGTGCGTCAAACTCGTACCCGCAGGACGGGCATTTGACCCGGACTTTGTCTCCGCTACCGGTCGTTGCACAGCCTGCCAGTGTCAGGACAAAAACGGCGACCAGCATCATGGAAACCAGCCTCTGCATCGCTTCACCTCCTTTCGAATGATTATTCCGGAATACACAATCCGGGGGAGATTAAATATTAATTCAGTGAAACACCGTTCAACAAAGGTGCCAAGGGAGAATATTGCTGTCAACCTTAATCAAACAGCGCGGTAATTACAAGTCTTTTGCAAAAAAACGTCTTCACCTGCGCTGTTTTCGAGACCCGGAATGACCGGTTCATTCCGGATATTTGTGGTTGGATGTCCACACTGATGCAATTGTGCCACGATTAAAACGAGAGTTCAGTCTGTCAGTTTACTTCTTCGCCCTGCTGTATGCCGGCGACGATCTCTTTGATCTGCTGGGCCGTCGGCACCTGGCCGGCGCTGTCGTAGCGCACCTTGCCCCGGCCGTCGATAAAAAGCAGCCGCGGGATCAGGTAGACGTTATAGGCCTTGTAAGCCTGGCCGTCGTCGAGCAGGGCATGGCTGGTCATGGCGTAGGTCTTGCCCTCCAGGTGCCGCTGCACCATCTCGGCTGTGTCCTGGACAAAAACATCGAGGAAGACGGCATCGGCCTCCTTGAGAAATTCGCCGGCTTTGGCAATCTCTGCGGAGAGCTGACCGCAGGTCGGACACCAGGTGGTCGCCAGTTTCAGCAGCACCACCCGGCCGCGATAGTCGGCGAGGCTGACAGTCTGTCCATCCAGTGCGGGGAGCTGGAAGTCGGGTGCTGACTCGCCGATGCCGAGCCCCAGGGCACTCCCGGGGAGGATTGCCAGCAGGGCGATGCAGAGCAGTGCCGCCAGATGTGTGCGCAGGTTCGGCATGGGATCCTTTCAAAAGGGGGCAGTCAAGTAAAACGATTTTTTGCAGTATAGAAATGCAGAAAATCGATTGTCAAGACGAAAAAAGCGAAGACTGGCAAATGCCGAGCCATAGCGGGTTCTTTTCGTGTCTCATTATTAAAACGATGTTACAAAAACTCCCGTCAATGCGCGCCATCATTTCTGCCGGGCTCACACAGCTCGGTCAGTACGCCGCCGCTCGCCTTCGGATGGAGAAAGGCGATTCGGGTCTGATGCGCGCCGTTGCGCGGGGTCTCATCGACCAGGCGCACCCCCTGACTCTTCAGCGTCGCCAGGCGTGCCGCGAGTTCGTCGACTTCGTAGGCGAGATGGTGGATACCGGGTCCGTTCTTCTCCAGAAACCGCGCCACCGGCGAATCGGCCTCGGTCGGCTCGAGCAGCTCGATCCGGCTCTCGCCGACGGCAAAAAACGCCACTCTCACCTTCTGCTCCGCCACTACCTCGTCCCCCTCATACTCCAGGCCGAGCACATCGCGATAGAACGGCGCGACATCGTCGATGCTGGTAACAGCGATCCCTATGTGACTGATTTTTTTTGGCATGATGTTATGTCTCCGTTAGTTTTGTGTGTGGACAACACCGGTATTTAACGCGGAGGCGCTGAGACGCGGAGATCATTGTCAAAGTCGATTCCATTGACAACGCGACGGATTCCCTGTCGAACATGGCGCTCCCCGAAATTGATGACAAGCCCGAGTTGCAAATTCGACAAGCGAAGATAGGTCAACAGCTGGGTCTCGAAAATCGACGAATGTTTTTCGGTCGCCTTGACTTCAACAACAACCCGGTTGTCGACCAGTAAATCGATGAAATGAGGATGCTTCACCTGGTGCCCTTTGTAAAGCACCGGTACGGCAACCTGCCTTTTTGTGGGGATACCTCGCAGGGCCAATTCACACGACAGTGCAGACTCATAAATGTCCTCGAGCAGTCCGGGGCCACCAAGTTCTCGGTGGACTTCGATAGCCGCCCCTTTGATGGCCCCTGACAAATCATTTAATGTCATTTGCCCTCCAGTCATTACATGAAATAATCAAGATTCTGCTTTTCAGCGCCTCCGCGTTTAAGTCAGCCTCGCCGAAATACCTCGAGAAGCCGCCGCGCTCCTGCGCTCGGGGTGGTGAGGCCGCGGGTGACGGCGTCCTGAACCTGGGGGAGCAGGGCTTCGACTTGACGGTCGTGCAAAAACATCTGCTTGAGGTCGTCCTGCAGCAGGGTCCACAGCCAGTCGCTCGCTTGCAGCCGTCGCTTCTCGGCCAGTTCGCCGTTGGCCGTCATGGTCTCGCGGAACAACTCGATGGCCTGCCAGACCTGGTCGATCCCCTGGTTGTGCAGGGCGCTGCAGAGCAGTACCGGCACCTGCCAGTGGACACTTTTCGGCGTCATCATGTGCAGGGCGTTGACATACTGCTGGCGGGCCAGTTCGGCGCGCGGCCGGTTGTCGCCTTCAGATTTGTTGATCAGGATGGCGTCGGCGATCTCCATGACGCCGCGCTTGATCCCCTGCAGTTCGTCGCCGGCGTTGGGGAGCTGCAGCAGCAGGAAGAAGTCGACCATGGAAGCGACGGTGATCTCCGACTGGCCGACGCCGACCGTCTCGACGATGACCACGTCGAACCCGGCCGCTTCGCAGACCAGCATGGTCTCGCGGGTGCGGCGTGCCACGCCGCCGAGGGTATCGCCGGCTGGTGACGGGCGGATGAAGGCGTTGGCCTGGCGGGCCAGCTCCTCCATGCGGGTCTTGTCACCGAGGATGCTGCCGCCGGAGAGCTGGGACGAGGGATCGACCGCCAGTACCGCCACCTTGTGGCCGCTGTCAAGCAGATGCATGCCGAAGGCTTCGATGAAGGTGCTCTTGCCGGCGCCGGGAACGCCGGAAATGCCGATGCGGATCGCCCGGCCGCTGTCAGGGAGCAGCTCGTCGAGCAGATGGGTCGCCGCCAGGGAGTGGTCGCGGTTGCGGCTCTCGATCAGGGTGATCGCCTTGGCCAGCGCCCGCAGGTTGCCGGAACGGACGCTGGCGGCAATGTCAGTGAGAGTGGTCACGAGCGGTAAAATTTAACGCGGAGGCGCGAAGGTGCGGAGTAAGCGAACATCACGACACCCTAAAACTGCATGACACATAGCAGCCGGGGTCAGTCAGGGCGACAGAAATATTAAGCATCCCGGTTTGCCTCCTGGTCTTCAGAATCAGTCCTTGCCCCTCAGCGTCTCCGCGCCTCCGCGTTGAAATGCAGATCAGCCCTTTCTTTTCTCCTCAATCGCATCCAGGGTCTGGTTGGCGGAGATGATGATCGGGGTGCCGGGGCCGAAGATTTTCGCGGCGCCGGCGGCGTAGAGGGCGTCGTAGTCCTGGCGCGGGATGACGCCGCCGCAGACCACAGCAATATCGTCGGCACCGAGCTTGTGCAGCTCGCCGACCAGCTGCGGCACCAGGGTCTTGTGGCCGGCGGCGAGGCTGGAGACGCCGACCACATGGACGTCGTTCTCCACCGCCATTTTCGCTGCCTCCTCGGGGGTCTGGAACAGCGGGCCGACATCGACATCAAAGCCGGCGTCGGCATAGGCGGTGGCGACCACCTTGGCGCCGCGGTCATGACCGTCCTGGCCCATCTTGGCGACCAGGATGCGCGGCCGGCGCCCCTCGCGGGCGGCGAACGCTTCGACCCGCTGCTTCAGTTCGGCAAATTCTCGATCCTCGGCCACTACCGCTCCATACGCTCCCGAGACCAGTCGGATTTCGGCTTTGTGCCGGCCGAACACCTGCTCCATGGCATCAGAGATCTCCCCGACCGAGGCGCGCAGCCGGGCGGCCTCGACACAGAGGGCGAGCAGGTTCTGGCTGTCATCTTCGCACGCGGCGGTGATGGCGGCAAGGGCCTTGCGGCAGGCCGCTTCGTCGCGCTGTGCGCGCATCTTCTCCAGACGGGCAATCTGCGCCTGGCGCACGGCGCTGTTGTCGACGTCGAGAACCTCGATCGGATCCTCTTTGGCGAGTTTGTATTTGTTGACACCGACGATCACGTCGCGGCCGGAATCGATGGCGGCCTGTTTCTTGGCCGCCGACTCCTCGATGCGCAGCTTCGGCATCCCCGACTCGATCGCCTTGGTCATGCCGCCGAGACCCTCGACCTCGTCGAGGATCTTCTGCGCCTCGGCGATCAGTTCGGCGGTCAGCGATTCAACATAGTAGGAACCGGCCAGGGGATCGACCACGTTGCAGACGCCACTCTCCTCCTGGATGATCAATTGGGTGTTGCGGGCGATGCGCGCCGAGTGGTCGGTGGGGAGGGCGATCGCCTCGTCCAGCGCGTTGGTGTGCAGCGACTGGGTGCCGCCGAGGACTGCGGCCAGGGCTTCGAGGGTGGTGCGGACCACGTTGTTGTACGGATCCTGCTCGGTCAGGCTCCAGCCGGAGGTCTGACAGTGGGTGCGCAGCATCAGCGACTTGGGGTTCTTCGGGTTGAACTGCTGCATCAGGTGCGACCAGAGGTAGCGCGCGGCGCGCAGCTTGGCGGCCTCCATGAAGAAGTTCATGCCGATGGCGAAGAAGAACGACAGACGCGGCGCAAAGGCGTCGACGTCGAGACCTTTGTTTAAGGCGGTGCGTACATACTCGATGCCGTCGGCGAGGGTAAAGGCCAACTCCAGAGCGTTGTTGGCGCCGGCCTCCTGAATGTGATAGCCGGAGATCGAGATCGAGTTGAACTTCGGCATGTGCTGGCTGGTGTACTCGATGATGTCGGCGATGATGCGCATCGACGGCGCCGGCGGGTAGATGTAGGTGTTGCGGACCATGAACTCCTTGAGGATGTCGTTCTGGATGGTGCCGGCCAACTGTTCCTGGCTGACTCCCTGCTCCTCGGCGGCGACGATGTAGTTGGCCATAATCGGCAGAACCGCGCCGTTCATGGTCATGGAGACCGAAACCTTGTCGAGGGGGATCTCATCGAACAGGATCTTCATGTCCTCGACTGAATCGATCGCCACACCGGCCTTGCCAACATCGCCGACCACCCGCGGATGATCGGAGTCGTAACCGCGATGGGTCGCCAGGTCGAAGGCGACCGACAGCCCCTGCTGGCCGGCGGCGAGGTTGCGTTTGTAAAAGGCGTTCGACTCCTCGGCCGTGGAGAAGCCGGCGTACTGGCGCACCGTCCAGGGGCGGCCGGCGTACATGGTCGCCATCGGCCCGCGGGTGAACGGCGCCAGACCGGGGAGGCTGTCGAGAGTCTCCAGGCCTTCCACGTCAGCGGCCGTATAGAGCGGTTTGACGGCAATCCCCTCCGGCGTTTCCCACTGGAAGCCGGACAGATCGTCGGTTCTCTTCTCTTTCTTCGCCAGCGCCTGCCAGTCGGCCAGAGTCGGTTTGTCGAAGCTAGACATAGGTGCAATCCTTTCAGAAAAGGGATTCCGAATCCTGACTCCTGGATTCGCTTTTCGATTTACCGGGTCACCACCGCCAGCACCTGAAGTTCGCTCCCTTCGAGGGCGAGCAGACGGTGCTTGAGGGCGGCGTCGAAATAGACGGCGTCGCCTTCGTCGAGGAGAATCCGTTCGTTTTCGAGAATGATCTCCGCCTTCCCCTTGAGGATCAGCAGGAACTCCTCGCCCTCGTGATTGTACAGCGTCTCCTCGTCCGGGCGCTCGGAGACGGTGACCACGAACGGCTCCATACGACTGTTGCGCTTGCGGAAGGAGAGGGCTTCGTAGGTATAGCCGTGGCCGGTGCCCGCCTTGGAGATCACCCGGTTGACCAGTCGGCGCTCATGTTTGCGGACTACCTCGTAGCGGCACTCTTCCTCTTCATCCTCGAAAAAAGTGCCGATCTTCACGTCGAAGAAGCGGGCGATCTTCGACAGGGTGGCGATCGGGGGCGAGACGTTGTTGTTCTCGATCTGGGAGATCAGGGCCGGCGAAAAACCGGTCTCCTGAGCGACATCCTGCAAGGTCAGCTTACGCGCCTTGCGCAACTTTTTGATCTTGGCGCCAATTTTGTATTCCACGTTAGGTCTTCCTGCGTTTTCTGTTGATATAAAAAGGTTTTACCGGGCCAATATAGAAGAAACCCGCTGGATTATCAAGGTTGTTTTATTGTGAATAAAGCCGACTTTACCTTGAATAAAGATGGTCGCGGCGACATGCTCAGAAAAAGCGGTCTGTAATCACCGCGCGATAAAAAATGCCTGTACGGCCGGGGTTGATCGTTCTTTTTCCGCCGTTTGCCAACTGCGAAACTTCTGAAAAAACAAAATCCTTTTTTACGTTAAATCGACCTCAGATTGTATAGGGAACAGCGGATCTGTCGCTCTTTGCGCAACAACACCACCGTCGATATAGTAAGGAAATAGACCATTGGTTTACCTGTCAAAACAATTGCAGAGCGTAACATGCTGTTTTGCAAAGGCTTTTTCTTTTTTTATCCTTGACGGTCAGCCGGATCACGCTATATTGATTAAGTGAAACAGCAGATAACCGATTGCACAACCATAAGGAGGCGACCATGAAATGCCCGGTCTGCAAAACCACTCTGAACCATGTCGAACTCGACATTCACGTCAACGGTCTCGATGAAAACATCAGCGAATGCGAAGTCTGCGGGACCTCCTGGTCGATCAACCACGGCACCCTGGAAGTCATCCGCGACAGCCAGGCCAAATCATTCCTCGAAGCCGCTTCGGAATGCGTGGAGAGCGACGACTACAACGTCGCCATGGTCTGAGCAGGGCAAGGGATTCAAGGTTCAGAATAACACCACAAGCCATGCTCTGCTCTTTGGCGTGACATCCTGGTTGTTCAGGGTGCGAACGGAGCCTGAGGAGTCCGGTTTTGAACGGACTCAAAGCTTTTTCTCCTGAATCCCGAATCTGTATTCCCGAAGTTCAAAAAGGCTCCAGGTCGATCCTGGAGCCTTTTTGCGTCGAGCGTCTGCGTTCGGCTCAGAGAATGGCCAGCAGATAGGCCGCGGTCGTCTCGCGCTTCTGTTTTTCGATCTCGCGCGGGTCGACTTCGACGAATTTCTCGTCCGGGGTCACCTTGAAGATCGGCTGCCCCTTCTGCACGATCACCCCTTCGGTGCCGTCGATCAGAATCTTGTCGACCGTCCCCGAGAACGGCGCCGGCACTTTGTTGAACATCTTCATGACTTCGAGAATGAACAGTGGCTGTCCCTTCTCAAAGTGGTCCCCTTCCTTGACGAACGGCGGCATCCCCGGGGCCTCCTGGGCATAGTACATGCCACCGCCCGGCGTGACGATCTCGTCGGCCTTGGTCGCCGGTGGCGGCACCAGCACCTTCTTCATAGCCGCTTGCAGATTGGGGTCGTTCAGGTGTTCGGGGATGGTCACTTCCAGATCGTCCTCGACACGGAAAGCGAAGAAGTCGGTCCGGTCGGCGATCAAAAAGGGGAGGCCGAGCAGTTCGTTGCCGACTTCGAAGCCGAAATGGGCGGAGCGGATCGCAGTCCAGGTGTCAGCAGCGAAGCCGCCCTGCGGTTTTTCCTCGGCGAGCAGGGCATTCAGTTTGACGTAGTCGTCTTTGTCGAGACTGAAGTGACTGCGCAGTTCGGCGTAGAAGTCGAGGGCGCTGTTGAGCAGATCGCGGTCGTGGGCCCAGATCACCTCGGCAGCCGGGGCCTCGGCCCGCCAGGTCATGTTCAGGTATTCGTAGGTCTCCTCAAGAATCAGCAGCGGGTTGCGCAGCCAGACCAGCCTGCCGTTTTCCAGCCGGAATTTCTGGCGGTTGAGGCTCAGCCAGCCGGCCAGCAGGTGCGGATCGGCGAGCAGCTGCTCCATCGGCCGGGTCAGCAACGTCCCCTTGCGGTCCAGAGTTTCCGAGACAGCTTTCTTGATCTCGGGATCGTCACCATAGAGCTTGCTGAAGTGCTTTTTCATCTCCAGGAAGGCGACCACCACATCGAGTTTGCTCGCTTCCTCCTTGAGCTTGCCGACCAGGGTCAGGTAGGGAACCACGAAGCGGGTGGTCGGTTTGGCCATGACGTTCTGGCCGAGGAACCAGTTGACCAGACCGTAGTGGAATTCGAGGTTGGTCGCCAGGTTGGAGCCGCGCAGAGTGGTGCTGCGCAGAACCTTGGCGAGGTGCTGGTAGCTGTCGAGGCGATCCTCCCCTTTGGTCAGCAACAGGGCGATGTTGGAGTCGTAGGCGCCGGCCAGGTGATAGCGCATGAACTGCCCGGTATCCGGGTTCTTGATGCAGATCCCCTGGTCGTCACGAATCTCACCGTCGATCGGTGCCGACCAGTATCGGATGTAGCCGCCGGCGCTCGGGCTGAGGGAGGAGTCGGTGGCGTTGAGGCGGGCTTCGGCGCCAGCACCGAAGCGAGGGATCCGTTCCGGCCGTGGCAGCCGCTCCTTGTGCCTGGCGAGCAGGGCCATCGCCTCGACGAGCGACTCGACAACGAAAAAGTCCTTCTTGTCCTCGGGGTTGGTGAACTTGAGGCTGTAGACCAGCTCGGTGACCCGGTGCTCGACCTGGATGCGGGTGTTGACCTCCATAAAGTAGTGGCGGTCGCGATCGACGATGCACTCGAAGGTCGAGGCCGAATCGAGGCCGACGGCCTGGCCGAAACGTTCCGACTCCTCCTCCATGCGCTTGAGAACCTGCAGATCGCTTTCAAGGGCCTTGACCTGGGCTTTGCTCCCCGCGTTCTTCGCCGCGGCGATTTCATGTGCGAGGCCTTCCTGGGTGACCGAAATCTCGAGCAGCTTCTGTTCGTGCATCTGCAGGGAGCAGTCGCGGCCGCCGAGGGCGATGCACCAGTCGCCGTTGCCGAGCAGCTGGATCTCATTGTGACGGGTCTGTTCGATATTCAGTTCGATCAGCACGTTCTTGTTGTCGCCGACGCCGTTGGCCTTGACTTCCATCAGTACTTCACGCACCAGCGCGGGCGCGTCGGCTGCCGCCTTTTTGATGTCTGCTTCGGCGGGGTTCTTTTTGGTCAGCAGTGAGGCGCCGAGAATCCGCTGCCCCTTGCCGCCGCCGCCGCCGATCGCCTTGAGGCGGATGCGGGCGCCGGGGTAGTCCTTGAACATCGCCGCGCACTCTTTCTCCACCTGGGCGCAGAGCTCATCCATGGAGAAGAGATCCAGCCCCTTCTCGTAGGAGGCGAACAGGATGGCGTCGGCCAGCTGCTCCAGGGAGAGTTGCTTGTCATCGAGAATCTTCTTGTCGACCTTCAGCCCTTCGGCCTTGACCACGGCGAGCAACGCGGCGCGGCTCGGATGCTTGGCGATCAGGGTGCGGGCGGTGACGTTGTCGATGCCCGGCGTGACCGAGACATTGACGGAGAGGGCGGTGCGTTTGGCTTCGTCCTTCTTGCCGGCGCCGCGCTGGGTCGCCGCGCACGGGCCGATGAACTTCAGACCGGCGTCCTCGATTGCCTGCACGAACTCGTCGTCCTCGGCCATGAAGCCGTAGCCGGCGAAGATTGAATCGTAGCCGTTGTCCCTGGCGATGCGGATGATCTGGTCGATGCGCTCGACGCGCTCTTCCTTGCTGGCGCCGGTGTAGTCGGGGACCCGGTGGACCCGGCTGTTGTCGGTCAGCTTGCGCAGCTCCGGCGACAGGGCGTTCGGGTAGACGATGGAGTCTTTCTCGGAGAGGAGGATGCCGTAGTGGCTGATCCCCATCTCCTCGTAGACGGTCATCGCCTCCATGCGGATCGGGCCGCGGCAGACAATCAGCGGCTTGAGGTCTTCACAGGCAAAGGAACGGACCCAGGCCGAGTCGGACTGGCTCAGCCGGCGCTCCCGGTGGATCAGCGGATTGTTCATATAGAGGTCGGTCATGGGTATCTCCAGGGTTTGGTCTTGAATTCGTATTCAGGATCCAGGAATCAGCTGCCCTCGGGCGGGGATCAGAACAGGTGTTCTCCTGTATTCTGAATCCTGATTCCTGAATGCGCCTTTGCCTTTAATGGAACTCCCGCTGCACATCCTGCCAGGTCGAGGCTTTGTAGTGACGCAGCAGGAAGTTGAGGTTTTCGCCGAGGACCTTGCGCAGGTCGGTCGGCATGACCAGGGAGGAGATCGAGCCGAGGGCCAGACCTTCCTTCGGGTTCATCAGCTCTTTTTCGTAGCGCAGGTTGAGGGCGGCCTCCTGCTGCTTGAGCCATTCGGCGGCTTCGGCCTCGGCATCCTTCTTGGCGTCGGGACCGTCCATGCCGGCCTTGATCCGCTCGGCGGTGCCGTCGGCGACCATCTGCTTGATGGCGCCGCGAATCTTGCGCAGCTCGGACTTGTAGACAAACTCCTTGCCGGCCGGGCCCATGACCGCCAGGCGGGTGGTCGGCAAGGCGAGCACCAGGTCGGCGCCGGTCGGGTAGTTGTTGTACGACGCATAGGCGCCACCGAAAGCGTTGCGCAGGATCAGTAGGATGCGCGGGGTGCGCACGTCGATGATCGAATCGAGCATGGAGCGGCCAGCCTGAACGATGCCGCGCGCTTCCTGCTCGCGGCCGGGGAGGAAGCCGGTGGTATCCTCCATGAAGATCAGCGGGATGTTGTAGATGTTGCAGAAACGGACGAAGCGGGCGATCTTGACCGCCGAGTCGCAGTCGATCTGGCCGGAGGCGACCGCCGAGTTGTTGGCGACAAAACCGACCACATGGCCACCGAGGCGACCGAAGGCGGTGATCGCTTCGCGGGCGCGGGTCGGCTGGATTTCGAAGTAGTCGCCGTGATCGCAGATCTGCTGGATGATGATGGAGACGTCGAACGGGGTGTTGAAGCCGGTCGGCGAGTTGAACGCTTTTTTCAGCAGGGTGTTGATCTCCCAGGTCTTGCGCTCCAGCGGATCGCTGGTGTCGAGGAACGGCGCCATGCTGTGGTTGTTGTCCGGCAGGTAGCTGAGGAGCCGGACCGCGGTGCGCAGGGCGGCAGTTTCGTCGGCGACGGTCAGGTCGGTCACCCCTGAAGCACCGTGCACCTTCGGCCCACCGAGTTCTTCCGGGGTGATGTCCTCGCCGAGGACCGATTTGACCACGCCCGGCCCGGTCAGGCCGAAAAAGGTCTCTTCCGGCTGGATGACGAAACTCCCCTGGCGCGGCAGGTAGGAGCCGCCGCCGGCGTTGAAGCCGAACATGCACATCACGGTCGGCACCACGCCGCTGATCTTGCGCAGGGCGGTGAAGGCCTCGGCATAGCCGTCGAGGCCGCCGACGCCGGCCGGGACGAAGGCGCCGGCCGAGTCGTTCATGCCGATCAGGGGGATCCCTTTCTCGCCGGCCATGTACATCAGCCGTGCCAGCTTGTTGCCGTTGGTGGCATCGATGGAGCCGGCGCGTACGGTGAAGTCATGGCCGTACAGGGCGACATCGCGACCGTTGACATTGAGGATGCCGGTGACCAGGGAGGCCCCGTCGAGATTCTTCCCCCAGTTCTGAAAGAGGATGTTCGGTTCGGCCTGGGTGAGAACCTTGATCCGCTCCCAGACGGTCATCCGCTTCTTGAAATGCTGCTTCTCGA
Organism: Desulfuromonadales bacterium; assembly: GCA_032251295.1. Taxonomy (GTDB): domain Bacteria; phylum Desulfobacterota; class Desulfuromonadia; order Desulfuromonadales; family BM103; genus BM103. The sequence goes on along the minus strand of JAVVDS010000027.1, from coordinate 5,517 downwards.
TCTGGCCAATGGCCACTGACTTGATCGGGCGCTGGATCAGTTCGTACCCCTCCTGCATCACCTCTTCGTAGCCACCGGCCTTGCCGGCGACTTCCCCGGGGATGTTGAAGTCGACTTCCTCGACGGCCGTCAGAGGGTTCCTCAATGAAGGTTTGATCGCTGCTGGTTTCGACATGTTCGCTATCCTTCCTGTTGAGATTATCTTGAAGTAACGTTTCAGCTGACGTTTTGACGGCAGAACCGGGAATGCCGGAAAGGGTTAGATTTTCTACTGAATTCTGTATCCTGAATCCAGTTCCCCCGATTCTCCACCAGAACCACGCACACGCTGACTGCTACAAATAAAAAACAGTTTTAAAGCAAGGCATGGATATAGCCCAATTGGCCAGGCATGTCAACGGCAAATTTATTTTCAGTAAAAGCGCTTTACTCGCAGTAAATGGCGTGCTGTCGCAGGGTTAGCAGCCTTCGAGGAGGGCGCCAAGTGGTCGGTACCGAATGGAAAAAAGGTTCTGCTGGCCGAATGAATCAGCGTGTATTTAACGCGAGGCGTGGAGACGCTGAGAAAGGGTTCAGGAGGTCGATCGGTATGCGTTCAGCGCCTCCCCGATTAAGCCGATTTTGATGGCCACAATCAATCGCCAATGACGACATTGGACGGGGAGTTGACTTGCAGCGACGGCTTGCCGCATGATAGGCGACAAGAACAGTTCAACGCCGGAGTTGCCCGGCGCAGTGAGGAATTGCGTGCCCCAGGTTTTTCCCGACTTTCCCATTGGTGTGCAGCTTTGGCCCCAGGCCCGCCGCCGGCCACGCGTACTGCGCGAAGGCTATCTGTACAGCCTGATCGAAAACACCAGCGATACCTTCCACTTTTCGATCCTCGCCGGCATGCAACGGGTGCGCGCCACCATGGAGCGCTTTGCCCGCTCGCTGCCGGACGAGGCGTTTTTCATTCTCGAATTCTATACCGAAGAGTCGACCGGCGACGAGCAGGCACCGCCGCCGCCAACCATCCACTATTCGCCGTATCTGCCGATCGACGAGATCCTCAACACCCTCGAACCGTACTGGGAGCGGCTGATGCAGGACGGTTTCGTCGGCTTCGGACTGGCGAACAACCGCGCCAGCCAGGAGATGTTCTACTCCGAGGAGAAGGTGCTGACCTGCTTCACCGACAATCACATCCGGCTGATGGACCTGCTCGGCCAGTCCGGTATTCCGCACCGCGAGCAACTGCTGCTGCATACCGACATGGGGCACGACCACCTGTCACTCCTCTGTCACCACCGCTCCAGTCTGCCGGAATCTCTGCGCCGGTTCAGCGACCGCGACCTCGACTACGCCTGTTTCTGCCGAGAGCTGATCGAGGAGTTCGGTATGTATCCGGTCGAGGAGAGCCTCTCCTTCTTCTTTTCCCGCCGGGAGCAGAAGCAGATCGACGATCTGCTCGATCAGTATGCCGATTATCAGGAGTTTGCCGAGGAAGATTTCGGCACCCTGCTGCTCGACTGGAACGATTTCGTCCAGGAGTGTTGTGCCAGCTTCGAAGGGGGCTTGTGGGAGTACCGCATGGGCCTGCAGCTGCGTGATCTGATTCAGTATGTCATCGACCGGGTCGATCCGCCTCTGGCCACACGCATCCGCGAGGCGATCCAGGAACCGGATGAGCTTTTTCGTCAGAACCTCTCCGGGCAGCGCAAGCGCCTCGACCGTCCCGGCACCGCCGCCGCCGATCACTTCTGGTACAACGGCGTCATCCGCAACGCCGGCGTCGGCCTGCGCCGCGACCTGATCCGCAGCGGCTGGTATAAAGGCTGACCTCTTCAAACCCAGGTTCTGGGGACTGGGGGCTTGCGGTTTGTGTTGTTCTGCCGTCTGCAGATAGCCCCCGACCCCCAGCCCCCAGCCCCCGATGCCCCCATGATCCTGCTGCTTGCTGCTGTCCCCGAAGAGACCTGCCTGCTGCGCGAGGCGCTGGCGGCTGATAAGTGCCGGTCGGTGCATGGCCTGTCGCTCTGGAGCGGACAGCTGCACGGCCGGCCGGTCGCTCTGGCGCATACCGGCGTCGGCAAGGCGGCGGCCGCCGCCGCCGCGGCGACTCTGCTGGCGGCCGGCCGCTATCGGGCGCTCTGGCTGTTCGGTTGCGGCGGCGCCTGTCCCGGCTCGGGACTCGCTCTTGGCGACCTGGCCCTGGCCGATGCCGAGCTGTTCGCCGACGAAGGGTCGTTGACACCGGACGGGTTTCGCGATCTGCACGCCCTCGGCGTGACGATGCGCTGCGAACCGGAGCGGTACGACAATCGCTGGCCGGTCGATACAACGCTGCACGACCGGGCCTGGCCGATCCTGCAGCAGCACGCCGAAGGCGCCGGTCGTACCCTGCGGCGCGGGCTGTTCGTCACCGTCTCGACCTGTACCGGCACCAGCCGGGGGGCTCGTGAGCTGGTGCAGCGGACCGGCGGTCTCTGCGAGAACATGGAAGGGGCGGCAGTCGCCCTGGTCTGCAACCAGTTCGGTCTGCCGTTGCTCGAAGTGCGCGGCATCTCCAACCGGGTCGAGGATCGCGATCCGGCGCGCTGGGATCTGCCGGCCGGCATGCAGGCGGCGCAGCAGGCAATTCTCGCGCTGCTGCCGGCGCTTGGAGGAGACGCATGACCGCACCGCCGCGCTGTCTGACCCTCGGCTACTCCCCCTGTCCTAACGATACCTTCATCTTCCACGCCCTGACCCATGGGCTGGTGCCGACTCCCGGACTGCAGGTCGCTGTGCGTCTGGCCGATGTGGAATCTCTCAATCAGCTCGCCCTGCAAGGGATTCTCGACCTGACCAAGATCTCCTGCCATGCCCTCGGCCATCTGCGTGAGCGCTACGCCATGCTGCGCAGCGGCGCGGCTCTCGGCCGCGGCTGCGGGCCGCTGGTGGTCGCCCCGCGACCGGCGACCATGGCGGAACTGCGCGGCAAAAAGATCGCCATCCCCGGCCACCTGACCACCGCCAATCTGCTGCTGCAACTCTACGGGGAAGGGTTCGACGACCTGCTGGTCCTGCCGTTCGACCAGATCATGCCGGCCCTGTTGCGCGGCGAGGCGGCCGCCGGCGTGATCATCCACGAGTCGCGCTTCACTTACCGGCAGGCCGGCTTTCACGAGGTTGTCGATCTGGGGAGCTGGTGGGAGGGGGAGACCGGGCTGCCGATCCCGTTAGGGGCGATCCTCGCCCGGCGGGATCTCGGCGCGGCGCTGATCGGCGAGGTCGACACGGCGATCCGCGCCAGTCTCGACGCGGCCTGGGCCGATCCGCAACGGGCGCGCGGCTACATCCGCGCCAATGCCCAGGAACTCGACGACGCGGTGATCGACGCGCACATCAAGCTCTATGTCAACGAGTTCTCCCGCGATCTCGGCGAAGCCGGCCTCGCCGCCGTCACCGAGCTGCTGATGCGCGCCGAACGGCGCGGCCTGATCCCCGCCTCGACGCAACCACTGCTGGCCTGCGGACCCTGAACAGTTTCTGCGTTGACCGTCCGACGTGTTTAAGGCACACCCCCTCAATCCGGCTCCATCGGCCTGGCCTGCTTGGTCACAGTCACCTGCCCAAGAAAACCATCGACCGTAATCAGATCACCAGTCTCGATCAAAAGGGTCGCCTCTGGAACGCCGGTGACGCAGGGGAGACCGTACTCGCGGGCGATGATGGCACCATGAATCAGCATACCGCCGCGGCGTTCGACAATGCCGGCGGCCAGCGGCACGACAAACGTCATATTCGGGTCGATGGCATCGCAGACCAGAATTTCTCCGTGCTGAAAGCTGGCCAGGTCTGCCGGCCGACCAATCACTCGCGCCCTGCCGCGGCCGAGTCCGGCACCGGCCGGTTGGCCGACCAGCTGCCGGGCTTCGAGGCGCATGCCGGCGACACTCCATGAGCTGGCGCCGCCGACTGCTGGTGTCATGCGGTTGGCCACGCGGGCGTTCTCCCTGCCGGTCAGCCCGGCAAGTTCCGACTGCGGCCGAGCCGCCAGGCGACCGAGCGCTTCGTTGCGCGCCGCCTGCAGGCAGGCCGTCAACTGGCCGATCACCAGGTTGTCATTGTCACGCAGGCGATAGCTGGCCCGGCCAAGCTCGAGGAGTTCCCGGGCATGGGCCTGTTCTTCGACGGCGAAAGCGGCCAGGAAGGATTGACCAGCGTCCGTTGGGCGGCAAGAGCGAACCGGCGCCGGAGCAGCGGCGGCCAGCTGTGCCAACAGGGCGAACAGCCCGAAGCCGTCCGCCTTGTCATCGCCGAAAGTCCACGCCAGATCGCCGAAGCGTTCAGTAAAGTCTGCGAACCGGCAGGCGAAAGGACTGTGCGGATCGGGTAGCTGGCCTCTGCGGAGTTGGGCCAGTTGCTGCGGATCGCTGTTCAGTGCTCGGGCCAGCTCCGCCATGGCCTGGTTGCGTTCGACCGCCAGCAGGCTCGTGTCCGCCGCCAGCAGGTCAAGGAAAGCAAAGGGGTCGGCAGGGCGCAGGCGGTCGTTATAGACTTCCCCGAACAGGCGGATGCCGTGGGCCATCGGAATGCAGAGCTCGCGGTAGCTGGCCTCGGCGGCGGCCAACGCCGCTCGGCGTTCTTCTATGGCGGTTGCCAGCTCGTCGTCGCTGAGCGCGCCAAGGTCGACCGCCGCAAGCTCCTCAGCCCGAGCGGCCTGAGTCGGCAGCCAGTCTTCTTCGATGAGACGACGCAGTTCCTTCAGAGAGTTGAAGCTGCGGTGCAGGCTCAAGTACCAGGCGCGCTCGCTTTCCGCTGTCTGCTGTCCTGCGGTAATCGGCCGTGCCTGCAGAACGTAGAGCGTCCCCTGGGCAAAGGTCCACTCGAGATCCCGGGGGCCTCCAAACAGCTGCTCAACGCCCCGGAGCAACTGCCAGACCGCGTCCAGGCGCTTCGCGTCAAGGGGAGGTGCGTGGCGCAGTTCGGCCGGCAGCGGGGTCAGGACAGTCCCGTCGCCTGCCGGGCGACAGGCCCGCTCGCGCGCCGGGTGGAACTGCTCGATGACGCTGCCGGTACGTCGGTCGAGCAGCAGGCGGTCCGGCTCGATATCGCCATCCACCAGCCCCTGATTCAGTCCCCAGACCGCCTCGATGACCGCCAGATCTTCACGCCCGGGACAGTGACTGAAAGCGACGCCTGAGCATTCGCTGGCGACCATCTCCTGGATGATGACGGCCATGGCGCTGGTTGCGGGGTCGAGACCAAGCTCCCGACGGTAGAGTAGCGCTCGATCCGACCAGAGCGAGGCCCAGACGAGGCGCACCCGGTCGAAAATGCTCGACAGACCGTGTACGTTGCCAAAGGAGTCATGCAGCCCGGCAAAGGATGTTCCTGCGGCATCCTCCGCAGGGGCCGACGAGCGCACCATGACAGGCTGCCCGGCGAATCGGGCTTCCAGGTGTGGGGTCAGGTCCCGGATCAGCCCTTCAGGCAGGGGTGTCGTCAGGAACAGGTTGCGCACCCTTAAGGCGAGATCCCAGAGCTCCT
>JAVVDS010000026.1:10789-38668 GCA_032251295.1 Desulfuromonadales bacterium | reverse complement strand
AAAAATATCGACCCTCACGTCCAGCTCGCCGCTGACAAAAAACGGGGGCCGGGGTTGTCTTCCCGAAAAATACTGCTAAGATTTCGTCATCTGTGTCTGAAGGATTAATCAGTTTTTATGTTTTGGAGCTCGCCGTCCGGTTTCTGCCGGGCAATCTTATCAACGTTGAAAAGACACGGTTTGCTAAAGGGACAGGAGGTCACATGAGAGTCTGGCAACGGTGTGTTTTGGGCATGCTGTGGGTGCCGCTGGTACTGACGCTGGCGCTTCCCGCGCAGGCGGCGACCGTGACCGGTCGAGCCAGCACGGTTCTGGAATGGTACGACACCGCCGAGGAGGAGACGGCTATTCCACTGCATCAGTATCTGCAGTTCAGTCTGCTCGATCTGGGCAACCAGGGGTACAATTTCAAGGTATACGGGCGGCTCTCCGACGATCTCGCCGACGAGGTCGATGTCGACAGTCGCCTTTATTACGCCTACCTGGAGAAAAAAGGGGTGGTTGACGGTCTCGATTTCCGTCTCGGCCGCCAGTTCATCTCCACCACCGCCGGCGCTTCGCTGATGGACGGTCTCCGTCTCGACTACGGCTTCGCCAAAAACTACAGCCTGACGGTCTACGGCGGCGGCGACGTGACCTACTACTCCGGCTACAACGCCAAGGATGTGGTCTGGGGTGTCGAAGGTGGCGGCCGGTTCCTCGACGATGCCCTGGAGGTGAACCTCTCCTACCTGCAGAAGCTGCAGGACGGGCGTCTCGATATCGAACTGATCGGTTTCGATGCCAGCTACGACTGGCAGGGGCGGCTCTGGCTCTACTCGGAAACCCAGTGGGACTATCTTTCCGACCGGCTCAGCTACCAGCTGCTCGGCGGCAAGTACCGCTTCGACGGACCGTACACTCTGCGTCTCGAATACCTCTACTCACTGCCGGTCTTCTCGGCCAACTCGATCTACTCGGTGTTTGCCGTCGAGGAGTACGAGGAGGTCATGGCCGAGGTCACCTGGACGATTCGTCGCGGACTGCAGGCTTTCGGCCGCTATACCCACGAAATCTATGACGAGTTCGACGATGCCAGCGTTTTCGAATTCGGCCTCGAGAAGCTGCGGACCGTCAACTGTTCCGGCTATGTGAGCGGGGTGGTGCGGCGCGACGACGATGGTCAGAACCTCCACGGCATGAAGGCTTATGGCAACTACCGGTTCACGCCGAAGATCAGTGCCGGCCTCGGTCTCAGCGTCGATGTGCTGGAGCGGGAGATCGCCTTCTTCCATTCCGACGATACCGATCAGGACGAAACCACCAGCACCCGCCTCTGGGCCGATGCCCGCTACAGTTTCACCAAAAAGGTCAATGTCGAAGCCAAATACGAGTATATCGAGAGCGACCTCTGGGACCACTACAACCGCGGCCGTGTCCGCCTGAACATTCTCTTTTAGCCAAGGAGTGCTGATATGACCCGCAAGGTACTACCGATTTTGACGCTGTTGCTGGCGGCGGGCGCGACTCTCGTCTCGGCCTCGGTCTTTGAGCACCGGGCCCACCTCGAAGAGTATATCCCCGGCACCTCCTGCGACAGTTGTCACCTGGCCGATGCCAACAGCATCGTCCCCGACCCGAAAGTCTGCCTCGACTGTCACGATCAGGCGGTTGTCGACGGCGTCGCCTTCGGCAAGACGAAGACCCACGGCCCGGTCTGGGCCCTCAATCATCGCCTCGAAGCCCAGCGGCAGTCACCCGACTGCGCCGCCTGCCACCAGCAGGATTTCTGTCTCGACTGCCACAAGGCCGGCTTCGCCGACGAGATGGGCGCTTTCGGCAACAACATGATCAATGTGCACCGCAGCGATTTCCACGTCAGCCACCCGATCGCCGCCCGCAGTGATCAGCGGCTCTGTGCCAGCTGCCATGAAGCGAACTATTGCAACGACTGCCATGCCTCCTGGCGGTTCAGGAACGGCGATCTCGGCAGCCCGTCGCACCGGCGCACCTTCGGCCTCGGTTTCGATGATGCGGACTTTGATCAGATTCACCAGCCGATTCGCAATCTCGCTATCAAAGACGCTTCCCTGGCATGCGACAGCTGCCACCTGCAGTCGTCGGTCGCCCCCGATTTTCACAGCTGGTCGATCGGCCATGCCCGTGAAGCCCGGCGTTCTCTGGCGACCTGTCAGTCATGCCATCCGGACGGTGATGTCTGCCTGCAGTGCCACAGTGCCCGCAGCGGCGCTTCGGCGTTCAATCCGCACCCGAAAGACTGGGGTGATATGAAAAATCGTCTGAAGGACGCGAGTAACGGCAGAACCTGCCGCAAATGCCACTAAGCAGAAGTCCGGTAAAAGGGTCTTGCCGGAAACGATATGGAGCGTGCTCTCAAGTTTTTGCGAGAGAAAACAATCGGTCAAGTCACGATAGGGAGGTTCATCATGCGAGCGAAATGGTCTGTTCTGTTGCTTTCGGTTTTAACGGCTGTCAGCCTGGCGGGGTGTGGCGGCAGTGGCGGTTCAGGGGGTACCAGTGTCTCCGGTCCGGGCGATCTTGCCGGCAGCGTCGAAGCTGTTGGTGCCGACAACTGTAAGGTCTGCCACACGGCAATCTTTACTGCCTGGGAGAGCGGGGTTGGGCATAATAACGAGAACACTCGTCCAGACAACAGCTACTTCGGACGAGACCCTGCCGACTGTGCGACCTGTCATGACCCGACCGGCGATAGCGCTATCGCCGGCAAGCCGGTGGTCGGTTGTGAAGGGTGTCATGGTGGCGGTAGCGCCCATCGAGGCGTCGGTCCGATTCCCTATCCCTATCCTGATCCGGAGCAGTGTGCCAAGTGTCACGACGCTCATGGAGACAGCATCGGGACGGCCGTCCTGAATTCAGCTCACAACAACTCCGACGATCTGCACGCCGGCGCCGCCCGTTGCCAGCGCTGCCACACTGCTGAGGGTTCAGTGCTCTTTTCCAGATACACTGGTGACAAAGACGTCATGGACTCCATGGACACTGATAACGTCGCGTCCCTCGGAGCCGAAGAGGATCTGCATGCAGTGACTTGTGTCGCCTGTCACAAGCCGCATGACGGTTCCGGGCGCTGGGAAAACTTTATTGCCACCAACAACAGTCTGGATTCGGGCAACTGGGATCCGAATGGCAACGGCGTGGCCGACCAGTTCGACTTCTGTACCAGCTGCCACACCTACTACAACCAGGACGGACGTCTGGTCGGCTCTGGTTCGGCGGCCTCCGGCACCGCACCTTTCTATCACAACACAGCCTGGTACCGGACGGTGACGACCACGCACTATGATGATCCTGCAACCGGGTACGGTTTGACGGATAACATTCTTGAGGGTTATGTCATTCGCACCGACAGCGCCAACCCCTGCTTTGATTGTCATGGTCACGAACTGCGCACCAACACCCGTCGGCACCTCGAAGCCCCGACGGACGCCGACCGCGGCCCGACGATTCACACCGACTGGGCCAATTCCCGTCACGGCGCTATGCTCCTGGAAGCCAAGGTCGCTGCTGATGACGGTAATCGCAGCGTGGCCACGGTTGATGCTGTTATGGCGGCCGGGCGAGAAGATGGCGAAGGCCATGGCTGGAGTTGGACGCATTACGACTGGGATGCAACCAATCGTCAGTCCTGTCAGCGTTGTCACACCTCGACTGGTGTGTCTAACTTCTTGGCGGATCCGACCACCTATGACCAAACCGCCAATGATTTCTCTCACCTGCAAGGTTGGGGAGCAGGCGGCACACCGTCATCAGGGCAGAACGAAATGCTCTACTGCTGGGGCTGCCACGTGAGCATCGATACCGGCGAGCTGCGTGATCCGGGCGCGCTGACCATCGACTACTCCAATAGCGCCAGCGTCGCATTCCCCGACTCGGCAGCCTCCAACGTCTGTATTGCCTGTCACAGTGGTCGCGAAAACGGCGACAGCATCAAGAACGACACCGATGACGACGGCGTGCGCAGCTTCATTAACTCCCACTACCTGACGGCGGGTGGGATGGTATTCGCCACCGGTGGCTACGAGTTTGACGGCAAGGATTATGCCTTTGCTGCTAACGACCGCCACCAGAACATCGGCTATGGTTCAGGTACGCTTACCGGCGATGCCAACTTTGATGCTGTTAGTGACGATTATACTAGCGGGCCTTGCGTTACCTGTCACTTCAACAGTTCCGACGTCGATGGCCTGAATCGTTCCCACACGCTCAGCCCATTCACTGAAACAGTCGCCGATGGCACCGTGCTCAATTCGGTGTGTGTGGTTTGTCATACTTCGCGTGGTGTGGGCGATGCCGCCAATACCTGGTTCGGCGTAGATTTCGAAGAAGCCGATTTTGTTGCAGGCGTGGTAGCTCCCCACAAAGGTCGCATGCTCGGTGCGCAACTGGCTTTGCTTGAAGTGTTGGCAAGCAAGGGGATACTCACCGACTTCTCGTCGTATCCGTACTTCTTCGCGGACAGTGGTTTTGGCGGGGGAATCGCTGGCAACGGCATTCTCGAGCCAGGCGAAGTTGACCGCAACAACGGGTTCACCAACTGGGCCGGCATCTATGGTTTTGCCCAATGGAAAAACGTCATGGGCGCCGCCTTCAACCTCAACCTGATCGCACACGATCCGGGCGCCACGGCCCACAACCGCCGCTATGCCCGTCGCTTGATCTATGATTCTATCGACTTCATGGACGATGGGCTGATGAATGACTCGACCAGTGCAACGGTGACGGCACAGGCACAGCCCTACACCGCTTCTGCGCTCAACTACATTGGCCGCCGTCCGTAATAACCTCTTGAAAGATTTATCGTTGTCGTAAGTTATTTTTGGCCCCCGCTTCGGCGGGGGCTTTTTTTGCGGCTCACCTAAAGCCATGACCGCCTCTCCCGTCTGAGGCAAGGACAAGGGGACGGTCTAGGGGGACATTCTATAGTCTTCCTGCCAAGCTGAAAAAATGTCCTTTTAAAATCAATCGGCTAACTTCTGTGGAGAATTCCGGGCGGACTTCTCCCTTGGTTTGCTAGGTGGCGAGTTTCTCAGAATAAGGCGAACCTTGAGCCTGATCGTTACTGGTATCCGACATCCCCCGCCCGCTTCGGGAACGGGGTCGTCCATCATTTCTTATCCAAGCTTCAAGATTCAGTGAGAGGCCCGGTATTGTCCCTCCCGAGGTTTTCCCTCTTCGTTTTAATCGGGTCTCTCCTATAGAATGTCCCCTTTGTGTCTTTTGGTTTGCTGCCGACAGGGCGTGGCGGCGCGGCCGGCTTTGTGCTAGCATGCAAGAAAATGCCGGTGGTCATTACGCGGCAACTGTGTGGCCATGGCAAAACGAGAGATGCAGAATTCAGGAAAAAACCTCCAGGCCCCGGCCAGAGGGGATCAGATTCAGGCCGGGTAACCTCGGCAGAAGAGGTGCAGTGCCACGTAACACTTTGCAGTTACACTGAATCCTGAATCCTGGATTCTGTATTCGCTTTTGCATTTAGCAGGTAGGGGTTGATGAGCAGGCCGGGTGTCAGTGACAAAAGCCACGTCGAGCAACGGCAGCGTGCCGGGTGTTCGCGCCCACCGCTGTTCAGGGTGCTGATGCACAACGACGACTACACCACCATGGAGTTCGTCGTCGAAGCGCTGATGGCTGTGTTCCACAAGGGGCCGACCGAGGCCAACCGGATCATGCTGCACATTCATTTCAAGGGGGCGGGGGTGTGCGGCGTCTTCCCCTTCGAAGTCGCCGAAACCAAGGTCGCCAAGGTGCATGCCATGGCCCGCGCGCGCGGCTTCCCGCTGCGCTGCAGTCTCGATCCGGCCTGATAAGGGCTCAGCAACGAATAACGGAGAACCAGAGTGTTCAATCAGGAAGTCCAGATCGCTTTTTCTCTGGCGGTACGCGAAGCGCAGCGCCGTCATCACGAATACCTGACCACCGAGCATGTCCTGTACGCCATGCTGTTCGAGGATCAGGGGCAGGAGCTGCTGCGCTCGTGCGGCAGCGATCCGGCGCACCTGAAAGGGCAACTGGAACTCTTTTTCGAGGAGCACATGCAGCCGCTGCTCGATCCGACCGAAGAGACGGTCCCCGAGCAGACCGTCAGCCTGCAGCGCATCCTGCAGCGGACGGTGACGCACATGCAGTCTTCGGGGAAAGGGGAAATCGGCCTCGGTGACGTGCTGGCGGCAATCCTCGAACAGGAGAACTGCTACGCCTGCCAACTGCTGCACGAGGAAGGGGTCAGCCGACTCGATGTCCTCAACTATATCGCCCACGGTATTGCCAAAGTCCCGCAACCAGGCACTGCGCCACCGGAGGAACAGCCGGCGCAGCAGGCCGGCAAGAAGGGGACCGCTGCCAAACCGGAGAAAAAAGTCGACCCGCTCGACGCCTTCACCATCAACCTGCTGCAGCGCGCTGCCGAAGGCCGGATCGATCCGCTGGTTGGCCGCGAGGCGGAACTGGAGCGGACCATTCAGGTGCTCTGCCGTCGACGCAAGAACAACCCGGTGCTGGTCGGTGAGCCGGGGGTCGGCAAGACGGCGATTGCCGAAGGGCTGGCGTTGCGGATTCTCTCCGAGCAGGTGCCGGCGGTACTTTACAACGCCGAACTGTTCTCCCTCGATATGGGCGCCCTGCTGGCCGGTACCAAGTACCGCGGCGATTTCGAGGAGCGCCTCAAGGCGGTGGTCAAGGCGCTGGCGCAACGGCCCGGCGCGATCCTGGTGATCGATGAAATCCACACCATTGTCGGCGCCGGAGCGACCAGCGGCGGTTCCCTCGACGCCGCCAACATCCTCAAGCCGGTCCTCGGCAGCGGCGAGCTGCGCTGCATCGGCTCGACCACCTTCGAGGAGTACAAGAACCTGTTCGACAAGGATCGCGCCCTCTCGCGGCGTTTTCAGAAGATCGATGTCCTCGAGCCGAGTGTCGCCGAGACCGTCACGATTCTGCGCGGCCTGAGGAGCCGTTACGAGGAGCATCACGGCGTCAGCTACAGCGATGCCGCCCTGGAAGCGGCCGCCAGCCTGTCGGCCCGGCATATCAACTATCGGCGTCTGCCGGACAAGGCGATCGATGTTCTCGACGAAGCCGGTGCCCGCCTGCAGCTCTATCCGCGCCGCCGCCCGACCATCGGCGCTCGCGACATCGAAACGATCGTCGCCGGCATGGCACGGATTCCGGCGCGCAAGCTCGGCGGCGACGACCGGCGCCGGCTGCAGGGGCTCGATGCGGCACTGAAGCGAGTGGTGTTCGGCCAGGATCCGGCCATCGAACGTCTCTGTCAGGCGATCCGCCGCGCCCGGGCCGGTCTCGGTCAGCCGGACAAGCCGACCGGCTCGTTCCTGTTCACCGGGCCGACCGGGGTCGGCAAGACCGAGGTGGCACGCCAGCTGGCGGCGCAGATGGGGGTCGAGTTTCTCCGTTTCGACATGAGCGAATATATGGAGAAGCACTCGGTCGCCCGGTTAATCGGCGCCCCCCCGGGCTATGTCGGTTTCGATCAGGGCGGACTGCTCACCGATGCGGTCGTCAAGCACCCGCACGCCGTGCTGCTGCTCGACGAGATCGAAAAAGCCCATCCCGATATTTTCAATATCCTGCTGCAGGTCATGGATCACGGCACGCTCACCGACAACAACGGTCGCCAGGCGGATTTCCGCAATCTGGTGCTGATCATGACCAGCAATGTCGGCGCCCGCGAGATGAGCAGCCTGCCGATCGGTTTCGGTGAGCGCCGACCGACCGGTGCCGGTGCGGCGGTCGACAAGACCTTCGCGCCGGAGTTCCGCAACCGTCTCGATGCCATTATCGCCTTTGCGCCGCTGGACGAGGCGGTCATGACCCTGGTGGTCGACAAGTTCATCCGTCAGCTGCAGGACTCCCTGGCCGAGCGCAAGGTGCGCCTGCGCCTGACCGAGGCCGCCCGGCGCGATCTGGCCCGCCGCGGCTACGACCCTCTGTTCGGTGCCCGTCCCCTCCGCCGGCTGATCGAACAGGAGATCGCCACCCCCTTGGCCGACGAGATTCTGTTCGGGCGTTTAAGCCGCGGTGGCGAAGTCCGCATCGGTCACCGCAGCGACCGGCTGACCTTCCGTTATCCCTGACCGATTGCCTGACATGAGCCAGTGCCGATCTTTCGCCTGAGCGCCGACCTGGCCTTTCCCGACCCGTCCCGGGCCGATCCCTGCGGGCTGCTCGCCGTCGGTGGCGATCTGTCGGTCGAGCGGCTGCTGCTTGCCTATCGTCTCGGTATCTTTCCCTGGTACGGCGAGGGCGAGCCGCTCCTCTGGTGGTCGCCGGATCCCCGTTGTGTCCTGTTCCCCGACGAGATTCACGTCTCCCGGCGGTTGCGTCGCACCTTGGCGCAGCAGCCGTTCCGGCTCAGCAGCAACCGGGCGTTTGCCCGGGTGGTTGCCGATTGTGCCGATGTGCGTCTCGCTGCCGGTGAGGCGACCTGGCTGAGTGCCGAGATGCAGGCCGCCTATCTGCAACTGCATCGGCTCGGCTATGCCCACTCGCTGGAAGCCTGGCAGGGGGGGCAGCTGGTCGGCGGACTGTACGGCCTGGCCCTGGGGCCGTTCTTTTTCGGTGAGTCGATGTTCTCCAGGGCGCGCGACGCCTCCAAGGTGGTGCTGGTCACCCTGGTCGACTTTCTCGGGAGAGCCGGCTTCGAGCTGTTCGACTGCCAGGTGACCAACCCGCACCTGCTGCGCATGGGCGCCCGGGAGATCCCGCGCCACGACTTTCTCGCCCGGCTGCGCCACCATGCGCACCACGATCCAAACCCGTTTGCCCGGTTCCCGCTGAGCGAACGGCTGCCCACGAAGCCGCTCTGACCGCCAAAACAGCAAGGCCCTGAAATATCACTGTCTCAGGGCCTTGCTCTGTCATGGCTGGTGATCGTCCTGGCGATCACATGGCGTGGCAGGCCTCGCAATCCTCGGCGACGCCGAAAGCGCTGCTGCCGTCATGGCAGGCGCCGCAGGAGAGGCCGTTCTCCATGTCGGCCATGCTCGCCTTGTTCGCTCCTTTGCGCGCCTGGAACAGGGCCGGGTGGCAGTCGTCGCAGCCGAACATACCGAGGTGGGCCGCATGGGGGAAGACGACATCGCCGGCATCTTCCTCCTGGTAAAGAATGTCGCCAGCATGGCAGGCCGTACAGTCGTCCTTGACGCCGAAGGCGCTGCTACCGTCGTGGCAGGCGCCGCAGGAGGCGCCCTGCTCCATGGCTTGCATGCCGACCCGGTTGCTGTTCGCTTGCGCCCGGAAGATGTCCGGATGACATTCGCCGCAGCTGAACATGCCGAGATGGACGTCGTGACTGAACGGCACCAGCCCGACATTGGTCGTCGCCATTTTCATCTCGGCGGCGCCAGGGTGGCAGGCGACGCAGTCGCCTTTAACGCTGAAAGCTCCGCCGCCGTCATGACAGGCGCCGCAGGAGGCACCTTTTTCCATGGCTTGCATGCCGACCCGGTTGCTGCCGGCCTGTGCCTTGAAGACGTCCGGGTGGCATTCGCCGCAGCCGAACATGCCGGTGTGGACTTCATGACTGAATGGCACCGGGCCGAAACCGTCCGTGGCCATGTTCAGTTCGACCGCGCCGGGATGGCAGGCGGCACAGTCGCCCTTGACGCTGAAGGCGCTGCCCCCGTCGTGACAGGCGCCGCAGGACGCCCCTTTTTCCATAGCCTTCATGCCGACCCGGTTACTGTTCGCCTGCGCCTTGAAGAGGTCCGGGTGACACTCGTCGCAGCCGAACATGTCGGCGTGGATCGCATGGCTGAAGGGGGCCGTGCCGATGCCGGGGACGTCGATCTGCAGTTCGGCGGCGCCGGTATGGCAGGTTACGCAGTCGCCCTTGACACCGAAGGCGGTGTCGCCGTCGTGGCAGGCGCCGCACGATTCCCCCTGCTCCATGGCTTGCATGCCGACCTGGTTGCTGCCGGCCCTGGGCTTGAAAATATCCGGATGGCAGTCGTCGCAGCCGAACATGTCGCTGTGGATTTCGTGGCTGAAAAAGACACCGCCGACCGGACTGCCCATGGTCAGGTTGGCGGCACTGATGTGGCAGGTGCCACAGTCGCCGGCGACGCTGAAGGCGCTGCTGCCGTCGTGGCAGGCGCCGCAGGACGCCCCTTTTTCCATAGCCTTCATGCCGACCCGGTTACTGTTCGCCTGCGCCTTGAAGAGGTCCGGGTGACACTCGTCGCAGCCGAACATGTCGGCGTGGATCGCATGGCTGAAGGGGGCCGTGCCGATGCCGGGGACGTCGATCTGCAGTTCGGCGGCGCCGGTATGGCAGGTTACGCAGTCGCCCTTGACACCGAAGGCGGTGTCGCCGTCGTGGCAGGCGCCGCACGATTCCCCCTGCTCCATGGCTTGCATGCCGACCTGGTTGCTGCCGGCCCTGGGCTTGAAAATATCCGGATGGCAGTCGTCGCAGCCGAACATGTCGCTGTGGATTTCGTGGCTGAAAAAGACACCGCCGACCGGACTGCCCATGGTCAGGTTGGCGGCACTGATGTGGCAGGTGCCACAGTCGCCGGCGACGCTGAAGGCGCTGCTGCCGTCGTGGCAGGCGCCGCACGACTCACCGTCTTCCATGGCGGCCATACCGACCTGTGTCTGGTTGATTTCGGCGACGAACAGGTCGGGGTGACAGTCGTCGCAGCCGAACATATCGGCGTGGATCTCATGGCTGAAGCGGACCTTGCCGCCGTCGCCGTAGACGATCTCCAGATCGCCGGCGTGGCAGGTGGTACAGTCGCCGGTGACGTTGAACGCCTGCTTGCCGTTGTGGCACTTGCCGCAGGATTTGCCGGTTGCCATCTCGGCCATGGTCACTGTCGGATTCTTTTTGGCGACCACGTGGAAGAGGTCGTTATGGCAGACCTGGCAGTTGCGGCCGACGGACTCCATCGCCATGTGATCGTAGTGGCTGAAGACAACCTTGCCGACCGATTCGGTCTCCAGGAAAACCTTATCCTTGATCCAGCGGGCTGCGAGCAGTGATGGCAGAGCAATTGCCAGCAGGACAATGAGAACGGTCCAGCGTCTTGACATGGGATCCTCCAGGGTCGATAGTCAGCTGTCATTATACAGATTTCGCCCGGCGGGCCAATGGGAAATCCGGGGTTGTGGCAGGCAGGGCATGCTGTTCTGCCGTTCCCTGACACCAAGATCACCAAGTTAAGAACCTGAGCCACTTGCAAAAGTCCTGTCATCCCCGAGAGCCTTTATCGGGGATCCAGTCTAAACTCTGGATTCCGCTTTAAAGCCTGCCGCAATGACGCTTTTTGAGACTTATGCAAGAGCCTCATTTGTTAAGTTTTACGGGACGTCACATATGGATCATCGCCAGGATGCGGAATTTTTCGCAGTGGTTACGCCGGGGCTGGAAACGGTCTGTGCCGGGGAGCTGACCGCTCTCGCCATGGCCGGTGTGCGGGTCGAGGCGGGGGGGGTCGCGTTTCGCGGCCGGCTGGCCGATCTCTACCGTGCCAATCTCTGGCTGCGCAGCGCCTCGCGGATTCTGGTCCGCTTTGCCGACTTTCGCTGTCGCGACTTCCCGCGTCTCTATCAGCACGCCGGCAAGCTCCCCTGGGGACGCTTCCTGCGAGCAGAGACGGCGATCGACCTGCGGGTGAGCTGTCGCCAGTCACGGCTCATGCACAGTGACCGGGTGCGGCAGGCGCTGTTGCCGGCCATCGATCAGGCCCGCGGCCGGCCGGCTCCTGCCACAGAGAGCGGCACGCAGCTGATCCTGGTCCGCATTGCCGATGATGTCGTCCAGATCTCCATCGACAGCTCCGGCGAACTGTTGCACCGGCGCGGTTATCGGCAGCAGGTCACCGTGGCACCACTGCGCGAGACCCTCGCCGCCGGTATCCTGCTGCAGCTCGGCTGGGACGGCGCGCAGCCGCTGTATGATCCGATGTGCGGCAGCGGCACCTTCCTGATCGAGGCGGCGCTGCTGGCGAAGCGGCGGGCGCCTGGGCTGGCGCGCTCGTTCGCCTTCATGCAGTGGCCCGGCTGGCGCCCCGGTCTCTGGGATAAACTCTGCAGTGATGCCCGGCGCGGCGAGTCGGCCTGCCCGGTGACGATCGCCGGTTCCGACCGGGACGGGTCGGCCGTCCGGGCGGCCCTTGCCAATCTGCGCACGGCCGGTCTCGATCAGAATCTGCGGGTGGCCTGTGCGTCTCTCGAAGCGCTGCAACCGCAGGCCGGTTGCGGTCTGCTGGTCTGCAATCCCCCCTACGGCCTGCGTCTGGCCCCCGTATCTCTGGCCGCTTTCTATCAAAGCCTGGGGCGCGAGCTGGTCCGTGCCTTCCCCCGCTGGCGCAAAGCGCTACTCTGCCCCGATCCGGATCTGGTGACCATGACCGGACTGCCATGGCAGCACCTGGCCAATCTCGACAACGGCGGCCTGCGCGTCGGTCTTTTTGTCTGTGACGGGGAAGAATGACGGTGGTGGCGAGTCTTGTTACTTGTCGTGATGGCAAGCGAGGCAGACCCGCGACCTTTCGTTGCTGGCGCGCAACAGGGGGGTCTGTTTGCTGTGCGGCTCGTGACAGGAGGTGCAAACCAGCATCCCTTCGATCACCTGCAGTTCACCCTGGTCGTTGAAGGTCACATCCTCGAACAGGGGATGGTTGCCATGTTCGATGGCCATGCCGGCGTGACAGTCGCGGCAGACTTTCTGCAGCATCGGCAGTGCGGCCCAGTTGTCGGTGTAGGAGTTGTCCTTACTGATCGGTATCGCGGTCGGATAAAGCCCGGGATAGGCCTCATCAGTGCGCAAGTCCTGCTGGTTTTGCAGCTGACTGGACAACAGGCCGAGTTCGTCGTCTTTATGGCAGGTAAAGCAGACCTGGTCGCAATCGAAGGGCTCCTCGGCGAAGGCCGCACTGTAATCCTCCAGGCAGGCCACCGCCTTGTGATGCAGAATCAGGTCGTCGCTCAACCCCTCGGCAAAGAGATGCAGTTCTGTCGTCGACACCGGCCTGGCCGGCGAAGGGGCCTGCCCCGGCGCACTGCTCGCCGCGATTCCGGGCTCGGTCAGCCCGGTCCGCCCCAGCGGGTTGACCACGAAACCACCCTCGCCACCGAGCGCTGCGACCTGCAAGTTTCCGGTCCCGGCATTCTGGAATCCGGCGTAAAAGGAGCCGTGAACGCCGATGGTCGCCGCCGGAGTGTCGGTGTGAAACCGTTCCGGCGACGACTTGGCAATCTGTCCGCCGAGCACCCGGAACAGCCCTTTTTCGACCACGGTTTTCATCGATCCCTTCGTTGTCTGCGGATCCCAGACGTATTCCTCAATGACCATCTCCGCTCCCGGCCCGAGACTGACCAGACTGTCGTCGACAAAGGCGACCTGCAGCCGGCTGCCGATACTGGTGGTGATGCGGTCACCGGAAAAAACCGGCGATTTCATCAGCAAAGGACGCTCCCGATCCCCGGAGCGTTCGGCCAGGGCGGTGCCGCGCAGGGCGACCACCGAACCGACCGCTGCGGTCAACATGGAGCCCTCATGGACGGCAGAACCGGTGACCGGTTGCCTGGCCGGCAGGAACGGCCGGGTAAACGGCTTGAGCAGGGCGTCGAACTGATCGAGCAGGACGGACGTGTTTCCAATCTTCAACGCCGCAAGAGACTTTTCCAGCAGTTTTGCCGTCTCCGCGGAAGGCTCTCTCCCCTGCAGGTCGCGCAGGTACTCCGTTGCCAGAGAGGTCATGCCGAGCCGGGCATAGCTGCGTGCCAACTGCAGGCGGGCCCGGTCCGAATCCGGGTCGAAGATCAGCAGCCGTTCGAAAGTCATGGCCGCGGTTTCGTAATCCCCGGCGGCGTAGGCCGCCAGCGCCAGACGGTCGATCAGCTCCATCTCCTCCGGCCGCTCCAGGCTGGCCTGGCGCAGCTCGGCGTACGTCGCACTCTCTTTGTCCTGCCGGCCAGTGTCGTTGCCCGGGGCCGAAACGTCTCTGGCAACGCTGCTGGCGGCTGGCCAGAGCAGCAAAACCAGCGCACAGAGCAGGCCGACCGCCGTCTGCCGACTGCGCAGATGTCGCGTCATAGGTCGGCCCCCTTGACGCTTTGCCCGAAACGGGGAGACAACGCCGCCGCTTGGGGCGGGTCACTGCTGACCGGGGTCGTCTCCTCTGTTTCCCACCCGGGCTGTCGCGCCGGGATGGCTTCATTCGATGCATCGCGATCCGGTCGATCGGTCGACGTCGGGGTGGCCAGTGTCAGTGTCCCGCTCGCCTCCTTGAAGGTCACGGTGACGGGAATATCGCTGCCGCAGAAACTGCACAGGACAACCCGCTGGCCGAGCAGTACTTGTCCCCCGGTTTTTAAGTCATCGGTATGGGCCGCGTGCCTGAGCAGCAGGTCGATATCGTCTCTGTCGATAAAGACCCGGTTCGGGTTGTTGCACATCGGGCAGGCCAGCACGCGCTGGCCGACAATCAAGGGGATCTCCTGCGATTTGTCCGGCTTGATTTCGACATAGGAGGCCTGCAGCTTTTCCCGGACCGTCTTGACGTCACCCCTGGTGAAATAATCGTGACCGCGGTGTTTGTGCAGATAATCCCTGTAGGTGAGGAGATTCCGGACATCGTCCTCCTCGATGGGGTTAGCGGCGAGATAGTTGTCGGAAAAGAGCTGCCAGACAGTGACTCTCCGGTTCAGATCGTCGGCGATGTACATGCGGTTGGCGGCGTCGATCTGGAGATCGACCGGTCGATTGAAGCCGAGCAGATGATTGGTCCGCTCGCTGGCCCCGGTCACATAGAGGATACGGCCGTCGCTCCGGCAGGTGATCACCGCCGCAAGATCCCGGTCGATGATATGCAGGTTGCTGTTCTGGTCGAAGGTGAGATCCCAGGGGGCCAGAAGAGCGCTGCCGTTTGCACCTTTGCCGAAGGGGAAGGTCCGGAGAACGTTGCCGGCATGATCGTACACCTGGATGCGTGCGTTGCCGGTGTCGGCGACATACAGGTTACCGTCGGCATCGACCGCCATGCCATGGGGTCTGCTCAGACGGGCCAGTTCGTTCTCGCCGTTGCCGAAAATGAACAGAAACTCGCCCTGCAGGCTGAAGGCGAGGATCCGGTTCAGGATGGAGTCGGAGACGTAGACGAGTTGTCGCGCCTCATTGAGGGCAATTTTCTCCGGTTTGCTGAAGGCGATCGGCGCGGTCAGCGGCGCGAGCGGCTGCATCTCGGCGTCGTAACGGTAAACCTTGCGCGCCTCCCGGTCGACCAGGTAAATGGTCCCCTGGCTGTCGGTGGCGATATCGATCGGCTCTTGCAAGGTTTGACCGCCGGCCAACAGATCCTCGATCTTGCCGTTGGCGAAATCGGCCCGCTGCACGGTTTTGCCAAACGCTTCGGCGATCAGCAGCCTGCCGTCGGCAAGCGGAGCGACCGCCGAAGGATAGTTGAGACGCTTCGCGTCCCGCCGAATCGCCTGATCGCTGATGATTTGCTGCCATTTGACTTTCAGATTGCCGACTGATTCGATCACGCCGACAAACTCCATGCGGGGTGCGTTGGGTGGCGGCGGCCAGAACAGGCGGACATCGTCTGTGCTGTCGGCACGCCCTGGTACTGCCGGGAGAACGGCAGACAGCAGCAGGCCGATAAGCAGATATGTCGATATCCTGTGAGTCAGCATGGTGGCTCGTTGAGCGGCTTGCACCGGCGGTTGGGGCGCACGGAGCGGGGTCTGTTGGTCGGGCTGTCCGGATCCGGCCGTGCCGTCAGGTCAGCCCCGGGAGGCACATTCGCCCGACTCTGCATCAAGCGCTTTTCGCTGTCAAGAGGAGGCAAAGACGTCTCCTGTCGAGGCAGAACTGTTGCGTGCCAGGCGATCGTCTGCGTGACATTATAAAGCAAAAAACCGGCCAAGCAGTCACAGAACCGCCGGACGGTTGTTTTTGCCGCCCTGGCGTGCCGTGGAGGCATTTTTGTAAGGCGTTTTTGCTTGCCCTTTGGCGCCGAGTCTGCTATTTCTTGCAACTTCCTTCTCCCCTCGCGGGAGAAGAATTAAGCGTGACCAGGGAAAGCGAGGTGAGTGCCGGTGGAGATCCATGTGGTCGACAACAACGTCGAAAAGGCCATTCGGGTTCTCAAGCGCAAGCTGCAGCAGGAAGGCCTGTTTCGTGAAATGAAGCAGCGCAAGTTTTACGAGAAGCCGAGTGTCAAGCGCAAGCGCAAGGAGAAAGAGGCCCAGCGCCGCCTGCGCAAGAAGATGCGCATGATGCGCACCGACTGAATCCTCTCTGCAACCGATCTGTTCAGTAGCAACCTTAAGGGGACATTCCACCGTGTGGGGAATGTCCCCTTTTTAGTTGTGGACTAAAGCTGCACCGATTTGCTATGAAGAGGCGTTTACAAACACTTACGTGGCTACCTTAATGAGGAGGCTGACAAATGGGCAACGTGCATTTTTCCGATCTCGGTCTGGTCAACACACGGGAGTTGTTCGCCAGGGCGATGGCCGGCGGTTATGCGATCCCGGCCTACAACTTCAACAACCTGGAGCAGCTGCAGGCGATCGTTACCGCCTGTGCTGAAAGCCGTTCACCGGTGATCATCCAGGTGAGCAAGGGGGCGCGCGACTACGCCAACGCGACCATGCTGCGCTACATGGCGATGGGCGCGGTGCAGATGGCGAAGGAGATGGGGGTCGACCTGCCGATCTGTCTGCATCTCGATCACGGTGACTCCTTCGAAATCTGTCAGGCCTGTGTCGATAACGGCTTCTCCTCGGTGATGATCGACGGCTCGCACCTGCCGTATGAAGAGAACGTGGCGCTGACCCGCAAGGTGGTCGAATATGCCCACCAGTTTGATGTCAGTGTTGAAGGGGAGCTCGGCGTGCTCGCCGGGATCGAGGATGAGGTCTCGGCCGAACATTCGACCTACACCCGCCCCGAAGAGGTCGAGGATTTCGTCAAAAAGACCGGGGTCGACTCCCTGGCCATCTCCATCGGCACCAGTCACGGCGCCTACAAGTTCAAGCTGCAGGGGGATGAAGAGGTGCCGCCGCTGCGTTTCGACATCCTCGACGAAATCGAGAAACGGATCCCCGGATTCCCCATCGTGCTGCACGGAGCCTCCAGCGTCGTCCAGGACTATGTCGCCCTGATCAATCGCTACGGCGGCAAGATGGAAGGGGCGGTCGGCGTGCCGGAAGAGCAGCTGCGCCGCGCGGCCAAGAGCGCGGTCTGCAAGATCAACATCGATTCTGACGGGCGCCTGGTGGTTACCGCCAAAGTCCGTGAATATCTGGCCAATCACCCGGGCGAGTTCGATCCGCGCAAGTACCTCGGCGCCGCCCGCAAGGAGCTGGTCAGCCTGCTCAAGCACAAGAATGAAGCGGTGCTCGGCAGCGCCGGCAAGGTCTGATTGTTCGCAAAAAGGCTGTAAACGGCAGGCCAGAGGGGGCTGTCCCGGTTTTTTACAGGACTGCCCCCGGAGCTGGACGGCAGGCAACGAAGCGGTAAGCTGCAGGCTCGATGGGGGGGCGGTCCGGCGGTTTCAGTCCTTGTCTTTGCCGGCCTCGTGTGCCACGGGCAACGGGACGAAGACCACCGGTAACCGCATCTCCTGGCCATCGCGCAGGATGGTCAGTTCGCTCTGATCACTTTCCCGGTAGCGACTGATTTCATAGACCAGGTCGTAGCCCTCCCGCAGCTCACTCTCTCCCAGTCGCAGCAGCACATCCCCCGCGACGACCCCCGCCTGATCGGCGGCGGAGCCGGGGACGACCGCCTCGACCACCACCTGCTCCTCCTCGCTGGTAAAGCGCACACCGAGTTTGACCCGGTCGCCGGGGAGACTTTCGTAGGTGACGAAGTTCAGGTAGTCGTAAGCGACCATCGGGAACTTCGGCAGAGTGACGTCCATGGTCCGGTCCTGTTTGTCAGCGCCGATTTCGATCTCATAGACACCGATCAGGCTGTAGGAGACCGGCAGTCGCCGGTAGACCCGACGCGGGATGCCGAAACCGAAGCGGATATGGTTGCCGCCGGCGATCACCACCATGCGCTGCTCGGGGCCGCCGGCCTGCAGGGTCTGGACGACATTCTCGGCCATCATTTCGTCCCACAGCGTCTGCACCCGGTGGAAACCGTCGATCATGTGACTGCTGCGACCGTGACCGGCGTAGATCGCTTCGGTGAGGGCGCGCTGGTAGGGGTCGGCCAGGTCGAAGTCCGGCAGCTGCGCGCGCAGTTCGGCGTCGAGTTTCGCGACCGGCTGGCGACCGACAGCGCGCACCAGACTCTTCGGCGCGTTCAGGCCGATCACCGGGATCTGTTTCTCCCGGGCGAGCAGCAGCAGTTCCCGGTAGTAGTCGAAATCCATGCGCCAGTTGTCGAACCAGCGAACCTCTTTGAGAAAGCTCTTTTCGTCGAGCTCGCCGGCCACCCAGCGGTCGAGAACCGTCTGCTGCTCGGTGTTGAACATCTCCATGCCGAGACTGACCCGGCCGGGATGCCGTGCGGCCATGGCGGCCAGAATCGAGGTCTGCAGACGGTGCGCCGCCGGGTTGTCGTGGGTTTCGCCGACGAAGACCACCCGGCTGTCGATGACGTTGGTCAGCATCTGCTCCGGGCTGACCAGGGTGCCGGTCGGCAGGTGTAGTATGTCGCCGACCGCCACGGGCCGCGGCGGCGGGTAGGGGGCTTCCGGGTTGCCGATCGGACCTTTCGACATGGTGCAGGCTCCGAGGAAAAGAGGGACAAGGCAGGAAAGGATCGGGAACAGGGTGCGAAAACGGGTCAGCATGGCATAATGTCCGGGGTGCGGGGTCTGTTGGTCTTGTGAGTTCGGTAACAGGACTATACACGATCGTGCCGTCGAGGGGGAGATCAACCGTCTCCTTGGTCCCGATTTTTCGGTTGACACAGGGGGTCGGTTGCGCGAAAAGGACGCAACGGAGCGCCCTTGCGTACCGGTCATTGATTGCCATCCCGAGGGCAACAGCAAAGGAGTGAAGAGCTTGAACAAAGTCCTGATTGTCGGTGCCGGTGGAGTCAGCCGGGTGGTGGTGCACAAATGTGCCCAGCGTCCGGATATGTTCAGTGATATCGTGCTGGCGTCACGCACCCTCGCCAAGTGTGAGGCGATCGCCGCCGAACTGCCGTCGGCACCGATCAGAACGGCCCGGATCGATGCCGACGATGTGGCGCAGCTGGCCGCCCTGCTGCGAGCGGAGCAGCCGCGTCTGGTGATCAACGTGGCGTTGCCGTACCAGGATCTGACCATCATGGACGCCTGCCTCGAGGTCGGGGTCGACTATCTCGATACCGCCAACTATGAACCGATCGATACCGCCAGATTCGAGTACAGCTGGCAGTGGGCCTATCATGACCGCTTTGCGAAACAGGGGCTGATGGCTCTGCTCGGCAGCGGTTTCGACCCCGGCGTGACCAATGTCTTTACCGCCCTGGCGGCGAAGAATCATCTCGATGTTATCGAGGAGCTCGATATCATCGACGCCAACGCCGGCAGCCACGGCCAGCCGTTCGCCACCAATTTCAATCCGGAGATCAATATCCGCGAAGTGACCGCCACCTGCCGCCACTGGGAAGACGGCCAGTGGGTGGAGAGCCCGCCGCTGTCGACCAGACGCACCTTCGACTTCCCCGAAGGGCTCGGACCGATGACCATCTACCGGCTCTACCACGAGGAGATGGAATCGCTGGTCAGGCACATCCCGACCATCAAAAAGGCGCAGTTCTGGATGACCTTCTCCGACAACTACCTGAAGCATCTCGAGGTGCTGCAGAATGTCGGCATGACCCGCATCGACGAGGTCGAGTTCCAGGGGCAGAAGATTGTGCCGATCCAGTTTCTGAAGGCGCTGCTCCCCGATCCCGGCACTCTCGGGCCGCTGACCAAAGGGAAGACCTGTATCGGTGTCATCGCCCGCGGCCTGAAAGACGGCAAGCGCAAGCAGGTCTACATCTACAATATCTGCGACCACCAGGCCTGCTATGCCGAGACCAACTCCCAGGCGATCAGCTACACCACCGGCGTGCCGGCGGTGGTCGGCGCCATCATGATGCTCACCGGTGACTGGCACAAGCCGGGTGTCTGGAACATGGAGCAGTTCGATCCGGAACCGTTCCTCGCTGAACTCGGCCCGATGGGGTTGCCGTATGTGGTTGTCGAAGGGGAATGGCCGGAACTGTAAAATCGCTTAGGCATGATCAACGGCAATTTAGCGCGGAGATGCGGAGACGCGGAGCAAAGCAAGTCGTATTTTTGGGTACGAACTTCAGGGGCCCCGGAATGTCGGTTTTTCCAAGGGGTTTCGTCGTTGATTTTCAGCGCCTCAGCGCCTCCGCGTTAAAAGGGTTTTGACGAATTGACCGGTATCGACGTCCCGAAAATTCTCGAACTTGCCCCCTCGCCGGCCTACGTCATCGACCTCGGTCGGCTGCGGCACAACCTGGCGATCCTCGATCAGGTGCAGCAGCGCAGCGGCGCGAAAATTCTCATGGCACTCAAGGCGTTCGCCATGTGGCGGCTGTTCCCGATCATCCGGCAGACGCTGCACGGGGTCTGTGCCTCCTCGCCGTGGGAAGCGCGTCTGGGGCGCGAAGAGTTCGGCGGCGAGGTGCACTCCTTCGCCGCGGCCTTCAAGGAGAGTGATGTGGTCGAACTGCTGGCCATCTCCGATCACCTGGTGTTCAACTCCTTCAGCCAGTTCGAGCGCTTTCGACCGCTGTGTCAGCAAGCCGGCAGGCGGGTTTCTGTCGGTTTGCGGGTCAATCCGGGGCACTCCGAGGGGCACACCGAGATCTATGACCCCTGTGCCGTCAATTCCCGACTCGGCATCCGACGTGACCAGTTTGACGGCAGATCCCTGACCGGCGTCGAAGGGCTGCATTTCCATACGCTGTGCGAGCACCTGTTCGAGCCGTTGGCGAGGACCGCTCGGGCCTTTGAGGAACAGTTCGGTGAATTTCTGCCGCAGATGAACTGGCTGAACCTCGGCGGCGGTCACCATATCACTCGCGAGGGCTACGATATCGACGGCCTGGTCGAGTTGGTCCGCCATTTTCGTGACAAGTACCAGGTCGAGGTCTACCTCGAACCGGGTGAAGCGGTGGTTCTCGGCACCGGTCTGCTGGTCGGCGAAGTTCTGGATGTCGTGCCCAACCCGGTCCCTTCGGCGATCCTCGATGTCTCGGCCACCTGCCATATGCCCGACATCCTCGAGATGCCCTACCGGCCGGCGATTCGGGATGGTTTCGACCCCGGCGCCAAGGCCCACACCTACCGGCTCGGCGGACCGTCCTGCCTGGCCGGCGACATCATCGGCGACTGGTCTTTCGCTGAACCGTTGCAAGCGGGACGCCGCCTGGCGTTTCTCGACATGGCGCATTACACCATGGTCAAGACCACCACCTTCAACGGCATCCAGCACCCGCATCTCTGTACGTTCGAGCCGGAAACCGGTGAACTGAATGTGGTGCGCCGTTTCGGTTACGAAGATTTCAAAAACCGGTTATCGTAACGGCGCGGCCAGAGCCCTAAAGGGACAAGTTGAAACCGGTATAGATACGCAAGCTTCGTGAAATTTAACGCGGAGGCGCTGAGGCGCGGGGAGAAAGGTATACGGTGTAACTGTTCCGCCCAATGTTTCTGCGGTGAAGTTTTTGCCCTGTTAATCTATCCCGTTTTCTCTGTTGTCGAGGTTGCAGGGCCGTAAGCCGCTATTACCCTTGGGGCGGTATTACCCTTTGCCCGAATTCAGAAGATTTTTCCCTGAATTTGAACCTCCGATTTTTCGCCAGGGCGGCGCCCATGCTAAGAACTGACTGAACGGCTTAAATTTCCGCGCCTCTGCGCCTCCGCGTCAATTGGGTTCTGATACAAACCATCATTATCGGACGAAAAGGTTTCTCCATGGAACGTTGGTCGATCAAGAGTTCCGAAAAAATCTACAACATCAGCAACTGGGGGGATGGTTTCTTCTCCATCAACCGCAAGGGGCACGTCTGCGTGCACCCGTCGCCCCACTCCAAATACGCCATCGACCTGCGTGCCCTGATCGACGATCTGATCAAGCGCAAGATCAAACCACCGATTCTGCTGCGCTTTATGGACGTACTGCAGGGACGGATCGCGGCGATCAATCGCGCCTTCAAATACGCTATCGAGGAGTACGACTATCCGGCCGGCTACCAGACCTTTTTCCCGATCAAGGTCAACCAGCAGCGCCAGGTGGTCGAGGCGATTACCGAGTTCGGCAAGAAGCACAAGATCGGCCTCGAGGTCGGTTCCAAACCGGAACTGGTGGCGGCGATCTCATTCGCCACCGGCAAGGACCTGCCGATCCTCTGCAACGGCTACAAGGACAACGATTTCATCGAGACCGTCCTCTACGCCAGCAAGATCGGCTACAACATTACCATCATTGTCGAAAAGCTGTTCGAACTGGAAAAGATCATCGCCCTCTCGGCCAGGACCGGTATCCGGCCGAAGCTCGGCATCCGCGTCAAACTCTCCTCGAAGGGGACCGGCAAGTGGTCGACCTCCGGCGGTACCGACGCCAAGTTCGGTCTGAAGATCTCGGAACTGCTCGCCGCCATCGACCTGCTGCGCGAGCACGACCTGCTCGACCAGGTCCGGCTGCTGCACTTTCACATCGGCAGCCAGATTACCAAGATCGACAAGATCAAGAACGCCCTCATCGAAGGGAGCCGGATCTACGCGGAAATGCGCAAGATGGGGGTCAATCTCGAATATCTCGATGTCGGCGGCGGGCTCGGCGTCGATTACGACGGCTCCAAGTCGAGCTACTTCTCCAGCGTCAACTACTCCGTCGAGGAGTACGCCAACGACGTCATCTATCAGGTTAAAAACGTCTGCAGCGAGGCGGGCGTCCCCTGTCCGAACATCATCTCCGAGTCGGGGCGCGCCATCGTCGCCCACTACTCGGTGCTGGTCGCCAACATCCTCAATACCAATACCCAGAATGTCCTCCCCGATTACGAGGATGTTCTCGAAGACGCCGAGAAGCTGTCACCGACGGTCCGCAAACTTCATGATATCTACAAGAGCCTCGATCGGCATTCCCTGCGCGAGGACTTTCACGATACCCTGCAGCTGATCCAGGAAGCGGTCAGCCTGTTCAATCTCGGCTACCTGAACCTGCACGACCGGGCTCTGGCCGAGTGGCTCTGCAACAAAATCTTCATCAAAATCAATACGATCGTCGAGCGGATCCGGCCGGTGCCGGAGGAACTGCAGAACTTCCAGATGAAT
The DNA here is from genome assembly GCA_032251295.1 of Desulfuromonadales bacterium. Lineage (GTDB taxonomy): Bacteria > Desulfobacterota > Desulfuromonadia > Desulfuromonadales > BM103 > BM103. Next base: position 15,374 of record JAVVDS010000026.1, on the reverse strand, counting down.
CTGCGTCAGACCTACTTCGCCAATTTTTCTCTGTTTCAGTCGGTTCCCGACTCCTGGGCGATCGATCAGCTCTTCCCGATCATGCCGCTGCAACGGCTCAGCCAGAAGCCCGATGTTATGGCGACCATTGCCGATATCACCTGCGATTCCGATGGCGAGATCAGCAGCTTCGTCGGCGAGAACGGCCGGGCCAAATTTCTGCCGCTGCACAAGGTGCAGTCCGGCGAGGACTACTACATCGGTTTCTTCATGATCGGCGCCTACCAGGAGATCCTCGGCGACATGCACAATCTGTTTGGCGATACCAACGCCGTGCATGTGACGTTTAACAAGAAGACCAACTACAAGATCGATACGGTGATCAGCGGCGACGCCACCTGGGAGAGTCTCAAGTACGTGCAGTACAAGGGGCCGGAGATCCTCAAGCACGTGCGCGATTCCCTCGAAAAAAACGTCGCCTCGCGCAAGGTTTCATTCGAAGAGACCAGTCACTTCATCGAACTGCTCGACAAGATGCTGGTCTCCTATACCTATCTCGGCGAATAAGGCAGGGGCTGGGGGCTGGGGATTGGGTCTGGAGACTGGCAAAAGCTCCAGAACCAATCCCCAGTTCCCAGCCCCTGAAGTTAAAGGCTGTATTTCCGGAGGTGAGAGTTATGCGTTGTAGAAACGGTTTGAGGTTTGGCCTGGTTTTTCTGCTGCTGATCCTGCTGACGGCGTGTGACCGGCCGACGCAGAACATCACGGCGGTCAAGATCACGGCGGATCTGGAGAAGCACGCCATCACCGGCCTGAACGACTGGGAGTTCACTTTCGAAGGACCGCGCCTGATCGAACTGCAGAAGGTCGATTACGCCGACAGGGCGGCCGAAGCGCAGCTGGTGATCAAGGCGATCAATGTTCAGGAGAGAACCGGTGCGGTCGGTGAGGCTGTGGCAGAGTATCTGTACAGTGAAGGGGCGTGGCGGCTGAATCAGGTGCGTGCGCTCAGCATCGAACCGATGGATCGCCATTATGCCGCGCGCCTGGCTGAGCTGGTCGACTTTCCGCTGCATCTGGCCGCCAATCTCGGCGACCGGCCGGGAGTGGCGGCGGCGCTCCGCCAGGGGACGTCGGTCGATGCTCCGGAGGCAAAAAAACAATCGACGGCGCTGATGTTCGCTGCCGAGCGCGGTTTTGCCGACATTGTCGAGACCCTGGTTGCCAAAGGTGCCGATGTCAACCACCGCAACGCTTTCGGTTTCAGCCCCCTGCATGCGGCAGTCAGCGGCGACCACCTCGCTGTCGCGCAATACCTGGTCGACCATGGCGCCAATGTCAACGGTGCCGAGACGCCGGGCCGGACACCACTCTATCTGGCTGCCGAACGCGAAAATCTCGACATGGTGCGCTTCCTGGTCGACAAGGGTGCCGAGGTCAACGCCCGCAGCGAGCGGGGCTGGACGCCGCTGTACGCCGCTGCCGGCAACAATGCCCTGGAGATTGCCCGCTATCTCCTCGAGCATGGCGCCGAAGTCAACCTGACCACGACGGCCGGCACGCACTCGCCGCTGTTGACCGCTGCCTATCACAACCACGTCGAAATGGTCGAACTGCTGCTCACAGCCGGCGCCGATCCCCGCGCCCAACTGAGCGAGATCCACCGCGGCTACCCCAACTTCACCGCCCTCGACATCGCCCGCCGCCAGGAGAATCAGGCGGTGGTCGAGCTGCTGGAGAAAGAGCTGGCGCAGTAGTCGTCGAACGGATCAATCAGCATGCCGCGGCCTCTGCCATCTTGATCAGCCGGACCGGCAGCGGCTCGCTCTCCCAGGTCACTTCGGGGTAGAGGTTTTTGTCGAGCTTCAGGTAGGAGCCGTCGAGACTCCCCTCGGCCCACCAGCAGTCCCTGCCGCGACTCGGCAGGTCGTAGAGGTCCTGGTTCTTGTCTCTGGCCAGATACATGTCTGTCTCCCTGTGAAATTGAAAGCCTGTCCTGGAATTATAACAGGAAGCAGTCGCTGGCGGTGGGGGGCGATCCTCTGGCGATGAATCGCTCAAACAAACGAACGGGGCGGCCGAAAGGCCGCCCCGTTTGTTTGGCTCCCCATTTTGCCCGATGAGCCTAGTTGCTGTATGTCTCCGGGTTGAAGTCAACATGAAGTCCGTTGACGATCAGGTCATCGAGGGATGTCGCACCAGCAAAGTCACCACCACTGTTAAGCCCTTCCAGGGTGATGTTGGTCGTTGTTGCGCCACCGTCAGTCGAATATGAGAGAATAATGTCCTCATCGCTCCCCCCAGCGAACGATACGCTGACATCGTCGGCGTCGAGCACATCGGGGAGGCGGATGACATCATAATCGGGATCCGATCCCAAGGGGTTTTCAGGGTCGTAGTCGGTGATGATGTTGTTAGTATTCCCTTCACCGGCACGGAAGACGAAGGTGTCGTTGCCGGCCCCGCCAGTGTAAGTATCATCCCCCAGTCCGCCAAAGAGCAGGTCATCGCCGTCTTCGCCTACCAGAAAATCGTTTCCTGCTCCACCGCTGAGAAGGTTGGGGCCGCTATTGCCGACCAGGTGGTCATTGCCTGCACCGCCGATAATCCCTTCGATACCTGTGAGTGAATCCCCGGTTGCATCACCGCCGCCGATGCTTCCCTCTTGAGGGGTGCTCATGTCGACAGGTGCACCGCTTGCGCTGCCACTCTCGTCGAGATTTATGGAGATATCATCGGTGCTGTCCGAGTAATCGACGATATCGAAGCTGTCGCCGCCATTGATCACATCGGGTAAAGTGCTGCCGGCGATGGCATCGCCTGCCGTATCTGTTCCCGTGAGGGTGAATGTATCTGAAGCAGACTGCGCAACCACATGAATGGCGAGATTGCTGGCCGCCGTGACATCCCCGTCGCCGTCGGTTGCGGTGATGTCGAAAGACAGATTCTGATCTGAGGGCAGAATCGTCTTGTAGGTTGTGACTTCAGGAAGGACCTGGAAGTCTTCACCCTTGATATTGGCGTTGCTCAGGTCGCTGGATACGCTTAACTGGTTGAACTCACCGGAAGACTCAATTTTGTATGTGATATCGCTGTCAAAATTGATTGTGCCAGTATCTACGAGAACCCCATCCTTTAGTGTCTGCCACGTAACGGTAAGAACTCCAGAATTGTTCTTGGGCAGAAGGGTGATTTCGACCGCATTCAAGTAGTCCGGATTTGTTATTGAGGGATCATCACCCAAAGTCCCCGGGTCGTGGAATTCCATGGTAAACGATTCACCCGGGTTGACGAACAGGTTGTCGACTCCGAACACTGTTGCGTTTGCGTTTACTCCACCACCGGCATCGTTGCTGGTAAACTCAATCCTGCCCGCTTCGTCGACGTCCGGGGTGTTCGGGTCGTCTTCCAACTCACGGAATCCCGGTCCGCCTGCACTCAGGTTAGACAACGAGAGGGTCTCCGTGGTTGCGGCCTGAGGATTGAGTAGCTCAAAGGTATAGGTTCCGTCCTCACGCACGGTCAGCGTAAACACCTCCACAGGAGGGTTCCCTCCGGCCCCGTCCGGGTCGCTCGTTGCGGTCAGTGTTGTGCTGGCGATGCCGTTGACCGTTGTCGTGGTCGAGGAATACATAAGACCATCCAACGGCGGGTTGGTCACATCGGTAATGGTAAAGTGCGCGATGCCGTCGGCGCCCTGGTCGATGTCGAACAGGCCGGTGACCGTGCCCATTTCGTTGGGGAGGGTGCCATCCATGAAGCTGCTCACCGTCGGGACGTCGTCGACGATGGTGACGTTGACCAGGCCGGTGACCTGATCGAGGTCGGCTTCGGCCGCCACCACTTCGATGCCGTTGATGGTGAAGGCGTTGTTGTTCGCGCCCGCGGAGTGCTTGAACTCGTCGGATATGGTCACCGTGACTGTCGCGTCGCCGGTGGCCAGGTTGATCCCGGTGAGGGTCAACACAATGGTCGCCTCCGGCTCGCCGGCCACGGTGCCGCTCAGCGTCGTGGTCCCGGCACCGGTCCAGGTGATTGCCGCATCGTCATAGTCGCCGGTGATGCTGCCGACGGTGCCGCTGAAGACCATGGAGGTCAGCGGGTCGGAACCCGGCGTGAAGTCGATGGTGCTGCTGTCGGTGTCGGTGATCTCAGCTTCCTGCACCGTCAGGCTGACGGGGTTCGCATCACCCGGGCCCTGGCCGTCAAGGACGCTGATGGTGTGGGTGTCGGAGCGTACGTCGCCATCGGCGTCGGTGATGGTCACGGTGAAGACCACATCCTTCGGCTGGTCGACGCTCACCGGATCAAAAGTCCAGGTGCCGTTGTTGTTGACTGTCAGCTCGCCGGCGCCGGTGTCAATCGGTGTTCCCAGGTCAAAGGTGCCGGGCAGGCCCGTCACCGTCACCTTGATGGTTGCCGGTGCGTTCGCATCGCTGTTGGCGTCGGTGTCGGCGCCGTAGCTGTGCGTCCAGGTGCCGCTCAGCGGAGTGGTCGCATCTTCAGCGATGCTGTCAGTGGTCGGGGTGGCGTCCGCCACCGCCGGCAGGATGCTCACCGTCGGGACGTCGTCGACGATGGTGACGTTGACCAGGCCGGTGACCTG
>JAVVDS010000026.1:0-10689 GCA_032251295.1 Desulfuromonadales bacterium | reverse complement strand
GCGTCCGCCACCGCCGGCAGGATGCTCACCGTCGGGACGTCGTCGACGATGGTGATGTCGATGCTCTGGGTCGCAGAGGTTGTCCCTTCGTCATCCTGTACGCTGACACTGAAGCTGTCGTTTAAGGTGTTGTTGCCAGCAGCATCGGCGTGGGTCTCTTCCTCGTTGATGGTGTAGCTCCAGCCCAGACCGTTGGGGCCGTCGGTGATGGTCAGGGTGCCGTAGTTGCTGGCGCTGGTGAAGGTGTCGCCGGCTGCTGCCAGCACGCCGTCGATGTAGAGGCCACCGAAGCCGTCATTGCCGGTATCGATATTGAACAGGCCGGAGACCGTGGTAGTCGCCACGCCCGCCTCGGTGCCGTCCGGTACCAGACCGGCCTCATAGACCGTGCCGGTTCCGCCCTCCACCTCGGGAACCGAGTCGGCCGGCATCGCCAGGGTGATGTTGCCCTGTGCCGGATCCTGATCGGCGTCGGTGATGGTGTAGGTCAGGCTGACCGGACCGCTGTACTCGGGCGCCGGGGTGAAGGTGACGTTGCCCGCCGCATCGAAGCTCACGCTGCCGGCCGCTCCCCCCTGGTCGACGACCACGTTGGTCAGGGTCGAACCGTCGGCGCCGCCTGCCGTACCGGAAATGTCGAACACGTTCAGTTCAACCGTGGCGTCCTCGGTCTGGGTCCCAAGGTTGATGTCGCCCGCCGTCGGGACGTCGTCAACGATTTCAACAAGAATATCGGCCGGTGCCGAACTCACGGTGCCATCGGAAACGCTGAGAGTAAACACATCCGTCTCCGGACCGGCCAGGTCCGTTGTCGGGCTGGTCAGTTGGTAGCTGTAACTCCCTGTACCGGTTGCCGCGTTATAGGCCGTGACAGTCAGGGTGCCATTGCTGCCGGCAATTTCGCTGCCGACCAGGGCGTCGATGGCGATCTCACTGCCGTTGATGCTGACGCTCTGGATATCGTCCAGACCGTCGAGGTCAGTAATGGTAAAGGTGCCCGTGGTCGTAATGGTCGTCGGCGCAACCCCGGAACCATTGGGGAGGCCGGCTTCATAGACCAGATTGCTGCCCGCCTGGATGGCGAGGCCCGGTGGATCGTTGACCCCTTCCAGAGTGACAATCAGGTCGGCCGAGTCGGTCAGTTCGCCGTCACTGACCGTGTAGATGAAGTTGTCGGTGAGGGTTTCACCTTCGTCAAGGCTGTGAATGCCGTCTGTGTCGGTGACCGTGTAGGTGTAGCTGCCGTCCGGGTTCCAGGTCAGCGTGCCGTATTCGCCTTGAACTGTACCGCTGGTGTCGTCGCCGACCGAAATCACGGTAAGGGGATCGTCGTTCGGATCGCTGTCCGGCATGCCCCCCTCGATATTGCTGATCAGGTTGCCGTCAGCAAAAAGCTCTTCCTGACCGTTGACAATCGTGCCGGTGTTAGGTGTAGCCACCGGCGGTTCGTTCGGTATTATCTGCTGATCATCAAGGGGCTCAGCAGGCGGTTCGGCCTGCAACGCATCGGGATCCTGCGGTCCGAGTCTGCCGATGGTGCCGAGGATGTCGCCCAGGTCGTCGTCGTACTCACCACCGCCGCCACTTTCGGGGGCTGCTCCGGCGGCTGTTTCCGGAACTTCGAGGCTCCATGCCTCCATCAGTGCTGCGATGGGGATGATCGTGCCGTCCGGTAGCATGATCGCCGCGACGTTGCCGTCATTGATGTCGGCAGCAAAGTCTTCGAAGGTCAGTACCGCTCCGTTATCGAGGGTGAAGACCAGGTCGTTGCCGACGAACTCCTGAGTGCTTTCGGTCCCCGGGTCGAAGGTAAGTTGCGGGATCTGACCGGCTTCAAATGATACGGTCTGTGTCTCTCCTGGCGCGGTGACAGGAACGACGACCATGCTGGTCGTGGTGGCCGCGTTGTCAAGCCCCTGGGTGCCGCTACTCTCCTGGTTTGCCATGGTCTTATCTCCTCTGATTATCGGCTATCTGTACAGATCTTCTCTCAAAGCCGGTGTTCGTGAAAAAGTCCGTCCCATATCCGCATCTTGCTTCTGTCGGCACTGCAACTGTCTGCCGGAACGGGGTCGCATTGCCAAGAATTGATGAGCTTGTTTGTAATCTTACACTGAGGTTATCAAAAAGTCCTTGTGTATCAACCATTTTTCGGCAGGCTTTCTCTATCGAACGACATAAAAGTGTATAACTATGGATATAGAAAGATTCCGTGCATTTGTCTTGTCACCCTCGAATCCTCAACAAATACAGGCACAAGAAAAAGGGCCGCCTCATTGTTGAGATGGCCCTTGCTATTCCCGGTGCTTCTGATGAAGCTGTTCCTGACCTTGCCTGACTGCTAGCCGCCGGCAACCGCTTCTCGCCGCTCGTTCATCACCTTGTAAGCACAGAACTCGCCGCACATGGTGCAGGCACCGTGTTCCTCGTCGACCCCCGATTCGGCGCGTAGCCGGCGGGCTTTCTCCGGGTCGAGGGCGAGGGCGAACTGGCCTTCCCAGTCGAGAGCTTTGCGGCATTTTGCCATGGCGATGTCTTTGTCGAGAGCGCCGGGCACCCCCTTGACGATGTCGGCGGCGTGGGCGGCGATGCGGCTCGCCATGACCCCTTCGTGGACATCCTCGACCGTCGGCAGGCGCAGGTGCTCGCTCGGTGTGACGTAACAGAGGAAGTCGGCGCCGGCCGCCGCGGCCAGAGTGCCGCCGATGGCGCAGGTGATGTGGTCGTAGCCGGGGGCGATGTCGGTCACCAGCGGGCCGAGCACATAAAAGGGGGCGCCGTGGCAGAGGCGTTTCTGCAACTGGATGTTCGCCTCGATCTGGTTGAGCGGCACATGCCCCGGTCCTTCGATCATCACCTGGATGCCGGCGTCCCAGGCGCGCTGGGTCAGTTCGCCGAGGACGATCAGTTCGTGAATCTGTGCCCGGTCGGTGGCGTCGGCCAGGCAGCCGGGGCGGAAGCCGTCGCCGAGGGAGAGGACGGCGTCGTAGGGGCGGACCAGTTCGAGCAGGCGGTCGAACTGCTCGTACAGGGGATTCTCTGCTCTGTTGTGGCTCATCCATTCAATGGTAAACGAACCGCCGCGCGAGACGACGTCCATGATTCTCCCCTCGCGATCCATCCGCTCGACCGTCGCCCGGGTCACGCCGCAGTGCACGGTGATGAAATCAACGCCGTCGTCGAGATGCTTCTCGATGCCGGCAAAGATTTCGTCGGCGGTCATCTCGACCATCGCCTTGTTCTTGCGGGTCACGGTATCGACCGCCGCCTGGTAGAGCGGTACCGAACCGATGCAGGCGCTGGTCTCCCGGATGATCGCCGCGCGGATCTCGTCGATCGGCCCGCCGGTAGAAAGGTCCATCAGGGCGTCGGCACCGGCGGCGACGGCGACCCGGGCCTTCTCCAGCTCCTTGTCGATGCTGGTGTCGTCCTTGCTGGTGCCGATGTTGGCGTTGACCTTGGTCCGCAGACCCTTGCCGACCGCGAGGGGGGTGCCGTTGGCACGCTTGCGGTTGCGGCAGACGATCGCGCTCCCTTCGGCGATGTGCTGGCGCAGGATCTCCGGGTCGATCCCTTCGCCGGCCGCGGCCGCTTTGATGGTTGCGCAAACGATGCCCTGACGGGCCGATTCAAGTAAAGTCATGGTCAAGTCCTTATGCGACGGAGTGTTGTTTGTGAATCGAAAAGTCTTCAGTATGTGATCTCCCCACACCTGCCCTGCGGGCACCCTCTTTTGTCAGGAGGGGGGACGACAGCTCACCTCCATGGCAAAAGGTTTCCTTCTCCCCTCGGGAGAAGGTGGCCGAAGGCCAGATGAGGGGCATCCATGCCGTGACGGCTTAAGGAGTCAGGGGCTTGGGCGGTGTCAAGCTGTAAGAATACTATTTTGGCACTGCTCACCAAAGTCGGGGACAGTCCCGTGAACTGCCGGGACAGTCCCCTAACCCCTCACCGCCTGTGCGCCGGCGATGTGATTGATCGGCCCATGCCCCTGGCCGATAGGGATTGCCTGGCGGATTGCGGTACTGATAAACAGTTTCGCTGTCTGCGCCGCTTCGGCCAGGTCGCACCCCTGGGCGAGCAGGGTCGCCAGCGCCGCGGCGAAGGAGCAGCCGGTGCCGTGGGTTGAGCCGGTGGCCAATCGCTCGCCGGGCAGAAACACGGCCTGGTCGCCGACCAGCAGCAGATCGGTGGCATCGCCGTCGTCGCGATGGCCGCCTTTCAACAGGACATGACGGGCGCCGCAGCGCTGCAGGGCACGGGCCGCCTGCTCCATCTCTTCCAGGCTGCCGATGGTCAGGCCGGTGAGGGCGACCGCTTCCGGGATGTTCGGCGTCAGTAGCCAGGTGCGCGGCAGCAGGGTCTCGCGCAGGCTGCGTACCGCCTCTTTTTTCAGCAGGGCGGCACCCCCTTTGGCGATCATCACCGGGTCGACCACCGCCAGCAGGTTGCGACGGTCGATAGCGCTGACTACGGCATCGATGATCTCTGCCGAGTAGAGCATGCCGGTCTTGACAGTGTCGGTGCCGATGTCGTCGAGGATCAGCTCCATCTGCCGGGCGACGAACTCGGCGCTGGCCGGCAGCAGTCCATGCACGCCGAGAGTGTTCTGCGCGGTCAAAACGGTGATGGCGCTGCTGCCGTAGGAGCCGAGCAGGGCGATGGTCTTCAAGTCGGCCTGGATGCCGGCACCGCCGCCTGAGTCAGAGCCGGCGACGGTCATGACCCGGGTGCTTCCGTGATCTCTTTTGCGGTTGAACAGCAGGCTCAGCTCGCGGGCCGCCAGGGCTGGACGGGGGTCAGCGGCGACGGCCGTAATCACCGCCAGGGCATCAGCACCGGCTTCCAGGGCCGCGCTGCCGTTGCGCCCGTTCAGACCGCCGACGGCGACGATCGGCACCTTCACTGCCCGGCGGATCTTCTCCAGCCCCTCCAGACCGATCAACTCGGTATCCTGCTTGCTGCCGGTCGCATACACAGCGCCGACACCGAGGTAGTCGGCACCGGCCATCTCGGCCTTGATCGCCTGCTCGACCGAGCGGGCAGTGACGCCGACTGTCCGGTTCGGCCCGACGATCTTGCGGGCGTCGAGGACCGAGCCGTCGCCTTGCCCCAGATGGACGCCGTCGGCGTCGCAGTCGACAGCCAGCCGGGGTGAGTCGTTGACCAGAAAGAGCGCGCCGGCCTGTCGGCAAAGAGCAGCCAGCTGCCGACCGAGTTCGACCTGCTGCTCGGGAGCACGCTGCTTGTCCCGGTACTGCACGACTGTTGCCCCGCCATGCAGGGCGGCCGTGACGGTGGCGATGATCTGCTGCTCCGACCCTTCCGGGGTGATCAGGTAGAGCCCTTCAATCATGATGCGCTCCCTAATAAAAAAATCGCCGTGGGCAGGTAGCCACGACGATCTCCCGGTTAACGGAATTTCGGTGCTGACCGTGCCGCTTCCCTCCGCCGGAATGACCCGGATCAGGTTCAAAGGGTTGCCCCGCCGGACGCGGGACTCTCAGTAAGGAGCTTACTCCCCTAGCGGTGGTGCCTGGCGCCCTCTCCGGGCGGCTTGTTGCTACGCCAGAACGATGCGGCGGTTGAGCAGGTCGATCTCCTGGATGCTGCCGGCGAGATCGCGCTGTTTGCCGAATACGTCGACCAGGCGCAGCTGGCCGTCTCTGACCAGCAGAGAAGCGACATCGTCGAGAGCGGTCTGCCGATCGCCCTCGATTAAAAGAAAAGGTCCGTCATTCATGCACATCGCGGCTATCCTCTGTTGCTATCGATCGAATTCTGTCAGCCTAAGAGATTGCAGGAAAGATTGTCAACTGCTTTGGCCCCCGGACGTCTTTTTTCCGCCAATCGAACTCTTTACTGCAAGCAGATCCCGTGGTTAAATGAGCGCCCACTCTTCCAGCCAAGGACCGCCGTCATGTCCCGCCCGACCCGTGCTGAAATCGATCTGTCCGCTCTGCAGCAGAATCTCCGCCAGGTGCGCCGTACGGTCGGTGCGCATTGCCAGATTCTGGCTATGGTCAAGGCCGACGCCTATGGCCATGGAGTGCGCGGTGTGGCCCCGGCGCTGGCGGCTGCCGGCGTCGAGCAGTTTGCTGTCGCTCTGGTCGATGAAGCGCGCGAGCTGCGTGAACTCGGTCTGAGCCAGCCGATCCTGGTGATGGGTGGCATCTTCGCCGGCGAAGAGGATCTGGTCGTTGCTCTCGATCTGCAGCCGATCGTCGATGATCTCGCCGCGGCGCAACGTCTCGACCGCGCTGGCCGGCAAGCCGGCCGGATCATCGACTATCATCTCAAGATCGACACCGGCATGGGGCGGCTCGGCCTGCCGCCGGAGGAGCTTGGCGCGTTTCTGCCCCGGCTGGCCGAACTCTCCCATCTGCGCATGACCGGCCTGATGAGCCATCTGGCCGTGGCCGACGAGCCGCACCGGCGGCTGAACGACCGGCAGATTGCGTCGTTCCGGGCCCAGATCGCCCGGGTCGAGGCGGCCGGTTTTTCGCCGCACTTCCGGCATCTCGCCAACAGCGCGGCCCTCTATTCCCGGGATCTGCCCGACTGCAACCTGGTCCGGCCGGGAATCGCCCTGTACGGCGGGCTGACCGGCGAAACCGCCACGGCCGAAATTGCCCAGCAGCCGGTGATGCGCCTGGTCAGTGCCGTTGCCCGACTGCGCGCCATTGCTCCCGGGACGGGCGTCTCCTACGGTCACCGTTTTGTCGCCTCCCGGCCGTCGCGGGTCGCGGCGATCCCCATCGGTTACGGTGACGGCTACAACCGGCTCCTCTCCGGTCGTGGTGAGGTTCTGATCGGCGGCCGGCGGGCCACAGTGGCCGGCACGGTCTGTATGGACTGGACCATGGTCGATGTCACCGACCTGCCCGATGTCAAGATCGGCGATCCGGTGACCCTGCTCGGCCGCGACGGCGACGACCAGATCAGCGCCGCCGAGTGGGCAGAGCAGGTCGGTAGCATCACCTACGAGGTCTTCTGCAACATCAGCCGGCGCGTACCGCGGGTCTTCGTTGGTGGTTAGGTCATGACAGCTTCCTCTTCAGGACGCCGACTGCTCGCCCTCGATCTCGGCACCACCAGTCTCGCCGGGCGCCTGGTCGATTCGGCCGGCAACGCTCTTGCCGAACAGAGTCTCGCCAACCCGCAGCGCCCGTTTGGCGCCGACATCCTCGCCCGCCTGCAGGCGGCCGAGGCCGGCCATGCCGTCGAGTTGCAGGGCCTGCTGCTCAACGGCATCCGGACTCTGGTGTCAGATCTGTGCGATCAGGCCGGCATCTCCCCGCAGCGGATTACGGCCGCGGCGGCGGCCGGCAATCCCGGCATCTCCTGTCTTTTGCGCGGCCTGCCGGTCGCCGGCCTCCTCGCCCCGCCGCACAAGCCGCCCGACCAGCAGCTCGCCTGGCTCGACCCTGATCGCTTCGCCACCGGCCTCGCGGTGCCACTGCAGCTCTTGCCGCTTGTCTCCGGTTTCGTCGGCGGCGACCTGCTCGCCGTCATCCTCGCCGTCGAATCGCGGGCGGAGGAGAGTCAACGCATCAATGCTTCAACGAATCAACGATTCAACGAGTCAACCTTAATCATCGACGTCGGCACTAACGGTGAACTCGCTCTATGGAATGGCGAGTGCTGGAGGGTCACATCCGTCGCCGCCGGCCCCGCTTTCGAGGGGGGGAATATCGGCGCCGGGATGCTGCTGGCCGATGGCGCGATCACCGCTGTCGAACTCCGGGAGGACCGCTTGCGGCTTGAGGTACGCGGCGGCGGCCCGCCGCGTGGCCTCTGCGGCAGTGGCCTGGCGGCTCTGATCGCTGCGGCCATCGATGGCGGGTTGATCGATCCCGGTGGCCGGATTGTCGAGCCGCACGAGGTCGACAGCAACCTGGCGAACTGTCTCACCCGACGCGAGGAGGAGCGGGCGATCCGCTTTTACCGCGACGCGCGCACCGAACTGGTTTTGACCCAGACCGACCTGCGCAACTTCCAGTTGGCCAAGGGGGCGGTGCATGCCGGCGCCGAAGTCCTGCTGAAACGGGCCGGGCTGACGGCCGCCGATCTCGGGCAGGTGGTCCTGACCGGCGCCCTGGGTGTCTCCCTGGCGCCGCCGGTTCTGAAAAGGATTGCCTTGCTCCCGAAGCCCATGTTAGATAAAATTTCTTTCCTTGCAGACGGCGTTTTGACGGGGCTGGAGAGCTACCTGTCCAGATCCGATGGGCCAGCGATCCTTGAGCTCCTGCGTATGAAAATGCGACCGTTGCCGCTCTCAGGCACACCGGCTTTTGAGAAGCATTTTCTGGCTTCCCTGGAGTTTGAGTCCCGGCCAGCAAGTCTTTGGTGATTCTGATGCCTGCAATGTCAATGTTTTATGGAATTGTTATCCGCATGTTTTACCGCGACAACCAGCTACACCATCTGCCGCATGTTCATGCTGAATATCAGGGAGATGTGGCTGTGTTTGCCATTGATGACGGATCTGTTCTTGATGGTAGACTGCCAGGCGGCAAGTGCAAGCTCGTAGAAGCATGGATCGAAATCCACCGTGATGAACTTTACGCTAACTGGCAGTTGGCTGTCGAAGGTTCAACTGTTTTCAAAATCAAAGGGCTGGATTGATGCGAACGATTAAAGACATTCATGCCAACGATGATTGGACCTTGACCGTAACGTTTGCGGACGGAACCCAACGTGTTTTTGATGTCAAACCCCTCCTGGGTTGTGAAGCCTTTTCCCCCTTGCGTGATCCCGAACAGTTTCGGGCGATCCATAATCGCGGCTATTTTATCGCATGGGACTGTGAGGCTGACCTCAGTGCCGATACGCTTTTTCATGAAGGCACTGTCCACTGATGACACTTTTTTGGGGGGCTCTACCCACAACCTCTGCTTTTTCTGAAATAAATCATCAAACCTTTCCTGCAGATTCGCCCGTGATTTTATTCCCATTGCACAAGAAGAGGTAGCTCTATGGCCAAGATTTCCCGCGCCCTGCTCAGTGTCTCCGACAAGACCGGTATTGTCGAACTCGCCAAGGGACTGGCTGCCCACGGTGTCGAACTTCTCTCCACCGGCGGCACCGCCAAGTTGCTGCGCGACGCCGGTCTCGCGGTTAAGGACGTCTCCGAACATACCGGTTTCCCGGAGATGCTCGACGGCCGGGTCAAGACCCTGCACCCCAAGGTACACGGCGGCCTGCTCGGCCTGCGCGACAATCCGGAGCATGTCGCCACCATGGAGGCCCACGGCATCGCGCCGATCGACATGGTGGTGGTCAATCTCTACCCCTTTGAGGCGACCGTGGCCAAGGCCGACTGCACTCTGGAAGACGCCATCGAGAACATCGATATCGGCGGGCCGACCATGCTGCGCAGCGCCGCCAAGAACAGTCGCTCGGTCACCGTGCTGGTCGATCCTGCCGATTATCAGACGGTTCTCGACGAGATGACGGCCAGCGGCGGCAGCGTCGCGCCGCAGACCAATTTCCGCTTGGCGGTCAAGGTCTACCAGCGCACCGCCGCCTACGATGCGGCGATCTCCAACTGGCTCGGCGGCAAGATTGCTGGCGAAAGCGCAAAATTTCCGCCAGCCCTGACGGTCCAGTTCCGCAAGGCCCAGGAGATGCGTTACGGCGAAAACCCGCACCAGCAGGCGGCCTTCTACGTTGAGAGCGAGGTCAAAGAGGCGTCCATTGCCACCGCTAGGCAGCTGCAGGGGAAAGAACTCTCTTACAACAATATCGGCGATACCGATGCCGCTCTCGAATGTGTCAAGCAGTTCAATGAGCAGCCGGCCTGCGTCATCGTCAAGCACGCCAACCCCTGCGGGGTGGCCTATGGCGAGACGCTGCTGGAGGCCTACCAGCGTGCCTTCAGCACCGACACGGAGTCGGCCTTCGGCGGCATCATCGCCTGCAATCGTGAACTCGACGGCGAGACCGCCAAAGCGATCTGCGACAAGCAGTTCGTCGAGGTGATTATCGCACCAAAGGTTTCGGCCGCCGCCATCGAGGTGGTGGCCAGCAAGAAAAATGTCCGCCTGCTTGAATGCGGTGCGTGGCCGGAGTCCCCGCTGGCGCGCCTCGATCTCAAACGGGTCAACGGCGGCCTGCTGGTGCAGGATCTCGACCTCGAACTGACCGCCGAGCTCAAGGTGGTCAGCAAGCGCCAGCCGAGCGAGACCGAGATGCGCGACCTGCTCTTTACCTGGCGGGTCGCCAAGTTCGTCAAGTCCAACGCCATTGTCTACGGTAAGGACGGCATGACCATCGGCGTCGGTGCCGGGCAGATGAGTCGCGTCAACTCGGCGCGCATTGCCGCCATCAAGGCCGAGCACGCCGGCCTCGACGTCAAGGGGGCGGTGATGGCCTCCGACGCCTTCTTCCCGTTCCGCGACGGCATCGACAACGCCGCCGCCGTCGGCATCAGCGCCGTGATCCAGCCGGGCGGCTCGATCCGCGACGAAGAAGTGATCGCCGCTGCCGACGAACACGGCATGGCGATGGTTTTTACCGGCATGCGCCATTTCCGGCATTAATAAGATGCGAGGGGCTTGATGATCGAAAGGCCGGTTCTTTTGTGTAAGCCCGGGAGAAAAAACTTATGGAAAGGCTGATCAAGATCCATAGTAACTATTCAGCTTGACACCTCTGGAAACACCGCAACGGAAAGCCAGAGCACGT
>JAVVDS010000025.1:0-38717 GCA_032251295.1 Desulfuromonadales bacterium | reverse complement strand
CTTCGCAATGGTTGGAATTTCATCCTTTGTCATGCGTACTCCATTGAATATAACGGTAAATGGACAGACTGTATAAAACTGTAAATACAGAAAGCCCGAGCTATATATAATTTCCTACAAACCTGGTGTTCAAATCAATTGCTCAATAATTCCGAAATCTTAAACCAGAGACATCTTTCCATGCAAGGATATATACAGTCTGCCCAAGCACGTTCAGAAACCATCCATCGGACTTTTGACCCCCTTGCCACCTTTGTTGAGAACATGCGTGTAAATCATGATGACGTCGCCACAAAAAAACCGCCCGCTATCGTCCCGAAATCCCGGACCGACAGCCAGCGGTTGTCATCGCGTTCACTTACTGTTTGAGCGCCTGCCTGCAGGATCGTCATATCCACCCCACCCTGGACATTAAGATGACTTCAATCTACCTGATACCTACACCAGGGTAAACCAGAAAAATCAGGGGGGTTGAACCCGGATCGCTCCGAAAGCTTGCGGGCGGGGGAGCCCAAAATCAGCGGGATCCTTTCCACGGCTTTTGTTAACAGTGACATAAGAGGTAAATTGCTCTGCCATTTTCCAGCAAGCAGACATTGCGTGCAGAAATGTGTGACATGTGGCTGGCGCATCTTTGTGTCAGGGCCTGTGCCAGGCAACGCTTTGCCGCACTCATTATGGAGCCAGTCACTATTATGGCTAATATAATTCCCTTGTAGGGCGATTACTTAGCTGCATTTTACTGGTTTCACCATAATCTAGGCCTTGATATTGCTCTTGACGGCTGAGGTTTTCATGGTCCGCATAATTGCTGTTTATGTCGGTTCAAATATTTCGGCCAGGGAGGTCACCATGTTTGAGAATCTGAAGTTCAGAACCAAGCTGTTTTCAGGGAACGGGGTCGTGCTGCTGCTGATGGTCATTTTGTCCATCGTGGTCTATGTGAGTGTCAACTCGTTGCTTGGGACATTCAAATGGGTCAACCACACCCATGATGTCCTTGAGGTCGCAACGCAGATTGAAGCCGCTGCCGTTGACATGGAGACGGGCATGCGCGGTTACCTTCTCGCTGGCAAGGAAGAGTTCCTGGCCCCTTACGAGAATGGAGGCAGCCAATTCGAGTCGCTTGTTCAATCGCTGTCAAGAACGGTCGATGACAACCCCGCCCAGGTTCGCCTGCTCCAGGAGACCAGGGAGACAATTGAAGACTGGAAATCCAACGTGACCGAGCCGATGATCGCCTTGCGGCGGGAGATCGGTGACGCGGCCACGATGAACGATATGGCCCGTCTGATTCAGCAAGCCAAAGGGAAGAGCTATTTCGACAAGTTCCGCAACCAGATCGGTACGTTCATCAGTCGCGAAGAGAGCCTGCTAAAAGAGCGTGAGGCCCGCGCAAAGAGTTCCACCAATATCAATGAGCTTCAGGAGCTGAACAGGTGGGTCACTCATACCTACGGCGTTATTGCGACGGCGAACTCAATCCTGGCCGCAGCCGTCGATATGGAAACCGGAATGCGGGGATTTCTCCTGGCCGGCAGGGATGAGTTCCTCGAACCCTACAATGCAGGCAAAAAAACCTTCACGAACCTGGTCGCGTCACTCTCCAGAACTGTCAATGACAACCCGGCACAGGTCGCTCTGCTGGGTGAATGCAAAGTCACAATTGACGGCTGGGTCAAAGATGTCGTCGAACCGCAAATTCAGTTACGGCATGATATTGGTGATGCAAAGACCATGGATGACATGGCCGACCTGGTCGGACAGGCCAAGGGCAAGCAGTATTTTGACAAGTTCCGCAGTCAGATTGCGACGTTTAAGGACAGAGAAACCGCGCTGATGGAAGAGCGGATGGCGACGATGGAGTCGACGGCCAGCTATGCGACGAACGGAACTATTTTGGGGACGATTATCGCTTTGATCGTTGGCCTTGGCATTGTCATTATCCTGACCCGCAGCTTGATGAGGCAGCTTGGCGGAGAGCCCGCCTATATTGCTGAAATCGCCAAAAATGTTGCGGCGGGTGACCTCGCCTTTAATCTCCAGAGTAATGGCCGTGCCTCGGGGGTCTTTGCCGAGATGCAGAACATGGTGGCCACCCTCAAGGAGAAAGGGCGCCTGGCCGACCAGATTGCTGACGGCGACCTCAATGTCGATGTCAGGCTGGCCTCAGATAAGGACCAGCTCGGCATTGCCTTGCAGAAGATGGCACAAAAACTTCGCGAGGTGATTGGCCAGGTCCTGTCCGCGGTTGAAAACGTATCGTCCGGAGCCCAGGCGATGAGCGCATCGAGTGAAGAGATGTCACAAGGAGCTTCGGAGCAGGCTGCTGCAGCAGAAGAAGCGTCTTCGAGCATTGAACAGATGACGGCCAATATCCGCCAGAATGCAGACAACGCCGTGCAAACGGAGAAGATTGCGATCAGCGCGGCGATGAACGCCCAGGAGGGTGGTTCGGCGGTGAGCCAAACCGTCACGGCGATGAAGGATATTGCCGGGAAGATCATGATCATCGAGGAGATTGCTCGGCAAACCAACCTGCTGGCCCTGAATGCAGCGATAGAAGCCGCCCGTGCCGGGGAACAGGGCAAGGGCTTTGCGGTGGTCGCGGCGGAGGTCCGCAAGCTTGCCGAGCGCAGCCAGGTTGCCGCCGGCGAAATCAATGCGCTGTCAACCAACAGTGTTGAGGTCGCGGAAAGAGCTGGGACTGTCCTGAATGAATTGGTCCCCAATATTCAGAAAACGGCTGAACTGGTCCAGGAAATTGCTGCAGCAAGTCGTGAGCAGGATGCCGGCGCCGAACAGATTGCCAAGAGCATCCAGCAGCTGGACAGCGTCATTCAGCAAAACGCTTCCGCTTCCGAGGAGATGTCCAGCACTGCGGAAGAATTGTCGAGCCAGGCAGAGCAACTCTCTGAACTCATGGCCTTTTTCGATGTTTCTGGAGCACGTTCTATCTCTTTCGGTCGCCGTGGGAGCTCCCGCCCCCTGAAGCAAGTTCAGCACAAAGTAGCCAGGCTGGGCGATATGCATTTCGGCTCAGCCAAAACACATGACGCCAAAGAGGAGTCTCGTGGCGGCAGTGACCCGTTTGATCATGACTTTGAAAAGTATTGATGGGGGGTGACCGCTATGGAAGAGCGCACGACGGTAAAGAGCCAGCAATATGTCACCTTCTGTCTCGATGAAGAGCTCTTTGGTGTTGAAGTCAGTCTGACTCGGGAAATCCTGGGCCTGATTCCGGTGACCAGCGTGCCGCAGACACCCGACTACATGCTGGGCGTGATCAACCTGCGCGGCCAGGTGGTGCCGGTGGTCGATATGCGGCTCAAGCTTGGCATGTCCAAGGGAAAGACGACCCAGGACACCTGCATCATCGTGATCGAGGTAAAGGTCGACGACGAAACCCTGGTGGTCGGAGCGCTGGCTGATGCGGTACGCGAAGTTCTGGAGCTCAATACAGACCAGATCGAACCGCCACCACGCCTTGGGGGTAAACTCAGGACCGAATACATCCGGGGTATGGGCAAGGTCGATGACCAGTTCATGATCCTGCTCGATATCGACCGGGTGTTCAGCAGCGACGAGTTGGCCTTAGTCCAGGACATGGGCGAGATGAGCCTGCCAGAGAAACACAAAGAGGAGGAACGGGTAGAAGGTTAAGACCGGACCATGATCAAGTACGGGGACAAGGTCACCATTTGCGACGGCAGCCGCCTCGATGGCTGCATGGGGATCGTCTACAAGCGGGTTGATGAGGCGATGGCCCATGTGCTGCTGGAGCGGCAAGTGATCTGGCCGGTCAGGATCGACAATTTGGAGCTGGTGTCAACCCCCGCTGAATCTGCTTAGCCCGATTCAGGTCAGGCATTCCTCCCTCCCCGACGTGCCACGACAGACACCAGTTTCCCGGCCGCCGGACGCCCCATCCGGCGGCCATTTTTAAACGGGCACCCAACGGCAATCCCTTCAGAAACCTTCAGAATGACTTTTTTTTGCTCTCAGGAAATTTTCTTCGTGGAATGGTCGCAGACTTGGTCGCACAGGACGTTTCAAGCATGAAAAAAGGGGCCAGCGTGATAGCTAACCCCTTGTTTTCTTTGGTGGGCGATGTTGGGATTGAACCAACGACCCCTCGCGTGTGAGGCGAGTGCTCTCCCGCTGAGCTAATCGCCCGATATGGTTGAAGACTTATAGCAGCACGCCCCCGCCACTGTCAACCGGAAATGCGTGGCTGCTGGCCACTGCGCAGCCGGTGGCACCCCTGGCGCTACTGCACGAAATAGCCGGCGATTCGCCAGCGCGCGTCACGGTCGAGCATGACCGTCACAGTTTCGTTGAGCTGATTCTGTCTGGCGAAAGCAGTTTTGTAGGTGATAACGATGTACTCCCCTTCCGGGCTGTCCTGGGCCATCGGCGAATAGATCGCCTTCGCTTTAACCCTCTCAACCGGCGCACCGGTCCTTTCCCGCGATTGGGCGAGGTTGACGACCCACTGTTCCCGGGGGATCCTCTTCTTGAGCAGGCTGGCGGCGTCGTCCCAGCCCGGCCCGTATTCGCCGGCGTCGATGCGTTGCAGAAAACGGTTGGCGGCCTCGGTCGCCAATCTCTCTTTATCCTTGTCCGGTTTGGCGGTAATCATCGGGTAGACCAGCATGACCAGGACACTGACCATCAGAACCACATGAATACGGTAATGCTTCGGGATCACGACAGAACTCCTTGTTCGCTGATTGCCGTTCGGGGTGCTATCATAGCTGGTCGCCGACAATCAGGCAATCGGTGAAGTATGTCAACCCGTATCATCACATTTTTGCGCCTTGCGCCTCAAAGTCTCCTCAAGTATCGTGCAGACGTCAATCCCATTGCCTGACGGAGGAGCACATGCCGAAAACCGTTCTGATTACCGGCGCCACATCCGGCTTCGGCGCCGCCTGCGCCGCCCGCTTTGCCGAAGGGGGCTGGCAACTGATCCTGCTTGGCCGGCGCAGCGAGCGTCTGGCCGCCCTGCAGGCCGAGCTCGGCGCCGCGGTGCTGGCCACCCTCACCCTCGACGTGCGCGACCGTACGGCCGTCATGGAAGCTCTGCCGAAGCTCGGCGCGATCGATCTGCTGCTGAACAATGCCGGGCTGGCCCTCGGCCTGGAGCCGGCCTGGGCGACCGACCTCGATGACTGGGAGACGATGATCGACACCAATATCAAGGGGGTAGTCTACTGCACGCGGGCGATCCTGCCGGCCATGGTCGAGCGCAACCGTGGCCATGTGATCACCATCGGCTCGACCGCCGGCAGCTGGCCCTACCCCGGCGGCAATGTCTACGGCGGCAGCAAAGCTTTCGTTGAGCAGTTTACCCGCAACCTGCGCGCCGACCTCCTCGGCACCCGCGTGCGCGCCAGCAACATCGCGCCAGGAATGGCGCTGAGCGAATTCTCCGAGGTCCGTTTCAAGGGGGACCGGCAGCGCGCCGACCAGGTCTACGCCGGCACCGAGCCGCTGCGCCCCGAAGATGTCGCCGAAGTTGTCTGGTTCATCGCCAACCTGGCTGAACATGTCAACGTCAACACCCTGGAGATGATGTCGATCGACCAGTCCTGGGGGCATCTCGCCGTGCACCGCCGGCAACGGGACGAATAAATCGCACACGGCATGACACCCGGCGCGACTGTGCTATTCTTGACGAACTGCATACAAGCGGACCTTGACGCGGAGCGAGGATCTTTTGACATGGTTTTTCTCCGCGCCTCAGCGCCGTCGCATTGCATCGGTTTTTTTACGAGGGCATCAATACCTGACCTTCCTGGTGCCCCGGTGATCGCTTCAGGTTTTTTGCGGCACATCACAACCCGGAAATGTTCCGAAGTTTATACTCTTAACCCTCTGAAACAAAAAAATTAATCACAAACTTATCGAGGTCATTCCATGCACAACTGGAGACGTTTTACCGATACACAGCGCATCGCCTATTTTTCCATGGAGATCGGTCTGGCGCCGGAGATCCCGACCTACAGCGGCGGGCTCGGCGTGCTCGCCGGTGACACCATCAAAAGTGCGGCCGACCTGAAACTGCCGCTGGTCGCCGTGACCCTGCTCAGCCGCAAGGGCTATTTCCGGCAGGTGTTCGACAACCAGGGCTGGCAGCAGGAACGGTCCGTCGACTGGAAACCGGAGGAAATGCTTGAACTGCTGCCGGGCAAGACCCTGGTGACCATCGAGGGCCGGGACGTCAAGGTGCAGTCATGGCTCTACCGGGTGAAAAGCCCGACCGGTGGCGAAATTCCGGTTCTGTTCCTCGACACCGACATTCCCGGCAACGATGACGGGGACCGGACCATCACCGACCACCTGTACGGCGGCGACCTGCGCTACCGGCTGAAACAGGAGATTGTCCTCGGCATCGGTGGCGCCCGCCTGCTCCAGACTCTCGGTTTCCGCGTGCGCAAGTACCATCTGAATGAAGGGCACGCCAGTCTGTTGACCCTCGAACTGCTCAATCACCACCTTCGGCCGACCGAAGACTCGGACATCAACGAACTGTCATCCTGGGATATTCACAAGGTCCAGAGTCAATGTGTCTTTACCACCCACACACCGGTGGAAGCCGGCCACGACCGGTTCCCCCACGACTTGGTACAACAGGTCATGGGGGAAGTCGTGCCCATGCCGTTGATCAAAGCCCTGGCTGGTGCCGATGAAATGAACATGACGCTGCTGGCCCTTAATCTCTCCCATTTCATCAATGGCGTGGCCAAAAAGCACGGGGAAGTCTCCCAGAGCCTCTTCCCCGGCTTCGAGATACATGCCATCACCAATGGTGTCCACCCGTTCACCTGGTGTTCGCCCTACATGATGACCGTGTTCGACAGGTACCTGCCGGGTTGGGCCAACGAACCGGAAGTGCTGGTCCGAGTCGACAATATTCCCGACGACGAGATCTGGGACGCCCATGTTGGCGCCAAAGCCTATCTTTTTCAGTATATTCAGGAAGTGACCGGGCAGAATTTCGATCCGGATCTGCTGACCATCGGCTTTGCCCGTCGGGCAACCGCCTACAAACGGGCCAAGATGATCTTCAGCGACCCGGAGCGGCTGCTGGAGCTCGGCGACGGCAAACTGCAGCTGGTGTTCGGTGGCAAGGCCCACCCGCACGACGATCACGGCAAGCGGATGATTCAGGAGATCCAGGAGCAGGCCCGCTATTTCGGCGACCGCATCCGCCTGGTCTACCTCCCCAACTACAACATGGATATCGCCGCCCGCCTGATCCCCGGCGTCGATCTCTGGCTGAACAACCCGCTGCGCCCGCTGGAAGCATCCGGCACCAGCGGCATGAAGGCGGCGCTGAACGGCGTGCCGAATTTCAGCGTTCTGGACGGCTGGTGGATCGAGGGACACATCGAGGGGGTGACCGGCTGGTCAATCGGGCCGCCACCGACGGAGACCACCGTCGAGGTCAACCATTCCGACGAGGATGTCGAAGACCTTTATCACAAAATGGAGACCATTATTCTGCCGCTCTATTATCAAGATCGTCCCGGCTGGGTCAAAGTGATGAAGAACGCCATCGGCAAGAACGCCTACTACTTCAACACCCACGTCATGATGCGCCGCTACGTCACCGAGGCCTATTTGCGGTAACGGCAGTGGGTCAGGCCGGACGAGAAAATTGCCGTCAACGCGGAGAAAACTTCAACCAGGAAGAATGAGGCAGATTAGAGGTTTCCCTTCGCGCCCCTGTGTCTCTACATTAAATTTGATGGCGTCGCAAAAACTCACCAACTGCTGCGTTGCCACAATCATCTCGCTGCTTCGACGTATGGAACTACGCCTCATTGCTCGATAATTGCGCGCCTTGCATTTGGCGTTTTTTGCTTAGCCATCCGATTTCGGACTTTCTGCGAAAGCCTCAAATTTGGCCTGTATCCGTTTTTAGCGCATTTCGAGCAACTGAATGACATCCGGCAGAATCTGCTCGACGATACGGGCGACACCGGCGGCATTCGGATGGATGCCGTCGGCCTGGTTGAGCGCCGGTTCGGTGGCGACCCCAGCGAGAAAAAACGGATAGAGCGCGACCTGGTGTCGGGCGGCGAGTTCCGGGTAGGTCCGGTCGAACCGGTTCACGTAGTCGTCACCCAGGTTCCGCGGAGCCAGCATGCCGGCCAGCAACACCCTGACACCGGCGGCCCGCAACCGCTCAAGGATGGCATCCAGATTGTTAAAACTCTGCTCCGGCGGCAGACCACGCAGGGCATCGTTGGCGCCGAGGGCGACGATCACCGCCTGCGGCCGGTCGGCCAGCAGCCAGTCGAGACGCGCCAGGCCGCCGGCGGTCGTATCGCCGGAGACGCCGGCATTGAGCACCGTCACCGACCAGCCGGACTGTCGCAAGGCTCTCTCCAGCTGCGCCGGAAACGCATCCCGGCGCTCCAGTCCGTAGCCAGCCGTCAGGCTGTCACCCAAAACAGCAATCGTTGCCTCGGCAGTCGCATTGGCCGACACCGGCGTGGCCGACAGCCACAACGACAGCAGCAACAGAACAAGCGTCTTACTCGGCACAGGGGATCTCCTTCGCATGATCGACATCATCGACCTTCATCTCAGTCTAGTCGGCGGGGCCGGGCCGGTCAACATCCTGCGCGGCGTCGACCTGAACGTCGCTCCCGGCGAAACCGTCAGCATCGTCGGTCCGTCGGGTGCCGGCAAGACTACCCTGCTGATGGCGCTGGCCGGACTGGAGCGGGCAACTTCGGGGACGGTACGGGTTGCCGGCACGAGTCTGGCCGGCATGAGCGAAGACGGACTGGCCCGCTTCCGGCGGGAACGGATCGGCATCGTCTTCCAGTCCTTCCATCTGGTCGCCACCATGACCGCCCTGGAGAATGTCGCCCTCCCCCTCGAATTCGCCGGCGCCGCAGATGCGCTGGAGCGCGCGAAGGAGGCTCTGATCAGTACCGGCCTCGGCCAGCGGCTCGACCATTTCCCCGGTGAACTCTCCGGCGGCGAACAGCAGCGGGTCGCTCTGGCGCGGGCGTTCGTCGCCGCCCCTGCCCTGCTGCTGGCCGACGAGCCGACCGGCAATCTCGACCGCGAGACCGGTGAGCACGTCATGGATCTGCTGTTCGACCTGCAGCAACGTCACCTGACCACCATGGTGCTGGTGACTCACGATCAGGCGCTAGCGGCCCGTTGTCACCGGATTATCCGGATGACCGACGGCCACCTGCACGAGCTCACCGATGACTGAGCAGTCGGGCGGCACGCTCTGCAAACAGGCGCTCCGGCTGGTGCGTCGTGAAATGCGCGGCGGGTTCCGCGGCTTCGGCGTCTTTCTGACCTGCCTGTTCCTCGGCGTCTTCGCCATCAGCGGCATCGGCTCGTTCACCGCCTCGGCCAGGGAGGGTCTGCTCGCCGAAGCCGGCTCCCTGCTCGGCGGCGACCTGGAGATCTCCCTGCACCACCGTGAGATCGACGATCAGGCATTAAACCTTCTCACCGCCCTCGGCCAGGTTTCTCATGTCATGACCATGCGCAGCATGGCCGCCGACCTGACCGGTGAACGCCGTCAACTGGTCGAAGTAAAAGCGGTCGACCCGGCTTATCCATTGTACGGCAGCATCGCGATCGAGCCGACGCAGCCGCTGCAAAGCGTGTTTATCACCGCCGAGGGGCCGGGAGCGCTGGTGGAGCGGTCGCTGCTGGAACGGCTCGAGCTGCAGCTCGGCGACCGCATCCGGCTCGGCGAGTCGGTCTTCACCCTGACCGGGATAATCGAATCCGAACCGGACCGCACCATCCGCGCCTTCAATCTCGGCCCGCGCCTGATGGTCAGCCATGCCGGCCTGGCGGCCACCGGTCTGGTCCGGCCCGGGAGTCTGACCGAACATGCCTACCGATTGCGCCTGCCGGATCGGGAAACGGTTGAAGATGTCAAGGCGGAACTGCAGCAGAGTTTTCCCGGGGCCGGCTGGCAGCTGCGCACCTGGCGCGAAGCCGCCCCACGGGTCCGCTTCTTTCTCGATCGCCTCAACCTGAATCTCACCCTGCTCGGCCTCTGCGCCCTGCTGGTCGGCGGCCTCGGTGTCTACGGCGCGGTGCGCGGTTACCTGCACGGCAAGATCGTCAACATCGCGACCATGAAATGCCTGGGAGCGCCGACCCGGCTGGTCTTTACCGCTTACCTGCTGCAGGTGCTGCTGCTCGGCGCCATCGGCTCCGGTTGCGGTCTGCTGGCCGGCGCAGCCGTCCCCTGGCTGCTGGTCGGCCTCGCCGGTGACCGGCTGCCCCTGCCGCTGGCGCCGGCGCTGCACGGCGAAGTCTTGCTCGGGGCCGCCCTGTTCGGCCTGTTGACCGCTCTGGCCTTCTCTCTGAAGCCGCTCGGTACGGTGCGGCGGGTGTCGCCGGCGATCCTGTTCCGCGGCTACCGGCACGCCGCCGAACAGAGTCCCGGTCCGGCAGTCTGGGCGGCCATCGTCCTCGCCGCCCTCGCTCTGGCCGCCCTCGCCTTGACCATCAGCAGCGACAAGCGGCTTGCTCTCTGGTTCATCGGCGGCGCCACCGTCTGTTTCGGTCTGTTCCGCCTGGCGGCCATCCTGACCGTCGCTCTGGCCCGCCGACTGCCACGGCCGCGTCACCCCGCCCTGCGCCTCGGTCTCGGCAATCTCCACCGGCGCGGCTCGTCGGCGGGTAATGCGCTGTTCTCCCTCGGTCTCGGACTGACCACACTGGTGATCGTTATCGCCGTTCAGGCCAACCTGAACGACATGGTCAGCGAGAATGTGCCACAACAGGCCCCGGCCTTCTTTCTCCTCGATCTGCAGAGCCACCAGGTGGAGCGGTTTGAAGCGTTGGCGCGCAGCCTGCCCGAAGTGAGCCGCGTCGAACGCTACCCGACCCTGCGCGGCCGGATTGTCGCCATTGCCGGCAGGCCGGTGGAACAGGCCAGCATTGCGCCGGAGGTGCAGTGGGCGGTGCGCGGCGACCGGTTTCTCAGTTATGCGACGCAAATGCCCGAGAAGACCGAGATTGTTGCCGGCGACTGGTGGCCAGCCGACTATCGCGGGCCGGCAAGGATTTCACTGACGGCCGATCTGGCCAGGGGATTCAACGTGGGGATCGGCGACACCCTGACCGTCAACATTCTCGGTCGGGACATCACTGCGGAGATCGCCAGTCTGCGGGAGGTCGACTGGTCGACGCTGGAGCTGAACTTTGCCATCCTGTTCGCGCCGGGAACCCTGGAGGACGCCCCCCAGACGCACCTGGCCAGCCTGCATCTGCCGGAGCATCGCCAGGAGGAGGTCTTTCGGGTTCTGACCCGGGCATTTCCCAACATCTCGGTGATCAGCACCCGCGAGATTTTGCGCAACGTCTCGCGGACTCTCGAGAAGTTCGGCGCCGCCTTTCGCGGCATGGCCGGCATCGCCCTGCTCAGCGGCTTTCTGGTTCTGGGAGGGGCGGTCTCCGCCGATCAGCACCGGCGCATCAACGACGCCGTGATCTTCAAAGTGTGCGGCGCCACCCGCTGGAACATCCTGACCGCGTTCGCCGCCGAGTTCCTGCTGATCGGTCTGGCCGCCGGACTGACCAGCCTGCTGGTGGGGAGCCTGGCCTCGGCCGGCATCGTCAAAGGGCTTTTGCACGCCCCTTTCCGGCTCCATCCGGGGCTGATCATCACGACCATCCTGCTCGGTATCGGCCTGACCCTGCTCCTCGGTCTGCTCGGCACCTGGAAGGCTCTCGGTCAGAAACCGGCGGCCTACCTGCGCAACGAATAACATACGGCCCAACAGACCACGGATCATCGGCCAGGTGGCACCCCCCCTCGGCCCTCATCTGCTGCCGGAACTGCCATGCTCTTCATCAACATCATCCTGCCGGTCTTTCTGATCATCTTCTCGGGGTATCTTCTCGAACGCAAGTTCACCCTCGACTTCCGGACCCTGACCAACGCCTCTCTCTATCTCTTTTCGCCGGCCCTGGTGTTCGCAGCGTTGATGAAACAGCAGATCCGAGTCGACCTGGCGACCGACATCTTCCTGTTCATGGTTCTCTACACCCTGACCCTGCTGGCAATAGCCGTCGGCACCGGCCGGCTCCTGCGGATGACCGCCGACCGGCGCGCCGCCCTGTCGTTGTCGACGGTGATGATGAATGTCGGCAATTTCGGCCTGCCGCTGTCGTGGTTCGCTTTCGGCGCCGCCGGCCTGGAGGTCTCGGTGCTGACCTTCGTCCTCTTCAACATCCCGTTGAGTACTCTGGCCATTGTACTCGCCCAGGGGGGTGGCGCCCCGCTACGAGACGCAGTCGGCAACGCCCTGCGCATCCCGATCTTTCACGCCCTGGTGCTGGCTCTGCTGCTCAAGGCGTTGGCGATCGTCCCCCCGGAGTTTGTGCTGCGCCCCGTCGAACTGCTCGGCCAGGCGGCCATCCCGCTGATGCTGGTGTTGCTCGGCATGCAGCTGGCCCGGACCCGGCTCGTAGCGCACCCCGGCTTTCTCGCCCTGAGCAGCGGCATGCGTCTGCTGCTGGCCCCGGCGGTCGCCTGGATGCTGACGGCGCTGCTCGGCATCGACGGCATCACCCGGGCGGTCCTCATCCTGCAGACCAGCACCCCGGCGGCAGTACTCCCCCTTCTCTACGCCCTGCGCTTCGGTACGCGCCCCGACCTGGTCGCCGGCGCCATCTTCATCACCACTCTGCTGAGCGCCCTCTCCCTGACCGGCCTGCTCTATCTGCTGCAGATGACAGGGATGATGTAGAAGACGTCACAACCCGACACCCCGGAATTTGTGATGAACTTATGCCATCTTATCCCCGCGGATACCGATGCAGACGGTTTCGACCGGAATCTCGCGACCACTCTTGGCCACCGCCTGCCGGGCCATAAAGATCAGGCCGTTGCAGCAGGGGACTTCCATGTGCACCACCGTGATGCTTTGCAGATTGCTCTGCACGATCATCGCCGCCAGTTTGTCGACATAGGGGCTGGTATCGTCGAGTTTCGGACAGGCAATCGCCAGGGCTTTCCCCTGCAGCAGATCCTCCTGGAAATCGGCGTAGGCAAATGGTGCGCAGTCGGCAGCGAGCAGCAGGTCGGCGTTCTGGAAGAAGGGGGCGGTCGGCGGCACCAGGTGCAGTTGGATCGGCCACTGGGCCAGGCGGGACGGTCTGGAGTCGGCCGCAGCCTTTGAGGTCGGCTTCTCGAAGCTCTGGGTCCGGGCCGACGGACAGCCGCCGACCGCGGCCGGAGCGAAACTCTGCACCCGGGCCGAAGGGCAGCCGCCCTGCTCCGCAGAGAGAGGATGGCCATGCGCGGCCGGCGCCCCGTGCGGTTCCGGGTCACGACCGATCTTTTGCAGATGCTTTGCGACCTCGGTCTCGTCGAATTCGTCGGCATCGCGCTCTTCGATGGTGATCGCGTCCAGCGGACAATCGCCGAGACAGGCGCCGAGGCCGTCACAGAGGTTGTCGGCGAGCAGGCGGGCTTTGCCGTCGATGATCTGGATGGCGCCCTCGGCACAGGACGGCACGCACAGGCCGCAGCCGTTGCATTTCTCTTCATCAATCCTGACGATTTTACGTTTCATGGTGACGACTCCTTGGCAAGGTCATTTTGCTGTCTGTTGGGAGCAACCTTACCAGCAGTTCGGCGGCAACTCATTGACAGAGATCAAATTTCCGGCGCAGCAAAAATCGCCCAGCATCAACGCCCGGGAGTCGTCAGACCGTCGAGCAGGCGGGCCCGCTCGCTCGCATAGCTCTGTGCATCGATGGCGCCGCGCTCGTACTTGTTCTTCAGCGCCCGCAGCTCCTGCTCGACATCGGCAGACGGGTCGCTGCGACCTTGACCGTCGGCCGCAGCACTGGCGACCGGCGCGCCGCGCAGGCGGTGGGCCTCGGCCTTGATGTCGACCAGGGTCAGCTTGAGTTCGGCGTTGCCGTACCAGTGGGTATAAGCCGGGTTCTGATGATAGGCGCCCTTGACCGCCTTGGCCAGGTCGTACTTCTTCATCTTGAACAACAGCCGCTCGATGTGCGAGTAATCTTCATAGAGCATCTGCCCGTCGACCACCAGCTTCTGCCCGAGCAGCGGGTGCGGCGGGCGTTCGCTCGGTGCCGGCACCAGCAGGTTACGATCGTTCAGATCCTGGACGATCGCGGTCGCCTCCTTGACCAGGGCAACACTCTGGGTGCGCACGGCATCGCTGCTCTGCAGATCGCGCTCGGCAAAACCGCGCGCATGGCAGCTCTGGCAGACGCCGAGCATTTCGTCGCGGCGGCTGGCACGCAGCGTTGCGTCAAGGGGCGCCATGGCCGATGTCAGGGTAATGCCGAAGGAGACATCGTGGCTGCCGTCCGGCATGTGGCAGGTCTGGCAGGACGGGCCGACCTGCTCGCCCATGGTGGTATACAGCACGCCGTGGCGGGAGGTCTGCCACATCTCCCACTGCGGATGGTCCGGCCCCATGTGACAGGTGGCGCAAGCCTCGGGGCGGCGGATCGGCTCCAGATCGGTCAGATGATTGGTATGGCACGACGCGCAGGAGCTCTCCACCTGGTGACAGCGGTTGCAGCCGAGACTGCGCATCTCGGCGGTCTGGGCAAGAAACCGTGCACAGTGCACCGTCGCTTTCGGCTCGGTACTCCCCTCTTCATGACAGAAGCGGCACTCGCGCGGATCGCGGTCCGGCAGAGTCCGGGTGCAGCCCCAGCCCGCCTGCAGGCTCAGGCCGTGCCGGCTGGCAACATGCTCGGCGTAGGCCCGCTCGTGACAGCGGCCGCAGACGCCGGCATCGACCGCCTGACGGCCATCGAGCATCGCCTGGTGGTCCTCGCCGTGACAGCCGGCGCAGCTGACTTTGTCGAAATGAGCGCTCCCCTGCCACTGGGCGACCGCGCCCGGGGTCGCCGTGCGGTGACAATCGAGGCAGGCGTCGGCGAGTACCGGTGTCGCCATGGCCAGCAGCGCCGGGACAGTCAGCAGCAAACAGAGTTTATTCAGTCGCATCAGTCTTCTCTCCGGTAGAGCCGTGTGGAGTGTGGCGTAATGAGTGAGCAGAAAAAATCAAAAGAGCCGTTTTCGTCGGAGATTTTACGCCTCACCCCTCACCCTCTCTCCTCACGGATTCAGGTCTTTGTCCAGACGACGGTAGTCGACCGGCGCGATCAGCCCTTCGTGCAGCCAGCGGCGCAAGGTCCAGTCGTGCTCCCGGTATACCGGCAGAGCCTCGCCCTGCAAACCATCGCCGAGATAGAGCCTGTGGCCATCGGCGAGCAGGAAACGGCCGCCTGAGAGAAACTGGATGCGACTGGCGGAAGGCCACTGCACCAGCAGGCGCTCCTCGTCGAACAGCGCCCCCTCCTGAAGACGGTAACGCCCTGTCGGCGAGACTGCCGCCGGGGCACTGTCCGCGCTGAAGCGGGGCGCCCCGCCCTGCTCGTCCTGCCAGAGCGGAATCAGGGCGATGTCACCGCTTGCTGCCATCACCCGAACCTGCTCGCGCGACGGCACGAAACGCAGACGGGTCGGCATGACCGGCAGCTGCGCCAGCACCCGGTGGCGTTCGACCTGCCAGTTGCGCAGGCCGAGCTGCAGGTAGGGGGGAAACTCCGGGGGATCGTGCAGACGGGTAAAGACCAGTTCGTCACCGGCCACGGAAAACTCGACCTGAAGCAGAGTATCGAGGTGCTCGGCGTAACGTCTGGCCGTCGACGGTTTCAGGGTTGTATCCGCGAGGGTCCGCGTCTCGTTACCACCGTCAACAGTCAGCAGGTGCAGGGTCTGAGTGAGGTTACTGCCGAACCGGTAGGTCGTCAGCGTGTAGCCGGCCAGCAGCAGGTCGCCGCGCCGGCTCCAGCGCAGCGTCGACAGCCGCAGCGGCAGCTGCCGCGAATCAACCGGTTCGCCGTCTCGTGTGTAGAGTACCAGCTGCAGCGTCGCTGGCTCCTTGTCGAAGACTGCGGCAAGCCGCTCGCCGTCTGGTGACCAGGCGAGGGCGAGCGGACGACGACGGTCGAGCAGAGCGGCAGCGCCGTCTGGCAGCGGCATGAGATGCAGACCGTGGTCGGCAAACGCCAGAGAACTCCCCTGGTCGTTGGCCGCGAACGGCTGGTCGGCAGACAGGCGTGTCAGCGGGCGGAGCGGTTCGGTATCGATGGCGGCGGGAGGGATCGCCGGGGTGCAACCGGCGGCAACCAGCAGACCGGCGACGCACAGAGCGCACAGAAAGGAGCGGAGTGTCGGAGTCATAGCCGCCAGTCTAGGGCCCGGTCGCAACAAACGGTTTGATCTGCATCAAAAGAATTCAGCCTTCCTTGCATTTGTCGGCGAGCTCCTCGAGGCGCTCGACATCGAGAATACTGACCTCTTTGCCACGCACGCGGATCAGCTCATCGTCGGACAGCTTGCGCAGGGTCCGTGACAGGGTCTCGCTCACCGTGCCGAGATTGGAGGCGAGCTGGCTTTTGGAAATCGGCAGCTCGACCTGACCGTTCTTGCCGCGGGAGAGATCGAGCAGGTAACGGGCCAGGCGCGACGGCACATCCTTGAAGGTCAGCTCTTCGATCTGCAGGGCGAACTGGCGCAGAAACCGCGAGAGTCCGGCAATCATGTTGACGGCGATCCGCCCGTTCTCCAGCAGCAGCCCCAGGAAGCTCTCCCTGGGGAGAAACAGCAGGTGGGCCTTCTGCAGGGTCTCCGCATAGGCGGGATAGCGGCCGTCACCAAAAATGGCGGCCTCGGCAAAGGTGCCGCCGGCGGCGACAATGTGCAGGATCCGCTCTTTCCCCTCGGCGGAGAGCTTATAGATCTTCACTTTGCCGTCGATGACCACGTAGAAACCGGCCGCTCGTTCCCCTTCGGAAAAGAGCAGATCGCCACGCGGATGCTCGCGCACCCGGCCGAGGCGAAAGACCGCATCGAGTTCGTCATCCTGCAAACCGGCAAACAGAGGGATTTTCCTGAGAATAGCTCGGTTGTCCATAGTGACGAAACTAGCAAAATCGACCGATCAGGCAAAGGGAAATCTTTCCGGCAAACGAGAGAACTTGGGCGACGGCTCGTCTATGGAGTAAATTCGGTGAACATGCGTGTGTCTCTACTTGACGAGACGAGTAAAAACGGTATTTTTATAGCCAGTCCTCAGCCGGCACACACATGGCCCGACTGACCCGTCATCGCACGATGAAACCGGCTGCGGAGTCGTGACAAACGTCGTTTTTACTTGACATTAACCGACCGGGGCATTATCAATTTTTTAATACGGCTAAACTTTTTTAGCCTACCAAAAAACCGTTCCATCATGCCCATCCGGTATCCCGACAACTTCACCTGACACCTAGCAGAGAGGAACCGACCATGTCGAAACGGCAGGAAGCCCTTGACTATCACTCCATGGGGCGTAAAGGAAAAATCGAAGTCATCACCACCAAACCGTGTGCCACCAGCAGGGATCTCGCCCTGGCCTACAGCCCCGGCGTCGCTGAGCCCTGCCTGGAAATCGAAAAGAATCCGAACGATGCCTACCTGTACACCGCCAAGGGGAACCTGGTGGCCGTCGTCTCCAACGGCACCGCCGTTCTCGGCCTCGGTGACATCGGCGCCCTGGCCGGCAAACCGGTCATGGAAGGCAAGGGGGTTCTGTTTAAAAGCTTCGCCGATGTCGATGTTTTCGACATCGAACTCGACACCAAGGATCCCGATGAGTTGATCCGCACCGTCAAGCTGCTCGAACCGACCTTTGGCGGCATCAACCTCGAGGATATCAAGGGACCGGAATGCTTCTACATCGAGGAGAAGCTCCAGGAGATCATGGATATCCCGGTCTTTCACGACGATCAGCATGGCACCGCGATCATCTCCGCTGCCGGCATGATCAATGCTCTTGAAATCATTGGCAAGAAGATCGAAGAAGTCAAGATCGTCGTCAACGGTGCCGGCGCCGCCGGCATCGCCTGTGCCAACCTGGCGATCACCATGGGCATCGACAAGAACAACGTCATCCTCTGCGACACCAAAGGGGTCATCTACAAGGGGCGCACCGTCGGCATGAACGATTACAAGGAGCGTCTGGCCGCCGAAACCGATGCCCGAACCCTCGAGGAGGCGATGGTCGGCGCGGATATCTTCTTCGGCGTCTCCGCCAAAGGGGCCCTGACTCCGGCCATGCTCAAATCGATGGCAAAAGATCCCATCGTCTTCGCCATGGCCAATCCCGACCCGGAGATCACGCCGCCCGAAGCCAAGGCTGTGCGCGATGACGTGATCATCGGTACCGGCCGCTCCGATTACAACAACCAGGTCAACAATGTCCTCTGTTTCCCGTTTCTGTTCCGCGGTGCCCTCGACACCCACGCCAGCGCTATCAACAGTGAAATGAAGCTGGCTGCCGTCAAAGCCCTGGCAGAACTGGCCAAGGAAGACGTTCCCGACTCGGTACGCAAGGCCTACGGTGGTGAAGTCATCACCTTCGGTCGCGAATACATTATTCCCAAGCCCTTCGATCCCCGGGTGCTGCTGCATGTCGCCCCGGCCGTCGCCCAGGCCGCCATGGATTCAGGCGTGGCCCGGCGCCCCATCGAAGACATGGACAAGTACAAGGAGACCCTGGAGGCGATGCAGGGCCGCTCCAAGCAGATCATGCGCACCCTGATCAACAAGGCCAAAACCTGCCCGAAACGGATCGTCTTTCCGGAAGGCGAAGAGGAAAAGATTCTGCGTGCGGCGTATATTCTGGTCGAAGAGGGGATTGCCAAACCGATCCTGCTCGGCGATGAGGCCGAGATCAGGGCAAACGCCGCAGGTCTCAATGTCGACCTGAGCGGAATTGTCATCATCGACCCGTCCATCCATGACAAGGTCGAGGACTATTCCGATGAATACTTCCGGATGCGCCAGCGCAAGGGGGTGACTCTGGCCGAGGCCCGGCGGACCATGCGCAAGAGCCGCAACCACTTCGGTTCCATGATGGTCCTCAAGGGCGACGCCGACACTCTGTTGTCCGGTATCAACCATCACTATCCGGAAACCATCCGACCGGCACTGGAAGTGATCGGCAAACAGGAGGGGCTGTCCAAGGTGCACGGCATGTACATGATGGTCACCAAAAAGGAGGCCACCTTCTTTGCCGATACCACCGTCACCATCGAACCGACCGCCGAAGAGCTGGCAGAGACAGCGATTCTGACCGCCAAGAAGGCGCGCCATTTCGATTTTGAACCCAAGGTGGCCATGCTCTCCTTCTCCAACTTCGGGAGTGCCGAGCATCCGTTGACCAGCAAGGTCAAACGCGCCACGGCTCTGGTGAAGCAGCAGTCGCCGGACTTGATCGTCGACGGCGAGATCCAGGCCAACGTCGCTCTCGATCCTGACCTGGTCGAACGGCAGTACCCCTTCTCAACCCTGAAAGGGGATGCCAATGTCTTCATTTTCCCCGACCTGCAATCGGGCAACATCGCCTACAAACTGCTGCACAAACTCGGCGGCGCCGAACAGATCGGTCCGATCCTCATGGGGATGAAGAAGCCGGTGCACGTCCTGCAGCGCGGTGACTCGGTCGCCGAGATCGTCAACATGGCCGCTGTCGCCGTGGTCGACGCCCAGGAGGCGGCAGCGCAGAAATAACCGTAAAGGCTGAAACCCGCATGAAAAAAGCCCCCGCATTCTCAAGAATGCGGGGGCTTTCCGTTATGCCCGGTACCGGCCCGATGGCCGGCCGTTCATTATTTCATCGGTGCCAGATCAGATTTTGACGACATTGCTGGCCTGCGGACCCTTCTGACCATCGGACACATCAAAGCTGACACGCTCCCCTTCAGCAAGGGACTTGAAACCATCGCCCTGGATCTGAGAAAAGTGGACGAACACATCCGGGCCGTTGTCCTGCTGAATAAACCCGAAACCTTTAGCATCATTGAACCATTTCACAGTACCTTCTGCCATTTGAAACTCCTTCTTTTTTTCTCCCCTGGGGGGTGCTTGTTGCGTCCTTTTGCCGAGCCAAACACAAAAACCACTCAGCCAGAAGGTCTGCGTGGTTCGCTCCGAACGGATCAGCTATATTTTCTCATCGAGCCAGGCATAAAGACACAAACTTCTATGGATATGCATTGATAGCATGCGCGGAGCGACCAAAGCAAGCATTTTTTCAAGTTTTCGACAAAAAGTCATCAGCTTTGGGTCCGGCCAGCAGTTCTCCGGTCAGATGGTCATCGACAATGCCGACGATTCTGACCGGGACGGCCTGACCGCGCACCGTATTCGGGCCGGCAAAACAGACGTCGAGATAGTTGCGCGAGACCCCGCGCAGCATGCCGTCGTCGCTGTTCTCAACAACGACTTCCAGGGTCTCGCCGATGAATCGTCCGGCGAAGGCGCGCTGCTTGGCGGCAGCGAGCTGCCGTAACGACTCGGCCCGCTGCCGGCTGACATCCCCCGGCACCTGGTCGGCAAAAGCGGCCGCCACGGTCCCGGGGCGCCGGCTGTACGGGAAGACATGCAGATCGCTGACCGGCAGCCCCTCGATCAGGCGGCAGGTATTGGCGAACTCCTGTTCGGTCTCGCCGGGAAACCCGGTGATCACATCGAGACCGATGCCGGCATGGGGCAGCCGGGCATGGATCGCCATGATCCGCTCACGGAACAGCTCCCGGTCATAAGTCCGTTGCATCCGGCGCAGCACGGCATTATCGCCAGACTGCAGGGGGACATGAAAATGGGGACAGATTGCAGCGGAGTTCGCGACCAGGTCGAGCAGGGCATCAGGGAGCTCCGTCGGTTCGATGGAGCCGAGGCGCAACCGGCGCACGCCCGTCTTCTCCAGAAGGGACTGCAGCAGCTGCAGCAGCGAGACCGGCGGCGACAAGTCTTTGCCGTAGCCGCCGATATGGATGCCGGTCAGGACAATTTCGGCGTAGCCGGCCGCCAGCAGGGAGACGACCTGTTGCTCGACATCGGCGACGGCCGACGAGCGACTGACCCCGCGGGCGAACGGGATGATGCAGTAGCTGCAGAAAGCGTCGCAGCCGTTCTGGATCTGCACAAAGGCGCGACTGCGCCCGGCAAAACTCGTCAACGGCGGCGGCGCGACCGCACTGCGGCTGGTACGGATATCGCCGACAGCGATGGTCTGACCGGTCGATTCGGCAACGACATAGTCGAGCAGACGACGCTTCTCGTCGTTGCCGATCACCACGGCGACCCCGGGCAGACTGGCCAGCGCCTGCGGATCGACCTGAGCGTAACAGCCGGTCACCACCACCCGACAGCCGGGATTGAGGCGTCGCGCCCGCCGGATCAGGTTGCGCGACTGGGCATCAGTGGCATTGGTCACCGTGCAGGTATTGACGATCACCAGGTCGGCACCGTCGGCAAACGGTACCGCCCGATAGCCGGCAGCGCTCAATTGCTCCTGCATGGCTGCCGACTCGAACTGGTTGGTCTTGCAGCCGAGAGTGGCGAAAGCGACCGATGGCGCGGTTGCTGAAGGCTCGGACGGCTCCATCAGGGATGACTTCTCAAGGCAACCTGATTTGACGCGGAGGAGCGAAGGCGCAGAGGAAAGACCTGGCTCAACAGGATCCTCTCTCCGCGGCTCCGCGTCTCAGCGTTCAACCGGTTTTTGAATGAATTGTCAACAAACGGCCGGATCAATTTCAGGTTCGCTATTGGTTTCATTCGCAAGAGTCAACGATCCAGCCACCGCCAAGAACCTGATCGCCGCGATAGAAGACCGTCGCCTGTCCGGGGGTCACGCCACTCTGCGGCTCTGCGAAGAAGACTTCGACATGGTCGTCATCGCGACGAACAATTTGCGACGGCACTTCGTGATGGCGGTAACGGATTCGACAGTCTGCCTGCAGAGTGCCGCCGACTTCCGGCGCATCGCTTAGCCAGTTGACCCGCTCCAGCCGGCAACCGGACGTCAGCAGTCGCTCTTTTTCGCCGACGATCACTCGCCGCCGGGCGGCATCGATCGCCACCACGAACAGCGGTCGCGGCCAGGAGAGCCCCAGCCCCCGGCGCTGGCCGATGGTGTAGCGGTAGGTCCCCTGGTGCTGGCCGAGGACAGTGCCATCGACATGGACGATCTCGCCGTCCATGGTACCGGGACCGCGCCGTTCTTCGAGAAAACGCACGTAGTCACCATCCGGAACGAAACAGATATCCTGACTCTCGGCCTTCTCGGCAACCCGCAGCCCGAGCCGGGCAGCGTGGGCGCGCACCTCGTTCTTGGTCATGTCGCCCAGCGGAAACCGGACATACCGCAACTGCTGCCGGGTCAGCGTAAACAGAAAGTAGCTCTGGTCTTTGTCGGCATCGACTCCCTTGCGCAGCGCATAGCCGCCGTTAGCCGCTGCGATCCGTGCATAGTGCCCGGTCACCAGGTAATCGGCCTGCAGTTCCAGAGCGCGGCGCAGCAGGATATCGAACTTGAGGATCTGGTTGCAGAGGATACAGGGATTGGGGGTGCGTCCGCTGAAGTAGTCGTCACAGAAGCGGTCGATCACCTCCTGCTCGAAGCGATCCTCGAAATTGACCACGTAGAACGGTATCCCGATCTGCTCGGCGACCCGGCGCGCATCATGAACGTCGTCGAGGGAGCAGCAGGTGCCGTGCGCTTCGCCATGCCGTTCCGTAAAACTGGAATAGTCCCAGATCTGCATGGTGATGCCGATCACCTCGCAGCCGCGCTCTTTGAGCAGGGCCGCAGCCACTGAGGAATCGACACCGCCACTCATGGCGACCACCACTCTTGTGCCGGGCTCAATCATCGGTCGGGGCCTGAGGGCTGGGACTGGAGGGCAGGATCAGGGACTGGCCGCTGGAGGCTGGAGACTGGCAAAGCCGTTGTTGCAGTCCCCAGTCCCCAGCCTCAAGCCTCAGATTGTTAGCCGCCATGCGTCTCGCGGTAGTTCTTGATCGCTTCGTGCAGAGCATCAGCGGCGAGGTTCGAGCAGTGCATCTTTTGCGCCGGCAGACCATCGAGAGCCTCAGCGACCGCCTGGTTGGTCAGTTCCAGCGCTTGGTCGATGGTCTTGCCGATCGCCATTTCGGTCACCATGGAGGAGGTGGCGATGGCAGCACCGCAGCCGAAGGTTTTGAACTTGACGTCCTTGATGACATCGTCCTCGACCTTGAGGAAGATCTTCATGATGTCGCCGCAGGAGGCGTTGCCGACCTCGCCGACCCCGTCAGCATTTTCAATCTCGCCGACATTGCGCGGGTTGGTGAAATGATCCATGACTTTATCTGTATACATGGGAAGACTCCGTTTTCGGGTTAAACGTTGATGGTTGATGCGTTGATGGTTGATTCGTTTAAACGAATAACCGAATCAACGAATCAACAGCTTCCTAAATCCGCCGGATCGTCTCGCAGGTCTCGCACCCTTCGGCGGTGCGGCCGCAGTTGTAGAGCGGACTCATGTCGCGCAGGCGCTGCACGGTCGGCGGCAGAACCTCGAGAACCTGGTCGATCTCGGCGGCACTCGTCTCCGGACCGAGGCTGAAACGGGTGCTTGAATGCGCCAGGGTCACCTCGACGCACATCGCCCCCATGACATGGGAAGGCTCCAGGGAGCCCGAGGTACAGGCCGAACCGGATGAGGCGGCGATGCCGAACATGTCGAGGTTGAGCAGCAGCGACTCCCCCTCGATGTAGGCGAAGCTCATGTTCAGAGTGTTCGGCAGGCGCAGATCGCGGTCCGGCGTGCCGTTCAGCTTGACATCGGGGGTCGCGGCCAGCAGCCCGTCCTCCAACTTGTCGCGCAGGGCTCGAACCCGGCGGTAGTAAGCGGGTTGCTCCTCGCCGACCAGCTCGCAGGCCTTGCCAAGGCCGACAATCCCGGCGACGTTGTGCGTACCGGCCCGCCGGTTACGCTCCTGATGCCCGCCGTGCAGCAGCTGGGTCAGGCGGGTGCCGCGCCGGATGTAGAGGGCACCGACTCCCTTGGGAGCGCCGATCTTGTGTCCGGAGATGACCAGCAGGTCGATATTGGCCTGCTGGACATCGACCGGCAGCTTGCCGATCGCCTGCACGGCGTCGGTATGCAGGCGGACCTTGTATTTGCGGGCGATTTTGCCGATCTCTTCGATCGGATAGATATTGCCGGTTTCGTTGTTGGCCCACATCACCGAAATCAGGATCGTCTGCTCGGTGATCGCCCGCTCCAGTTCGGCCAGGTCGAGCAGGCCGTCCGAATCGACCGGGAGATAGGTCACCTGGTAACCGTTCTTCTCCAGGTACTGGCAAACTTCCAGCACCGCCGGATGTTCCACTGCGGTGGTGATGATATGCCGTCCCTTGTCGCGCAGGGCGTCGGCCGTCCCCTTGATCGCCATGTTGTCACCTTCGCTGCCACAGGAGACGAAGACGATTTCCGCCGGCGACGCGTTGATCAGGCGGGCAACCTGTTCGCGGGCCTTTTCGACCGCCCCGGCCACTTCCCGGCCGGCCCAGTGGACACTCGACGGGTTGCCGAAATGGCTGCGATAAAACGGCAGCATCGCGTCGAGAACCTCCGGCCGTACCGGCGTGGTCGCATTGTAGTCAAGGTAGATTTTCACTTCTTAAATATCCTCCGACGGTTGAGTCGAAAAGCTAGACTATGTTCTCAAATAAAGACATGTAACAATCTGCAAAAACGTGACTTTCCCCTGGTTAGCAGATGAATCACGCAGGGCGCAGGCATCCTTTAATAGCTTTTGTTAACGATTAACCGATTCAACGTATCGACAATTCAACGGCGACCAACCCAGACCAACCCATCAACATTCGCCCCGACGCAACTTGTCCCGGGCTTCGGCAGTCAGGTCGGCCAGGGTCATCGACGCCAGGAAGCCGCGGATCCGCTCGCCGAGACCGGCCCAGACGGTGTGGGTGACGCACTGGTCGTTGCAGGCGCAACCACCCTGCCCGTCCAGGCAGGCGACCGGCTGCAGCGACTCCTCAACGCTGTCGATGATCTCGTCGACGCGGATCTGGTCGGCCGCTCTGGCCAGCAGGTAACCGCCACCGGGACCGCGCACACTGGTGACGATCTCCCCTTTACGCAGCTTGACGAACAGCTGCTCCAGATAGGTCAGGGAGAGGCCTTCCCGACCGGCGATGTCGCGCAGGGAAACCGGCTCGCCCGCCGAATGGAGGCTCAGGCTAACCATGGCACGCACCGCATACTGGGCCTTGGTGGAGAGACGCATCGTTTTAACTCTTGGTCGTCGACCTGGTCGCACGCGGCATTTTGGTACCGCTGGTCGCCGTCGACTTGCGAGTGCTGGTCCGCCTGGCCGGCTTATCGCCCGCCTGTGCATCGAGCCGGGCGGTCAGCTCGGCAACCTTTTTTTCCAGACTGCGCACCTGGTCGTTCAGACAACTGATCGCTCTGGCCTCCGGGTCGGGAAGCTTGCCATGCTCAAGATCGGGGCGCTCTGTCTCGACTTTCTGCTCGGCCTGCAGAACCATCCGGCCAGGAATACCGACCACCGTGGCGTTTTGCGGCACTTCCTTGACCACCACCGAATTGGAACCGACCTTGGCCCCCTTGCCGACGGTAAACGGCCCGAGCACTTTGGCGCCCGAGCCGATGACCACGTTGTCCTCGACAGTCGGATGGCGCTTGACCTTGTCCCAGGTGACACCACCGAGGGTCACGCCGTGGTAGAGGGTGACGTTGTCACCGATTTCAGCGGTCTCGCCGATCACCACACCCATACCGTGGTCGATAAAGAACTTGCTGCCGATTTTCGCACCGGGATGGATTTCGATGCCGGTAAAAAAGCGGCCGAGATGCGAAGTGAACCGGCCGAGAAAATAGAACTCGCGCACCCAGAACCAGTGGGCGATGCGATAAAACCAGACCGCGTGCAGACCGGGATAGCAGAAGATGATCTCGAGCACTCCCCGGGCGGCGGGGTCACGATCGAAAACCGAATAGATGTCTTCCTTGATTTGCGCAAACACAGGCAACGTCCCTTTCCTCAGGCAGATTGAGTGGCGCCAGGCTTGAGTCAACGGATAACATGCCTGAGTAAAACTGTCAATTAATTTTCCGGAAGTTGGGCACCGCACAGGGAATCAGCGCGGCGAGGGGGCCGGACGTCCTCAGAGGAACAGCTGGTAAACCTGATTAGCGGTTTCCTCGACGTAACGGTAACCGAGGTTGGCGAGGACCGAGGTGAGCTGGTCTTCCTGGTCGCGGGGAATTTCCAGGCCGACCAGGACCCGACCGAAATCGCCGCCATGCATGCGGTAGTGAAACAGAGAGATGTTCCATTCGGCGCCCATGGCGGCGAGGAAACGGGCCAGCGCGCCCGGCCGCTCCGGGAACCAGAAGCGGAACAGGCGCTCGTTAACGACCACCGGAGAGCGGCCACCGACCATGTAGCGAACGTGGGTTTTCGCCAGTTCATCTTCGGTCAGATCGACACAGGGGAAGCCGCCACGGACGAGATCGTCGCGGAACGCCTGGCGCTGCTCGCTGCCGTTGGTGGCGATGCCGACAAAAATCTGTGCGGCGTCGCGAGCGGCCAGGCGGTAGTTGAATTCGGTGATATTGCGCTCGACAAACATCTCACTGCAGAAGCGCTTCAACGAGCCGGGCTGCTCGGGGATCGTCACCGCGAACAGCGCTTCCTTCTGCTCGCCGATCAGGGTCCGTTCGGCCACATAGCGCAGTCGTTCGAAATTCATATTGGCGCCGGAGTTGATCGCCACCAGGCTCTGACCGAGACAGTTGCGCTCACGGACGTATTTCATCAGACCGGCCAGGGCGAGAGCGCCAGCCGGCTCGACAATCGCCCGAGTCGCCTGGTAGACACTCTTGATGCCGCTGCAGATCTCATCGACATCGACCCGAATCATGGCGTCGACGTGCTGGCGGCAGATGGCGTGGGTCAACTTGCCGACTTCACGCACGGCGACGCCGTCGGCGAAGATGCCGACGTTCTCCAGCCGCACACGGCGACCGGCTTCGAGGGAGCGGGCCATGGCGTCGCTGTCGTCCGGCTGCACGCCGATCACCTTGATCTCCGGGCGCAGTGCCTTGAGAAAACCGGCGATACCGGCGATCAGACCGCCACCGCCGACCGGCACGAACACCGCATCGATGTTGCCGGCGCTCTGGCGCAGCAGCTCATCGGCGATGGTCCCCTGGCCGGCGATCACCAGTTCGTCGTCGAACGGCGGGATGAAGGTCATGCCGGTCCGGGCGACCAGCCCGGCGCTGTGATCGGCCGCCTCGGAATAGTTGTCGCCATGCAGAATCACTTCGGCCCCGAAGCCGCGCACCGCCTCCACTTTGATCGCCGGGGTGGTGACCGGCATAACGATGATGGTGGCGACACCGAGTTTGCGGCCGGCAAAGGCGACCCCTTGCGCATGATTGCCGGCGGAAGCGGTGATGACCCCCCTCGCCCGCTCCTCCTCTGACAGATGAGCGATGCAGTTGTAGGCACCGCGCAATTTGAAGGAGAAGACCGGCTGCAAATCCTCACGCTTGAGCAGAATCCGGTTACCGAGTTGTCGCGACAGCACAGGCGCCTCTTCCAGGG
Source organism: Desulfuromonadales bacterium (assembly GCA_032251295.1). Classification (GTDB taxonomy): domain Bacteria; phylum Desulfobacterota; class Desulfuromonadia; order Desulfuromonadales; family BM103; genus BM103. Next base: position 11,168 of record JAVVDS010000025.1, on the reverse strand, counting down.
GTGTCTCGATGGCGGCTTCATAGACCTTGGAGGTCAGTATCTGGCGAACGAGCTTTTGCATCGGATTTTTCAGCCTGACGGGCAGAAGGTGAGAAACGGACAGAGCATACGTTCAACCGGCCTGCAATTCAAGAAAAAGACTTTCCTTGACATTCTTAATGATCGACAACTGATCGGGCATTCGCTATACTGCGAAACCAGTTTCTGACCGGCCCGGCGGCCGGTCGATCTTACATTTCAGTCAAAGGAGAGAGGTCATGCCGGAATTTTTCTATCAGGAGCCGCTGCCGACAGGTCAGGACAAAACCAGCTACTACAAGATTCCCGACTCGGAGAAATATGTCACGGTCGAAAAGTTCGGTGGTGAAGAGGTGCTGCGGGTCTGCCCGGAGGCGTTGACCATCCTCGCCAACGCGGCGATGCGCGACGTCTCCTTCCTGCTGCGCAAGGAGCATAATGAACAGGTCGCCAAGATCCTGACCGACCCCGAGGCCTCGCGCAACGACAAGGGGGTCGCCATGGCTTTCCTGCGCAACGCCATGGTCGCGGCGCAATTCGAACTGCCGACCTGCCAGGACACCGGCACCGCCACCGTCGTCGCCAAGAAAGGCCAGCAGGTCTGGACCGGTGTCAACGATGCCGAATATATCTCCAAGGGGGTCTACAAGACCTACACCGAAGAGAACCTGCGCTACAGCCAGACGGTCGCCCTCGATATGTACCAGGAGAAGAACACCGGCACCAACCTGCCGGCCCAGATCGATCTGTTCGCGACCGAGGGCGACGCCTACAAGTTCCTGTTCATGGCCAAAGGGGGCGGTTCCGCCAACAAGACCATGCTCTACCAGGAGACCAAGGCGCTACTGACCCCGGAGAAACTGTTCGACTTCCTGGTCGCCAAGATGAAGACCCTCGGCACAGCAGCCTGCCCCCCCTATCACCTCGCCTTCGTCATCGGCGGCACCTCGGCCGATGCCGTCATGAAGACCGTCAAGTTGGCGACCGCCAAGGAACTCGACGGCCTGCCGACCCAAGGGAACGAGCACGGCGTCGCCTTCCGCGACATCGAGATGGAAGAGAAGCTGCAGAAAGCCGCTTGCGACCTCGGCATCGGCGCCCAGTTCGGTGGCAAGTACTTCACTCACGACATCCGCGTCATCCGTCTGCCGCGCCACGGCGCCTCCTGCCCCCTCGGCATGGCGGTCTCCTGCTCGGCCGACCGTAACATCAAGGCGAAGATCACCCGTGACGGCCTGTTCGTCGAAGAGATGGACCGCGATCCAGGTCGCCTGCTGCCGGAGCAGTACCGCATGGCCAAGCACGAGCACGGCCACAAGATCGATCTCGACCAGCCGATGGAGGCGATTCTCGCCGAGCTGACCAAACTCAAGTGCGGTGACGCCCTGCTGCTCAACGGCACCATCGTCGTCGGCCGTGACATCGCCCACGCCAAGTTCAAGGAGATCCTCGATTCCGGCCAGCCGCTCCCCGACTACCTGAAGAAACACCCGATCTACTACGCCGGTCCCGCCAAGACTCCGACCGGCAAGCCGTCCGGCTCCTTCGGCCCGACCACGGCCGGCCGCATGGACAGCTACGTCGGCCTCCTGCAGGAAAACGGCGGCTCCATGGTGATGATCGCCAAGGGGAACCGCTCCCAGCAGGTGACTGATGCCTGCAAGAAAAACGGCGGCTTCTACCTCGGCTCCATCGGTGGTCCGGCCGCCCTGCTCGCCGAGGAGAACATCAAGAAGGTCGAGTGCATCGACTTCCCGGAACTCGGCATGGAAGCGGTCTGGAAGATCGAGGTCGAGAACTTCCCCGCCTACATCCTGGTCGACGACAAGGGGAACGATTTCTTCAAGCAGCTCGGCCTCTAAGCCACTTTTCCAACACGGCAAGAGCAAAAAAGCCCCGGGCAACCGGGGCTTTTTTCTGTGACGTCTGCCGGACTTACCGGCGCAGAAACTTATCGGCAAGTCGCAACGGCCGGAGCAAGACCAGCCGCGGCAGACTGTCGCGTGCAGCGGGGAAGGCAAGCCAGTCTTCCGGACGCGGCCAGAGCGGCCAGCGCCAGCAGAGTTGCAGCTTGTCGTGCCAGCGTTCGCGCAGGGCAAGCTGCGTGCAGTACTCCGCCAGAAAGCGACGTTCGCCACACTGCATCGTAAACCAGTTCTGCCGAATCCGCCCGGCCAGCCGGGCAGCTGTGGCGTCATCAGCCAGCTCTGCTTCGACATCCGGCGGATAAGGCTCGGTGCTAATCGACTTGCACAGCAGCAGACCGAGCCGAACGAGCCGCAGACAGCCGGCCTCATGAGCCAAGCCGAGCAGCCGTGACCAGTCGATCGGATCAGCCATGTGCAGCAGGCGGTCGATATCGACCAGCCATTTCAGTTGCCGCCAGAGGTGTTTGCCGCCATGCACCAGCAGCAGCAGCAACTCGGCTTCAACCCCACCGCCTGGCCGAGCACCGGGAGCAACGAGAGCATCGAGAGCATCGAGAGCGAGAGCATAGTGCCGGCTGAACGCACGCCAGTGCAGTTCAATCAGCCAGCCGTGCTGCTGATGTCGCAGGGCCAGTTGGTTGGCGATCCGGGCCAGGCCCGGCCACTGTTGCGGCGAAATCGTCAGCTCCGGTTGATACTCCGCCTGTTGCAGCAGAGCAACCGTCGGAGAGATTGACTCCTCTTGCAGGAAAAGATCGATGTCGGCAAAGACCCGCAGGCCCGGATCTCCATAAATGGCGCGGGCCAGCTGCGGGCCGCGTCGGCAACAGACCTCAATCCCGGCCTGGTCGAGTGTGTGGAGAATCCGGTCGGTTTCACGGGCGAGCGCACTGTTCCGCGCCAGATTGGTGGCAAACAGTGCACGGTAACGTTCGAACGGCTCTGGAAGCAGCTCGCGAAACGGCTTCAGCCCCTGGTAGACGAGCGGGAACACCTGGTGGATCAGGCTCAGCCGGTGGAGTTCCTGCCAGTCGACATCCGTTAGCAACTCCTCCGCGGTGACAGCCGGCTGCACGGCGAGCAGGCGCAAAAAAAGCTGCCGGGTCGCCGAAGTGGTCACGCCCCTCCCGTTCACAACCGGTAGGACTCCGCCTGCGCCCGATACAGGCGGCTGTAGAGCCCGCCGCTGTCGGCCAGTTCGGCATGACACCCCTGCTCGACCACCCGGCCGCCATCGAAAACATAGATGGTGTCGGCGAGACGGATGGTCGACAGACGATGGCTGACGATCAGGGCACTGCGCCCGCCGAGCAGATCCCGGAACGTATCGATCAACCCGGCCTCGGCCAGAGGATCGAGAGCGCTGCTCGGCTCGTCGAGAATCAACAACTGGTGCTCGTGCCGGAAGCAGGCCCGCGCCAGGGTCAGCCGCTGCCGCTCGCCGATGCTCAGTTCGTGTCCTCCCGCAAACTGCAGACCGAGTGCCGTCTGCAGACCGGTCGGCAGGCTCGCGATCAGGTCGGCGGCTCCGGCCTGCCGTGCGGCCGTCAACAGACTGTCCGCATCCGGACGACGCGCGATGTCGCCGAAGCCGATGTTCTCGGCAACCGTCGTATCGAACAGCATGGCGTCCTGGCTGACGACACTCAACAAACGTCGCCAGTCCGCCGGCTGAAAATCGTTCAGATCCTGTCCCTGCCAGGAAATCGTCCCCTGCTGTGGCGCGTACAGTCCACAAACCAGCTTGACCAGGGTCGACTTGCCAGCACCGTTCAGACCGACCAGGGCGACAATCTCACCCGGCTTGATCCGCAGGTCGACCCGGTGCAGCGCTGGTTCTGCGCGCTGCGGGTAGGTGAACGTGACCCCCTGGCAGACCAGTCCTTCAGAGCCGGATGTCGCGGGTCTGTGCCGGGCCGTTCGACCTTCGACAGGGTTGGGTAATGTCAGCAGGGTGTGCAGGTGGTCGAGAAACAGATGGTCCTCGTAAAGGTGTCCCAACCCTTGCAGCAGGCTGTTCAGGGCCGCCTGCGCACGCTGATAGCCCTGGAAATACATGACAACGACGCCGAGGCTCAGAGCCCCCTGTACGGCATAAAAGGTCATGGCAGCCAGGATCAGATAGAGCACCGTCACCGACAGCAGCCCGCTGCCGGCTTCGCGGCCGACCCGTCGCCGGGAGATGGCCAGACGCCCGCGGCGCAAGCCGTCGCGGGTCTCCCGGTCGCGGTCGAGAAAAAACCGGCCGAGGCCGAGCAGACGGATCTCCCGGGCGTATTCGAGACTGGTCAGCAGGACATGATGGTACCAGGTCTTGCGCTCGGCTTCGGTTGTCTGACGGGCGAAGCGGTGCTGTTGGCGCGCCGTCACCAGGCGCGCACAGCCGGCCGGCAAGGCGGCGACAAACAGCGCCAGACCGACCGCCCAGTGAAAGGAAAAGAGCAGTCCGGCAATGCCGGTCAGCATGATCAGGTTGCGCAGGCTTTGTGTGACGCCGTTGACAATGCGCGCCGGACGGGTCAACGCCTCTTGTTGGGCCAGATGCAACGTGTCGTGAAACGCCGAGTCTTCGTAGTAGGCGAGGTCGACCGCGACTGACTTGCGATGCAGCAAGGCAGCGACTTGATCGTTGACGGCCAGGTTCTGGGCTTCACGGACCAGCCCGTCGACAGAGGCTGTCAGGACGGACACAAGCGCCGCCAGGCCGAGCAGACCGACCCAGGTTAGCGTCGGCCAGAATGCGTTCTGGTCCTGGGTGGCGATCGCCAGCGTCAGGGCATCAACCAGCTCTTTGAGGAGGTAGAGAGAGACCAGCGGCAGCAGACCCTGCACGAGAATCAGCAGCAAAGAGGCTGCGGTCCAGGCCGGAGCCGCCGACCAGACCAGACGCCACGCCCGGTGCAGATTCAGCAGAGCGGACAGACGTTGCCGCAACGGATTATTCATCGGCTGTTTCACGGATCATGGTGTCTGGGTGAGAAGAGGACTTGTCGTCGGGTCGGACCCACAATTATACTACCGGCATGCAAGAACAGATCGCGGCGACAAGGGCGCCACAAAACCGTCTGCGGCTGACACTCGGGCCATTGAGTTACGATTGTATCGCATACGATGCCTGGGCGGAACAGACACTCGCCGAACTGCGGCAGTATCTGCCGCCAGGTGCAACCGTCGGTCGACCGACCCGCACCCTTCACCTGCGTCGCATCGAGCCGACCAGGGCGGCGGAGGCCACGGTGGCCGCTGGACTGACTGCCGACCAGCCACAAGCCGTCTGGTACCGGCAGAAGAATCCGGTCAACACCGTCTGGCAGTCACCGCAAACCAGCGATGTTCTCTGGACCGACGGCATCGCCGGAGAAATCGGCTGTTTTCACTACCATCTCCCCTGGAACGTCATCATCGACGACATGATTCTGCACGGCGGACTGCCCGTCCATGGGGCCTTGGCCGTGCATGCCGGACAGGGGCTGCTGTTCGTCGCGCCTCCCGGCGGCGGCAAGACCACAACCATGGCAACCGCCCCGGCCGGCTGGGATGTGCTCTCTGACGATGCGGCCCTGATCTGGCCGGACCGGACGAATCACTGGTCAGCCAGTCCGCTGCCGAGCTGGACCGAGCTGGTTTCGGCAGATCGGACTCCACGAACCGATCCGGGCCGTACCTGTCGGCTGCAGGGCCTGGTCCTGCTCAACAAAGCGGACCGGGTCGACCTGCGAAGGGTGGCACCGGTCAAAGCGGTGCCGGCACTCTATCGTGCCGTCGGCGAATATCCGGTTCTGGTCATGACCGAAGTCGATTGTCGCAGCCATGCCTTCGGCCTGGCTTGCCGCCTGGCCCGCACCCTCCCCTGCTGGCAACTCGATCTCCCGCGTGGTGGCGACATCTGGTCACGGCTGGAAGCAGTGGTGACGGGTTGACGGCTATGAACGTTTTTCGTTACACCGGCTTGAGCATGTGGCCGAGCTTCCAGGACGATGATCAGCTGGTCTGCCGTCCGGCGATGTTGACCGACATCCAGATTGGCGACTGCGTCCTCTATCGCCTGGCCGACCAGCGCCTGGCGGTTCATCGCGTTGTCGGCAAAGACGACGGCATGCTCATCACCCGGGGGGATAATCTGGCAAATTGTGATCGCGAACTGGTCGGGGCGCACCAACTGCTCGGCATCGTCACCGGCAGAACCCGTCTGGGGCAGACGCGGAGGGTCCACGGTCGTTGGCGGGGCCGAATCTGGCGGCACTTCAGCCGCCTGGCGGGGCGTTGCGACCCGGATCGACAGGCGCGTGGCGGGAAACTGGCCCGTGGCCTGCGCAGGTTCTGCACCCTGCCGCTGCACTGCTTGTGGCGATATGGCGCCTGCCGGCAACGGGATGGTGTTCTCTACTGGGGAATCGGCAACCTGGTGCTGGCGGGTAGAACGGCGGACGGCACGTGGCATGTCCCCTGGCCACAGAAGCTGCTGCTCGATCCGGCGTGCATCAAACAGAGAACCAGCAACAGTTAACGGCTGTTGCCGGCTGTACATTGAACCTTCGCCCCGGAACCGTCCAGGCACTGCCCGGAGCTGGCGCCCGTACCGAAGGCGCAGACACCGGTGCTGGCACCGCCGCCGGCCTGGCATTGCTTGTTCGGATCGTTTGCCACCGGGGTGGCACCGACATCACAAACCCCGTAGACGGGGTCGAGCCTGTCGAGGGATGTCACAATCGGTTGTTGCCATTTGCGCCTGGTCATCGCCTGCCTCCACATCCGCCATCATAACGCCGAAAATCATCGCTGTCCAGCACCGGCAACCGCTGGTAACGGCTTTCCGCTTGCCCTGTCGAAAAGGTCTGTCTAGAATGCATCTCTCTTTCCTAAACGGCATACCACCGAATAACCTGCATTCACCGGAGAAACCGCATGGCGCTGATTGTTGAGATGCTCAAGCAAAGCTGCGTCGCTTTCGGCGACAAAGCGGCTTTTCGCGTCAAATCGGGCAACATCTGGATTGAACACAGCTACCGCGAACTCTGGGGTGATTCCGACCGGATCGCCACCGCCCTCGAACAGTGGGGCCTCGAAGAGGGCGACCGCTGCGCCATCCTCGCTCCCTCATCCCCCGCCTGGGTCAAGGCCTATCTCGGCATTCTCAAAGCGAACGGCGTCGCCGTCCCGATCGATAAAGAGTTGAAGCAGGCGGAACTGAAGCATGTGCTGGCCAACTCCGGAACACGGCTGCTTTTTAGTGAACAGACGTTTATCGATCTGCTCGAAGAGATTGCCGGCGATCTGCCGGACCTCGAGAAAATCATCCTCATCAATGCTTCACCGACGGCCAACGACCGTAACGGCATCGCCCACATCGAAAGCGCGCTGACGGCCCTGTACAGTGAGTGGCAGCGTCTGGTTCAGCAGTACCGGATCGGTGCCGACGACACAAAAAAACTGGAAACGCGCGCCGAACAGATTCAGTCGCTGCTGTTTCCCGACCTGTCGTTTCGCGACCAGGAGGGTGAAAGCACACTGCTGAACCGGCTACGCAAACTGGTCGATCGCAAACTTCCCAAAATCGTCCCCCTGGAGAACTTTCAGGTCGAGGGGACGCCGCCACGCCTCAAGCGTCATGGCGATGATCCGGCGGTGATCCTCTACACCTCGGGAACCACCGGCCGCTCGAAAGGGGCGATGCTCAGCCACAACAACATCGTGAGCAACATCCGCACCTGCGTCGATCTGTTCAAACTCGACGAGACGATTCGCACCCTGTCGTTTCTGCCGATCAATCATGTCTTCGAGCAGGTCGGCGGTATCCTCCTCCCGCTCTCCATCGGTGGCACCGTCAGTTTCGCCGAGAGCCTGAAGAAGCTGCCGGCCAACCTGGCCGAGGTCAAACCGAACTTCCTGCTCGGAGTCCCGGCGGTCTTCCGGTTGCTGCTCGATCGCATGACCAAAAAACTGCAGAGTCAGCCGCTCTCCAGAACCCTGTTCGCCCTGCCGCTGACCCGAACGCTGGTGACCAGAAAGGTCCGCGAAGCGTTTGGTGGCAACCCGGTGTTCGTCAGCGGCGGCGCCGCTCTCGACCCGCATGTGGCCACCGGTTTGCAAAATCTCGGTATCGACATCTACCAGGGGTACGGCATTACCGAAACCTCGCCGGTCATCTCTGCGGAAAGCCCCTTCTGTCGCAAAGTCGGTACCACCGGACGACCGGTCAGGGATGTCGAGGTCAAAATTCACGAACCGAACGCCGAGGGGGTCGGCGAGATCTGGGTGAAGGGACCGAATGTGATGCTCGGCTATTTTAACAATCCGGAAGCGTCCCGGGAAGTTCTCACCGACGGCTGGTACCACACCGGTGATCTTGGCCGCATCGATGCCGACGGCATGCTCACTATCTGTGGCCGGGTCAAGAACCTGATCGTCACCGCCAACGGCAAGAACGTCTACCCGGAGGAAGTCGAAAACGAGCTGTCCAACAGTCCGTTCATCGCCGAGATCATGGTCTACGGCCACAAGGTGGATGCCACCGCGGAAGAGGTTTATGCTGTGATCTATCCCGATTTCGAGGCGATCGACGCCCATGCGGTCGAGCAGGGCAAAGAGTCTCCCAACCTTCGTCAGGTCGAAGATCTGATCCGCCGGGAAGTGCTGGAGTACGGCAAAAACCTGGCAGACTACAAGCGGGTGCGTCGTTTCAACCTGCGTGAAGACGAATTTCCGAAAACCACCACCCGTAAAATCAAACGATTCGTTGTGGAGGCCGACATCAAGACCGAAACCTGATCCCGACGGGCGAAGGTCGGGAGAGAAAGTCTGAAAGCTCGCGTTTCACGGGCTTATTCACGATTCTGCGTGTGGGCGACGATCGCCTTCTGCGCGGCGACGCCGAGGTCGATGAAGCGCAGACCGAATCCCTGTGGGTAGTGCGGCTTCATGGCATTCGGCCGACGATTCAGCCACATCACCTCGGCCTGGCAGGAAATCGGCGTGGCATGCCGGTCCGGCAGCTTGAACGCCAGCTTGAAGGTGGTGCCGACCGGCACATCCTCCTGGCTCTCAAGAAACATGCCGCCAACGCTGAGATCGAGACACTTACCGTTGATTTTTGTCCCCATGTGCTCGATGGAGAGGGTAAAGAAACAGGGCTGGCGGTGTTCGCGGATCGCACTGATGAACCTGCGCCCCGCCTGCAGAAAGCGGAAGCGGTCGAGGGGCTTGATCAGCACATCGTCACAGCCGGCCTGGCGCGCCTCTTCAGCCTGCTGTTCGCCGCCCTGCTGATCGCAGACCATGACCACCGGGATCTGCCGGGTCGCCGCGTTTCTCTTCAACTGGCGGCATAAGTTCGATCCGCCATCGGGGATCAGGTGATAGGCGAGGTAGATCAGATCGGGTTGGCGGCCGCGGACGATGACCTCGGCAGCAGCGCAACTGTCGGCTTCAAGGATCTCGACCGGCGTCTTCTGCAGAAACTTCGCTTCGATGGTGCGAAAAAATCGGGAATCGTCGGCCAGTAATATCTGAATCGGTTTACTCATAACCCCCTCGTCGCGCCGGCAGACGCCACCGGAATGGCGATGGTCAATCGCCGAATGATCGATAATGCCAGATCGGCACTTGTCATTTTTTTAACCCTCATCCAGAACGGTCATATTATGCCAGACACTCTCCCGGCAATGCCCCGTCTCACCGGCAAACAGGCCCGCTTTCTGCGTGGCCTCGGCCACAAACTGCGACCGGTGGTCATGATCGGCCGACAGGAAATCAGTGAGACCGTACTCGCTTCGGTCGACGAGGCACTGACCGCCCACGAACTCATCAAGGTCAAGCTGCAGGAAGGTTGCCTGCTCGATCGTCACGCGGTGGCCGAACAGCTCGCCGCCGCCAGCGGCGCTGCCGTCGCCCAGATTCTCGGCAAGACGATCCTCCTCTATCGCCCCAGCGAGCAGCGTCTGATCGACCTGCCGTAAACCTCCCTGACCGCCCGTCAGACCCTCTCGTACGGTTCGAACAGCCGCTTGTATTCATCGAGGGCGTAACGGTCAGTCATGCCGGCGAGATAGTCGCAGATCACCCGCTCGCGGCCGTGCCCGGCGAACTTCTCCTGACACGACTCGGGGAGCAGCGACGGCGTCGCCAGGTAGCTTTCGAACAGCATGGTCAGAAACCGTTCGGCCTTGACCCGCATGCGCTCAACCTTGGAGTGCCGGTAGAGCTTGCGCCAGAGGAAACTCTTGAGCTGGCGGTTCAGTGCCGCCGTCTCCGGACTGAAACTGACCAGGTTGCGCCCGGCGGTGCGCACATCGTCAAGCCGGGTCACCCTCCCCTGCTCGACATTGGTCAGGGTCTGCTCGACCAGGTCGAGAATCAGGTAGCCGATCAGGTGACTGATGGTCTGATAGATCAGACGCTCTTCGTCGAGGGACGGGTATTTTTCGCGAACCCGGGCACTGATGCACGCCCAGAGCTCGACTTGCATCAGCTCGGCCGGTTGCAGGTAACCGGCCTTGAGGCCGTCATCGATATCGTGGTTATTGTAGGCGATTTCGTCGGCGAGATCGATAATCTGCGCCTCCAGGGTCGGGCGCAGGTCGGGGCGGTACTCGGCCAGACAGCTGTCGTCCGGCGTGTCATAGTCGGTAGAGTGCTTGATGATCCCCTCGCGGGTCTCCCAGGTCAGATTCAGCCCGTCAAAACCCGAATAGCGCTGTTCGAGAAGCTCGACAATCCGCAGCGACTGCCGGTTGTGCTCGAAGCCGCCATAGCCCGCCATCATCCGGTTAAGGACTTCCTCGCCGGTATGCCCGAAAGGAGTGTGGCCGAGATCGTGTGCCAACGCCAGGGCTTCGACCAGATCCTCGTTGAGATGCAGGCGACGGGCGATACCGCGGGCGATCTGGGCAACTTCCAGGGAATGGGTCAGGCGGGTGCGATAGTAATCACCCTCATGATTGACGAAAACCTGGGTCTTGTATTCGAGACGACGAAAGGCGGCACAATGAATAATGCGGTCTCGATCCCGCTCAAAGGCAGGACGATCATCTTTCGGTTGTTCCGGATGGCGGCGTCCCCGCGAGTCCTCGCTGCGCGCCGCGTAACCGGCCAGATCCGGCCGCTCCATATGCCCTCCCAGTAAACCGGTTTATTTAGCCGCGCTATAGATCACTTGTCAAGTCATGAAATGGTATCAGTCAGGCCGACCGCGGGAGAACTCTGACAGTTCTTCTTTTTTTGCGG
>JAVVDS010000024.1:34836-39635 GCA_032251295.1 Desulfuromonadales bacterium | reverse complement strand
TCGAAATTACCCACTTTTCCGCCAACACTTTTGAATGTCGAAGGGAGCAGGCTGTTCTCATCTCCGGGGTTGGCCAGCCAGAGGACTGCGCCAATGAGCACCAGCAGAAGCAGCACCAAGATCACGGCATATTCGACGGTTGTGGCCCCTCTGTTGTGGGCCGGAAAAAGCGCTTTGGTTGTTTCTGCTCTCATTCAGTGGCTCCACGATTCATGCGTTTAGTCTAGCACTTCTCATAAATGCCGCAATCCGTCTGTTGAAAAAAACCCTGCTTCTTTGGCCTTGACTTGATTGCTCCATGCTTTAACGGTTTGAGGTGCAGGTAAAGAGTGGAGCAGGCTGCTGTCAAACTGTCTGCCTAAGCCATTTTTAGAGTCCGGTGCAATGCCAGTCGATAGCCACAACGTATGAAACTCTCCGGTTTTCAACAGTCCCGCCTGACCACCGTCTCCCGGTTCGGCGCGGTCGGGGTAATCAATACCCTGATCGATTTCGGCGTGTTCAATCTGCTGGTCTGGCTGTTCGGCGTTCTCGCGGGGCCAGGCCTGCTCGCATGCAATGCCGTTGCGTTTGTCTGCGCCAATCTCAATAGCTATTTCTGCAATAAACAGTGGACCTTCGGCGATGACAAGGCGGTTTCGGTGCATCAATATACCCGGTTCATGCTGGTCAGTCTCGGTGGCCTGCTGATCAACAGCCTGGTTCTTTATCTTCTGGTCGATCTGGCGGTCTGGCCTTCGCGGGCCGACAGCTGGCTATGGGTCAATTTCGCCAAGGCCTGTGCGACCCTGTTCAGCCTGGCGTGGAATTTTATCATGTATCGTTTGCTGGTGTTTCAGGTGGCAACGAGAGGCAATTCATGAATTGGTGATTGTAAATGAATCGATCCGTCGGATTGAATGGTAAGAACTTTTCTGACTGCTTGAATCATTCGGAGCCTCCACTGACTGTAAAATCATAATGCCAAAGGCTGAACCTGCTGGTTACAAAAACTTTTTCAACAGAGGCTCATGCATCATGCATAAGTCTCAAAAAAAGTCATTTCGGCAGCGGCGTTAAGCCGGAATGCAGATCGTACTATTGCCACAAAACGTTTCGATCGGAACAATGGACGCCGTCTGCACTTGCATACTGCTGCGGGGATGCTCCATGCGGACTTCAGGGTGCCGAGTGCAGGCTATGGAGAACTCTTGCGGCTTGTCGGTTTCGTAACCCGCGACCAGGCTGCGGTCGATCAAATGTTGCTGCGCATGATTTTCAATGTTGTTGCCCACAACAGGGATGATCACATTAAAAACCACGCCTTCCTCATGAACGACTCAGGCCACTGGACGCTATCTCCCGCCTACGATATCACGTTTAGCCAAGGCCCTGGAGGTGAGCACTCTCTTGATATTGCTGGCGAAGGAAGGTCGCCGACCACCGATCATGTTTTCCGTGTCGCCGCCGGCGTCGGTATCCGTACAGGATTCGTCAAGGAGGCATTAGAAAAGGTCGCCGAGGTTGTCTCTCGTTGGCCTGAATACGCCTCGGAGGTTGGTCTGTCGACACCGGAGATGCAGCGAATCGGCAAGTTCCATTGCTTGTTGCCCTCGCGAAAAGGCGTCATGCCCGCGAAGCCTGCAGGCGAATGATTGTGTCGGGTGGCGGATATCCAGGGGGGGATCTGACTGAAAATGCCGGATTTCCGTTTTCACGGAAATAATCATTCGGGCATTTTGAGCATTTTGGCGAGCGTGTCATTGCCGGGGAGAATGATAATATTACATCTCTACACGAAGAGATGTCCTTCTCCCTCGGGGAGAAGGTGGCCGAAGGCCGGATGAGGGGCATCCATGCCGTGACGGTTCAAAGTATCAACGGCCTGTCTCGTGACAGGCTGAGTGGTTACCGTCAACATTCACAAAACAGAGGAGACAGCCATGCTGGAAAGAGATCGAATCGCAGAAGAACCGGCCCTGCTGGCGGCAGCGCGACAGCTCTGTGTCGCGGCGCGTACAGCGCCGAAAGGGAAGGGGAAAGACCTGCTGGTGACGGCGATTGTCGGCGCGGAGCACAAGGAGCAGCTGCAGCAGAAGATGCGCGAAATCGGTGAGCGCGACGGCGTGGCGTTTTTCGTGCGCGATGCCGGCAATCTCGACCAGGCGCCGCTGGTGGTGCTGGTCGGCACCCGCAAGGAGCCGCTGCGCATCCCGGCCTGCGGTTTCTGCGGCTTTGCCAACTGCGACACCATGCTCGCCGCCGGCGGCACCTGCTCGTTCAACTCCGGCGACCTCGGTATCGCCCTCGGCTCGGCCGTGGCGCTGGCTGCCGATCTGCGCATCGACACCCGCATCATGTACTCCGCCGGCAAGGCGGCGCTGGAACTCGGTCTGCTCGGCGACGGCGTCGAGATCGCCTATGCGATCCCGCTGGCGGCCACGGGGAAAAGTCCGTTTTTCGATCGGTAAGGGGCGCACGGCACGCGCCCCTGCTGCCCAAATTGTGGGCATACGGTCATTTTTGCTGCCTGGAAAAAGAGCATCCCCGGCGCCGGTTCTTTGGTCGGCCGGTTTCCTGTTGCGGTTTCCGCTGAATTCCATTATAGAAAACAGGCCTTTATAACTTTTTTTCGAAACTCCGAATTTGGGCAGGCTATTTGCTCAATGGAGTGGCGAAGGCGGTTATCTCTGCTAGGCTTGTGCGAGCGGAGTCCGCTTAAACTCAACGTTGAGGAGTGTGGTCATGCGAAAAGTCGAAGCCATCATCAAGCCGTTCAAGCTGGATGAGGTTAAGGAGGCTCTGAACGAGGTCGGTATCCAGGGGATCACGGTCAGCGAGGTCAAGGGTTTTGGCCGGCAGAAAGGGCATACCGAGCTGTACCGGGGCGCCGAGTACGTCGTCGATTTCATCCCCAAGATCAAGATGGAGATCATCGTTGCCGACGATCTCGCCGCCAGGGTGGTCGAGGTGATCGGTGAAGCGGCCCGCACCGGCCGGATCGGTGACGGCAAGATCTTTGTCACCCAGGTGGATGAGGTGGTCCGTATCCGTACCGGTGAGACCGGCGAGGATGCACTGTAAGGGGCAGTGCCGTTGATGCGTTTAATCGTTGAATCGTTGTATTTATTCAGCACGTCTTCAGGTCCGAATCGTTTTAAACAAAACCTTTTAGTAAGGAGAAGCCGATGACACCCCATGAAGTGATCAAGTTTGCCCAGGAAAACGGTTGCCAGATGGTCGATTTCAAGTTTCTCGATTTTGTCGGTATCTGGCAGCATTTCTCGACGCCGATCAGTGAGTTCGGCGAAGAGACCTTTGAAGAGGGGATCGGCTTCGACGGTTCATCGATCCGCGGCTGGCAGCCGATCCACAATTCGGACATGCTGATCGTCCCCGATCCGACCACCGCCAAGGTCGATCCTTTTGTCGAGGTGCCGACCCTGAGCTTGATCTGCAACATCATCGATCCGATCACCAAGGAAGGCTATACTCGCGACCCACGCTTTATTGCCCAGAAAGCCGAGGCGTACCTGAAGCAGACCGGCATCGGTGACGCCGCCTACTTCGGTCCGGAACCGGAGTTCTTCATCTTCGACGACGTCCGTTACGCCTCCAGCGCCAACGAATCGTTCTACTCGGTCGACTCGGTGGAAGGGATCTGGAACACCGGTCGCGAGGAGTTCCCCAACCTCGGCTACAAGCCGCGCCACAAGGAAGGCTATTTCCCCTGCGCGCCGACTGACAGCATGATCGACCTGCGCAACGAGATGGTGCAGGTGCTGCAGAGCGTCGGCATGACCATCGAGGCGGTGCATCACGAAGTCGCCTCGGGCGGCCAGTGTGAGATCGATATGCGCTTCGATTCCCTTTTGAAAATGGGGGATACGCTGCAATGGTTCAAGTACATTATCAAGAATGTCGCCTTCCGCAACGGCAAGACCGTGACCTTCATGCCGAAGCCGATCTTCGGTGACAACGGCTCCGGGATGCACTGCCACCAGTCGATCTGGAAGGACGGGCAGAACCTGTTTGCCGGCAACGGTTACGGCGGCCTGTCGAAGATTGCCATGTATTATATCGGCGGCATCATGAAGCACGCCAAGGCGCTCTGTGCCTTCACCAACCCGACCACCATCTCCTACAAGCGGCTGGTGCCGGGCTACGAGGCGCCGGTCAACCTGGCCTACTCGAACCGCAACCGTTCGGCGTCACTGCGCATTCCGGTCACCGACAACCCGAAGTCGAAGCGGGTCGAGTATCGCACCCCCGACCCGAGCTGCAACGGCTACCTGGCGTTTGCCGCCCAGCTGATGGCCGGCCTCGACGGCATCGAGAACAAGATCGATCCGGGTGAGCCGCTCGACAAGGACATCTACGGCCTGTCGCCCGAAGAGTTGAAGGATATCCCGAACGTTGCCGGTTCCCTCGGCGAAGCTCTCGACTGCCTGGAGACCGATCACGACTGGCTGCTGAAGGGCGATGTGTTCACCAAGGACGTGATCGACATGTGGATCGCCTACAAGCGCGAGAAAGAAGTCGATCCGGTGCGCATGCGGCCGACCCCGACCGAATTCGCGCTCTATTTCGACTGCTAGGCCGTCCACCGGATGAGAAACGCCAAGGGGCACGGCATAAGCTGCCGTGCCCCTTGTTTGTCTGTAACCACCGGGCAATTCGTACATTGCCCCTATCGCCAACAATTCAATGCCGATTTCTGTTGCCAGCCCCCAGTTCCCGCCTTTAGCCGCCTGCCGACGCCTTACACCGCATGACCAGCGAGAAACGCCTTGATCTGGTCCAGGTCGGCGTCGATCACT
>JAVVDS010000024.1:0-34736 GCA_032251295.1 Desulfuromonadales bacterium | reverse complement strand
CACCGCATGACCAGCGAGAAACGCCTTGATCTGGTCCAGGTCGGCGTCGATCACTTCGCAACGCTGCTGCCGATCTTCCAGACCATCGAGGCAGGGGGGGCGCTGCGGATCTTCGCCGATGGCGCGGTTGACCGCTTCGGGGAACTTGGCCGGGTGCGCCGTGGCGAGGCAGACCACCGGCGCATCGCCCGGGGCGACGGTGCGGGCGGCATGCACGCCGACAGCGGTGTGCGGGTCGAGGACGTAGCCGGTGGTGGCGTGAAAATCGCGGATGGTGCCGATGGTCGCGGCATCGTCGGCGGAGACGGAGAGGAAGTCGGCGGCGATCTGCTGGCGTTCGGCGGCGGAAAACTCGAGCCGGCCGGTTCGGGAAAAAGTCTCCATCGCTGTGCAGACCCGTCCGGAATCCTGCTGGTAAAGATAGTAGAGGTAGCGCTCGAAATTGCTCGCCAACTGGATATCCATCGACGGCGACAGGGTCGGATGGACCTCGCCGATGGAATAGTCGCCGGCGTTGACGAAACGGGTCAGAATGTTGTTGGCGTTGGTGGCCAGAATCAGCCGCTCGATCGGCAGGCCCATGCGCCGGGCGATGTAGCCGGCGAAAATGTCGCCGAAGTTGCCGGTCGGCACACTGGCGTAGAAGCGGTCGCTGCCGGTCGCCTTGCGCACCTGCGCCCAGGCGTGGAAATAGTAGACCACCTGGGCGAGGACCCGCGCCCAGTTGATCGAGTTGATGGCGCCGAGGGCATGCTGCCGCTTGAAGGCGAGATCGTTGAATGCCTGCTTGACGATGTTCTGGCCGTCGTCGAAGGTGCCGCGGATCGCCAGGTTGAAGACGTTGGCATCGGTGACGGTGGTCATCTGCAGCTCCTGCACCATCGAGACTTTCTTGTGCGGATGCAGGATGAAGATGTTGATGTTCTGCTTGCCGCGCACGCCGTAGATGGCGGCGCTGCCGGTATCCCCCGAGGTGGCGCCGAGGATGTTCATCCGTTCGCCGCTTTCGGCGAGCAGGTATTCGAAGAGGTTGCCGAGGAACTGCAGGGCGACATCCTTGAAGGCGAGGGTCGGGCCGTGGAACAGCTCCATGATGAACAGGCCATCCTGCTTGACCACCGGCACGATCTCCGGGTGGTCGAAGGTGGCGTAAGAGCGGTCGATCAGGTCTTTCAGCGCGGCTGCCGGCACGTCGCGGATGAAATAACTCATGACGTGGAAAGCCAGCTCCGGGTATTCGAGCTTGGCCAGCATATCGAGGTCACCCGGAGTGAGCTGCGGGATCTCGTCCGGCAGGAGCAGGCCGCCATCTTCGGCCAGACCCATCATCACGGCCTCTTTGAACGGGATCCCCTTGACCTTGCCGCGGGTACTCAGGTATTTCATGGTCTCTCGCCTTTGCTGATTTGTGGATGTGTTGCGCTGCCTGCCGACAGCCCGCGCAGTCTAGCAGGTCTCGCCGCGGCGGGGAAGAGGTTTGAGGCCGGAGCTGGAGAGCAAACCAGGAGAACATCATCATGATTATCGGAATTGCCGGCAAGGCGGCGTCGGGAAAAACCACGGCGGCCCGGCACATGCTGGAGAGGCTCGACCGGGAGACGGTGATTGTGCCGATGGCAGCGGTGCTGCGCGATGAAGTCGAGCGGTTTCTGTGCCGGATCGGCGCCGAGGCCAGTGTGCCGCTTTTGTACGGTTCACAGCAGGACAAGGTGACGGTCTTTTATGTCGATGCGGCGCGGGCGACGGCCGAGTGTGCCCGGTGGGCCGATTTCGTCGAAGTCAACCGCGATATCCAGGGGCGCCCCGGGCAGACGGCGGCGACCACCCGGCGTATCCTGCAATGGTGGGGGACCGAGTACCGGCGCGCCGCGGATCCCGACTACTGGACCAAAGCCTGGGGGCGCAAGATCGAGGGGCTCGATCTCGCAGCGCTGCACCTGCTGGTCGACGATGTCCGCTTTGTCAACGAGCTGCAGGTGGTCCGCGCCCACGGTGGACTGCTGCTCAAGGTCGAGCGCCCCGGCTTCAACGGCGCCAACGACCACAGCAGCGAGAACTCCCTCGACCATGTGCGCGACTGGGACGCCCTGATTGTCAATGACGGCAGCCTCGAAGAGTTCCTCGGCAAGGTCGAGCAGACCTTTTCCGCACTGGTGCGCTTCTGAAGCCGCTGGCATGTGGTATGATTCACACATGCAGTGCCCGTTATCGGTCGACTCTGGTCTTGAGCAATTCGATCCCGGTTTCGATAGCGATCCCGATGGCGATGCATGATAAACGATTCAACGAATCAACTCACGCACGGAGGGTGCCATGACCGACAAGCAACAGGGACAGAACGTGCAGGACGAGCAGAAGGAGCAGCAGGAAATCGGTCTGTATGAGAAGCTGGCGAGCCGCACTGCCGAGATTCTCGAGGAGAGCCGCAAGACGATCGACGAGGCGCTGAAGAAGGCCAAAGAAGAGCTGGCGGCGGCCGGCGACTACAGCCGCGAGCAGGCTGACAAGGTCGGCGTCTACGTGCAGCGCGACCTGATGGAGAATGCCAGCAAGGCCAGGGACGCGGTGGTCAAGGCGGTCGATCCGCAACGGCTGGCTGCCGGCGCACAGAGCGCTTTCTCGCGAATTCTCACCAGCACCGCCGAAACCCTGAGCGAGATGGCGGCCAAGGCCGAGAAGAATCTGGAGTTCCGCACCGGCGAGGTGACCAGCCCCGGCACCCTGACCTGTAAAGACTGCGGTGCCGAGCTGCACATGACCAGCACCAAGCGGATCCCCCCCTGTCCGAAATGCCACAAGACGCTGTTCCGTAAATCGTACTGAACGGAGACGTTCCGTTTTTCAAGTTGAGCTCTGCCGAAAGAACGGACCGCATGCTCCGTCCCCGCAAACGCTTTGGCCAGAATTTCCTGCGTGATCGCCATATTCTCGACAAGATCATCGCGGCGGCGGAACTGCGTGCGGGCGACCGGGTTTTCGAGATCGGTCCCGGTCCCGGGGCGCTGACCGAGCGCCTGCTCGCCTGCGACGTCGACCTGCTGGCGGCCGAAATCGACCGCGACCTGGCGGCGGCCCTGCAGGCGCGCAACGAGCCGAATCTGACCGTGGTCTGTGGCGATGTCCTGCGGCTCGACTGGGCCGATCTGCTGTCGCAGCCGCCGTACACACTGGTTGCCAACCTCCCTTACAATATCTCCAGCCAGGTTCTGTTCCAGGTGCTCGACCACCGCGACCGCTTCCGGCGTCTGGTGCTGATGTTCCAGCTCGAAGTCGGCGACCGCCTGCTGGCGCAGCCGGCGACACGTGACTACGGCATTCTGTCGGTGCTGCTGCAGACCTGGTTCCGGGTGACCCGAGTGGTGCGGGTGCCGCCGCGCGCGTTTGTGCCGCCGCCCCGGGTCGATTCGGTGGTGCTGCTGTTCGAGCCGTTGGCGGCGCCGGCGGTTGAGCTGCACGACGAAGCCGTCTACCGCAACCTGGTGCGCGCCGCGTTCGCCCAGCGCCGCAAGACCCTGCGCAACAGCCTGCTCGGCTCCGGCTGGGAGGTCAGCGTCGTCGATCAGATTTTGGAGCAGACCGGCATCGACCCGCAACGGCGCGGCGAGACCCTTCGCATCGCCGAGTTCGGCGCCCTGGCCAATCGGGCTTGTCTGCCAGCGTAAAGAGAGACCGTCGCACTGAAGAGAGTGATATGCCGAACATTATTGCCACCGTCAACAGCGTGCCGATCGACGACAAGGCTCTGGCCGCGGCCATGCAGGGGCTGGCTCAGGAGCAGTTTCACGCCACTCTGGCCGAAGTGCCCGGGAAGGAACACGCCGGTCTGCGCGCCATGGCCCTGGAGCGGCTGATCGCCCGTGAACTGATCTATCAGGCGGCGCTGGCTGAAGGGCTGGTCGCCTCCGCCGAGGAGGTGACCGCGGAGCGTGACCGCATCGTCCGTCTGGCCGGCCGGCCGCAGGATTTCTGGGGGCGGCTGGCGGAGCGCGGCATGGACACGGCGGCCTTCGACCGGATGGTGCGCAAGGATGTCACCGTCGACCTGATGACCGCACGCAAGACCGCCGACCTCGACGAACCGGCCTCCGCGGAGATCGAGGCGTTTTTTCGCGAAAATTTTGACAAGCTCGGCAGGCCGGAGCGGGTCAAGCTCAGCCATATCCTGCTGCCGGTCGATCCTGCCGAGCCGCAGCGGGCGGAACAGGAGGCGCAGCGCATCCGGGCGCTGGCGGCAGAGGAAGATTTTCGGGAACTGGCACGCAAGCACTCGGTCTGTCCGAGCGCACCCGGCGGCGGCCGTCTCGGCTATGTGCGCCGCCAGGATCTCGACCCCGGTCTGGCCGACCTGGTCTTTACCCTGCCGGTCGGCGATGTGGCCGGTCCGGTGCCGACAACCTTGGGGCTGCACCTGGTCAAAGTCGAGGAGCATGAACGGCCCGGCCCGCCGACCCTCGACGAATCCCGACAGAAAATCATCGATCTCCTGCAGCGGATCAAGGCCGGCGCCCTGCTCGAACGCTGGGTCGCGGAGCTGCGGCAGAACGCCGACATCGTCATCTATTCCTGACTGTTCTTGGATATTTACACTCTGACAGCGCTTGAAAGATCGTCTTTCATCCCGTAAACTTCTGTCTGACGCTCAACGATGGGAGGGTGCGGATGCGTGTGACAGTCGAGACTCGGGATGGCCTGCATGTACGACAGATCGAGGCGCTGCGTGAAGAACTGAAACGTCTGCTGGCCGCTGCCGGCCGGACGGACGAGCCGTCGATCCTGCTGACGCTGGCCGATAGTCTGCTGGCCTACAGCCACTCCCACGATCTGCTCAAACTCCCCGCGCAAACCTTTCTCGACCTGCTCTGCCGTTTGCGTGACTTCCTCGCCCGACGCGACGCCCCGGTCCACACCGACTGGCTCGACGCCGACTCGTTCGGCAGCGATATCCTGCTGGTCAACTCCCCCGACACCCCCTACCTGGTCGACTCCCTGCAGCTTCTGTTGCAAAAGGAACAGATTCAGGCGGTGATCATCTCTCATCCGGTCCTCTCCCTCCGTCGGGACGGTGACAAACTGATCGCGCTCGCTCCCGGAGTCATAGACGCTGCACGCGAATCGTTGATGCTGGTCCAGGTGGAGCGCCCCCTGGCCGACGCCGCTGCCATCGTTGAGCAGGTCCGGCAGACCGTTGCCACGGTTCAGGAGGTCGGCCGGCAACGGGCAGCGTTTACCCAGAGGTTCGAACTCTGCAAGGGTCTCGCCGGCCGGGACAGCCAGGCCGATTTCTTCGACTGGCTGCAGCGCGGCAACTTCCTCTGCTTCGGCTACCGGTCGGTGGATGTCGAACGGACCGGCGATGCTGTCTCCTGGCGTGGCGCCGAAGGGCCGCTCGGCTGGTTTCCCGCCGATCTGCTCGATGATAGTCCGGAGACGGCCGGGAAGAGGGCGGCGTCCGCCCAGCGGCAACGGTTGCTGCGCGACGACCCGCTGCTGGTGGAGTTGACCGGCCGGGCCAGCCCGCTCTACCGCGCGGAACCGCTGGTCTATATCGGTTTTCGTGAGCAGTTGGCAGACGACCGCTGGCGCGAGCATGCCCTGGTCGGTCTCTTCTCCCAGACCAGCATCAATGAGCTGGCCTGCAATGTGCCGGCGCTGCGGACCCGGATCATGGCGGCTCTCAATCGCCAGCAGGTTCTCCCGGACAGTTACGACTTTCGCAAGGTTCTTGATCTGTTCAATACCTTTCCGAAGGTTGAACTCTTTTTTCTCGAAGAAGGGGAGATGGATGTTCTGGTCCGCTCCCTGGTCTCCCTGCAGCGCTACAAATCGGTAAAAATCGTCCTGACGCGCAGCTTAAGTCTGCGTGGCTTCACTCTGCTGATGGTCATGCCGCGCGAATTTTACGGCAGCGCCACAATCCGCCGTCTGGAAGCGTATCTGCAGCGTTCCTTCAACGCCCGGCAGATCGACTCGCGGGTGATCAACTTCTTCTCCGACTATCTGAGCCTGCATGTCCGGGTGCTGCCGCGCGGCGAGAGCGTCACGGTCGACAGCGACCGGCTGGAGAGGATGCTGACCCGACTGGCCAGGCCCTGGCCGGAGCGGCTGCGCTCGCTGCTGTTGCGCAAGTTCAACGCCGGCAGAGGGCTGCGCCTCTGGAAACGCTACGCCGACAGCTTGTCTGTCGAGTACCAGACGATGGTGCACCCGCGCTTCGCGCTGCGCGATATTCTCGCCATGGAGCGACTGCTGGCCGATGGCGAGGAGCGTTTCAGCCTCTGGGGGCCATTCCACGGCCGTGGCGAGTTTTTCACCCTGCAGTTTTACAGCCTGCACGAGAGCAATCTCAACGAGTTGATGCCGTTTCTGGAGAACCTCTCCCTGACCGTGGTCGAGGAGGTCGACTACGCCATCGAGGTCGGCCGCAAGCCGGTCTACATCAAGAGCTTCTCGATCCGCAACGACCACCCGCAGGCTCAGCCGCTGGCCCCGCAGCGCAGCAGACTGCTCGACATCCTACACGGTCTGCGGCGCGGCTCTATCGAGAACGACTACCTCAACCGGCTGATGGTACTGACCGGATTCGACTGGGTGCAGATCGACCTGTTCCGGGCCTACCGCAACTACTATTTCCAGCTCGGCAATCCGTTCACCAAGCGCCGGGTTGCCTACGCCCTGATCAACAACCCCCGGGTGGTGACCCTTTTATACCGCTACTTCGAGGCGCGTTTTTTGCCCCGTGCCGACTGGAGTGACCGGCTGGTGCGCGAGGAAGAGGCGCTGATGCCGGTGCGTCTGGAACTGGCCGAAGCCCTCGAGGCGGTCACCGATATCAACGAAGACCGGATCCTGCGCAGTCTGTTCAACCTGATCGACTCGACCATCCGCACCAACTTCTTCCTGCGCCGGGATTCGCAGGACTATTTCCTGGCGTTCAAGATCAGCGCCATCGGCATCATCGACATGCCGTTTCCGCGGCCAATGTACGAGACCTATGTGCATGCGGCAACCATGGAGGGGATCCACCTGCGCGGGGGCAAGATCGCCCGCGGCGGCATCCGCTGGTCGGATCGGCCCGACGACTTCCGTACTGAAATTCTCGGACTGATGAAGACCCAGATGACCAAGAATGCCCTGATCGTGCCGGTCGGCTCCAAGGGGGGCTTCGTCGTCAAGACGCCGTTCGCCAGCCGGGAGGAAGGGGGCGAGCTCTCCCGCCAGGCCTACATCACCCTGATGCGCGGTCTGCTCGACCTGGCCGACAACCGGGTCGGCGGCGAGATCGTGCGCCCGTCAGGGGTGGTGGTTCACGACGATGCCGACCCCTACCTGGTGGTGGCCGCTGACAAGGGGACGGCGCACCTGCCGGACACGGCCAACGCGGTCAGCGGCGACTACGGCTTCTGGCTCGGCGACGCCTTCGCCAGCGGCGGTTCGGCCGGTTATGACCACAAGCAGCTCGGTATCACGGCGCGCGGCGCCTGGGAGTGCGTCAAGCGGCACTTCCGCGAACTCGGCAAGGACATCCAGGCCGAGGCCTTTACCGTGGTCGGCATCGGCGACATGGGCGGTGACGTGTTCGGCAACGGTATGCTTCTCTCGAAACATATCCGCCTGCTGGCCGCGTTCAATCATCAACATATTTTTCTCGATCCCGACCCCGATCCGCAGCGTTCCTGGGAGGAGCGCCAGCGCCTGTTCAAACTGCCGCGTTCGACTTGGGCCGACTACGATCCGGCGCTGATCTCCAAAGGCGGCGGCGTCTGGGCGCGGGCCGCCAAAGAGATTCCGTTGTCGCCCCAGGTGCGCGCATGGCTCGGCGTGCGACACCCGTCGATGGAAGGGGATGAACTGATCCGGCGCCTGCTGACTGCCGAGGTCGAACTCCTCTGGAACGGCGGTATCGGCACCTATGTCAAGGCGAGCAGTGAGAAGCATGTCGATGCCGGCGATCGCAGCAATGACAATGTGCGTATCAACGCCGGCCAGGTCCGGGCGAAAGTGATCGGTGAGGGGGGAAACCTCGGCATGACCCAGCGCGCCCGGGTCGAATACGCCCTGGCCGGCGGCCGGCTGAATACCGACTCCATCGACAATTCGGCCGGCGTCGACACCTCCGATCACGAAGTGAACCTGAAGATCTATTTCCAGACGCTGCTCGACCTCAAGGTGGTCAAGACCCGCCGCAGCCGCGACAGTCAGCTGCAGAAGATCGAGGATGAGGTCTGTCGCAAGGTGCTGCGCAACAACTACACGCAGAGTCTCTGCCTCTCCCTCGATGAACGGCGCTGCCGCCAGGACGGCGAACCGTTTTTCGACCTGATCGACCGTCTGAGCAATGCCGGCCTGCTCGACCGCCAGGGGGAATTCCTGCCGGGACGCAAGGAGATTGCCGCCCGGGGCGGCGCACTGACCCGGCCGGAGCTGGCCATCCTGCTCAGCTACAGCAAGATGCACCTGTACACGTCGCTGCTGGAGAGTGATCTGCCCGACCGCGAGCCGCTGCAGGCGTTTCTTGTCGACTACTTCCCGCCGCCGATCGGCCAGCGTTACGGTGAGCATCTGCGGCGGCACCCGTTGCGCCGCGAGATCATCGCCACCATGATCACCAATCGGATTGTCGACCAGGCCGGCTCCACGTTTCTGAACAGTTTGAGCCGGCAGACCGGTGCCTCGTCGGTGCAGGGAGCGGCCGCCTATCTGGTGTTCGACGACGTTCTCGGCGGCGCGCAGATCCGTGCCCGTATTGAGGCCGGTGATAACCGGATGGCCGCGGCGCGTCAGTATCAACTGTTGCTCACTCTGGAGAACGCCTTGACCCGTCTCTGCGGCCAGGTGATCGAACAGGGACTGCCACTGGCGGTCGACCGGGCCTGTGTCGAACGTTACCGGCAACAGCTCGACCTGTTCCGCACGCAGCTGCCGGAGCTGCTGTCGACCGAGGAGTGGCAGGCGTGTCAGTCCCGGATCGACGAGATGCGCGATGATGGCCTCGACGACGACCAGGCCGCTCTGCTGGCAAGTTTCCACTATCTGCCGGCTTTCCTGCCGGCGGTGCAGATTGCCGACAGCACCGGACTCGGCCTCGCCGAAGTCAGCGGGATCCTCAATGAGTTGCGCAACCAGCTCCGCTTTCCGGTGCTGCGCGCCCGCCTCGATGACTTCGTGGCCCACGACCGCTGGGACCGGATGGCCGTGGCGAGTCTGCAGAACTCTTTTTTGCGCCAGTTCATCCACCTGACCGAAAGGGTTGTCGCCAACGGTGGCAGGAGCAGCGATTACCTCGCCGAGCGGCGCCGCAAGGTCGATGCCTACCTCAGTCTCATCGACGCTCTCAAGGCGAGTCCGCCGGCATCGACCAGTCCGTTCATGGTCCTGCTGCGCGCCATGGAGAGCCTGGTCGATTAACAAACAGGATTCAGGATTCGGGAGTCAGAATTCAGAATAACAGCCAGACATTACACCTTATCCAGCCGTTCGATTTCTCTGTTAGATTTCAGAACCACAAATCCGTCATTTCCCTTGCTGGAGAGGGTTAGATGTTAGATTTTCTCCTGAATCCTGAATCTTGAATCCTGAATCCAGTATTTCTGCTTTTAACAAGGAGCCCCTATGCAGAAACGTCGTCTCGGTCCCTGCGTGACCTTTTTTCCGCAACCGGCCACCCTGATCGCTACTCGCGACAGCGCCGGCGTCGCCAACCTGATGATGGCTTCATGGGTCGGGATTGTCAGCAAGACGCCGCCGACCATCGGCGTCTCGCTGCATCATGGCCGTCAGACTTACGTCAATATCAAGGCGTCCGGCGGCTTCTCGGTGAATGTCGTGCCGGCAGAGCTCGCGGTCGCCGCCGACTTGTGCGGGGTGGCGTCCGGCCGGCGGGTCGACAAGCTGGCAGCGACCGGTCTGCAACTCGAGGCGGGTGTTCACGATGATCTGCCGCTTGTGGTCGAGTCGCCCCTCAATCTGGAATGCCGCTACCGGGACGAGATGATCCTCGGTGAGTACCGGCTGGTCTTCGGCGAAATCGTCGAGATTCACGCCCGGGACGCCGCTTTCGATGCCGCCGGTAACGCGGATATCCGTCAGTTCGATCCCCTGGTCTACCTCGGCGGCCTGCGCGAGTACTGGTCCCTCGGCGCCAAGGTGGCGGACGCCTACCAGGCCGGTCTGGCACTGCTCCCGAAAGCCGGGGAGTGACAGAGCTTATAAAAACATTGGTTCACTGTTCAGCACATCCAGGGCTGCTGATTCCAGCCTTCTTCAGTGAGAGGCCATCTCTCCTGCCTTGCTCCTCCCCCCAGCGGGGGGAGGCTGGGAGGGGGGCGATTGAGTGGATGCCCCCTCCCTAACCCTCCCCCGCTGGGTGAGGGAATGAACGGAAACGCGAACCAAGCCGGAAGGACGTGCTCTGGCTTTCCGTTGCGGTGTTTCCAGAGGTGTCAAGCTGAATAGTTACAACATTGGTTCACTGTTCAGCATGTCATTGAAGCGTTCTGGCACAAGGTAACGCAGGCACAAAAAAGAACTGCGAGACGCAAAAAATGTTTCTCAGAGTGATCAATCTTTTACGTCTTGTCTCACCCCTTTGTGGCTTTGCGTTGCTAAGTTTTGCCCTCTCAGGGTCTCTGCGTCTCGAGTGAGCGCAGCGAACGAGCGTGAGATAAGAAAGGGCAGCCGGACCTGTTGCAAGCTGAAGAGTTGCAACTTTTTTTTAACGCGGAGTCACAGAGATGCGGAGTTAACGGTCTGAATCCAGGTGGATTTCTCCTTTTCTCGGCGCCTCGGTGCTTCATCGACTTGTTCTGCGATGGCATCAAACCTTGATTCCTCGGGTCGCCATCGTTATGCTTCCGGGCTTACCCTTTCAGGACGAGTGACCATGACCGAGATGAAAGCGAAAACCGTACTCGATCTGCTGGCGATGAAAGCGCGTGGTGAGAAGATCTGCGTGCTCACCGCCTACGACTATCCCCTGGCGCGCATTATGGATCAGGCCGGCATCGACATGGTGCTGGTCGGCGATTCGGTCGGCCCGGTGGTGGCCGGCTATGACAATACCCTGCCGGTGACCATGGAGGAGATGATCTATCACAGCCGCGCGGTTGCCCGGGCGGTGCGCCAGGCGGTGATTGTCGCCGACATGCCGTTTCTCTCTTATCAGGTGAGCCCGGAAGAGGCACGCCGCAATGCCGGCCGGCTGATTAAAGAGGGTGGGGCGCACGCGGTCAAGCTGGAGGGGGGCGAGGCCATGGCTGCGACGGTGTGCAGCATCGTCGCCATGGATGTACCGGTGGTCGGCCATATCGGCCTGACGCCGCAATCGATCCACCGCATGGGGGGCTATCGGGTGCAGGGCCGGCAGCAGGCGCAGGCCGAACAGTTGCTGCGCGACGCCCGGGCGATTGCCGACGCCGGTGCTTTTGCCGTGGTGCTCGAAGGGATCCCCGCCGATCTGGCGACCCGCATCACGGCTGAGCTGCCGATTCCGACCATCGGCATCGGCGCCGGAGCGGACTGCGACGGCCAGGTGCTGGTGATTCACGACATCCTCGGCCTCTGCGAGAAATACTCCCCCAAATTTGTCAAGCGTTTCGCCGATGTCTCCGGCACGATCCGCCAGGGGGTCGACGATTATATCCGCGACGTCAAAGGCGGTATTTTCCCAGGCGAGGAACATACCTTCCGATAGGGGCGCGATTGATCGCGCCCTGGTTGATGAAAAAAAGACTTTTCGCGGTTGCATCAACAATAAACCATAAACCAGCAACGGCCTTTTTCGATTTCGATCCCGATTTCGATGCTGATAGCGATGGATCGCTTCAATGTTCGTGACAGGGGGACCTATCACCTTGTATCGGCTGCGACACGGTCGAAACGAGGGACGGGCATTTGACAATAATGGCCGGCGAGGCGATCATGTACGCAGCGATCTCGCCCGCGAAACCGTCGAGACGGTCAAGGAGTTTGTCCATGAATCCGCAAATTGAAATCGACCCTCGCGTCTGCAATGGCAAGCCGACGATTGCCGGCACCCGCCTTCCCGTTACGGTTATCCTCGACCAGATGGCGGTTTGTGGCTCCATCGACCGTGTTCTTGAACTCTATCCGGAACTGACTCGTGAACAGGTCGCCGGCGCCCTTCAGTACTGCCACGAACTGATCGACCGAACGGACCTGGAAATACAGGTCGCATGAGATCCTCCGCAACGTTTCTGCTCGACCAGATGTTCGACAAGCAGGTCCTTGCAGCCTTACGTCAGGAAGGCTACGATGTGGTCTCTGTGGCTGAACTTGGCCTGTCTACTGCGGACGATGCAGAGATTATGGAACGAGCCATAACCGAAGGTCGGGCGGTCATTACCCTTGACGATCATTTTGGTGACTGGTCTGTTCTCCCTCTTTCCCGCCACCCCGGCGTTATCCGCCTCAAGGTCAATCCAACGACAACCGCAGCGACCCTGGCGCTGCTCTTACCGTTTTTGACGCACCATGCGCAAAGTCAGTTCGCAGACTGTCTGGTTATTGTCCGCGAGGGCCGCAATCGCTGGATCAAGACGGGTGGCGGCCTTTGAGTCAGGGCGCTCGCAGAACCGGGGACAGTCCCGAAGGCGGTATTTTCCCAGGCGAGGAACATACCTTCCGGTAGGGGCGCGATTGATCGCGCCCTGGTTGATGAAAAAAAGACTTTTCGCGGTTGCATCAACAATAAACCATAAACCAGCAATGGCCTTTTTCGATTTCGATCCCGATTTCGACACTGATAGCGACTGATAGCGATGGATCGCTTCAATGTTCATATAAGGAAGTCATGTCATGCAGATCATTACCGATCTCCAGCAGATGCAGACCCTGGCGTTGCAGGCCCGGGCGGCGGGC
This sequence comes from Desulfuromonadales bacterium, assembly GCA_032251295.1. Lineage (GTDB taxonomy): Bacteria > Desulfobacterota > Desulfuromonadia > Desulfuromonadales > BM103 > BM103. The sequence continues at coordinate 21,860 of JAVVDS010000024.1, read as the reverse complement.
AAAACCATCGCTTTCGTGCCGACCATGGGCTTCCTGCATCAGGGGCATCTCTCTCTGCTCGAAGAAGGGCGGCGGCGCGGCGATTTCCTGGTGCTGTCGATCTTTGTAAACCCGGCCCAGTTCGGCCCGCACGAGGATCTCGACCGCTACCCGCGCGACTTCGCCCGGGACGAGGCGCTGGCCCGCCAGGCGGGAGTCGACTGGCTGTTCTACCCGAGCGCCACGGATATTTACCCGGCGGGCTATGCGACCACGGTTACGGTCTCCGGCAACCTGACCGCCATTCTGGAGGGGGCGAGCCGTCCCGGCCATTTTCAGGGGGTGGCGACGGTGGTCGCCAAGCTGTTCAACCTGGTGCAGCCGCACCTGGCCCTGTTCGGCCAGAAGGACTTTCAACAGCTCGCCGTGATCCGGCGCATGACCAGCGATCTCAATCTGCCGGTCGAAATTGTCGGCATGCCGATTGTCCGCGAGGCCGACGGTCTGGCGATGAGTTCCCGCAACGTCTACCTCTCGCCCGCTGAGCGCCGGCAGGCTCTCGCCCTCAGCGCCGTGCTGCGCCAGACAGAGGCGGCCGTGGCTGCCGGCGAGCTTTCCAGCGATCTCCTGCTCCGCCAGGCAACCGCCCGGCTGACGCAGGAGCCCGATCTGCAAATCGACTATCTGAAGATCTGCCGGGCGGCAACTCTCGAAGATGTCGCCGAGGTTGAGGCCGATAGCGTCCTGCTGATCGCCGTCAGGATCGGCCAGACCCGCCTGATCGACAATCATCTGCTGGCGAAGTGAATTTTTCCGCGCCGCTGTGTCCAAACGATCGTGAACGCCTCATGACGACCATCTATCGCGCCCGCCATCTGCTGCCGATCTCGGCGCCGCCCATCGAGGACGGTGCGATGCTGGTGGTGGATGGCCGTATTCGCGAGGTCGGTCGTGGCCGGGAACTCTGTGCGGCGCATCCCGGCGTGCCGGTGGTCGATTTTGCCGAGCAGGTCATCCTGCCGCCGCTGGTCAATGCCCATACCCACCTGGAACTGACCGATTTCGCCAACTGGAGCGCAGCAGAGCAGGCCGCGGCGGGGCAGGGCGGCTTTGTCGACTGGGTCCTCGCCCTGATTGCGATACGGCGACGATTGACAGACGACCAGCTGTGCGCGTCGCTGGCCAACGGCCTGCGGCAATCGTTGCGCGCCGGCACGGCGGTCATCGGCGATATCCTGACCAGCCTCACCAGTCGGGACGCCTACCGCGGGAGCCGCCTGCACGGCACGGTCTTTGTCGAAGCTCTCGGCAGGGATCCGCAGCCGGTTGCCGGTCGCCTCGACGAACTGGAGAGCCTCTTGCCGGTCTCCCCGGCACGCAATCTCTCCTGGGGCCTGTCGCCGCACGCTCCCTATACGCTCTCGGCCCGATCGTACCGGCAGATTGTTGAGCGGGCCGGGGCGGCCGGGTTGCCGGTCGCTATGCATCTGGCGGAGACGACGGAAGAGGTCGAATTCGTTCGGGCCGGCAGTGGTCCGATTGCCGACCGGCTCTATGCCGCCGCGCACTGGTCGGTGACCGACGACGGGCGGGGCGTTTCGCCGCTGCGCTGGCTGTTTGCTCAAGGGGGGCTGCCGAAAGGGAGCCTGCTGATCCATGGCGTGCATGTTACGCCGGACGAGGTTGCGAGCATCGCCGCGGCCGGCCTGGCGGTCGTTCTCTGTCCGCGTTCCAATGCCCGCTTCGGTCCGCAGCGGGCACCGCTGACCGCCTATCGACAGGCCGGTGTCCCCCTCGCTCTGGGGACCGACAGTCTGGCCAGTGCGCCGTCGCTCTCCGTCTGGGATGAGCTCGCCTTCGCCTGGCACTGGTACGATGGGCTGCTCGCCGCCGCCGACTGGCTGGCGATCGCCACCCATGGCGGCGCCGCCGTTCTCGGCCGGCAGGACCGGTTCGGCTGCCTGGCCGCCGGTCTGCCGGCCAACTTTCAGGTGGTCTCCCTGGCGGAACCGTTGGCGACCCACACCCTCTGCGCGCAGCTCTGTGCCGCCGCCGAGCGGGTCCGGGTCGAGGCGCTCTACCTGGCCGACGGGGAGAGCTGTGAAAACGTCTTGTCGTAACCGGCGAGGCAACCTATAATCAGGCGCCTTGCAGTTGCTCGGTATCTGTACTCTCTGCCACGCAGAAATCGGGAGACTGAATGAAGCTATCGGTTTGGCCGTTATTCTGAATCCTGAATTCTGTATCCCCATTCTCGCAGGTTTGCCATGATCGAAGAAGTCGGCACGGTTATCGAACTCCCCGGCAAACAGACAGCCCGGGTGCTCTGCAAGAAGAGCAGCCTCTGTGAAAATTGCGCCAGCAGCGGCGCCTGCAGTCTCGGTGACGATGACCGTTCGCGCGTGGTCGAGGTCACCAATACGCTCGGTGCCGGAATCGGTGACCAGGTCAAAATTGTCACCTCGACCCGCATGTTCCTCCACTCCTCGTTCATGCTCTATATCGTCCCGCTGATCGCTCTGGTCATCGGCGCGGTCGCCGGCAAACTTATCGGCGAGAGCATGATCGATACCATCGACCCCAATCTGCTGTCGGCGATCCTCGGTCTGTTTTTTCTGGTCGGCAGTCTGCTGCTGATCCGGGTCGGTACCAACGCCCTCGCCAAGGATCTCTACCGGCCGCGCATCTGCGAGATTCTCTCAGAAGAAACCTGAAGGAAATGGGTATAAAGCTAATTGCCAGCAACAAAAAAGCCTACCACGACTACTTCATCGATGAAGTCCATGAAGCCGGACTGGTTCTGCAGGGGACCGAAGTCAAGTCACTGCGCCAGGGGAAGGTGAGTCTCAAGGAGTCGTTCTGCCGGATCCGCAACGGCGAGGTCTATGTGGAGAACCTTAACATCAGCCCTTACGAGCAGGGGAATCGGGAAAATCACGAGCCGCTGCGTTGCCGCAAACTGCTGTTGCACCGTGACGAGATTGCCAAGCTGATCCGCAAGGTCGACGAAAAGGGGCTGACCCTGGTGCCGACCCGCCTCTACTTCAAAAACAGCCGGGCCAAGCTGGAAATTGGTGTCGGCCGCGGCAAGAAGCTGTACGACAAGCGTGAAACCCTCAAACGCAAACAGGCCGATCGCGAGGCTGATCGTGCTGTACGCACGCACTCCGGGTGATGCCGATGTCTGGAAACAAGCTGCTCTTCATCGATGTCGAGACCACCGGCACCGATCCGTTTCGCCACGGTCTGATCCAGATTTCCGGCTGTGTGCAGATCGACGACCAGATCAAAGAGGCTTTCGACTATTTCGTGCGGCCGTTTCCCAACGACCAGATCGAGGATGAAGCGCTGCAGGTGACCGGTATCGACCGTCGGCAGCTGCTGCCGGAACCGGATCCGCAGCATCTGGCAGTGCCGGGTCAGGAATTTCTCGATCCGCAGGATGTCTATGCCCGGCTGGCGGTGATGTTCGGCCGGTATATCGACAAATTCGATCGTGGCGACAAGTTCCAGTTTGTCGGCTACAATGCGCACAGCTTCGACATGCCGTTTCTGCGCCGCTTCTGGGAAAAGAACGGCGATCGCTTCTTCGGCAGCTGGTTCTGGTATCCGTGTCTCGATGTCATGCTGGTCTGGGCGCAGATCCTCCTGGACGAGCGCGCCCGTCTGCCGAACTTCAAGCTGGCGAGTGTCGCCCGACACTGCGGTCTCCAGGTTGACGACAGCCGTCTGCACGATTCCGGTTATGATATCGAGCTGACCCGCGACCTCTGGCTCGCCGCCCGCAAGGTGATCGAACGCGGGCGCGATCCGCAGCCGCTCTGGGTGCAGGGGCAGCTGTTCTGATATGGCTAAAAAACGCAGTGGCTCCAGACCGGCCCACAAGATTCCCGCCAGGCGCCCCGAACCGCGGCAGAGTGTGGTGCGCGAAGCCTGGGAGAACATGAATCGCGATTTCGACCGCCTGCTGCCGGAGCGATTGCGCAAGCGCGACAAAAAACCGTTCGTGCTCTGGCTGTTCCTGCTGGAACTGGTCGTCCTCGGCGTGGCGGGGACGTTCCTGTACGACTGGCTGACCGGTTAGCCCCTGTGCCGATAACGTTCTCTTCGCTCGCCCTGTTCAACAGAGCCAACCGCCGGTTGCTGTGGCTCCTGGTCGTCAGCCACCTGCTCTGGTGCGGCGCCTTGCTCGGTCTCTGGGCTGTCGGCCAGTTGGTCACAGCTCCTTCCCGCTGGCTGTCGGCTCTGTTCATCGCTCTGCAGCTGTACGCCGCGGCCCAGCTGTTGCTCCCCGCGCTGCTGTTCCACCCCGAACAGCGCAGCCGAACCTTCTACCTGGTCTGGGGCGTGCTTTTGGCCATGGCGATCTGGGCGAGCAGCCGGCTCCCGGTCGATAGCGGCTGGCTGCCGGTCCTGGCGATTGTCCGCTCGGGCCTGCTGTTACTGGTTGCGCTGCTGGTCGGCGCGGCTCTGGCGCGTTATGTCCGCCGGCTCTGGGAGCTGCTGCCGGTCTGTCTGGTGATGACGCTCGCCGATTTCGCCAGCTGGGCCAGGGGACCGACCAGCAGCTTTGCCCGGCAGATCGAGGATTACTACCGGGCTCCGGTCGGCCCGCCGCCGGCGGTCGATATGATCCTGGTCAAGCTGGTCCTGCCGGGGTCGGCCGGCCTGCTGCCGGTGTTCGGCCTGTCCGACTGGATCATGGTGGTCTTTTTCGCCATTGTCGCCCGGCACCACGGCATCAACGACAACCTGTGCGGTCCCCCCGGCCCGGTTCTCGCCAGGCGTGGCCGGATCGGCGGCTATCTGCCGGTTTCTGTGATCGCTCTGCTGGCGGCTGTGCTGCTGGCGCTGGCAACCGGCCGCTTCATTCCGGTGCTGCCGTTCATGGCCGTCATCATGCTCGGCTGGTATCTGCTGCGCAGCCTGCTGTTGAGGAATCGGTCAGGAATGGAGCATCCCTGAGAAGGACGTCATAATGTTCGGCCAAACCGCAAGGGTTTTAATGTGCTGCTGTAACATCTTCTTTTTCAACGGAAAGCCGCAAAAGGGTGAGACAACACGCAAAGATTGATCACTCTAAAGAATTCTTTGCGTCTCGCAGTTGCTCTCTGCGTCTTGGCGTTCTCTTTCATCAGAACGCTTCGATCTGACATGCTGAACAGTTACATTTTCAGTCGCATTGCAGCGTCTCAGCGTCTCCGCGTTGAGCCGGGTTTTACTTTCAGCGCTCCCGCCAAGATGTGCTTGAACCATGACCAGGGCTGACCGCAAGAAGACGATCCGTATCGGCGTGCTCTCCGATACGCACCTGCACGCCACCGGCGAGGCGCTGGCGTATCTGGGCGATCTGGTCGAACGGGTGCTGGCCCCGGTCGACATGATTCTGCACGCCGGCGATCTCCTCGATCCCGATCTGCTGCACGTATTCGGTGACTGTCCGGTACATGCCGTGCGCGGCAACATGGATGAGGCGAGTCCCGGCATCCCGGTGCAAAAGGTGCTGCGGGTCAACGCCTTCACCATCGGTCTGATGCACGGATGGGGGCCGCGGCACGGTCTGGAACGGAGGATTCGCGAGGCGTTTTCCGGGGTGACCCTCAACTGCCTGGTCTACGGGCACAGCCACCAGCCGCGCTGCGAAGTGGTCGACGGCCTGCTGCTGTTCAATCCGGGGAGCGCCACCGACCGGCGCAGCATGCCGTTTCATTCCGTCGGCCTGCTCGAAGTCGACAACCGCTTGCGTGGCTCGATCATCCGGCTCGACTGACCTTCTTGGCGGTGGCGAAAGGATCTGTCATGAAAAAGCTCTGGGCTCCCTGGCGGCTCGAATATGTCGGCAAAGACGATGCCGGGCCGTGCGTCTTCTGTCTGGAGGACGATCCGGCGCAGGACGCCGCGCGCCGGGTGCTGTTGCGCGGCCGGCACAGCTTCGTCATCATGAACCGCTATCCCTACAGCAACGGCCATCTGCTGGTCGTCCCTTATCGGCATCTCGATATGCCGGCCGATTTCACCGCCGAGGAGGTGCTGGAGGTCCATCAACTGATGGTCCTCTGCCAGAGCCTGCTGCGGGAGGCCTGCGCCGCCCAGGGCTTCAATATCGGCTGGAATATCGGCCGGGTTGCCGGCGCCGGCATCACCGACCACCTGCACCTGCATGTCGTGCCGCGCTGGTCCGGCGACACCAACTACCTGCCGGTGCTGGCCGATGTCCGCGTCATCCCCCAGCATCTCGACGACACCTACGCTTTACTGAAACAGACCCTGGAGCGGCAACAGCAGGCAGCAGACGCACTCTGCAACAGTGACAACTTTCATTTGTAATCCTGCGCAAAACCACTTAGAATTCTTCCGGATTTCGCGGAGACTACGGAGAGATGCAGACATGATGATCATTCTTCAGAAGGGCGGTTACCTGATGTATCCGATCGCCCTCTGCTCAATTCTGGCCCTGGGGATTTTCCTGGAACGCTTGTGGACCTATGCACGGATACGCGCCGAGAGCCGGCGTCTGGCGCATCAGATCGAGCCGCTGGTGGCCAAGGGGCGTATCGAAGAGGCGGTGACCACCTGCCACCAGACCGATACGCCGCTGGCGCCGGTCTTTCTCGCCGCCATGCGGCTGAAAGGGCGCAATCGCGACCAGGTCAAGGCGGTCGTCGAGGAGACGGGACGACGGGAAACGGCCCCCCTGCAGCGCTTCCTCGGCCTGCTCGGCACCATTGCCACCATCTCGCCCTTGCTCGGTCTGCTCGGCACCGTCCTCGGCATGATCCGAGCCTTCAATGTGATCGCCACCGAAGGGATCGGCACGCCGGCGACCCTCGGTGGCGGTATCTCCGAGGCGTTGATCACCACGGCCTCGGGGCTGACCGTGGCGATTCCGGTGATCCTCGCCCACCGTTTCCTGACCGGTCGGGTCGAGCAGCTGGCCCTGGAGATGGAGGAGTATTCTCTGCGTCTCGTCGATCTGCTGGGGGAATAGATGGCTTTTTTGTCCAGACGCAGCAGCGATGAACCGCGTGTCGACCTGACGCCGATGGTCGATGTCGTCTTCCTGTTACTGATTTTCTTCATGATCTCGACCACTTTTATCGAGAGCCCCGGTCTCTCCATCAAGCTGCCGGAGGCGTCGGCAGAGGTCATCGACCGTGAGCCGCGCGAACTCAAGGTCTACCTGTCCAAAGAGGGGGAAATTTTCATCGACGATCAGCCGGTGACCCTTGAGGCTTTCCAGGAGATCCTGCTGGCCCGGCAGCCGCAAGCCGCGCAGACGACCTTTCTGCTGCTCGCTGACGAGGAGGCGCGGCACGGCAGGGTCGTCTCGCTGATGGACCTGGCCAAGGGGGCCGGTTTCCAGAAGCTGGCGATCGCCACCGAGCCACGTCGTGATCGTAAACGCTGACCGTAACCGCCAGATCGTTCAGGAGACACTCACCCATCTTTATGAGCCAACGAATTCTTTCCGGTATGCAGAAACGGCGTGCTGTCGGCTACGCTCTGAGCGGCATGCTCCTCGGCGTTATGGCGCCGGTCGGCTGGGCTCTGCTGCGTCTGCTGCTGTTCGGCGACGATCAGCGAGGGCTGCTGACGCAGATCCACGCTGACCTGCTGCTGACCCCGGCGCTCTATCTCTACATGGGGTTCGGCACCACCATCGTTCTCGGTGTCTGTGGTTTTCTCATCGGCCGCACCACGCAGATGATCGACGATCGGGCGCACAAGCTCGACCGTCTGCACCGCGAGGTCGAGACGCAGAAAATCGACTTCGAGCGGCGGTTCACCGACCTGAACAGCAGCATCAAGAATTTCCATCTGATCAATACGGATCTGCAGCGGAGTGTGCGCCGCGATGAGATCTTCAATCTGGTCGCCACCGGACTGCATGACGTGATCGGCTACGATCGGGTGAATATTCTGCTGGACGATGAAGGTGCGAACTGTCTGCACTTTGCCGTCTGCTATCCACGCGAGGGCGCCACTCAATCTCTGCCATCGCTCCCCCGCGACCAGCGTGCCGGAGCTCTCTACCGGGTGATGCGCGACGGCCAGGGGCTGCTGATCAGCGACATCGGCCAGCTGCCGGCTGACATGCGACTGCAACCGCCGTTCGACAGGTTGCCGCAGCTGCGTTCCCGCAGTTTCGTCCTCTGTCCGATTCTGGTACGTGGCCGGGCCGTCGGCCTGGTCAGCGTCGACAACAAGACCTCGCGGCGCCCGCTGGCGGAGACCGATGTCGATACCGTCAAGCTGTTTGCCGATCAGGTCGCATCGGCGCTTACCCGTGTCAATCTGCTCGATGCCGTGGAGAGACTCACGGTCGAACTGGAGCAGACTTTTGCCCAGGTTCTCGGTTACCGCCAGGAGCATGAGACCTTAATCGGCTCGCTGCGCACCACAGTTCGCTCGACCAGTGCCGCCACCGGCGATATCAGTCGTGGCGCCGCGGTGATCCAGGACGCGGTCGACACCACGGCTTCGGCCGTGACCGAGATTTCCGGTTCTATCGAGCAGGTTGCCGGCAATATGCGGACTCTGAACGGTTTCGTTGAACAGTCGATGGCTGCGACGAGCGAAATCCGGGCGACGGTCGCTGCGGTCGAGGAGCGGAGTGTCAATTCGCACGGCATGGCGGAAAAGGTTCGCAACCGGGCGGAACATGGGGTGAAAACCGTCGGTGACCTGCTCGGGAGGTTGCGCGGGATCGCCACATCGGTTGAGCAGAGCGAGCAGATCATTCGGCAACTCTCTGCCAGGGGGGAGGAAATCGGCTCGATCACGACGGTTGTTGCCGGGCTGACCCAGAAGACCAGTCTCCTCGCCCTGAATGCATCGATCATCGCCGCTCAGGCCGGCGAACATGGCCGCTCTTTTGCCGTGGTGGCCAACGAGGTGCGCAACCTCGCTCAGGAGGCGGCCGCATCGACCGAGAAGATTGAAGCCATTATCGACGAAATTGCCCGCTTCATTCACCGCAATGTCGAACATATCGCGCATACCAACACCCTGGTCAACGAGGGGTTGAGCGAGGGCGACGAAATGTCCGGCGTGCTCGACGGCATCCTCGACAGCTCCAGTCAGGCGATGCACATGGCCCACGAGATTTCCGTATCGACCCGGGAGATCACCCGGGCCGTCGCGGGCGTCAGCCGCGCCGTTGAGGATCTCGGCGGCATGTCCGCCCAGGTGACCCAGGCGACCCGCGAGGAGCTGAACGGGGCGAAAAATATTGTCAGTGCGGTCGAATCTGTGCGCACCATGGCCGAGGAGATGGTCCGGGCAACGGCCCAGCAGTCGAGTAATGCCGGCGAAATCGACCGCTTTGTCGATCAGGTCAGTTCCATGGCGCATCGCATTTTCACGGAAGTGGAAGAACGACGGACTGAAAGTGATGCCGTCCTCGATGACCTGCAGCAGTTGAAACAGGGAGGTTGAAGGTGACTGAAATGCCCGAAGCCGAACCGTTGTTGCCGCGCCTGCTCGCCACCAACACGCTGCGGGCGGTTCTTGAAAAGCACATGATGCTGAACCAGATGGCGGACCAGAAGGCGGCGATGATCATGACTGCCGCATCCCTGATTCTGACCATTTCGGTGACGCAGTACGACAAGCTCAACCTGCCGGCCTTTCTGGCCCTGCTGGTTGCCGGCGGCCTCGCCATCCTCTTTTCGATCTTCGCCATTATTCCGGTTCTGCACGTCAAGGGAATCCTTAACCTCTTCTATTTCCGCTCCTTCGCCCGGGTCGACGAGCAGGAATATCTGGCGCGATTCAAGGAGACCCTGGCGGATCGCGACAAGCTGTACGACGCCTACCTGCGGGAGATTTACTACCTCGGCCGGCACCGGTTGACCCGCAAGTATCTGTGGATCAGCTGCGGCCTCTGGTCGCTGCTCGCCGGTCTGGTCAGTGTCGCCCTGCTGACGGTGGTCCGTTTTTTCTGAGAGATGGACGAGAAGGCGGTGAGACGGGGAGGGGGTCAGCGTTCGGTCTGGACCGGCAGGTAGGCCCAGCCGCGATCGCTCATGCACTTTTCCAGGATATCGTCGGTGTAGTTCGGCGCGTAGTCGAGAGCCCCGGGGTAGCCGGTGTAGGCGGTATCGACCTCGTGGCGGTTGGGAGTGCTGATCGAGATCCAGCGCATCGGGTTGCGATCGGGGCGCCACTCGCCGGCCGTGATTTCCGTACCGATCGTGTCCTGGCCGTGCGGGTAGCCGGCGTCCTCCGCGCGGTAGGGGGTGCCGGCAGGGATCCCCGGACGGTACTGCCGGGCTGCATAGTCTTTGCAGTGCGCCAGATCGGCCGAGAAATCCTCGCGGTTCAGCTGATACTGGTCCTGCCAGCAGTAATCGATCGGCCCGCAGGCGCACATGGCAAGGGATGCAAGGATGATCAACAGCGAACGCACGGTATCCTCCCGGCGGTAAGCATACCATGGATCATCTGTGTGTGGACCCTTTGTCTGCGAAAAAGTGGCAACAGTAGCGACATCGGTTTTAGGAGAAGAATTCAGGAATAAAATCCGGGATTCAAAAGAAAAGTTCACGTTCTTCAAGTCACCGTACCGGTAACAACAGACCGAAAAGGTGACAATACCACACGAGGAAGACGATGCTCGACCTGATGCAGTACCGCGACATATACCGGCAGACGATCGCCCGGTGGGGCGAGGATGCCCAGCACGACCAGGCGATCGAGGAGTGCGCCGAACTGATTACCGTTCTGAAGCACTACCGTCGCGACCGGGTCGACGCCGACGCCGTCGTCGATGAACTGGCCGATGTTTTCCTGATGCTCGGCCAGCTGATCTTCATGTTTGGCGAACAGGCGACCCAGGATGCTATCGTCGAGAAAATCGCTAAGCTGAACCGCCTTCTCGCCACCTGACAGAGTCGTCCATCTCAATTTTTACTGCAAAATGTGTACCGCACGCAGCCTGCCGAAAGTCATTGCGCATGTAAAATGCGTCGTCCCTGCAGAGCGGCACTGGAATTGCTAGGGTTTCCTCGCAGTGTCATGAACGTTTGCGGCATATTCGCCACACGCAAAGCCTGAGCTCAGGGAGGATTGTTTGATGAACGAGAACGGTTTGAAGATTCTGCTGGTCGACGATGTCGACTTTTTTCGCGATGTCATGCGCGATTATTTCAGGAGGACCCCGGCGACCATTCTTATGGCGGCCAACGGCCAGGAGGCTCTGGATGTGGCGCGCAAGGACTGGCCGAGCCTCATCTATATGGATGTCGCCATGCCGGGCATGGGCGGCATCGAGGCCTGCCGGAGGTTCAAGGAACACCCCAAACTCTCGAACATCCCGATTATTCTAACGTTCACCGAAGACCGTGATGCCACCGAACTCGAGGTCAAACAGTCCGGTTGCGATGCTTACCTGAAAAAACCGTTCGGCCGCGAGGAGTTTCTCAACCTCGGTCACCGCTACCTGTTTCACATCGACCGCCGGGAGCGGCGTGTCCCTTGCCAGATGACTGTTGAATTCACGATCAACGGCAAGACGTATCGCGGCCGCGGTGTCGACATCAGCATGAACGGTCTGTATGTCGAGTTTCGTGAGGAGATGCACCCGGACAAGCGTATTGAACTCACGTTCCTGTTGCCGACGATCAGTTCTCATCGGGTAGCAGCCAAGGGGCGGGTTACCTGGGTTAATCAGGGTTTCCCGCGCACCAACATGAAAATGCCGCAAGGGTTCGGTGTCGAAATTCACGCGATCGACATGCAGTCAGCTGAAGTCATCCGTCGCTATATCGAACAGAACTGAATCGGGGGCCGGGATGCTGGAAATTCTGCGAAAGCGCCGCAGTGTCCGTCAATTCACGGGCAGAGCGGTCAAGCAAAGTGCGCTGGACTGCCTGGTGGAGGCCGCCCTGCGCGCGCCAACCTCAAGAGGGCGTAACCCCTGGAGGTTTATTTTCGTCACCGATCCGGCATTGATCGCCAGGCTTTCTCTGGCCAAGGAGCACGGCTCGGCTTTCCTGCGCAACGCGCCGTTGGCCGTCGTGATTGCTGCCGACACCGAAACCAGTGACGTCTGGATCGAAGACTGCTCGATTGCCGCAATCATTCTGCAGCTCACAGCTGAGCAGCTCGGCCTCGGCAGCTGTTGGGCGCAGATTCGCCTGCGCCCGCACGACAGTGACCGCTCGGCCGAAGACTATGTGCGGTCGCTGCTCGATCTGCCCGAACATCATGCCGTCGAGTGCATTGTCGGCATCGGCGAAGCTGCTGAAACTCACAGCGGACATCCGGCTGACTCGCTGGAGTCTTCCAAAGTCGAGTTTCGACGCTGACTCCTTGTCGGTGACTGGCGGAACCCGGGATCTTTGCTAATCTGATACAATCTCCTGAACCCGTGAGGAGTGAGGGCAAGATTACAGAGTATCAGGTCGTTGTTAAAATCGCTTTCGAGCTGAACTGACCCGGACGAACTGGTCTTCTCATCATATTCTTCCGGTCTACTCTCACGACACCATCAATATCTCAGCTGCTGAACGACCGTTGGGCAGAGCGGCGGCCCCCGCCGTTTTGTCCAGACGGGTCGCCATGGTATGTCATGCCGCAACGCGAGCGTCTCGATAAACTGCTGGTCTTGCGCGGCCTGGTCGCGTCGCGGGAGCGGGCCAGGGCGTTGATTCTGGCCGGCCGGGTGGTGGTCGAGCATCACACCGTCGACAAGGCCGGCGCTCAGGTTGCGACCGACGCCGAAATCCGTCTGAAAGGGGAGGATCTCCCCTATGTGTCGCGCGGCGGCTTGAAGCTGGCCGCAGCGCTGGCGCAGTTCCGGATCGAGGTTGTCGGCCGGGTCGCTCTCGATGTCGGTGCGTCGACCGGTGGTTTCACCGACTGCCTGCTGCAGCACGGCGCCGCCAGGGTCTACGCTGTCGATGTCGGCTACGGCCAGCTCGCCTGGGCGCTGCGCGAGGACGGGCGCGTCGTCAATCTGGAGCGGACCAACATCCGCGACCTGCAGCCGGCGCAGCTGCCGGAGTGCCCCGATCTGGCGGTCATCGACGCTTCGTTTATCTCCCTGACCAAGGTGCTGCCACCGACTCTGGCGCTGTTGACCGACAGGGCGGAGCTGGTTGCTCTGATCAAGCCGCAGTTCGAAGTCGGCAAGGGGCGGGTCGGCAAGGGGGGGATCGTCCGCGACAGCGATCTGCACAGCGTGGTGGTCGAGCAGATTCGTGACTTTGCCGAACAGGCCGGCTGTGTTACTCTCGATGTCATGGCGAGCCCGGTTCTCGGCGCCAAGGGGAATCGGGAGTTTCTCATCCATCTGCGCAAGACGGGCCCTTCTGCATGAAATTTCCAGTCTATTTTCTCGGCGCCGGCCCCGGCGATCCCGAACTGCTGACGCTGAAAGCGGCCCGCCTGCTGCACGACTGCCAGACCGTCTATGTCCCGCCTCTCTATGAACAGACCTTTGCCGATCTGCTGGCCGGCAAGGAGCTGCTGATCCCGTTCGACTACCGGTTCGCCGATCTGCTCGCTCAGATCGAGGAGCGCAGTCGCAGGGCGCCCGTCGCCTTTTTGATCCCGGGCGATCTGACCTTTTACTCGCCGTTCCAGGCTCTGGTCGATGCCCTCGGTAAACAGGCGGTCGTCGTCCCCGGCGTCGGTACCGCCAACGCCGCTGCGGCGCTGCTGAAAAAGACCCTCGATCTGCCGGGTGTCAGCAATCGGGCGGTACTCGCCTCGCCACGCACCCTCGGGGACAGTCCGGACGCGCCGACCATGCAGCAGCTGGCGGCGCCCGGCGTGACCCTGTTGATCTACATGAACAACATCCCCCTCGACGAGCTGGTCGCGCAGCTGCGCCGGGGTTATGGCAAGAACGTGCCGATCGCCCTGGCGCACCGGGTCGGCCTGCCCGATCAGGATCTACTGGTCGGCAGACTCGACGACATTGTTGCCAAAGTCGGCGGGCGCGACCTGTTCAACCTCAACAGCCCGGATCGGCGCCCGGCCCTGACCCTGATCCTGGTCGGCGAGAGTCTGACGGGACAGGCCGACAGCACCTGGTGGGATTACCGGCATGAGACGATCTGGAAATGCCGCGGCGGCGAAAGTTGATGCCGACGCGAGAACAGCCGATTGAACGCCGAGCTGCTGAGCCGCCGAGAAAAACCTTATAATTTCAGGATGGTTAACTCCTTTCCGGCCTGGTTCGCGTCTCCGTTCTTTCCCTCATCCAGCGGGGGAGGGAGGGGGAGTCTGCTCGTACCGCCCCCCTCCCAACCTCCTCCGCTGGGGGGAGGAGCAAGGCAGGAGAGATCGCCTCTCACTGACGGAGGCTGGAATCAGCAGCCCTGGAGGTGCTGAACGGTTAGGCTATGCGTATTATTTCACCGGTCGACAATCTACAGGAGACGCCGCTCCTCCTCGATGCCGGCGCCGACGAGCTGTACGGCGGCTACCTGCCACCCGACTGGCTGGACCGTTACGGTGTCCTCGCTTCCCCCAATCAGCGCACCTTTGCTGCCGCGCAGATCGGCAGTGAAGCCGATCTCGCCGCCATTCTTGAGCTGGTCCATGCCCGCGGCAGACAATTTGCCCTGACCCTTAACGCACCTTTCTATACGGAAGCGCAGCAGTCGCTGCTGCTCGACTATGTCGACCGGATGGTCGAACTCGGCATCGACAGTCTGATCCTCGCCGATCCCGGCCTGATCCGCCGTCTGTCAACCCGTCACCCGCAGCTGCCACTGCATGCCAGCACTCTGGCTCACCTCACCAACGCCGGCTCGCTGGCCTTCTACGCCCGCCTCGGAATCCGGCGGGCCGTGCTGCCAAGGCATCTGACCGTCGCCGAGCTGCACGCGATCGTCGCTTGTGTGCCGCAGGTCAAATGCGATGCATTTCTGCTGGTCGGCAAGTGCCCGAACACCGAGGGGCTCTGTACTTTTCAGCACGCCAGCCCTGACCGGATCTGGCCCTGCGAGACCCCTTACCGGATCGAGCCGGTCGCCCCCGACCCCTCGGCAGCGCTGCAGCAGGCGATGGCGCGCCAGGCCAGCTGGGCGACCACCAACCGTCGCCATGGCTGCGGCCTCTGTGCGATCCCCTGGCTGCGCAAAGCGGCGATCGACGGCCTCAAGCTGGTCGGTCGCGGTGCGCCGGGAGTCGAAAAAGCTCGCAATATCAAAATGGTTCGTGAGTTTATCGCCCTGGCCGCAGAATGTGCCGATTTCGCGGAATACCGGCGCCAGGCGATGGACGCTCACCGCCGGCGATTTGCTGCAGCATGCCATGTCAATGTCTGTTATTATCCGGAATTCCTGTCTGGAGAGATGTCATGAAGGAAATGCTCGAAGTGCCCGAGCTGGATGAACTGTCCACGGAAAAGAGTGTGCGTGGCGAGGTTGCCCGCCTGGCTGAAAAACGGCTGCAGGCCGCCACGCCTGAAGAGAGACCGCTCATCGCGGCGGCCCTGCGGCTGCTGCTCGACCGTTTTGCCGCTGTCGAACCGGACAAGCTATGATCCTGCGCAGCATTGAACTGGAAGAGTTCGGCAAGTTTCGCGGCCGGACGTTCGAACTGCGGCACGGCATGAACCTGGTGCTCGGCCCGAACGAAGCGGGCAAATCGACCCTGGTTGAGGCGATTCCGGCCGTGCTGTTCGGCTGCCGGGATGTCAGCCGTCTCAAACCGTGGGGGAAAAATGCCTGCGCCGCCAGGCTGGTTTTCGAAGGGGGAGGGCAGACCGTCGAGGTCCATCGCGACCTGCTCAGTGACGACGTGCATCTCATCGAACGCGATGACCTCTATCAGGTGGTCACCGAGTTCCGGGAGCGTGTGCCGCTGCGTGGGCGGGGAGTGGCGGCGAAGCGTTATCGCAACCTGCTTGCCCGTCTGCTCGGCATCGGCGATGAGGAGCTGTTTCGTGCCACCTGTTTTTTCGGGCACACCCCGCAGGAGTGGCGCGGTGACGAGCTCTCCCGCAAGCTGCGCGAACTGCTCGGCGGTGGCAGCCAGAAGGATTACGAGCAGATCATGGAGAGTCTGCTCGAAGAGCACTTCAGCCTGACCCGTTACAGCCCCTGGGGGCGGGACAAGCAGCAGGATCGACAACTGGAGATCCTCGACAGGGAACTGGCGGAGCGCCAGCCGCAAACGGCCGGTGAGGTCACCGCGGAGACGGTCGACCCGGACGACACTGCGGCGAGGATTCGCCGCCTTGACGAAGAGATCGCACGCGATCAGGCCGAATACGACAAGGGTGTGCGCTATGTCGAACAGGTACGCGCCCGCACGGCAGCGCAGCCGCAACCGGCACCGGCCACAACGCCCCCCCCGGTCAGTGCCGCATCAGGCGACCATGCTCCTCTTCCGGACCGGCTGCGCGCAGCCGGTCTGCCGGAGAGTCTGTCACCGCAGACTCCGGAGCTGCTCGGCGAAGCCGCGGCCATTCGTCAGGAACTGGCGGAACTGCAGCAGCCGCTTTCCCGCTTGCAGCAGCAGGAGAAGGGGCTTAAAAAACCGCCCTGGCTGCTTCTCGGCAGCCTGGCGCTGCTGCTGATTGTTGCCGTGCTGGCCGTGCTGTTCACCGGTCTGCCGGTCTGGAGTCTGCTGCTCCCGGCGGGCGCTCTGCTCGCTCTGCTCGGCTTCGGTGGCTGGCGCCAATGGACCTACGGCAAGGGGCGATCGATCTGTGATCAGGAGCGTGATCGCCTGGAGAAGCAGCGCGCTGCGGCGCTGGCCCGGCAGGAGCTGCTCAGTGAACGCTGCGAAGCTCTCGGCCTGCCGACCGCGCCGATCGATTTGGTCCGCCTGCAAAAACTGGTCGCACAGCACCGCGACCTGCTTCAGGAGTTCTGGAGCGGCACGGAACCGGCGGGCAGTACCGAGCGGCAACCGGAACCGGCAGAGCCGCAACCGAGCGTTGCGAGCGAGCAGGCTGTGGATACCGGCAGCGGCTTGCAAGCTTATGACGACGGCCCGGGGGATGCGACGGAGCTTGCGGAACTGGAACGTCGTCTGGCGGAGTTTGGTCAGCAGCTGCACGACCGTCGGGCCGAGCTGGCCAGGCTGCAGGCTGGCCTCCCGTCCGGTCCGGTCAGCGGGAACACCGACAGCGAGTTGCAGGCTCTCAAGGTGCGTCGTCAGGAGATCGCGGTTCGGGTGGCGGTCCTGCGGCAGGCGATTGAACTGCTCGCCGAGGCGGTTGAACGTTATGCCAAATCGGATCTTCTCCAGCTGATTGAAGACGCTTCGCGCCTGTTCAGTAAGGTGACCCGCGACCGCTATCCGGAAATTCGCCTCGACACCAGGATGCACCCTGAACTGAGAGTCGATGACAAGCGCTGGCAACCGGTCGAGTGCTTCAGCCGGGGCACTGTCGATGCCCTCTATCTGGCCCTGCGGGTCGCCCTGGCGCGTGTGCGTGGCGACGGCCGCAGCCTGCCGCTGATTCTCGACGACCCTTTCGCCCATCTCGACCAGCAGCGTTTTGCCGGCGCCCTGAACATGGTGAACCTGGCCGCCGTTCAGGGACAGCTGATCCTGCTCAGCCACAACCAGGAGCTGGCCAGGCGTGCCGCCAGGGAGCGCTGGCATGTTGTCGCTCTCGATCCGGGTTCACCGGATCAGACAGCCATGGAGGAGACCGATCATGACGGACAGCTGCATCTTTTGTAAAATCATCGCCGGTGAGATCCCCGGTAAATTCGTCTATCAGGACGACCGGGTGGTCGCCTTCGCGGATATCAATCCGCAGGCACCGCACCATCTGCTGCTTGTGCCACGCAAACATATCCGCACCGCCCTCGATCTGACCACGGCCGATAACGAACTGGTCGGCCATATCTACCAGGTTGCTGGCAAACTGGCCCACGACCTCGGTTTCGCCGAGGACGGCTTTCGTCTGGTCAACAACTGCAACGAAGCGGGGGGGCAGATGGTCTGGCATATCCATTTCCACCTGCTCGGCGGCCGCGACCTGACTTGGCCGCCGGGGTGAGGACGAGGTCGGCCGGGTCAAAAAAACGATGCGCAATCCCCTGCGCAATCCCCTTGTCGTTGCCGATCGTTATGGTCTAACATACCGCTTCATTGTCAGTTCGGTCAGGTGAAATGGAGAATCGCATCCGCATCATAGCTTCGGACGAGGCACCGGAAGCCTTCGATGATCGTCGGCAGCAACGCCTGATCAATGAGATCATGGAGTTGCTGGTGACGCATTACGGCGGCGGGCTGAGCGAGGAACAGCTCGACCGGTCGATCGAACAGCTGCAGAACGCACTGCGGATGGCGGAAACGGCCCATCGTCACCAGGTGCGTAAGTCGGGGGAACCATACTTTTTCCACCCCTTGCGGGTTGCGCATCTGGCGGCCCGCTACTGGATGGATTTCTCCTCGGTGATCGCCGCGTTGATGCACGATGTGGTCGAGGATACGCCGACCACCCTGGCCGAAGTCACGGCGCAGTTCGGCGAGGAAGTCGGCGTGCTGGTCGACGGCCTGACCAAGGTCGATGACGATCTGCTCAGCCGTGAAGCTCTGAAGACCCGCACCTACCGCAAACAGTTGCTGCTGGCCATCAAGGATGTGCGGGTGCTCTGCCTCAAGTTCTGGGACCGCATCGACAATCTGCAGACCATCGGCGCCCTCAACCCGCAGAAACAGAAACTGATCGCCGAGGAGACCCGCACCGTCTATGTGCCGCTGGCCCGGCATCTCGGCATGGGGCTGGTGGCGACCGAGCTCGACGCGCTCTCCCTGAACATCCTCTACCCGACCCGTTCGAAACAGTATACCGATTGTGTCGTCCAGTTGCGCAAGGGTTTCGAGTCGACCCTCGGCCGGATCCGTTCGGCGGTCCATAATATTCTCGAGCACCACAAGATCGGCGCCTTGATCAAGGATCGCTGGCGCCCGTTCTCGATTGCCGCGGCGCGCACTACGACTCGCGGCCTGCAATCGCTCTATACCCTCGATATCCTGGTCGATCGCAGTATGGATGCCTACCTGGTTCTCGGTCTGCTGCACCGTCTCTATCCGCCGATCCCCGGCAAGCTGCGCGATCATCTCAATGTCAAATCACAGTTCGGCTATCAGGCGTTGAAAACGACGGTGCAGGCCGGCGAGGTCCGGTTGCGTGTCGAGATTACCACCCGCAAGCTCGACCGTTTCAACGAGGCGGGCGTCCTCGCGCCCGGCTTCGATTTTCACCGCGCCAGCTTTCAGGACCTGATGCTGTCGCTGGCGGAAGGGGAGTCGGCGTTCGATATGGACAGCCTGCGCCTCGCCTCGGCCTCGATCCAGGTCTACACCCCGCAGGGTGAGGTCAAGACGCTGCCGGAGGGGAGCAGTGTCCTCGATTTCGCCTTCAACATTCACGAAGAACTCGGCCTGCATGCCCTGCGGGGCATGGTTAACGGCAAGACCCGACTGCTTAAAGCGCGCCTGATCGATGGTGACCAGGTCGCCATTGTCACCGCCGACAAACCGGCCGTCCTCCCCAAATGGCTGGAGTGGGCCGTCACTCCCAAGGCCCGCAACGCCATCCGCCGTTACCTGCGCAGCCAGGTCAAACGTTCCCGCAATGGCCATCTGCTCGCCGATGACGAATAGCCGACTGCAGCTTCTGGGCCTGCTGTTCGGCGCCATCCTGCTGGTCACTGACGCGGCCGCCGACGCCAATATCTTTGTCTACCATCGTTTCGGCGACCCGCGTTATCCCTCGACCAACGTCTCTCTCGACAACTTTCGCCAACACCTCGAGATTTTGCGCGACCGACGGGCGACGGTCCTGCGTCTCGGCGAACTGGTCGATCTGCTGACAGACGGGCGGCAGATCCCGCCACAGACGGTGGTTTTGACCGTCGATGATGCCTACCGGACCTTCCTGACCGGAGCCGTCCCGCTGTTGCGGGAGTTCGGCTATCCGGCGACACTCTTTGTCAACACCGATGCGGTCGGCGGCGGCGACTACCTGAGTTGGGCCGACCTGCGGCAGCTGCGGGATGCCGGCATCGAGATCGGTAATCATTCGGCCCGTCACGACTCGTTGCTCCGGCGTGTCGACCGGGAGAGCGAGGCGCAGTGGCGCCAGCGGGTTGCCGACGACCTGCAGAGGGCCCGGGCGGCTCTGCAGTCGGAACTCGACCTCACTGCCGATCTGTTCGCCTATCCGTATGGCGAATACAGCACCGCTCTGACAGCGCTGGTTCGACAATCCGGTTTCCGGGCGGCCCTCGGCCAGCAGTCGGGGGTCGTCAGCGCCGGCAGCGATCTCTGGAGACTGCCGCGTTTTCCGATGGCCGGTCCCTATGCGGCGCCGGACGATTTTCGTGGCAAGCTGATGATGAAGGCGCTGCCGGTGACGGTGCTGGAGCCGACAGACACGTTGGTGACCGGGACGGACAGGCCGCCGCGCTTGCGGGTCAGGGTCGATATGCGCGATCTTGAGCCGCAATCGCTGCGCTGCTATGTGTCGGGGCAGGGTGAGGTCGCCGTGAATGCCGTAGCGGGAGAAACCGGGCTGTTCGAGGTGCAGGCGAAGGCACCGCTGACCGGGCGGCGTGCCAAATACACCCTCACGGCACGGGGGGGCAACGGCGGCGACTGGTACTGGTTTTCGCAGTTATGGATCTTCCCGGAGCGTTGATGTCTGCGCCGAGAGGGTCTGTCTGCTGGCGAACAGGCCGGCTCCCGGCCGTGACGACTCAACGGCGGTCTCGGCGGGCGACTGACGCAGGTAAGTGCGGTTGACCCGGCTCAGTCGATTTTGCCGGATCATCGCGTCGATTTCGGCGACATACTCTTCTTCTCGGGCGGAGTAGCGCTTCAGCCCGTGGACCAGATCCCGGCCGCTGACCGTCTGGCCGTCCTGTTTGAGTCTTGCCCGGATCTCGCGCAGTTCCCGGTAGGCGTTGTGTGTGTTGAGGTTTTTCAGGTAGCTGCGCACCGACTGGTAGAGGTCGGCAAAGATCCGTACCTCATGATTCGCCTGCGGATCGCGCCGGGCCGGGACGATCCCCGCCCCCTTTCTGAACGTCCACTCGCCGAACAGGTTGTTCCCTTCGCGGGCGAACCGGGACGTCCCCCAGGCCGATTCGTTGGCCGCCTGGGCCAGCACCAGGGACGGGGGAATGGTGTCGATGCGCGTCAATATCTGCCGGCGCAGGCCATGGTCGACGAGCGGCGATCCCGTCAGGCGGTAGCTGCTCACCAGATCTTGCAACCACTGGCTGTCGGACGGATCGACGGTTTCGCCCTGGTCAACCCGCGCCATAATCTCCTGGAATCGGCCGCGCTCCGCTTCGATCTCCTGGTTGGCCAGCAGCACCAGCGGCAGCAGACCCATGAAAAACGTCTGCTTTCTTTTGCGGGTCTGGCGATCCAGATCTTCCGGAAACCGCTCCAGAATAAACGGCGGCACCCCGTCATCGAGCTCTTCCCACGAATAATCGAGTTCATCGAAAAAAAGATGCAGCGACCGGGTCGTCGGCGGTGCGATGCTCGGCAGGATGTCGACATCGACTGCGAATTCGGGTGAGGCGGACCCGGTAGCTGGCGACACCGGTTCCTGACAGCCGCCGGCAAGGATCAGCAGGCAGAGACTGACGACCAGGAGAAACCGTTGACTCGTCGGCTCGTTGACTCGTTGATTCCTCATTCGCTGTGCTGCTGCCATCTCGACTCACCCCCGGGAGACATGCTCGCCTTATTCGCACTGTTGGTGCTCAAAATAGCACGGTGCGCGCACGGGCAACAAGAGGCCGACTGTCGCGACGAGAAAATTTTTATAACATTGTTTTAAGAGGCTTGATATTCGGCGCGAGATCTGTTATGAAAAAAACAGGGTAACTATTCAGCTTGACACCTCTGGAAACACCGCAACGGAAAGCCAGAGCACG
>JAVVDS010000023.1:38970-41155 GCA_032251295.1 Desulfuromonadales bacterium | reverse complement strand
CGAAGGCTGGAATCAGCAGACTTGGATGTGCTGAACAGTTACCCCAAAAATAGGTTAACCCTGGGTCGCCGTGGCTGCGGCTAAAGGTTTGAGTCGCCCCCTGGATACCCGCTGCCCGGCACAGTCCTTCGAGTGCCGGCTTTGCGGGGATGACGACTTGTCACGAGGGTATCAACAGCAGCGATTCAACCGACCTCAAAACGACTCGAACTCATGGTCGTACTCGTCACGTTGTCCACTCTTGCCGTGGTGCTGGGGCGGTGAGGTTTTTTTCTCGACGTGGGCGATTCTCGGGGTGGGTCTGGCTTGTGGCTTGTTGCTGGTTTTGCCGGTTCGCTTACCACTCAGCCGGTCCTCGGCGATGTTGAAAAAAGCGATCATCTCGGCCAGCTGCTCTGACTGGCTGGACAGCTCTTCGGCGGTGCTGGCCATCTCCTCGGAGGCCGAGGCGTTCTGCTGGATGACCGCATCGAGCTGCTGGATGCTCTTGTTGATCTGCTCGGCACCGGCGTCCTGTTCGCGACTTGCGGCCGAGATCTCCTGCACCAGTTCGGCGGTCCGCTGGATATTCGGCACCAGTGACTCCAGCAGTTTGCCGGCTTTTTCGGCCACCTGGACACTGCTGCTCGACAGCTCGTTGATCTCGCCGGCCGCTTTCTGGCTGCGCTCCGCCAGTTTGCGCACCTCGGCGGCGACTACTGCAAAGCCTTTGCCGTGCTCGCCGGCGCGGGCCGCTTCAATGGCTGCATTCAAAGCGAGCAGGTTGGTCTGGCGAGCGATCTCCTCGATAATCATGATCTTGTTGGCGATCTCTTGCATGGCGCCGACGGTCGCCGCGACCGCACCGCCGCCTTCGCCGGCGTCACCGGCCGCCTGAATGGCGATCTTTTCGGTCTGGCTGGCATTGTCGGAGTTCTGGCGGATGTTGGCGGTCATCTGTTCGATGCTGGAGGAGGCCTCCTCGGCAGCGGCCGCCTGCTCCGACGCTCCCTGCGACATCTCCTCACTGGAGGCGCTCATCGCCTGGGCTCCGGAAGAGACGTTTTCAATCGCCTGTCGGACGTTGTTGATGACCTCTTTCAGTTTATTCACCATGTTGTCCAGTCCCTGGATCAGCACGTCCTTGTCGGAACGCTGACTGAAGCGGACTTCCAGATTGCCGCGGGCGATTTCGCCAGCGACATCGGCGACACCCCGACTCGATTCGATCATCTCGCGCATTGCCAGCAGCAGTTGGCCGGTTTCGTCGCGACTGACCTGGCCGATCTGCATCGACAGGTCGCCGATCGCCATGGCCCGGGCCGTGTCGACCGCTTGCGCCAGCGGCCGGACGATGCTGCGGGTAATGAAGATGGTAATCAGGACACCGGCGACCAGGGCGATCAGGCCGAGGATCAACTGCAGGCTCTTGACCCGGCTCGACGCACTCAATATCGCTTCGGCCATCCGGTTGGCTTCGGCAATCTGGTCCTCGCTGAACTCCTTGACCATGCCGGCCAGCTTTTGCACGTCTTCATCCAGTTCTGCCATGACCCGGTTGCCGGCGTCCTGCCCCTGTTCGATGTACGCCGTGACCATCTGTTCGCCGGTGGCGAACATCTCGTCCATGGCGGCTATTATCTCGTCCATTTCGCGCAGGTGGGCCGTATCGTTTTCGGCCTGGAACATGGCCTTGAACTGTTCGACGTTGTCCTTGAAAAGCCGATAGTGATTTCGTGCTTCCCTGATGGCCTCAGGGTCGTGGGTCACCGCCGCATCCGTCAGCCACTGCTGAACCTGAATCGACTGGATCACCATATCCTCAGCGATCAGGGTATACGGGATGCTCTCGTCGATCACCTGGTTGGTGCTTTTCTCGACGGTGCCGAGCGCCCAGAAGGTCACCACGATGGTCACCAGCATCAGGCTCAGAACGGCACTGAAACCCAAGGTCATTCGTGTGCCAACATTCAGATCGCGGATTGCCATGGTTTCCTCCCGGCGGCGCTGTCAAAAGACTCTTTGATGAAATTCAGTTCATAACTATGCCTTAGTTTTTTTACGTTTGCAATGGGCGAATCAAAAAAGCCCGACAATCGGGTGCCGGGCGCGCTAAGTCAGGAGTCAGGTGTCAGGTGTCAGGTGTCAGGTGTCAGGAGTCAGGTGTCAGGATTCAGGAGCAGTGTCTCGGTTGCTCTGTCAGATT
>JAVVDS010000023.1:0-38870 GCA_032251295.1 Desulfuromonadales bacterium | reverse complement strand
GTCAGGAGTCAGGTGTCAGGATTCAGGAGCAGTGTCTCGGTTGCTCTGTCAGATTTTCTCCTGGATCCCCGATTAAGGCACTCGGGGATGACGACCTTTTTGCAAGAAGCTCAGGTGATATAAGAATCTGTTGCGACAACCCCTGGCGGCAGCGGCTACAGGGCGGTGAATCGCTTTTTTTCCGACTGTTCGGCCCGTTCGGCGAGCTGCGGCAGGTCGAGGATCAGGGCGACGCGACCATCGCCGAGAATGGTGGCGCCGGAGATGCCGCTGATATCGCGGTACATGCGGCCGAGGTTTTTGATGACCGTCTGGTGTTCACCGATAACGTGATCGACGACAAAACCGACGCGCAGACCTTCCAGGTTGGCGATCACCACCTGTTCGACATCCGGACGATTGTCGACGAGCCGGAATTCGTCACGCAGATCGACGTAGGGGACGATCTCGCCACGCACCTTGACCAGATTGCGGCCGTGGGCTGCCGACAGTGCGTTTCTGTCGAGTTCGATACACTCTTCAACTGCGGAGAGCGGCAGGACGAACTGGTCGCTGCCGATGTTGACCAGCAGACCGTCGATGATCGCCAGGGTCAGAGGCAGCTTGATGGTGAAGGCGGTTCCCTGCCCCGGTTGGCTCTGCACCTCGATACTGCCGCGCAGGGCATCGATCGCCTGACGAACGACATCCATGCCGACCCCGCGGCCACTGACATTCGACACCTGCCGGGCGGTGGAGAAGCCGGGCAAAAAGATCAGGTTGAGCACGTCGCGTTCCGACAGCTCGCTACCGGCAGTGATCAGCCCCTGTTCCAACGCTTTGGCACGAATCCGGTCGACATTCAGGCCGGCGCCGTCATCGGCGACGGTCAGCAGCACATGTGCCCCAGAGTGTTTTGCCGACAGGGTGATGCAGCCTTTCGCCGGCTTGCCGATCGCCTGGCGGACGCCGGGGAGTTCGATGCCGTGGTCGATGCTGTTGCGCACCAGGTGCACCAGCGGGTCGTTGAGCTGGTCGATCACGGTCTTGTCCAACTCGGTCTCGCCACCCTCGCTGTGCATGATGACGTCCTTGCCGAGTTCGGCGCCGAGGTCACGCACCAGCCGCCTGAACTTGCCGAAGGTGCCGTCAAGCGGCAGCATGCGGATGGTCAGGACCTGATCGCGCAGATCCCAGGTCAGTCGTTCGACCTCTTCGGCCACCGCCAGCAGCTCGGCATCGAGCCGTTGCCCGGCCAGTTGTGTCAGCCGGGCCTGCACCGTGACCATCTCGCCGACCAGATTGACCAGATTGTCGAGGCGCTCCGAACGGACCCGGATGCTTTCGGTCTGGTCGCTCGCCTGGCGTTGCCGGCGCAGCTTCTGAATCCGCTCCTGTTCGGCCAGGGCCGAGCGGATCTTGCCGTCATCGACGGCACCGGCCTCGATCAGGGTGTCGCCAAGGCGCCGCTTCTGCTTCAGATAGCGCTCGAGATCTTCGCGGGGGAGATCGCCGCGTTCCACCAGAATTTCACCGAGACGTTTGTAGTCTTCGGGGTGGTCGAGCAGACCATCCTCATCGACCTTCTGGATCAACAGCTCACAGGCGTCCTCGACAAAGATGAAAATGTCGCGGATGCTGTCCTCATCTCCGGTGGTGGTCAGGATGATGTCCCAGTAGAGGTAGCAGTTCTCCGGGTCGATCTGGTCGAGGGGCGGGATGCTGTCGAGTTGGGCGACAATCACTGTTTCGCCGAGGCGGGCCAGCTCAGCGAGAAGCAGTTGCGGCTGGATGCCCTGACGAAAGATGCCGGTCGCCGGCCGGAAACGGATCCGGTAGGTATCCTGGTTCTGTTCTCCTGGATGTTCAGTCCGAGACTGGGCGGTTGCCGGAGTCTCCCTGGGTGGTAGCAGTGCCTGAAAGGCGGCGACCAGCTCGGCGGTCAGGTCGTCGTCGACTGGCGGACCGCCCATGGCTGCCAGAACCATCCCCTTGAGATGGTCCTGAGCGGAGAGGGTCAGGGTGACCAGGTCGCGGTCGATGACCCGCTGTCCCGAGCGGACCAAATCGAAGACGGTTTCCGCTTCGTGACAGAAGCCGGCCAGTTCTTCGCAGCCAGCGAGCCCCCCGGACCCTTTGAGGGTGTGCAGAGCGCGGAAGACCCGGTCGATCAGCGGGCTGTCCCCCGGAGTTTCTTCCAGGGCGAGCAGGGCGGCTTCCAGCTCCTGAAGCAGTTCCAGGGCCTCATCCTTGAAAGTTTCGAGCAGACTGGTCATGACGGACAGACCATGCGGACCACGGCAAGCAGCTGGGTCGGCTTGAAGGGTTTGACGATCCAGCCGGAGGCGCCAGCGGCCTTGCCGGCCTGCTTTTTCTCTGGATGAGATTCACTGGTGAGCATGATGATCGGCAGGAAGCGCCGGCCCGGACTCTGGCGAACCTGCTTGATCAGTTCGATGCCGTCCAGGCGCGGCATGTTGAGGTCGGTGACCAGCAGATCGATCTCCTGGTCGATCAGTTTTTCCAGGGCATCCTGGCCATCTTCCGCCTGGAAGACCTGGTAGCTCGCCTCTTCCAGGGTCATTTTCAGGATCTGGCGCACGGTTGCCGAATCGTCGACTGTCATCACCCGTTTTCTCATCTCACTGATCCCTCCGTCGGTTGGTTCACTCAATGGCCAGTGGTCTCAGTGAGGGTCCAGAAGCAGTCCGGACCGCGCTGCGGATCACAGCCAAAATTTCTTTCCATGCCGATCTGGCGGACAATGTCCCGCAACGCCTGATTGCTGCCGGTTTGCAGCTGTATCGTCCGGCCGTGCGCGCCGGCGTAGCGATGGCAGGCGCAGAGCAACTGCAGGCCGGCGATATCGAACCGGGCCACCGCCGAAATGTCGATGGCGAGTCGATCGGTCCGGGCAAAAGCTTCGAGAACCTGCTCCCGGATGACGGTGATTTCGTCAATGGTCAGGTCGCCGGACAGGATCAGTTGGCCACTCTCTTCAGCTTCATTGTAACGCCATTCTCTCATATCGGCTTCCTCCCGGATTCTGCCGTTCTCAGAACAGCACGACGTTGTCGCCGAGGTCATGGTCTTTGCCGAGCGGTTCTGTCTCTTCGTCTGCGTCCGACGAGACCTTGTCCGGCGCGACACGTGCCAGAAATTCGCGGTGGACCCGGCGTTCACTGCTCATGGTGTAGTTGCTCTCCAGCCGTTGCAGAAGGTCGGCCTCGGTCACGGCCTGGGCGGTGAGGTCGCTGTCGGCCCATTCGGCATATTCGCTCAAGCCCGACAGAACATCACCGATGCGCGCGTCGAACATCTCCTTGATGTCGGCGATCCGCAGATTGTCGAGCACATCGTGGGCCAGGCCGCCGGCGGCGTCGACAATGCCGCGACTGGTCTTTTCCAGATTTTCGGCGTTGGTCCGCAGGCTGTCGCTCAAACATTCCCGTTGACTGAGCAGGTCACTGAGGACGTCGGCCTGTGTCTGGTCGGCGCTCTCCAGGCGGCTCAGCTCATGGGCCTGATTGTCGATCCGCTGGCAAGTTTTCGCCAGATTTTCCGAAAGCTCGATCGCCTCTCGGGAAAGGAGGTGGATGTTCTCGGCAATGATTGTCAGACCTGAGCCGTGCATACGGGTGTGCGCGGCGCTGACCGCGGCGTTCAGAGCGAGCAGCTGCATCTCCTCGCCGATGTATTCAATGTCGTCGACCAGACTGACCACCTGTCGGATCGCCTGGCAGACGCCGCCCAGGGCGGCGCGGCTGAAGTTCTGGTCGGCATGGGTGATGCGCATTTCGCCGGCGATCGTCTCGAGAATGGTGTTCACCCGCTGGTAATTATCGAGCCAGGTTGCTTCGCGGCTCTGCAGGAAATGCCGGGTCGTGTCCGTCAGGGTCGTCACGCTGTCGACCATCTGCCGCAGATTTCTTTTCAGGTTGCCGATGGCCGTGCTGAAATCATCGGCGCACGAACGGAGATGGTTGTACTGCAGGGCGCAGATGTTGCCGATCAATGTCAGGTCGACCGGATGCTCGCCTGCCACCGTGTCGACCCTGGCGAGGCGTTCGCGCAGGTCACTCAGGTTCGCCATCAGGTGTTCGAGGCGCTGGCGGATGATGTCCTGGTACTGCAACGCCGTGATCAGCTCTTCGAAGTTATGATTGACCTGGGCAGAGTGTGCTTGCAGTCGGAGGTTCCACTTGCCGGCTTTCTCGCGCGAGTCCTGGTACTGTGCCAGGCGGGTTTCGAGTTGCGCCGCCTCCTGGCGGGTCTGCTGGAACAGGGATTCTCCGGACCACGGGTCGGCTTCGAGGGCCAGGCTGTTCATGGTGCCGAGCTGTTCGATCAGGGTGCGTATTTCGTCGAGTTTTTCCTGGATCATGCCGCCCAGGCCACCCAGGGAGTCACTCAGAACCTGGGCGCCGGCCTCGCCGGACCTGCTCGCTTCGATGCGCGTGGTGACTCGCAGGGAGTGCAGAACCTTGATCACCTTGCGCAGGCCGAACAGCGGGGCGTCGAAGGTGCCGACATGCCGGTCGATGCCGGCCAGGGAGCCACGGATCTGCGCCTGGCCCCGACCGTTTTCGTCGAGCCACTGCATGCAGAGCGAGGCCAGCTGACGCAGCTGTGCGGAGATGGTCTCCTGCTCGGACTCCAGCAGGTGCTGCAGGGTCTCGCGTATCTGAACGGACATCTCCCGTGAGCGCGCATGGCAGTTCTGCACCTTCTCACCGAATTGCAGGAAAGCCTGTTCGGTCATCTGGTTAACGCCGGCAAAAGAAGCGATCATCCCGTCGAGCCGTTCGAGCACTGCTGACACGGGCGAACGGTCGCAATCGGTCGTGGCTGTTTTATCTTCAGCCAGTTGGTCAGCCATGGTCAGGTCCGGGGCGGTGATCGGTGAATTCCTGTACAAAGCTCAGGTCGGGCAAGCTGTTTCTCCATAGCATACAGAGCGGGCGGGCTTTTTTTGCTGTCTGACGTAAGCAAGTTACCCGCCAAGTAAGCTGAAAACACCCGTTTTCCTGATTCGGCGAGCTGATATCAGCCTGTTACTGCGGTCGAGCCTGTGCACGTCAGGTTTTTGGGGGACGGTATTTTTTCAGTCACCGCGGCTTGTGTGCCGGGCGGTCAGGCTGTCTGGCACAAAACCGTGTCAGGGGGCGGTGATCGCGAGCTCCTCCATTCTGCGGTAGATGGTGCGTCGGCTGACTCCGAGCAGCCTGGCCGCCTTGCTTTTGTTCCAGGCCGACTTTTCCAGGGCGGCAAGCAGCTGTTCACGATCGGTCTCCGGTTCCCCGAAGGTATGGCCGGTATCGTGCAGGACTTCCGCGGGGAGGTGGGGCTTGTCGATCAGTGGCAGGCGGCAAAGAACGAAAGCGCGTTCAATGGCATTCTCCAGTTCGCGGATGTTGCCCGGCCACGCGTAGCTGAGCAGTACATTCATTGCCTGTTCGGTCGCTCCTTCGATCCGGTGCTTGAAGCGTGTATTGAATTTGTCGATGAAATGTTCGACCAGCAGGGGGATGTCGTCGCGCCGCTCCCGCAGTGGCGGCAACGGCACCTCGACCACCCGCAGCCGGTAATAGAGGTCTTCGCGAAACGCTCCGGAGCGGACTTTTTTCGCCAGATCCTGATGAGTGGCGGCGACGATGCGGACATCGATCTTGACCGTTTGACTGCCGCCGACCTTTTCGATCTCCTTGTTCTGCAGAACGCGCAGCAGGCGGACCTGCATTGCCGGGGAGATGTCGCCGATTTCATCGAGGAAGATCGTGCCGCCGTCGGCCTGTTCGAAGCGGCCGATCTTGTCCTTGATCGCGCCGGTGAACGACCCCTTCAGGTGGCCGAACAGTTCACTTTCCAGGAGGTTCTCCGGCAGGGCGGCACAGTTGACCTTGACGATCGCACCGTTGCGGCGCTCACTGCGAAAGTGGAGGGCTTCGGCGACCAGCTCCTTGCCGGTGCCGCTCTCGCCAGTGATCAGAACCGTCGTGTCGACTTCGGCCAGGTTTTCAATCAGGTCGAACACGCGCTGGATGGCGCTGCTGCGTCCGATGATGTGCTCGAAATTCTGGCGCTTGCCGATTGAGCGCTCCAGAGTGTCGAGGCGGGTCTGGTCGCGTACCGACAGAACCACGCCCTCGATCGCGCCCTTGCGGTCGAACCAGGGTGAGGCACTGACATCGAAAGTCGCGGCTTTTCCCGCAGGGTCTTGCGTTTCCAGTCGCTGGCTCGCGACTCCCTTGCCGGACGCCAGGGTCTGTTCGAACAGGCTGACAAACGATGGGCGCACGCTGCCCGGCAGCTGGTCGATAGTCATCCCCCTGATCTGTTCCGGCAGGTCGACCAGGGCCAGCAGCGGCTGGTTGGCTTCGCAGAGGTGTCGCGAGCGATCGACCAGCAGCAGGCCTTCCCGCAGGCTGCGAAAGATCGCTTCGAGATGGGAACGGAACGTTTCCCGCTCGTCGAGCACTTTTTTGTGGCGCAGGGCGATCTTGCTGACGCGGAGCAGTGTTTCCAGACGCACCGGTTTAGGAATGTAGTCGAACGCTCCCTGGCGCATCGCTTCGGCCGCGGTCTCCACTTCCGGTGCGCCGGTGATCATGACCACCGGGCTGTTGAGCCGCCGGTCGTGAATCATCTTCAGCAGATCGAGACCGCTCTGCTGGCCGAGCATGATGTCGAGGAAAATCAGGTCGGGTGGATCCTGCTCCAGGCAGGTTTGGGCCTCCTCGATCGTCCCCGCCGTCAGCACCCGGTAGCCGGCATCGACCAGAAAGGTCTCGAAAGTGATGCGGATGCTCTCTTCGTCGTCGATGATCAGGATCTGTTCTGTCATGGAAAAAATCACAACCTTTTATAGACCGACGGTGCCATCTGCTTCAGGGGGAGTTTCAGCCCGAGCAGGGTCTCCGAGTGGCCGAGGAACAGGAATCGTCCGGGAGTGAGGCAGTCGGTCAGTTTGGCCAGCAGCCGCTCCTGGGTCGGGCGGTCAAAGTAGATAATGACGTTGCGGCAGAAGATCAGATCGAACGGTTCGCGAAAGCCGAAGTCGTCATCCATGAAGTTCAGGCGCATGAAGCGGGTCAGCGCGCGCAGTTGCGGAACGATACGGACCTTGCGCTGTTCCGGATCCTTCGCTTTGAGCAGGTAGCGTTTTTTTAGTGCTATCGGGATCGGCTCGAT
The DNA here is from genome assembly GCA_032251295.1 of Desulfuromonadales bacterium. GTDB lineage: Bacteria > Desulfobacterota > Desulfuromonadia > Desulfuromonadales > BM103 > BM103. The sequence goes on along the minus strand of JAVVDS010000023.1, from coordinate 31,700 downwards.
TTTGGCCTCTGCGTAGATGCCGAGAACCGCCCGATCGAGAACATCGGTGGAGATGTCGGTGCCGAGAATCTCGAAACGGAACTCCGGCAGTTTTTTCTGGAATTCACTGAGGACGATGGCGAGGGTGTACGGCTCCTCACCGGTGGAACAGCCGGCGCTCCAGACTTTCAGCGGCTGCTGGATGCCGCTGCCGAAGGTGCTGACCAGGCCGGGGAGGGCCTGGTTGGTCAGGTAGTCGAAATGGGCCGGCTCACGAAAAAAATCGGTCTTGTTGGTGGTGACCACATCGATCAGTCGGATCAGTTCGTCGGTGACGCCATCCCGGCTGAAGATCATCTCGGCATACTCTTCGAACGTATGCAGGCTCAGTGCCCGCAGGCGTTTGCGCAGGCGCGCTTCGAGCATGCTGCGTTTGTGTGACGGCAGCTTGATGCCACAGTGTTCGTAAACCAGTCGGCTGAAACGATTGAAGTCCCGGTCGGTCAGACGGGCCTCGAACCGTTTCATGCCGGGGAGATTGGGCTGATCCTGGTCGGTCATTGTCGCCGGCTCTGAGTGCATGGTGAACGTGTCTGTCGTCAGCCGAGAACCATTGAGACGACTTTGAGGAGCTGCTCCGGTTTGAACGGCTTGACGATCCAGCCGGTCGCGCCAGCCGCTTTGCCCTGTTGCTTCTTCTCTTCCGCCGATTCGGTGGTCAGCATGACAATCGGTACGAAGCGCGTCGCAGCCTTCTCGCGCACCGCCTTGATCAGGTCGATGCCGTCGAGATTCGGCATATTCAGGTCGGTAATCATCATATCGATCTTTTGCCCGGCCAGCTTGTGCAAAGCATCCTGGCCATCAACGGCCTCGATGGTTTCAAAACCGGCATTGTGCAGGGTCAGACGCAGGACCTGCAGCACGGTTGGCGAGTCATCGACGATCATGATCTTTCTGGCCATGGAGCCTCCTGTTTGGCGGCGGACAGTGCATGGGCAATTTGAATGGAAAATGATAGCGACCTAGTCCTCGTTTGTACAGCCGTTTTGCGATAAAAACGGCAAAGGGCCGGTGCTGTGAACACCGACCCTTGGTAACCTGGCGATTCTTCGCGGCTTACTTGCGTTTGGCCGCGGCTTTCTTGGAGGCCTTGAGAGGGTTGACCTTAATCTCATCAAGTTTGACTTCGACCTTACGGTGCGTGGCGAAATTGCACAGGCCGTGAGACCATTTCTGTAAAGGCGACGGCGCCACCGAGCAGACCGAACCGATTGTGCCTTCAACGATCCGCTCGCAGCCTTCGCACATTTCGATCACGTTCTGGCAGCTGTTCCCTTCGAAGGTGCAGCCGCTCTTCTTCCAGAAAACGCACTCGTGACCGGGGAGGACGGTTTGACACTGCATGGGTTGAACTCCTTTTGCGACAGAGACTTTTTGGGGCAAGGGGTTGACAGAATGCAACTAAATACTTCTTTTGCCCGTTCGCTGTCAACCCCGAAAAGCCGTTGTTGCAGGTTCGTCGCTTGACCGGGATCGACGCTTCCGCTAGTTTCACGACATGCATCAGAATTTCGCAGGCAATATCCGGGAATGGGAGGCGCTGTGCCGGCGCTGCGGGCGTTGCTGCTATGAAAAGATCGAGTTCGAGGGCGTTGTCTATTATACCGACCTTCCCTGTGAGTTTCTCGATCGCCAGACGCGCCTCTGCCGGGTCTATCCAGAGCGGAGCCGGCGCCGCAAGGGGTGCATCCGGCTGACACCGGCACTGCTCGACAAGGGGTTTCTGCCGGCCGACTGCCCGTACGTCGCCGGGCTCGAGAACTATCCGGCGCCGAAGATGTTCGACGAGAGCTGACCAATGACTGATGCTTTCGCAGAAAGTCCAAAATCGGATGGCTAAGCAAAAAACACCAAATGCAAGGCGCGCAATTGTCGAGCAATGAGGCGTAGTTCCATACGTCGAAGCAGCGAGATGATTGTGGCAACGCAGCCGTTGGTGAGTTTTTGCGACGCCATCAATGACTGAACTGCTGATGATCGATGTCGGTGCGTTTGGTCTCGGGCTCTCCGGCGCCTGTTCCGGTTGCGCGGTGCCGTCGCTGTCGCAGGGCTGTCGCTGGTTTTGTGAGCCGCTGCTGATAAACTTTCAAGGTATGATTTAACGCGGAGACGCGGAGACGCGGAGCACTTCCAAAACTTTTTTCTCCGCGCCTCAGCGCCTCCGCGTTGAGTCGGTTTTGTTGTGATTGTCTCGATATGCCTAAAGAACGAAGGAGATTTCCGATGACCCAGATCAAGTTCGGTACGTCCGGCTGGCGCGGTATTCTGGCCGAGGATTTTACCCTGGACAATGTGCGCACGGTCAGTCAGGCGATCGCCGACCATCTCAAGGCGGGCGGTGAGGCAGACAAGGGGGTGATCGTTGGCCACGACAGCCGTTTCTTCGGCCAATACTTCGCCCGTGAGACGGCTCGAGTTCTGGCCGGAGCCGGTGTGCCGGTTTTCCTCTGCAAGCACGATACACCGACGCCGGTGATCGCCTTTGAGATCCTGCGCCGCCAGGCGGCGGGGGCTATCAATTTCACCGCCAGTCACAACCCGTATCCGTACAACGGCATCAAGTTCTCGCCGGCCTGGGGCGGGCCGGCCCTCCCCGAAACCACCCGCGACATTGAGCAGCGCGCCAATGCCATGCTCGGCGAAGTCTGCTACCGCGACATGCCCCTCGATCAGGCGGTGCGCGCCGGGCTGGTCGAGGAGATCGATCCGATCCCCTTCTACCTGGAGACGTTGCGCGCCAAGGTCGATCTGGCGTCTATTGCCCGTTCCGGCATCAAGGTGATCTTCGATCCGATGTTCGGCGCCGGCCGCAACACGGTCGACCGGCTGCTGCGCGACGCCGGGGTCGCCGTGACCAGTATCAACAGCCACACCGATCCCTACTTCGGCGGCATGCCGCCCGACCCGTCACCGGCCCACCTGCCGGGACTGATCCGGCAGGTCGATGCCGAGGCCGGTCTGGTCCTCGGCCTGGCGACCGACGGCGATGCCGACCGCTACGGGGTTATCGATGCCGACGGCCGTTTCATCGAACCGAATTACATTCTGGCGCTGCTCTATGACGATCTGTTGCGCCGCAAGGGGGAGAGAGGGGATGCGGCCCGCTCGGTCGCGACCTCCCATTTTCTCGATGCGGTAGCGGCGCATCACGGTTTTCAGGTGCGGGAGACCCCGGTCGGCTTCAAGTATATCGGCGAGTTCATCCGCGATGACCAGATCGTCATCGGCGGTGAGGAGAGCGCCGGCCTGACTGTGCGCCAGCATGTGCCGGACAAGGACGGCATCCTCGCCTGCCTGCTGGTGGCCGAGATGGTGGCTGCCGCCGGCCGACCGGTACATGAGCTGCTCGCCGACCTCTATCGGCGTGCCGGTGAATTCCATACCGGGCGCACCAACCTGCACCTGTCACCGCAACTCGAAGCCGGTTATGCCGCGAAAGTCGGCACACCACCGGCGGCGCTGGCCGGGCGCAAAGTGGTCGAGGTGATTACGGTCGATGGCGTCAAGCTGCTGCTGGAAGGGGGCGGCTGGGTGCTGTTCCGCAAGAGCGGCACGGAGCCGGTGGTGCGGGTCTACGCCGAGGCGCGCAGCAGTTCGGAGCTGAAGATTCTGATCGAGGCGGCGGTTGCGTTTGTGGAGCAATAATGCGTGGACGGTGATCTGTGATCGGTGAGCGGTGATGATGGAAAGATGACGGGGACAGAATCGGCTTCTGTCCCCGTCGTTGCGTCGTGACTCTGTTTGCCGCCAGCCTCAATAAGGGATCTTGATGGCGGCCAGGTCGTCCTTGGTCAGGGCATCGAAACGCTTGTGGGTCCAGTTGCCGACCCATGCCTTGAAGAGGGTGAGGCTGGCCTGGCGTTCGGCATCGCTGTCGCCCAGGTGCTGATACATGTTGCCGGGCTTCTGGTCGGCCTTGCCGGTGCCGTCGTCGAGGCGGCGCATCAGGGCTCCGGTATCGGGCCAGCCGGTGTAGTAGATCAGGTGGGAGTAGGTGTCCATGCGCGGGCCGGTCTCTTTGGCGAGCCATGCCTCCTTCTCTTTCTTGAAGGCCGCATACTCAGGAGCATCGGCGCCGTGGCACGCCACACAGCGGGCATCAACAATCGGTTTGATCTGCTGACTCCAGGTGATCTCTTCGGCGGCGGCTACTGTTGCGGACAGGACAAGCATGGCGAGGGCAAGACTCAGGTGCTTCATACGGGGACTCCTTGATTTTTTTGTGATTTCGAAAACCGTTATCGTTTGTATGCAATTCCGGTTGACGTGTCAATATAAGAATGATTATTGTTTTCAAAATATAGTGGTGTGCCCGATTGTGCCTCGCAGTCTCCAGCGAGAGGGGCGTGAAAGACGAGACATAAAGCCAATAAAAGAGGACTGCACGATCAATGACCAGACATGCCCAAACCGTCGAGAAATTTGCCCACCGTCACGCATCGGCCGAGGGCAGCGCTGCCAATGAGCAACGCACGCTGCTGGTCGTATTGCTGACCGGTACGGCCATGGCCGTGGAGATCATTGCCGGACACTGGACCGGATCGATGGCTCTGCTGGCCGACGGCTGGCACATGGGGACCCATGCCTTCGCCCTCGGCATCAGCTACACGGCTTATCTGCTGGCGAGGAAATACCGGCACGCCGAGGCGTTCACCTTCGGGACCGGAAAATTCGGCGTGCTCGCCGGCTATACCAGTGCCGTCTTTCTGGCGATTGCTGCACTCTGGATGATGGCTGAGTCGGTTATCCGGCTGATCAACCCGGTGCAGATCGCTTTCACCGAGGCGATCTGGGTCACCCTCGCCGGTTTGGCTGTCAACCTCGCCAGCGTCCTGATTCTTCATCAGCCCGGACACCACCACGATCATTCTCATGGCCACGACCAGGAGCGTGAACACAGGCCGCACCAGCATGAGCAGCACGCTGGCCACGCCCAGCATGACCACAATTACCGGGCCGCCTATCTGCACGTGATCGCCGACACCCTCACTTCGATCTTTGCGTTGATCGCTCTGCTGTCGGGCCGTTTCCTGGGGTGGACCTTTCTCGACCCGGTGATGGGGATTGTCGGTGGCCTGCTGATCAGTCGCTGGGCCTATCTGCTGCTCAAAACCACGGGACTGATCCTGCTGGACGGAGGCATGGATGATGCTCTCAGGAGTCAGGCCAGATCCCTGATCGAGGCTGACAATGAAAGCCGGGTCGCCGACCTGCATCTCTGGCGGGTCGGCTCGAAGGATATGGCACTGGTTGCTTCCGTGGTCACCGGTGCCGGGCGCCGGGCCGAAGAATATCGCTCCAGGCTGGAGGCGCTGCACGGTCTGGTCCATGTCAACGTGGAAGTCCATCCGTGCGATGACCCGGCCTGCCCTTGCCGTTGAGACGTCGCAACTATTCAGCTTTTCGCGAGGAGGATCGCCTCAAACTGACTTGTCGCGGCATGAATACCCCTCATCCGGCCTTTGGCCACCTTCTCCCCGGGGGAGAAGGGAACCTCAATTCTGCTGTGTTGCTGTCGTCCCCTCGCCCTGGAGGGAGAGGGTGCCTGTAGGGCGGGTAAGGGGGAAGCCTCGCATGCTGAATAGTTACGGTGTGTTTTGCTTAGCCATCCGATTTCGGACTTTCTGCGAAGCATCGAGTTACAAAAAACACAAAAAAGGGGGCAGAATGACTCTGCCCCCCCTTTTTTTCGCTGGTTGTGGTTTGTTTAGCCGAGGATCGCTTTCAGATCCTCTTCGGCAGTGGTGATCGGGCCGATGTTGTAGGTCTCGACCAGGAAATTCAGCACGTTCGGCGTGATGAATGCCGGCAATGTCGGACCGAGTTTGATGTTCTTGATGCCGAGGTGCAAAAGGGTCAAGAGAATCGCCACCGCCTTCTGCTCGTACCAGGAGAGGACCAGGGAGAGCGGCAGGTCGTTGACGCCGCACTCGAAGGCGTTGGCCAGGGCGACCGCCACCTGGATGGCGCTGTAGGCGTCGTTACACTGGCCGACGTCGAGCAGCCGCGGGATGCCGCCGATGTCGCCGAGGTCCATCTTGTTGAAGCGGAACTTGCCGCAGGCCAGGGTCAAAATCACCGTATCCCTGGGGGCCTGCTCGGCGAACTCGGTGTAGTAGTTGCGGCCGCTCTTGGCGCCGTCGCAGCCGCCGACCAGGAAGAAATGCTTGATGGCTCCGGCCTTGACCCCCTCGATCACCTTGTCGGCGACGCCGAGGATGGCGTTGTGACCGAAGCCGGTGAGGATCTCCTGCCCGGGGTTGTCCTGGAAGCCGTCACACTCCTGGGCTTTTTTGATCACCGCGGAAAAATCCCAGCCATCGATGTGCTTGACGTCCGGCCACTGGACCAGGCCCCAGGTGAACAGGCGGTCCTTGTAGTTGTCGGCCGGCTTCTGGATGCAGTTGGTGTTGAAGATGATCGCGCCGGGGAACTCCTGGAACTCCTTGTGCTGATCCTGCCAGGCGCCGCCGAAGTTGCCGGCCAGATGGGCGTACTTCTTCAGGCCGGGATAGCCGTGGGCCGGCAGCATCTCGCCGTGGGTGTAGATGTTGATGCCGGTCCCTTCGGTCTGCTTGAGGAGTTCTTCGAGGAACTTCAGGTCGTGGCCTGAGACCAGGATCGCCTTGCCGGCTTTGGTGCCGAGCTGGACCGGAGTCGGTTCCGGATGGCCATAGGCCTCGACATGGGCCTGGTTGAGCAGCTCCATGGTGACATAGTTGATCCGGCCGGTCTCCAGTGCCAGGTTGACGTTGGCCATCAGGTCGAGGCTGTCGTCGAGCAGGGCGGCGAGCGCCTTATGGGTGAAGGCGTAGATCTCGTCCGACTCCTTGCCGAGAATCCGGGCGTGGTCGGCGTAAGCGGCATAGCCTTTGAGGCCGTACAGGATGATCTGCCGGACCGAGTGGATGTCGTCATTGACGGTGTTGTCCTTGACGCCGTGCAGTTCGCCGAGCTTGACCTGCTCGGCCAGCGAGGCGGGCAGGGTCCAGTCCTGGGCGGCGGCGGGGACATTGCCGGCCTGGCTGCCGGCGAGCTGCTTCGCCTTGTCGCGCAGCCGGACCCCGTCGGCAACAAATCCGGCGACCGCTGCGGCATCAAAATCGACATTGGTGACGGTGGTGAACAGGCCGTCGATCATGAAGCGATCGATCTCCTGATCCTTTTTCCCCTGCTCGCGTGCCTTATGCGCCCAGAAGGCGATCCCTTTCAGGGTGTAGACCAGCAGATCCTGCAGGGCAGCGACATCGGGCTGCTTGCCGCAGACGCCGATGGCGGTGCAGCCGGTTCCTTGGGCGGCTTGTTCACACTGGTAACAGAACATGGACATGGCGTTTTTCTCCTTTGGGTTGGGCGACCTCGTGGTCGGTGCAGTTGTCGAACAAAAACCAAAGTACTTTAACAGATTTCTCATGATTTTCAGCCCCCGTGAGCCTGACGTTTTGTTATACTGACAACCAATGTTGGTGAGACGATAACTGTTCTTCACTTCAGTGACTTTGACAGAGGTCAAAAAAAACAAGAGATCCCAGTGCTTGATTCTTGCGTCTTTGAGTCTCGACTCTCGGGGGCTGGAACCTGGGGCAGGGTGTGAGATTGACTGAAAGTGATGACCGGCGGCCGGGCTACTGGTTGATGAAGTCCGAGCCGGACTGCTTTTCCATCGACGATCTGCGGGCCCGTCCGGACGGTACGGAGCCTTGGGACGGGGTGCGCAACTATCAGGCGCGCAATTTTCTGCGCGATGCGATCCGGGTCGGCGACGGGGTGCTCTTCTATCACAGCAACTGCCCCCAGCCGGCGATCGTCGGCCTGGCGCGAGTGGTGCGTGCCGGCTATCCCGATTTTACAGCATTCGATCCGCACGAAAAGCATTTTGACCCAAAATCGCACGCGGACCGGCCGATTTGGTATATGGTCGATGTCCAGTACGTCTGTCATCTGCCGCAGCCGCTGACCCGCGACGATCTGCGCCGTCATCCGGTTCTGTGTGGTATGGACGTGCTGCGTAAGGGGAATCGTTTGTCGGTACAGCCGGTGGCGGCCGAACAGTGGCACGCCGTTTTGGCGTGTGCCGGAATTCAGGATTCAGGGAGTTGGAGTTAATGAGAAAACTGTGGAAAGTGCTGATCGGTCTGCTTGCGCTTGCTCTGCTGCTGGTGATCGCCCTGGTGGTGATCGTCAATGTGCTGATCACTCCGGAGCGTGTCAAGCAGGCGGTACTGCCGGTTGCCGAGGAGGCCCTGCAGAGGCGGGTCGAAATCGGTCTGATCGAGATCAGCCTGTTCTCCGGCATCGCCTTGCACGATCTGAAAGTCTTCGAGAAAGAGGGTGAGGAACTGTTTGTCGGTGCCGACCTGGTGCGTCTGCAATACCAGCTGCTCCCGCTGCTCGCCATGCAGGTGGTGATCGACGAAGTTCGCCTGGAACGGCCGGAGATCCGGGTGGTGCGTCTCGCCGATGGCCGCTTCAACTTCAGCGACCTGCTGGAACCCCCCGCTCCGCGGCAACCGCAATCACCGTCAGCCCCGAAATCGCCATCGGAACCGGCGTCAGTACCGCCAGAGCCGCCCTCGGCCGAGTCCGCCTCTTTGAGTCTGCTGGTCTCCCAGGTCAGACTGGAGGACGGGCGCCTGTTGTTTCTCGACTATGCTGTGAACGATCGGGCACCCTACCGCTACGAAATCACCCGCCTGCGTGCTGCCGCCGACGGCATCACCCTGACCGGAACGGTGCCGGTGCGTGTCCGCTGTCAGCTCAACGGGTCTGAACTGGCTATTGATGGCAGGGTCAACCTGGCTAAGCCGGGAGGGACATTCAATCTGCTGTTGAACGATCTCGATGTCCTGGCGTTCCAGCCCTACTATGCGGCGGAGTTGCCCGGCAAGCTGACCGGCCTCAAGCTCACACTGGAAATGGATGTCGACGGCGGTACGGACCGGATGGCCGCCAAAGGCCGGTTGACCGGCAGCAATCTCGGCCTGCTTCTCGATGCCCTGCCGGAGGCGCCGATCGAAAAGGGCGAGGTCCGTTTCGACTATGACCTGCAGGTCGACCTGGAAGCGGGCCGGCTCGATCTGCGACGCTTCAATGCGGACTACAACGGCCTGGTTATCGAAGCGGCCGGTCGCCTGAGTGATCTTTTTGCCGAGCCGGTCGCCGATGTCACGGTGACTATCCCCGATCTCGAGTTGCGCCAGGCGATCAGCGGGCTGCCGCGTGGCCTGATCAAGGATATCGCTGAACTCGATCCGGCCGGCAGCATCTCCGGCAACGCGGTACTCGCCGGGCCACTGGCCGACCCGGTGCGGCTGCTGCAGTCGGCCCGGATTGTCCTCGACAATGTGCAGGCAACCACCGGCGGCCTGCGCCCTTCCCTGAGCGGCCAGCTCGACCTGACTGGCGACCAGCTCGCCTCCAAAGGGTTGACGCTGCGCATGGGCGACAACAGCGCCGATATCGTGCTGATGGCCCGTCGGCTGTTCACTCCGCCGCTGCAGATTCGCGCCGACATCAGCTCCCAGCGTTTCCTGCTCGATCCTTTGCTGCAGGCGAGTGCCGGTACCGCCGCGGCCGGTTCGGCGGCTGCAACCGGCCAGTTACCGGAGTCGTCAGGTGCTGCCGGCGACGAGCTGGGACCGTTCGATCTGCCGGTGCAGGCCAACGGCAGTCTGCGGATCGCCGAAACAGTCTGGAAGGGGCTGAAAGTTAATGATTTCCTGGCGAACTACGCCCTGAAAGACAATGTCCTGATCATCGAACGTCTGGAGGGTAAGGTGGCTGGCGGTTCTTTTGCCAGCAGGGCCAATGTCGACCTGGGGAAAAAGGGGCTGGTTTATCAGGCGGATTTCAGTCTGCAGGCGATTCAGGCCGATCCGTTGCTGGCGGCGTTACAGCCGGCGGCGGTCGGAACCCTGTTCGGCGCCCTCGATCTCGATCTTGCGGTCAAGGGTCGTGGGACCGACTGGAAGAAGGCTAACCGCAACCTGACTGGTGCGGGAGGTCTCAACCTGGCCGATGGTCGGTTGGTCAGCCCTGAACTGGTCAGCGGTTTTGCCGCTTTTCTGCAGGTGCCCGACCTGAAGGAGATCAACTTCAAGACCTTCAAAGGGGCATTCGAGATTGTCGACGGGAAACTGAAGATCGACAGCATTCTGCTCGGCAGCCGCTTCCGGCTTTTTCCGAAGGGGACCATCGGTCTCGATGGCAGTCTGAATCTGGCACTCGACAGCAGACTCAGTCCGGAAACCGCGGCGAAAATCGATCGCAAGGGGCAGGTGGTGCGCTTCCTCCAGGACAGCGACGGCTGGAGTCAGGTGCCGCTGCTGGTGAGCGGCAGCGTCACCGCACCCCGTTTCGGCCTCGATCCGAAGGGCGTTTCGGCCCAGGCCGGCAAGGCGATCGGCCAGGAACTGGAGCGGCAGGTTGACAAGCTGCTGCGCAAACAGCCGCCGGCGGAGAACGGTGACCAGCCGGCGACAGAACAGGTTCCGAAAGAAAAGCTGATCGAGGATGCCCTGCGCGGCCTGTTCGGGCGGTAACAGTTGAGGAGAAAACACGTTCTCGTCAATATTCGACGCGGAGGCGTGAAGACGCGGAGACTGTCATTGTTGAGAGATTTTTCCCTCAGCGTCTCTGCGCCTCCGCGTTGAATCCGCTTTTGCTTTTAAACAGTCAGTAGCGGAGAATGAGATGAGCGCAATCGAATATTTCAGCGGGCATGAAGTGATCCGGGCGGCGATGCAGGTCGAGAAGAACGGCCATCGCTTCTATTCGGCCATGGCAGGGCGCAGCAGCGAGCCGCTGGTCGCCGAACTGTTCGGCTGGCTGGCACAGGACGAAGTCGAGCATCTGCGCCGCCTGACCCGCCTGGCGGAGACGTTCAGCGACGAGGAGAGCTGGTCCGACGCGGAGTTTGTTCCTTACCTGAATCATTTCCGCGACAGCGAGATCTTCCCCGACCCGGATCGAATGGGGCAGGTCCTCGGCGCGAGCGATGCCGATCTCCGCGTCCTCGACCTCGCCCTCGAAGCGGAAGAGAGATTCGCCGAGTATTTTCGCAAGGCGGCTGACCTGGCTGCCTCGGCAGACGGCAAGTCTGCCTTTGCCTGGTTGGCTGAAGAAGAAGAGCGGCATGCCCGGATTATCCGTGAACGTCGCGACAAGCTGGCGGCTCGCTGACATGGCGCGGTACTCCCGACCGCTTTTCGGGATGCTGCTGATCTCGCTCTGCCTGTCTGGCTGCAGTCTTTTGGGCCTCGATGCCGCACAGCACAATGGTGTCGAGGTTGGCATGCACATCGATGCACGCCTGGAGTTCGCGGTCGAGTATCCCCTCAGCTGGGACAAAGAGCGCCTGCTCTACCCTGATGAAAATCGCGGGCTGGTGCGCTGGACGGCCTCCGGGAACAGGACGGTGCGACTGACAGTCAGTTCGGCACCACGAACCAGTGAGGCCGCCGAACTCCAGCAGGCTTTGCGCCAGTTGCCCGGTTTGCAAACGACACGACGCGAACAGATTGTCGTCGCCGCGGTTCCCGCCGACCACCTGATCGGTCACACTGCCCGGGCCAACTACCGGATCTGGTTCCTGTCGGCGCCACGCCGCACGTTCCTGCTCCAGTTCGAAGCGCCGCCGGAGCTGTTCGACAGCTATGCCGGTGTGCTGGCCGAGATCCTGGAGTCGTTTCAGATACTCGATTCCGATGCTGCAACCCCACATTCTCATTGACAGAGTCTATGCCGGACAGGACACCGCCCGCGAGATCCTGCTGGCTCACAGCCGCCAGGTAGCCACCATGGCGGTCGCCATTGCCCGGCGTCTGGTCGCCCGGGGGGAGCCGGTTGACGTCAACTTTGTCGAGCAGGCCGCCTGGCTCCACGACATCGGCGTGCTGTACACGCGCGCCCCGTCGATCGGCTGTTTTGGGCCGGCTCCCTACATCCGCCACGGCGTGATCGGTGCCCGTATGCTCAACCGGGCCGGTCTGCGACGTCATGGGCTGGTCTGCGAACGGCATATCGGGGTCGGTCTGAGCGCGAACGATATCCGGCAACAGCAGTTGCCGCTGCCACGGCGCGACATGGTGCCACTGACCGTCGAAGAAGAGATTGTCGCCTTTGCCGATCTGTTCTTCTCGAAAACCAGTCCGGACAAGAAGCTGCCGGAAAAGATCCGTCTTTCCCTGGCTCGCCACGATGTCGGCAAGGTCACACAGTTCGATGCCTGGCTGAGCCGGTTCGGCGAGTAGACGATGGAACTCTGGTTCAAGGATTTTCTGACGATGCTTCCCGACGGCGCGCCTCTGGTCTGGGCGGTCTTTCTGGTCGCTTTTGTCGAGGCGCTGGTCGGGATCGGCCTGGTCATGCCGGGGAGTGTGCTGACGGTCTTTTGTGGCTGGCTCGCCTTTCAGGGGAAGGCAGCCCTTGCCATGATCATGTTCGCTGCCGGTTGTGGTGCTCTGCTCGGCGACCTGCTCAGTTTCTGGTGCGGGGCACGCTTTGCCCCGCAGCTCTGGCAGATGGAAATGCTGGTGAAGCGGCGCAAGCTGCTGCGTATCACCGAGCTGTTTTTTCTGGAGCACGGCGGCAAGGGCTTGCTGGTCGGTCGGTTTCTCGGCCCGGTCCGCGGCCTGGTGCCGTTTGTTGCCGGGGCCGGCAGGATGGCCCCCGGTCGTTTTCTCGCCTGGTCGCTGGCGGGCAGCCTGCTCTGGGGGATCACCTATCCGGGGGTCGGCTACCTGGGAGGGAGCAGCTGGCAACAGGCAGAGACTCTGGCCGGCCGCATCGGCTGGCTGATGCTGCTGGTTCTTGCCGTATCGATGGTTGTCTTCTGGCTGCGCCAACATTTTTTGCCGAAACGGGAACGATGACGAAACTGACCGACGACACCTGGTTGCCATTCGAACGCGAGCATGTCTGGCACCCGTACGCACCCCTGGAAGGGGCAGTGCCGGCCCTGCCGGTGCGCCAGGCGAGGGGCGTCCGGCTGACTCTGGAGGACGGCCGCGAGCTGATCGACGGCATGGCCTCGTGGTGGTCGGTGATCCACGGCTACAATCACCCGGTGCTGAACGCGGCTGCGACCCGACAACTCGAGCGCATGGCCCATGTCATGTTTGGCGGCCTGACTCACCGGCCGGCGGCGGAGCTGGCGGAGCGACTGGTGCGGATCGCGCCGCCGGGTCTCGACCGGGTCTTCTTCTGCGATTCCGGCTCGGTGAGTGTCGAGGTCGCCATCAAAATGGCGATCCAGTACTGGCATGCCGCCGGACTGCCGGACAAGCAGCGGCTGGTGACCATCCGCCGCGGTTATCATGGCGACACCAGCGGCGCCATGGCGGTCTGCGACCCTGAAACCGGCATGCACCATCTGTTCACCCGAATTCTCCCCGGTCATCTGTTTGCCGAGGCGCCGCAGTGCCGCAGCGACGCCGAGTGGCACGACCGCGACATCGCCAGCCTGGCCGAGCTGCTGGAGGCGCATCATGGCGAAGTCGCCGCGCTGATCCTTGAACCGATTGTCCAGGGCGCTGGCGGCATGCGGGTGTACGCCGCTGAGTACCTGCGCCAGGCCCGGGCGCTGTGCGATCGCTACCGGGTACTGCTGATCGCCGACGAGATCGCCACCGGCTTTGGCCGCACTGGCAGTCTGTTCGCCTGCGAACAGGCCGCTATCGTGCCGGATATTCTCTGTGTCGGCAAGGCGCTGACCGGCGGCTACCTGACCCTGGCGGCGGTACTGACCAACGCCCGGATCAGCGCGACCATCTCGCAGAATCCGCCCCACGCCTTCATGCACGGGCCGACCTTCATGGCCAATCCTCTGGCCTGTGCCATCGCCTGCGCCAGCATCGACCTGCTCCTCGACAGCCCCTGGCAGCAGCGGATCGCCGCCATGGAATGCACCTTTACGGAAAAACTCATGCCCTGTCGTGACTGGCCCGGGGTCGCCGATGTGCGCATCAAGGGGGGAATTGGCGTCGTCGAATTGGAGCAGCCGGTCGACATGGCGGCCATCACCCGCGCTTTTGTCGACCGCGGCGTCTGGATCCGGCCCTTCGGGCGGCTGGTCTACGTCATGCCGCCGTATATGATCAGTGCCGACGATCTGCAGGTGCTGCTGACGGCCATGACCGACACGATTGCCGAACAGTCGGGGATCGAGATATGAACTTTTCGTCTTCCTGGAAACAGATTCGCCGCTTGTGGCGTGGCACGGGGCTGCCGAAGGACGGGATCGCCCTGGCCCTCGGTGGCGGGGCGGTGCTCGGTGCGGCCCATGTCGGTGTGCTCAAGGCACTGGCCGAACATGACGTGCCGATCCGGGCGATCTCCGGCACCAGTATCGGCGGGCTGATCGCCGCTCTACATGCCTTCGGCAAGCGTCCCGAAGAGATTGAAACCCTGGTCGCTGAGCTCGACTGGCTGGGGGTGACCCGTCTGACGCTCTCCAGGTTCGGCATCCTCAGTAACGATGAGCTGGGGAAAAAGATCGAGGAGAGCCTCGGCGATGTCGATATCGGCGAAGCGCAGATCCCGCTCTATTTGGTGGCGACTAACATCGCCAGCGGCGAGAAGGTGGTTCTCGACCAGGGGAGCCTGCCCCGGGCGGTCATGGCGAGCAGCTGCATCCCCGGAGTGTTTGTGCCGGTGGAGATTGACGACCGCCTGCTGGTCGATGGCGGTCTGGTGGAGAATGTGCCGGTCTCACCGTTGCGTGACAACGGCGCCCGTTTCGTTGTCGGTGTTGATCTGAATGCCCACCGCCACTACCAGCGCCCGGAGGATATTGTCGATCTGCTCGCGAATGCTATCGACATCGCCATCGACAACGTCACCCGCACCCAGGTCAGTGATGCCGATCTGTTGATCGCGCCGGAGCTGGCCTCTTACAGTCGTCGGGATACCAGCCGTTTTGCCGAACTTGTTGAAGAGGGCTATCAGACGACCTGCCAGCTCCTGCGGGAGGCGGGCAAGTTCAGGAGTTCCTGACCGGCAGCAGCACCTTGACTCGGGTATATGCACCTTCCTCACTGTCGATTTCGATCTGGCCGCCATGCTTGGTGACGATTTCGCTGACAATCGACAGGCCGAGACCGGTCCCTTCCACGGAAGCTTTGGTGGTGAAAAAGGCGTCGCAGGCTTTTGCGAGAACCTGCCGGCTCATGCCACAGCCGTTATCGGAGATCTCGATGCCGAGCCAGGGCTCTGCCTGTTCCCCTCTTGAAAAAGTCCGGACGAGAATCCGCTTCTCCGCAGCCGGCTTGTCGGTCGTGCGCAGTGCATCGTAGGCGTTGTCGACCAGGTTGATGACAATCTGCTGCACTCCCTGGGGGTTGACGCATATGGGGGGAACTCCGGCGGCGAATTCGGTCTCGATATGGACTCCCCCTTTACGCACCAGGGGGGCGATCAGGGTCAAGGCCTCTGTAATCACATCCTGAAGATCAACCTGCTTCTTCTCTTCGCGGTTATCCTTGGCATAGTGCAGCAGAGCCCGGGTGATGCCGGCAATCCTGTCCGACTCCCGGGTAATCCGTCCGGCGATATCGCGAATTCGCTCGTGGTTGCCGGGATCTTTTTCCAGGAGGATGGCGTAATTGAGAATCCCCTGAATCGGGTTGTTGATTTCGTGGGCGACACCGGCGGCAACCGTGCCGAGGGCGGCCAGCTGGGCGGCCCGGCCGTGTTCCTCCATCAGCTTCTTGCGCTCGGTGATGTCGTGAATGATGGCAAACAGCAGCTGCTCACCGCCGACGTCGATCGGGCAGGAGTGCGCTTCGACGTGGCGCAACTCACCGCTGGCGAGGCGGTGGACGAATTCGAAATAGTTGCGGGTCTTGCGGGTGGCATCGGTCATTAAACATCTGATCTCGTCGGTCGGCATGATGTTGATCTGGTTGATGTTCATGGCGATCAACCGGTCACGCGGATAACCGTAATAGGCGCTGGCGGCATCGTTGGCATCGACAATGCCGCCGGTTTCCGGATCGATCAGCAGCATGATGGCATTGTGCTCACGGAACATCCTGCGGAAGCGCTCTTCCCGACTGGCCAGTTCCGCGGTACGCAGCCGCACCTGGCGCTTGAGGCTGTAGCTGAACACGGCCAGCATCGCCAGTCCACTCAGGCTCGAAACCAGGACGGCATAGACCCAGCGCGGGATGACCAGCCGCTCTTTGCCAGGTGTCCCCATCCAGAATTCGATCTGGCGGAAATAATAGGAATCGGGGTTGCGCTTCCATTGGGCCAGATGGCCGTCGATGGCATTGAGCAGGTCGCGATTCCTCCCTTTTTTGACGGTGAAATAGACGGAAAAGGGTTCGAAGTCGATGGTGGTCGGCACCAGGCCATAGCTCTTCGCCTCGTGGAAACCGAAATGCTGGGGGACGACGCCGCCAACGGCCTCACCGCTGCTGACCGCGGCCAAGACCGCGTGATGGGATTCCTTTTCAAGAATGAGCGGCCGGATGCCGAGTTGCTCCGCCGTGCGGACGAAATTCGCGCCGTTCATGTCCTTGCGGGCGATGGCGACCGTTAATCCTTCGAGCTTGCCGATATCGGTGAGGTCGGCTTCTGGTCGGCTGTAGATCTGCCCCCAGATGTTGGCGACCGGCTGCTGGCCGAAATCGAACAGTCGGTCCCGTTCCTCGCTGTAGGCGACCGTGGTCAGCAGGTCGATCTCTCCTCGCAGCAGGCGGTCATAACACTCCCCCCAACTGCCGGGGACGAAAACCAGGGTCCAGCTTTCATCACGGCCGATCTCGCGCAACAGATCAGAGTTCAAGCCCTTGGCTGAACCGTCCTGGTCGAGATAATTCAGTGGTGGCATGGGGAAGATGCCGATACGGACTTCGCGTGCCGCGGAAACGTCGAGCGTGGGCGCGAGCAGCAGCAGAAGCAGCAGCCACAGAAGAAGTCGCGATATTCGGGTCTGTTGTCTGCAGGAGATCCCGGGCAAGGCAGTTCCTTTAACTGCTGGACAAACAAGGAGAACGATGTTGACCGGAAGTATACCGCAATCCGAATGCCGGGCAACGGTTAAACGGCTTTATCGGGGCCTGCCCGTATCTATAGAGAAAGCTCATTATTCTTTCTTGACAATCCAAAATAACGAAGATATTGTACCGGCGGTTTTCTGTGTCAGTGTATGTTACGGGGGGAGACGATGGGCCTGATGATCAAGGTCGAACTGAAAGACGGGACCCTGTGCCGCATGGCGCCGAAAGCGCTCGACATCTTTCTGGCCAGGGGCAAGGTTGTCAAGTTCGAACGTAACGACGGCTGGGCTGTCGTTGGCCGCGACCCGATCCGCGCCTGCTGTCGCGATAATAGTTTTTATGCGGGGCCCGAACGCCGCCGGGCCGCATAACCGATTCGTTTCGCCGGGCAGCCATGCAATCCTTCCGTAAAGAACTCTGGTTTGAAATCCCCTCCCGCCGCGGGTTCCTCAATATCACCCCGCAGATTGAACAGTGTCTGGCCGAAAGCGGCATCCGCGAAGGTCTGCTCCTCTGCAACGCCATGCACATCACCGCCTCGGTCTTCATCAATGATGACGAGCGCGGCCTGCACCGCGACTTCGAACGCTGGCTGGAACAGCTGGCGCCTCACGAACCGCTGAATCTCTACCAGCACAACAACACCGGCGAAGACAACGGCGATGCCCATCTGAAGCGGACTGTCATGGGGCGCGAGGTGGTGGTGGCGATCACCGAAGGCGCCCTCGATTTCGGACCCTGGGAACAGATCTTCTACGGCGAGTTCGACGGTCGCCGCCGCAAGCGGGTGCTGGTCAAGATCATCGGCGCGTAGGGGCGGGGTTCCCCCCCCCCTCGCGAATCCCGATCCCGATCCCGATTTCAAGGGCGACCCCCTCTGTTCAATGGTTACAGCGCGTTCGTCAGTCTCTCCGCAACATCGTCTGTTTCCGCCGTCCGGCGCTCTGCATCCCAACCCAGTTCCTCTGCCATGATCGCGATGACCCGGTCTGCCGCCTGGCGGGCGGCCTCAGTATCGAGAACTGCGAGCGACAGTCGGCGGGCCAGTACGTCGAGCGCTGTGACCGCGAACTCGTGGCGCACCACGTACCGTACTTCCGCTTCGATGAGCGGATGACCGGGGACCAGCCTTGCGGCCGGGGTGTCGTCGTCAGCGAACGTCACCACCTGTTCCGCCCGATCACCGTAGCTGCAATGCAGGTGGCGGGCGACCTCGTCGTCAAGGCCGTGGCGGGTCGCCAGCCGGCGGTCACCGTCTGGCGCGTAGCCGTCGCTGCCGACGATCGGCAGATCTTTCGTCTGGCAAGCCGGCTTGTCCGGCGCCAGGGCGAACAGTTTGATGGCCCGGTCGACGGTCTCCTCGGCCATCTTGCGGTAGGTCGTCCATTTGCCGCCGGTGATGGTCAGCAGCCGGTTTCTGCTGGTTTCGATGAGGTGGTCGCGGGAGAGCTTTGCGGTGCTGGCGGCACCACCGGCCGACAGCAGCGGCCGCAGCCCGGCCCAGGTCGCCTTGATCTCCTGTTTGCCAACCGGCTGTTTGAGGTATCTGCCGAGGTGGCGCAGCAGATAGTCGATCTGCTCGGCGGTCGGCTGCGGATGTTCCCCAAGCTCGGCTGGCACGTCGGTGGTGCCGACCAGGGCGTGGCCGCCCCAGGGGAGGACGAACAGGATACGACCGTCGTCGGTCTTCGGAATCATCAGCCCGGCGCCGGGCGGGGCGAAGCGCCGGTCGAGAACAAGGTGCATGCCGGCACTGAGGGTCAGCAGCCGGGCGGCGTGCGGGTCGTCCATGGCGCGGATCTCATCGACAAACGGCCCGGTGGCATTGACCACGCCGCGAGCCTGCACGGTCATGCGTGCACCGGTCAGGCGGTCGCGCAGCTCGGCGCCGGCGACATCGCCGCCGTCGTGCAGCAGGCCGGTCACAGCCAGATGGTTGGCGACGGTGGCCCCATGCCGTGCGGCAGTGACGGCGAGGCTGACCGCCAGGCGGGCGTCGTTGAACTGGCCGTCGTAGTAGAGAACGCCGGCTTTCAGCCCGTCGCTGTTCAGGGCCGGGAGACGCCGCAGGGTCTCGGCCCGGCTGAGCAGCTGGCTGTGGCCGAGGGAACGGCGGCCGGCCAGCAGGTCGTAGAGTTTCAGACCGCTGGTGATGTAAGGGATTTCATGCCAGCGATAGAGGGGGGTGATCAGCGGGATGGTCCAGCAGAGGTGGGGTGCGTTACGCAACAGCCGCCAGCGTTCGCGCAGGCCGTCGCGCACCAGGTTGTACTGTCCCGGGTCGATCTGTTTGACGGCCGCTTCCAGGTAGCGGACGCCGCCGTGGATCAGCTTGGTGCTGCGGCCGCTGGTGCCGGCAGCGAAATCCTGGCTGTCGACCAGGGCGACATCCAGGCCGCGACTGGCGGCGTCGAGAGCGGTACCGCAGCCGGTGGCGCCACCGCCGATAATCAGCAGATCGAACAGCCGGCCGCTCGCCAGTCTCTCCAGGTTGTGTTCACGCCGTGTCTCCATCGCTTCCCCTTGCTCGCCGTACGACGAGAGCGTCAGAGATTCACCTTGCGGGGTGGCCTGTCCGGATAGACCTGCTGCAGCTTGATGTCGGCCCCTGCGACCTCCCGGTCGATGGCGGCGGTGATGATTGCGGCCTGCGCCCGGGCGGCAGGGTCGTCCTGCCCCTTGAAAGTTACGGTGAAGGTCAGCTTGTAGTCGTTCATCGGTCGATCCTGATAAAAAGGCGAATTTTAACGCGGAGGCGCCGAGGGAAAAGCGTCTCCGCGTCGAACGATTCTGTCTGTGACTGTACCATCATGGTCGCAATGTGCAAATGAAAAGCCCCTGTCGACAGATATCGGCAGGGGCTTTTCGGGTGGTACGCCCAGGGGGATTCGAACCCCCGTCGCCGGCGTGAAAGGCCGGTGTCCTAGACCAGGCTAGACGATGAGCGCATGCAACTTCTATCGCTCACGGGGAAAAGATCCCCTGGTGATGCTATGGCTGGGGTGGGAGGATTTGAACCCCCGAATGGCGGAGTCAGAGTCCGCTGCCTTACCGCTTGGCGACACCCCAAAAAACGCTGAGAACGGATCTCGCCGCTCGGATTTGGAAAAATACAAAAAGGCGCGGACAAAGACAAGAAAAAAATGTAAGAGGCTACGGAAATAGAGGATTCAGGATTCAGGATTCAGGATATCGATGTCGAGACCGGACGAGGGGCCCGAGTTTTCGCCATCAATCAGCGCCGGTCGTAACTTTTGCAGCTGCAAATGATCCCTTCTGATCAGATCGCGGATATAATCGGAGCTGTTGGCGTATCGGCCCGATCGCACACAGTCTTCAACCCAGGTTTTCATCTGTTCCGGCAAAGAAATGTTCATGGTCGCCATGTCAAACTCCTTATTTCCATGGTGAATCACAGGCTATGGCAAAGTTTGCCAATTGTCAAATCGATTTCTTCGGGTACTCTTAAAGACATTCGCTTTTTTCACGGCAAGGAGTATTAAACTGATGATCGATAAACCTCTGAAACCGCAACCCGGTCTCGAAGAGATCGAAAATGCCGAGTGGCGCGAATCCCTTGACCATGTCCTGCAGAGCCAGGGCGAGGATCGGGTCCGGCAGCTGTTGCGTCTGCTGCAGGTGCGCGCCCAGGAACAGGGGGTGAGCATCCCGTTCACCGCCAACACCCCCTATATCAACACGATCCCGCGTGACCGCCAGCCGGTTTTCGCCGGTAACCGCGAGATCGAGCGGCGCATCAAGTCGATCATCCGCTGGAACGCCATGGCCATGGTGGTGCGCGCCAACCGCGAGAAGCCGGGGATCGGCGGCCATATCTCGACCTTCGCCTCGGCCGCCACCCTCTGGGAGGTCGGTTTCAACCATTTCTGGCGCGGCCGCACCGACGACTTCCTCGGCGACATGGTCTACTTCCAGGGGCATGCCGCGCCGGGGATCTACGCCCGCGCCTTCCTCGAAGGGCGGCTCTCCGAACAGGATCTGGAGAATTTCCGCAGCGAGCTGGCGCCAGAAGGGGGCTTGAGTTCCTACCCGCACCCGTTCTTGATGCCCGACTTCTGGGAGTTCCCGACAGTCTCCATGGGGCTGACCTCTCTGTCGGCCATCTATCAGGCGCGCTTCAACCACTACCTGGTCGACCGTGGCCTGCGCAAGCGCAGCGGCCGCAAGGTCTGGGCGATGCTCGGCGACGGCGAGATGGACGAGCCGGAATCGTTGGGCGCCATCACCCTGGCGGCCCGCGAGCGCCTCGACAACCTGATTTTCGTCGTCAACTGCAACCTGCAGCGTCTCGACGGCCCGGTGCGCGGCAACGGCAAGATCATGCAGGAACTGGAAGC
Source organism: Desulfuromonadales bacterium (assembly GCA_032251295.1). Taxonomy (GTDB): domain Bacteria; phylum Desulfobacterota; class Desulfuromonadia; order Desulfuromonadales; family BM103; genus BM103. The sequence goes on along the minus strand of JAVVDS010000023.1, from coordinate 10,297 downwards.
GGCCTTCCGTGGCGCCGGCTGGAACGTCATCAAGGTGATCTGGGGGGACGACTGGGACCGCCTGCTGGAAAAAGATCAGAGTGGCCTGCTGGTCAAGCGCATGGATGAGATCCTCGACGGCGAGATGCAGCACTTCACCCTGAAAAACGGCGCCGAAATGCGGCGGAAATTTTTCGGCAAGTACCCGGAACTCCTCAAACTGGTAGAAAACTACAGCGACGAGCAGTTGGGTCAGCTGACCCGCGGCGGCCACGACCCGGACAAGGTGTATGCCGCCTACCAAGCCGCCGTCGAACATACCGGTTCACCGACGGTGGTGCTGGCCCATACCATCAAGGGCTACGGTCTCGGCGAGGCCGGCGAGGGGAAGAACATCACCCATTCGCAGAAGAAGCTCAACGAGGACGAACTGAAGGAGTTCCGCACTCGCTTCAACATCCCGGTCAGCGACGAGCAGATTGCCGCAGCGCCGTTCTACCGTCCCGCTGAGGACAGCCCGGAGATCGTCTATCTGCGCGAGCGGCGTGCCGCCCTCGGCGGCTTCCTGCCGCAGCGCCGGTCCGGCAGCCGGCCGATGGCCTGCCAGACCCACGATCTGGTCGCCGAATATCTGGACGGGTCGGGCGAGCGGCCGCTGGCGACCACCATGGCCTTTGTTCATCTGCTCGCCAAGCTGCTGCGCGACCCGGAGTTCGGCAAGCTGATCGTGCCGATCGTCCCCGACGAGGCGCGCACCTTCGGCATGGAGGCGCTGTTCCGGCAGTCTGGCATCTACAGTCATGCCGGCCAGTTGTACGAACCGATCGACAAGGGGAGCCTGCTCTTCTACAACGAGAAGAAGACCGGGGCGATTCTCGAAGAAGGGCTCAGCGAGGCCGGCTCCATGGCGAGTTTCATCGCCGCCGGCACCGCCCATGCCAACAACGGCGTGCAGACCATCCCGTTCTACACCTTCTACTCCATGTTCGGCTTCCAGCGAGTCGGCGACCTGATCTGGCAGGCCTGCGACAGCCGCGCCCGCGGCTTCCTGATCGGCGCCACCTCTGGCCGCACCACCCTGGCCGGCGAGGGCCTGCAGCACCAGGACGGTCACAGCCAGCTCCTCGCCCTGGCGCCGCCGCCGGTCAAGGCCTACGACCCGGCGTTCGCCTACGAGCTGGCGGTGATCATCCAGGACGGCTTGACCCGGATGTACTGCGAACAGGAAGACTGGATCTACTATCTGACCGTGACCAACGAGACCTATCCGATGCCGGCCATGCCGAAGCGCGCCGATATCCGCGACGGCATTGTGCGCGGCATGTACCGCTACCGCGGGTCGCAGCGCAAGAAGGGGAAGGTCGGGGTCCATCTGCTCGGCAGCGGCGCGATTTTCAACGAAGTGCTCAAGGCGCAAGAGATGCTCGAAGAGGACTACAAGATCGCCGCCGATGTCTGGAGCGTCACCAGCTACAAGGAGCTGTATCGCGACGCCATCGACTGCGAGCGCTGGACTCTGCTCAATCCGGGGAAAAAGCCGAAGCAGCCGTATCTCAGCCGTCTGCTCACCGGTGAACAGGGGGTGTTTATCGCTGCCTCCGATTATATGAAGGTGCTGCCGGCGATGATTGCCAAATGGCTCCCCGGGCCGCTGCACTGCCTCGGCACCGACGGCTTCGGCCGCAGCGACTCCCGCGCCGCCCTGCGCGACTTCTTTGAAGTCGATGCCCGCTACATTGTCCTCGCCGCCCTGCAGCAGCTGGCCGGGACCGGCGAGGGCGACATGGCGCAGGTGCAGAAGGCCCTCAAGGATCTCGCCATCGATCCCGGCAAGCGCAATCCGCATTGTGATTGAGGGGCGCAGTCGGATCTGTTGAGTCGCCGAACTGGTGAATCGCTGAATCCTGCTGATGTGATTGTGAAAAAATCGATTCAACGCGGAGGTGCCAAGGGGAACTGCTGGGCGCGAAGAACATCTTTCAGCGTGATCAGCGTTTGCGTCGTGTCTCAGACTTTTGCGGCTTTGTGTTAAAAAAGAAGATGTGACGATCAAGAGTCCGTCCTGCTGGAAGCTGAGAGGTTACAAGGTGGGTTTCCCTCTCCGTGCCTCTGCGCCTCCGCGTTAAGGTCTGTCTTGAATCGTTGAACTGTTTGCACCCAACCCATAGAGGTTCTTTATGTCCGTTGAAATCAGAGTTCCGGAAGTCTCCGACGGGATCACGGCCGGCAAGGTGATCGGCATCAGCGTCAAGGTCGGTGATCGGGTGGCGGCCGAACAGACGCTGCTGGAGCTGGAGACCGACAAGGCGGTGGTGGAGATCCCGGCGCCGGTGGCGGGGAGTGTCGCCTCGATTGCGGTCAGTGAAGGTGAGACCGTTGAGATCGGTGCGGTGATCATGACCGTCGATGCCGATGAGGCGTCCGGAGACGAGTCTCCGGACGCAGAGGAGAAGGCGTCGCCGGTCGCCGCAGCCGAAGCGGACGGCGCAGTCGAAAAGACGTCAGCTGAAGAAGCGGATGCCGTAACAGCCGCCCAAGAGCAGACCGGTGACGCTGATGAGAGTCCGAGCGGCGAGCTGCGATCGACGCCGGTGAGAGACGCGAAAGTCGAACCGGAGAAGGTCGAATTGAAAACGGCCGATGAACGCCAGGGGCCGCTGCCGCCGGCGGCGCCGTCGGTGCGCCGGCTGGCGCGCGAACTCGGCGTCGATATCCACCAGGTGCAGGGGAACGGTCCGCGCGGGCGGATCAGCGCCGACGATGTCCGGCAGTTCGTCAACCAGACCATGCAGCGCGTTACCGGTGCCGGCGCGGCGGTGCATGGTGAGTTCGCCGGCCTGCATGCCCAGCGGCCGCTCCCCGACTTCAGCCGCTGGGGCGAGGTGACGCGCCAGCCCCTCAGCCGGGTGCGCGAACTGACCGCCGACGCCATGGGCTATGCCTGGTCGACCATCCCGATGGTCACCCAGTACGACCAGGCCGATATCGGCGCCGTCGAACAGTTCCGCGCAGAATACAACCGGCGTGCGCCGCAAGACGCCGCGCTGACGTTGACCGCGATCCTGGCGAAAATCTGCGCCGCCGCGCTCAAGGCGTTCCCGCAGTTCAACAGCAGCCTCGATCTCGCCGCCAAAGAGTTGATCCTCAAGCAGTTTGTGCATATCGGCGTGGCGGTCGACACCGAGCGCGGTCTGCTGGTGCCGGTGGTGCGCGATGTCGACCACAAGGGGCTCGCTCAGCTGGCAGGGGAACTGAACGACCTGGCTGAGCGGACCCGCCGGCGCAAGGTCGCGCCCGATGAACTGGAAGGGGGCGGCTTTACCATCAGCAATCTCGGCGGCATCGGCGGCAGTTCGTTCACGCCGCTGGTCTACGCGCCGCAGGTCGCGATCCTCGGTGTGTCGCGGGCGGTCATGCAGCCTGTCTGGAATGGCAGCGAATTTACGCCTGCACTGATGCTGCCGCTGTCACTGACCTACGATCACCGCGTCATCGACGGCGCCGACGGCGCCCGCTTCCTCCGCTGGATCTGTCAGGCCCTCGAAGAGCCGTTGCGGCTGCTGGTGTAGGGAGGGTTTGGAGCGGGGGCGGTCAATCCCAGTAGATACACGCTGAAGGACAGTTGTCCATGGCCCGTTCGATCTTCGCTTCCGGTGCGCCGGTCGGGTTATGAACGACCGACTTGTGGTCATGGCCGTGATCGTGCTCGGCACCCTCTTCATCGTCCATACGAAAAACCTCCGGGCAGATCTGCACGCAGACTTCACAACCGATACAACATTCCTGGTCAACAACGGGTGTTCGGGCCATGGGAATCTCCTGACGAGTGGAATGCCGGCAGTTTAGCAGCAGTCGACAGGTGATGCCAGTCCGCAATTCATCCCCTCCCAACCTCCCCCCGCTGGGGCTGAGGCGCAATCTGCCAGAGTTACGCCGATTTTCTCCCGTCTATGCAATTTTTGCATATTTCTGTTGTCTTGATGGTGGTAGAGACGTAGCATTAAAGGCGTTGATTCGTTGATTCGTTGATTCGTTGATTCGTTGATTCGTTGATTCGTTGATTCGTTTAAATTCGCTATCGGGATCGGCATCGGGATCGAAATCGGTTGTTGATGATTGAGAGGCTGTTGATTCGTTGATTCGTTTGAACCAGAGCCCCTTTCAAAAGTCATGTCATCCCCGAGAGTCTTTATCGGGGATCCGGTCGTTTCGGCCAGTTAAACTCTGGATTCCGGCTTAAAGCCTGCCGGAATGACGTCTTGTGGAGCTTACGCAGTGCCCTCAACGAATCAACCATCAACTATAAACGTTAAACGGCTTTTCAGGCTTCAACCGTAAACTGCCTCACCCTCGGGCAACCTGTGAACACCATGCGCACTGGGCTTCGGACCGAAATTGTCGTCAGCATCAGCCTGCTTCTGGGGGCGGCGCTGCTGTTTGCCGGGTTCCTGCTGGTCAAGCTGACCGAGCAGGAGTTGTTGGAGCAGCGTCTGCAGCAGGCGCGCACCACGGCCGGGCTGGTGCGGCAGATGCTCATGACGACGGGGGGAAGGGAGAGCCCCTTTGCGGGGGCAGTCCCTCTGACGGCCGATCTGCTCGGCTGGCGGCTGCTCGATGCGCGTCTGCAGCCGCTTGCCAGTGTCAGCCTGCAGAAACCGCCGGCGTTCCCCGATCTGCCACTCCTCCCCGGCGCCGGGCAGATCCACGAACAATATCACTATTCTTCCAGTTGGCTCCCCTGGCAGTCCGGCGCCGACAACATCCTCGACCTCACCTTGCTCCTCGACGCCGATGCCCCGGACAGCGGCATCGTGCAGCTGCGCTTCTCCCTGGACGGGCTGGTCGAGCGGGTGCATCGCGCCCAGCGCCTGGTGCTGGTCTACGTGGTCGCCTACGGGCTGGTGCTGGCCCTGTTCGGCATCTTTCTGCTCAATCGCAACCTGGTGCGGCCGATCCGCCGCCTGCAGCAGGCGACTACCGCAATCGCCGGCGGCAGTCTGGCGCCGGTCATCACCGGTGACGGGCCGACCGAGATTGTCGAGCTGTCAAGCAGCTTCAACCTAATGGTCACCGCTCTGGCGGAGAGCCGCAAAGAGACGCAGGCGCAGATTGCTTCGCTGGAACAGGCCAACCGCGAACTGCAGCAGGCGCGTGACGATCTGCTCCGCTCTGCCAGGATGGCTTCCGTCGGCCACCTCGCTGCCGGCATGGCCCACGAGATCGGTAACCCGCTGGCGGCGCTCATCGGCTACCTCGATGTCCTCGGCCGGGGCCTGGCCGGGTCGACAGATCGCGATCTGGTTGAACGCGCCCAGGCAGAGACTGGCCGCATCGATCGGCTGATCCGCGATCTGCTCGACTACGCCGCTCCCGGAGGTGGTGTCGCCGAACCGTTCTGCCCGATCGCCCTGCTGCGGGAAACCGTCGCCATGCTCGCGCATCAGGGGCAGTTCGACGGCCTGACCGTCGACGACCGCTGTGGCGACGCCAGCGCCCGGGTCTGCATGGACCGGCAGCGTCTGCAGCAGGTCTGGGTGAATCTGCTTCTCAACGCCCGCGACGCCACCGGTCCGACCGGGCGGATCCGCCTCACCGCGCACTGTGACGGCGAACTGCGCCTGGCGATTGCCGATGAAGGGCCGGGAGTGCCGGCAGAGCTGCGCGAGAAGATTTTCGAGCCGTTTTTTACCACCAAGGCCCCCGGCAAGGGCCGCGGCCTCGGACTGGCGGTCTGCCAGCGGATCATTGACGACGCCGGCGGCCGGATCGAGGTCGCTGCCGACGGCTCTGGGGCGACGTTTACGGTCTGTTTGCCGGTGGCGACTGCCGCCCCCCTCCCAGCCTCCCCCCGCTGGGGGGAGGAGTAAAGCTGACTCCGGTTTGAAGATAGCTCAGAATTGGTGGACTGCCTTTTATCCCCTCAGCCCCGCTGGGGGGAGGAGTAAAGCTGACTCCGGTTTGAAGATAGCTCAGAATTGGTAGACTGCCGTTTATTCCCTCCCCCAGCGGGGGAGGGCTAGGGAGGGGGAAGGGGAGAAAGATCATGACTGAAAAGAAACTTTTTGTGCCGGAGTCCATCTCGCCGCCGCTGCTAAAAGCTGCACGTACCCTGAGGTGTCAACAGACCGATGCCGAACGACTGTTGTGGAGTTGTTTGCGCCGTAGGCAACTCGGTGGTTTCCGCTTCCGCCGGCAGCATCCGATCGAACGTTATGTTCTCGATTTTTATTGCTGCGAGGCTAAATTAGCCATCGAACTGGACGGCGGACAGCACAACGAACCAGAAGGAAAAGAACGTGACAAAGAGCGAACAGCCTGGCTGGGAAGCAAGGGCATTTCAGTCATCCGATTTTGGAACAACGAGGTGGTCTCTGATCGAGATGGAGTTCTGGAGCAGATTTACGAAGAGTTGAGGCGACGCCTGCCGCCCCCCTCCCAGCCTCCCCCCGCTGGGGGGAGGAGCAAGCTTACTCCGGCCTGAAGATAGCTCAGAATTGGTGGACTGCCTTTTATCCCCTCCCCCAGCGGGGGAGGGTCAGGGAGGGGGTAAGATTATGACCGACAACAAACGCGCCATTCTAGTGATTGACGACGAACCCTCCATGCGCCACATGCTGAAACTGGTGCTGGAGCGGGAAGGCTACCGGGTCGAGGAGGCGGCCAACGGCCTGGAGGGGCTGGCGAAGCTGGCCGGTGACCACTACCCGCTGATCCTCTGCGACATCCGCATGCCGGAGATGGACGGCCAGACGTTTCTTCGCGAAAAGGAGGCGCGCCAGCTCGCCGGCACGGTGATCATGATGAGCGCCTACGGCACCCTCGATACGGCGCTGACCTGCATGCAGCAGGGCGCCTACGATTACATCGCCAAGCCGTTTCGCGCCGACGAGATCGTCCTGACCCTCGGCAAGGCGGAAGAGCGCCTCCACCTCTACCGGGAGAACGCCCGCCTCAAGCAGACCGTGCAGCGCTCCGGTCGCCCCCAGGGGGCCGCCGCCCTGGTCGGTCGTGGCCCGGCGATGACCGCGTTGCTCGCGGAACTGCGCCAGGCGGCGTCAACAGCGGCGCCGGTGCTGATCAGCGGCGAGACCGGTACCGGCAAGGAACTGGTCGCCCGGGCGCTGCACGCCGAGAGTCCGCGTCAGTCACGGCCGTTTCTGGCGGTCAACTGCAGCGCCATTCCGGCCGGGCTGCTGGAGAGCGAGCTGTTCGGCCACGCCAAAGGGGCGTTCACCGGCGCCGATCGGGCGCGCAAGGGGCTGTTCGGAGCCGCCGACGGCGGCACCCTGCTCCTCGACGAGATCGCCGATCTGCCGCTGGCGCTGCAGCCGAAGCTGCTGCGGGTTCTGCAGGAGCACGAGGTCCGCCCGGTCGGCGAAAGTCGCCCGACGCCCGTCGATGTCCGGGTGCTGGCGGCCAGTGCTGTCGACCTGCGCGCGGCGGTCGCGGCGGGGCGTTTCCGCGAGGATCTCTACTACCGGCTGGCGGTGCTGCAGCTGCAGATCCCGCCGCTGCGTGAGCGCCGCGAGGATATTCCGCTGCTGGTCGAGCACTACCTGCCGATCCTGGCCGCCCGCTGCAAACGTCCCGTGCCGCGCCTGAGCGAAGCGGCGCTGGCTAGACTTGCGACGCGCAACTGGCCGGGGAACGTGCGGGAGCTGGTCAACGCGCTGGAGACGACCCTGGTGATCTGTCGCGAGGAGCTGATCGACGCCGGCGATCTGGTCTTTGCCGAAGACCGCCCGTCTGCACCGACCGACCCGGCCGAGCTCTCCCTGAAAAAAGCGATCGCCGCACTGGAGCGCGACCATATCGCCCGCGCCCTGGAATATACCGGCGGCAACCGCACCCAGGCGGCCAAGATTCTCGAAATCAGCCTGCGTTCTCTGCTTTACAAGATCAAGGATTATGGGCTTTGATCGCGCTCCACAGAGAACCCGTCAGACGCGGAGAAAGTCTCTGTTCTCTTGGTGTTCCCTCCGCGTCTCCGCGCCTCCGCGTTAAATATCGTTTTGCGGAAAAACCGATCCCGATCCCGATTTCGATAGCGATCCCGATTTGATGGATCACGGACGAAAACAGCTTCCCGCCGTCACTTGTTCGTGCAAAATCTGCATGGCAGGTCCTCTGTCGACCCGGTCTGTTCTGTGGCGGGTTTCGTGAAAACAGCAGGTTAGGCGGTTGCGGGCGGGAGGGGTTGTTGGTATGTGTTTTGCTCTATGGAACGGTGAGGCCAATTGATTGCAAGGAGAGGTCAGATGCGAACGCTCAAATCCGGGCAGGCTGGATTTTCTCTGGCAGAACTGATGATCGCCATCCTGATACTGGCCATCGGCCTGTTGGGGCTGGCTGAACTGCAGATTACCGCGATGAAGTCCAATTCGAAGTCGGGCGCAGTGACCAACGCTGTGTTGTTGGCGCAGTGTGTCGCCGAGGATATCATGGCCATTTCCTCTGAAGACGATCCCGCCTATGCGACTTTTGAAGAGGTTTTGACTGTCCCCACCAATGGCAATTTTGTCGCCTGGCCGGATGATCCGTTGCGCGGTGACAACAGCCCGGTTGGCGACCAGTTTGGTGACGGCTCCCGCTTCGACATTACTTACGCCAACGAACTGTTTCTCACCAACGCTGACGGTTGTTATTCCCGTGTGACAGTGCGGGTCGCTTCTCAATCTACCGCGGGTTATGGCGTTTCCACTGTCGAACAAGATTTTCTCAAGAGTATCAAGCGGATCAGTTACGGCGGCCTGACGCCGTGCGATTAAATAAAGGTGCGAGCATGAGACAGACAGAGAACAGGACCGGTCTTGTCGGCCCACGCGGTTTCACCCTGGTGGAGACTCTGGTGGTGATGGTCATTTTGTCGGTGGTGACGATGGCCGCGATGAGCCTGATCATCCCCGCCAAACGTTCCACCGCGGTGCAGTCCGATCTGTCCCATGTCCAGGGCGGGATGCGTTTCGCGCTGGATATCATCTCGCGGGATATTCGCAATGCCGGATTTCTCGTCGCAATCGACGACCAGAGAATTGAAGGAAACCCGGAAAATGTGCAGGCGGGTTCCGCGCCTGATCGTGCTAGTGCGACTGCCGATAATCCCTACATCTGGCAATCAGAAGAAATTCAGATCAAAATTCGCTCCGCTATTGCCGGACGCATGGGATATGTGCCGGCGAGTGGCTTTATGCCCAGTTCCGCAGATGATCAGTTCCGTTTGACAACGCCGACTCAGGCAAAAAACTTCAGCAGTGGCCAGTATGTCGCTTTTTTCAACCCCCTCAATGGGACCATTATCGATGATGATGGCAATGACGCTGTAGACAGTAATTTCTACGTGTCTGCCGTGGATAGTGTCACAGGCGTTTTAACCATCAAAAAAAGTGACACAACGACCGATCCCGATAAAGGCGCCCTGTTGCCCGGTGCGGACATGCCGGGTTATGTCCTGCTGCGGGCGACAGATCCGACAAGTACCGTTAAAACAATTATTTATCGAAGAGATGCTGAGAATAACCTGTTCCGGGAAGTTCAGGGTGAGTCAACCCAGGCGATCGCGCAAGGGATCACCGGGCTGAGCTTTATCGTCTCTGAGACCCAAACAGGCCCGCATCGCGTGGAAGTGTCTCTGCAAGGGGAGACGATTGCGGCCAGCTCCAATCCAAACGATCCGATTTCTTCGGCGAAAACTCGTACCATGCGCGTGGTCGTTGCGCCGCGTAACTCTTGACCCAGGCAGGTGAATATATGATGTCCAGGTTAACGCCTTTCCGGCGACTCAGGTGCAAACAGCAGGGTGAGCGGGGCATTGCCCTGATCATGTGCATCGGTTTTCTCGCCCTGCTCAGTATCCTCGGCGCGTTTGTCCTCGATGTGTCGAACCGTGATCTGAAGCTCAGTGGTCAGTCGAGGATCAGCGACGATATTTTCTTTACCGCGGATCAGGCCGTTGAGTTCTCACTGACCCCCAACGTCTACAGCAACCTTACCGATGTCGGTGACATGGCCGATTTGACGGATACGGCGTTTAAGGAGAAATTTGTCCCGCCCGGATCAAGCACCGACCTTTACTTCGGCGAAGTGACCTACGAAGGGTTCGGCGACACGCCGGCCAATGCCGACAAGTTCGACACCACGGCCACCGCCGGCAAGGTTTACCGCTACTTCCATGTTTTTGTTGAAGCCGGCAGCACCCGGCCCGGCGTCACCGAACGCCATTTCATCGATGCCCAGCTCGCCCAGGCTTTCCCCACCGTCACCAACGTTCCGGTCACTTATGCGTCTGGTCAGCAGGCGGTGGCCGGTTCAGGAGGTAATT
>JAVVDS010000022.1:0-42557 GCA_032251295.1 Desulfuromonadales bacterium | reverse complement strand
TTAATCAGTTCCTGCATGCTCTCCTCCAGTCCCCAGTCCCCAGTCCCCAGTCCCCTAAAGAATATACCGCGACAGATCGACATCGGCGGCGATGTCGGCCAGTCGCTCGCGAACGAAAGCGGCGTCGATGGTCAGACCTTTGTCGGTCCGTTCCGGCGCATCGAAGGAGAGGTCTTCGAGGAGCGTCTCCATGATCGTGTGCAGCCGCCTGGCGCCGATGTTCTCCGTCTGGTCGTTGACCTGGGCGGCGGTGCGGGCGATTTCGGCGATCGCGTCCGCGCAGAAGTCGAGACCGATCCCCTCGGTCGCCATCAGGGCAATGTACTGACGGATCAGGGCGTTCTTCGGCTCGGTCAGGATGCGGACGAAGTCGTCCTCGACCAGGCTCTCCAGCTCGACCCGGATCGGGAAGCGGCCCTGCAGTTCCGGGATCAGGTCGGACGGCTTGGCGACATGGAAGGCGCCGGCGGCGATGAACAGGACATGATCGGTCTTCACCGGCCCGTACTTGGTGTTGACGGTACTCCCCTCGACGATCGGCAGAATATCGCGCTGCACCCCCTCGCGGGAGACTTCCGGACCGTGACGCCCCTCGCGGCTGGCGATCTTGTCGATTTCGTCGATGAAGATGATGCCGCTCTGCTCGGTGCGTTCCCTGGCGAGGGTCTGGACTTTCTCCATGTCGACCAGCTTCTCGGCCTCGATGTCGGTCAGCAGCTCGCGCGCTTCGGCGACCGACATCTTGCGCCGCTTGCTCTTCTTCGGGAAGAGGTTGCCGAGCATGTCCTTCATGTTGAAGCCCATCTCCTCCAGGCCCTGGGGGCCGAAGACCTGCATCGACGGCAGCTGACTGTCCTGGACCTCGACTTCGACCATGCGCTGGTCCAGCTCGCCCATGCGCAGAAGGCGACGCAGTTTTTCGCGGGTCTTGCTTTCGCCGCCGGCGTCACTGTCGGCGGCGACCGGTTCGCCCGGCAGCAGCAGGTCGAGCAGGCGCTCCTCGGCAAGATCCTCGGCCTTGACCCGCTGCTTGCGGGTCTCCTCGTCCTTGACCATCAAGGTCGCCAGTTCGACCAGGTCGCGGACCATGCTCTCGACGTCGCGACCGACGTAACCGACTTCGGTGAACTTGCTCGCCTCGACCTTGATGAACGGCGCTTGGGCCAGTTTCGCCAGGCGGCGGGCGATCTCGGTCTTGCCGACGCCGGTCGGGCCGATCATGATGATGTTCTTCGGCGCGATCTCGTCACGCAGCTCGGCATCGACCTGCTGGCGCCGCCAGCGGTTGCGCAGTGCCACGGCGACCGCGCGCTTGGCCTTTTTCTGGCCGACGATATAGCGATCGAGTTCGGAAACGATCTCGCGGGGGGTGAAGTTGGTCACTTACAGGGTCTCCACGGTAATTTCATGGTTGGTGTAGACGCAGATGTCGGCGGCGATTTGCAGCGACTGCGCAGCGATCTCCGCCGCCGGCAGCGACGTGTGCGCGCAGAGCGCCCGGGCCGCCGCCAGGGCGAACATGCCGCCGGAGCCGATGGCGGCGATGCCGTGCTCCGGTTCGATGACGTCGCCGGCGCCGGACAGCACCAGGGTACTGCTCTTGTCGGCAACGATCAGCAGCGCTTCGAGGCGGCGCAGGATGCGGTCGGTGCGCCAGTCCTTGGCGAGTTCCACAGCGGCCCGCGGCAGGTTGCCGCGATGCTCCTGAAGCTTTGCTTCGAATTTTTCGAAGAGGGTGAAGGCGTCCGCTGTGCTGCCGGCAAAACCGGCCACCACCTGATCGTTGTACAGGCGGCGCAGCTTGCGGGCCGTCTGTTTCATCACCGTATTGCCGAGACTGACCTGGCCGTCGCCGGCTAAAGCGACGCCGTCCGGTCGTCGCACGCACAGAATGGTGGTCCCCTTGAACATCGTGTGACTCCCCGTGGCGGTTGCCGGCGCCAGCTCCACAGACCGTACACTCTGCGACGAACCAGCCGGAAAAGTGCAAATATAGCACTCAAACTGCGCCTGTTCCAAAGAAAAATGCCGGATTGGCGGGGCAGGGCGAACGGCGGTCAGTCGACCGGTTCGAGGGCGGCGAGGGTCTTGCGCGGCAGGCAGATGGTGACAACGGTCCCCGCACCGGGGCTGCTCTCCAGGGTCATGCTGCCGCCGTGATCGCGCACAAATTGGCGGGCGTAGAACAGACCGAGGCCGAAGCCGCGCACCTGGCCGGTGTTGCCGGGGTCGATCTGGTAGAACTTTTCGAAAATCTTCGGGATCTCGGTTTCGGGAATCCCCGGGCCGGTGTCGGCAATCGCCAGGGTGACCTCGTCGTCGTCGCAGCTGCCGGCGAGGGTCACCTGGCTGCCACGCGGTGAGAACTTGATGGCGTTGTCGAGCAGGGCACTCAGGGCGAAAGCGATGCGCCGGCGGTCGATGGCAAGGCGGGGCCAGTTGCCGGTCAGCCGGTTGTGCAGCAGAATCTCCTTCTCCGCGGCCATCGCGCGTTTCTCGGCGAGGACGCTGACCGCGACGTCGCGCAGATCCTCGCGGCTTAAGCGGGGCCGTTCGTCCTGCAGGATGATGTCGCTGTAGTAGAGCAGATCCTGGATCAGGTAGGCGAGATAATCGGACTCCTCGCGGATCGCTTTCAGAGCCTCCCGGAAGGACGGGTCCGAGGTGTCGAAGCTGCTGCTGGCGAGGTTCTGGATAAACAGAGAGATTGAAGTGGTCGGCGTGCGCAGTTTGTGGGAGATCAGGCCGAGGAAGTCGGCCTTGATCCGGTCAAGCTGGCGGATCTGCGACAGCTGCCGGTGCAGGCTCTTTTTCTCCAGGGCCTTTTCCAGGCTGGTCTTGAGTTGCAGCAGGTTGATCGGTTTCTGAATGAAGTCGTCGGCGTCCGCCTTGAGCGCGCGCAGGATGATCTCCTTGTCGGCGTAGCCGGTCATGATGACCACCAGCTGGTTCGGATCGCGCTCCTTGATCTTGAGCAGCAGCTCGAGGCCGTTCATCACCGGCATCATGATGTCGGCGAGCACCAGGTCGACCGGCTGCCCGGCGAGGATATCGAGGGCCTCCCGGCCGTTTTCCGCCTGCAGGACCCGATAGCCCTTGAGGGCATTCAGACAGAGGTCGCGGATCAGTTCCTCGTCGTCGACGACCAGGATGGTGGGCCGCTCTTTTTCCTGGAGCAGCTGGGGCTGCCCCAGCATTTCGATACGCACGGCGGGCTCCCTTGCAAAAACTGCATTGTCAGCGGTGACGGTTCAGGCGCCGATCGCCTCGCGAACCAGTTGTTCCGCCTGGGCCAGGGCGCTGGCGAGGTTTTCCGCCTGCGGGCCGCCGGCCTGGGCCAGGTCGGCGCGGCCGCCGCCACGGCCACCGACGGCAGCGGCCAGGCTGCCGACCAGTTTGCCGGCGTGCAGGCGGTCGGTCAGATCGGCGGTGACGGCCGTCAGCAGATTGACCTTGCCTTCGTGAACACAGCCGATGACAATCACCCCCGAACCGAGTTTGTCACGCAGTTTGTCGGCCAGCTCGCGCAACCCCTTGCCGTCGCAGCTCTCGACCGCGGCGCTTAGCAGCCGGACCGTGCCGATCTGCCGTACCTGGTCGAGGATGTCGTCGGCCTGGCCGGCCTTGAGGCGGCTCTCCAGGGTCGACAGCTCGCGCTCCAGCTCTTTCTGCCGTTCGACCAGCTTGAGCAGGCGGGTCTCCAGCTGGCCGCGATCGCTTTTTACCAGGGAGGCGAGACGGTCGAGGGCCTGGTCCTGCTGCTGCACCAGCTCCACGGCCTTCTGTCCGGTAGCCGCCTCGATGCGCCGCACCCCGGCGGCGATGCCGGTCTCCTGCACGATGCGGAACAGGCCGATGTCGCCGGCGGCCGCGGTGTGGGTGCCGCCGCACAGCTCCATGCTGAATTCGCCGAGGTTGACCACCCGGACCTGCTCGGCATACTTTTCGCCGAACAGGGCGGTGGCACCGGCGGCGATCGCTTCGTCGACCGCCATCTCCCGGGTCTCGACCGGCAGGTTGTCGCGGATGCGCCGGTTGACCTCGGTTTCGATGCGGCTCAGCTCGGCGTCGGTCAGGGCGGAAAAGTGGTTGAAGTCGAAGCGCAGCCGCTCCGGCGTGACCAGGGAGCCGGCCTGGCGCACGTGGTCACCGAGCACCTCGACCAGCACGGCGTGCAGGATATGGGTCGCCGTGTGGTTCAGGGCGGTGGCCCGGCGGGCCTCGGCGTCGACCCGCAGCTCGACCGGCTGATCGATACCGATGGTGCCGCGAACGATCTCGCCGCTATGGACGATCAGCTCCGGCAGTGGCCGACGGCTGTCGTCGATGCGGACCTCCAGGCCGTCCGCCGTGATCACTCCGCGGTCGCCGGTCTGGCCGCCCGATTCGCCGTAGAATGGCGTGCGCGCCGTAACGATTTCGACCCGCTGCCCGGCGACCGCCTGGCTGACCGGCTCGCCGTCTTTCAGGAGCGCCGTCACTTTTGAGCTGCCGACCAGCTGCTGGTAGCCGGAAAACTCGACCCGGACCCCCTGCTCGCGCAGCAGCCGGTAGACCGCCTCGATCGCCTCTTCCCCCGAGCCCTTCCAGTGCTCGCGCGCCTTCTGCCGCTGCTGCTCCATGCAGGCGTCGAAGCCGGCCTCATCGATACCGAAGCCTTCGGCACGGACGATATCGGCGGTCAGGTCGACCGGGAAGCCGAAGGTATCGTACAGCTTGAACAGGACCGGGCCGGGGACAGTCGTGCCGCCGGCCTGCTGCAGTTTGCCGACCTCGTCGTTGAGGATGCGCAGGCCGTTGTCGAGGGTCTGGATGAAGCGTTCTTCCTCGTTGCGCACCACCCGGCTGACAAACTCCTTGCGCCGGGCTTCTTCCGGGTAGGCGGTCGCCATCATGTCGAGGACGAAGACGGCGGTCTGGTGCAGCACCGGCTCGTCGAAGCCGAGCATCTTGGCGTGGCGCATGGCCCGCCGCATGATCCGCCGCAGCACGTAGCCGCGCCCTTCGTTGCTCGGCAGGACACCGTCGGCGATCAGATAGGCCGTGGCCCGGCTGTGATCGGCCATGACCCGCATCGACACATCGTGGTCGCCGTTCTCGCCGTAGCGTTTGCCGGCGAGTTCCTCGATGTGGGCGATGATGCCGCGCAGCAGGTCGGTGTCGTAGTTGGAATGCACCCCCTGGATCACTGTGGTGATCCGCTCCAGGCCCATGCCGGTATCGACCGCCGGTTTCGGCAGCGGCGCCAGGCTGCCGTCGGCGGCGCGGTTGAACTGCATGAAGACGTTATTCCAGATCTCCATGTAGCGGTCGCAGTCGCAGCCGACGGTGCAGTCGGCCGAACCGCAGCCGACTTCGGGGCCGTTATCCCAGAAGATCTCGGAGCACGGACCGCACGGGCCGGTATCGCCCATCGACCAGAAGTTGTCCTCCTCGAAGCGGAAGATCCGCGCGCGCGGAACCCCTTGCTGCTCGTGCCAGATGTCGGCGGCCTCGTCGTCGTCGGTATAGACCGACACGTACAGACGGGATGTGTCGAGGCCGAGGTCGACTGTGAGAAACTCCCAGGCGAGAGCGATCGCCTCCTGCTTGAAGTAGTCGCCGAAGGAGAAGTTGCCGAGCATTTCGAAAAAAGTGTGGTGGCGGGCGGTCCGGCCGACGTTCTCAAGGTCGTTATGCTTGCCGCCGGCACGCACGCATTTCTGCGACGAGGCGGCACGCACATAGTCCCTTTTTTCCTGGCCGAGGAAGCAGTCCTTGAACTGGTTCATGCCGGCGTTGGTGAACAGCAGGGTCGGATCGTTGTGCGGAATCAGCGAGGAGGAGGCCACCACGGTGTGGCCACGCTCGGCGAAGTAGTCGAGAAATCTCTGGCGGATCTGGTTGCCGGTCATCATCGGTTGTTCACAGCCCTTTTGCGTTGAGTAGTGTCATGATCAGGTCGAGGGGGAACCCTCGCCGTTGCAGGTACTGAACGACCCGCCGCCGTTCACTGGCCGGTGCGCTCTCATAACAGAATTGCGGGAAACGCCGGTCGAGCAGCGACTGCAGCAACGCCTGCTCGTCGACCTCCTGCAGAACCTCTTGCAGTGCCTGGTCGGCGACCTGCTGGTCGAGCCCCTGCCGCCGCAGTTCCAGAAGCAGGCGCTGACCGATAGCACGCCCCTGTTCCAGCAGGCTGCGCGCTCTGGCGCGCGCGAAACGCAGGTCATCGAGGTAGCCGAGTTCACGGCAGCGCGCCAGCACCGGTTCGATCTGCTCGTCAACAAAGCCGCGCCGGGCCAGCTTCTGCCGCAGGCCGGCGACGCTGTGGTCGCGGCCGGTCAGCAGGCGCAGGGCAACCGGCCAAGGGTCGGCGTCCGCTCCGGCAGTTTCCGGACGGCTATTCCTCTTTCTCCTCGCCTTCAAAAGAATCCCAGCTCAGGTCTGAGGTCGAAGAGACTCCCGACATCTTCAGTTTAAAGTCGTCCGGGTTGGAGCACTGGCGCAGCGCTTCATCGAAGCTGATCAGCTTGCGCTTGAGCAGGCTCATCAGCGACTGGTCGAAGGTCTGCATGCCGTACGACTGATAGCCCTGCTGGATCGCGTCGGGGAGTTGCTTGGTCAGCTCCTTGTCGTCGATCATCTTGCGCACCCGCGCCGAGGCGACCATGACCTCGACGGCCGGCACCCGCCCCTTGCCGTCGACGCGCGGCACCAGTCGCATGGAGACGACCCCGCGCAGTACTGCAGCCAGCTGGATGCGCATCTGCCGCTGCTGGAACGGCGGGAAGACCGAGATGATGCGGTTGACCGTCTCGGTGGCGTCGATGGTATGCAGGGTCGACAGCACCAGGTGGCCGGTCTCGGCAGCCATCAGCGCCGTTTCGATGGTCTCGTGGTCGCGCATCTCGCCGACCAGGATCACGTCCGGGTCCTGGCGCAGAGCGCTCTTCAGGGCGACCTGAAAACCCATGGTGTCGGAGCCGATCTCGCGCTGGTTGATAATGCTCTTCTTGTCGCGGTGGAGGAACTCGATCGGATCCTCGATGGTGACGATATGCGACTTGCGGTTGGCGTTGATGTAGTCGATGACCGCCGCCAGGGTGGTCGATTTACCGGAACCGGTCGCACCGGTCACCAGGATCAGGCCGCGGTTGGCCATGCACATCTTCTTGATCACCGGCGGCAGCAGCAGATCGTCGATGCTCTTGATGTCGAAGGGGATGGCGCGGAACACCAGGGAGACCGAGCCGCGCTGGGTGAAGGCGTTGACGCGAAAGCGGCCGAGGCCGGGGACGCCGTAAGCGAGATCGACCTCCATGTGTTTGGCGAAATGCTCCCGCTGCAGATCGCTCATGATGTCTTCGCAAAACTGCTCGGTCTGTTCCGGGCTGATGCGGGGCGCCTTGGGGAGCGGCCGCAGGGTGCCGTCGATGCGGTAGATCGGCGGCAGGCCGGCCTTCAGATGGATATCCGAGGCGTTCGATTTCAGGCCGACGGAGAGAATTTCATTGAGATCCATGGCTTAGGCTTCCTCTGGCTGGGTCACGCTCTGCAGGCCGCACTGCTCGAGAATCCGCGTCTCGATCTGTGCGGCGACTTCGGGGTTGTCGGTCAGATACTGCTTGGCATTCTCCCGGCCCTGACCGATGCGGTCGGCGCCGTAAGAGAACCAGGAACCGCTCTTCTCGATGATGCCGCAGTCGACGCCGATGTCGACCAGTTCGCCGACCTTGGAGATGCCGGTACCGTACATGATGTCGAACTCGGCCTCCTTGAACGGGGGGGCGACCTTGTTCTTCACCACCTTGACCCGGGTGCGGTTGCCGATCTGGTCCTGCCCCTGCTTGAGCGAGGCGATGCGACGGATATCCATGCGCACCGAGGCGTAGAACTTGAGGGCGTTGCCGCCGGTGGTGGTCTCGGGGTTACCGAACATGACGCCGATTTTCATGCGGATCTGGTTGATGAAGATCACACAGCAGTTCGACTTGCTGATGGTGGCGGTCAGCTTGCGCAGCGCCTGGGACATCAGGCGGGCCTGCAGACCCATGTGCGAGTCGCCCATCTCCCCCTCGATCTCGGCGCGCGGCACCAGGGCGGCGACCGAGTCGACCACCAGCACATCGATGGCGCCGCTGCGGACCAGCACTTCGGTGATCTCCAGGGCCTGCTCGCCGGTGTCCGGCTGGGAGATCAGCAGGTCGTCGGTGCGTACCCCGAGTTTGCGGGCGTAGTGCATGTCGAGGGCGTGCTCAGCGTCGACGAAGGCGGCGACGCCGCCGAGTTTCTGCGCTTCGGCGGCAATGTGCAGCGCCAGAGTCGTCTTCCCCGACGATTCCGGGCCGTAGATCTCGATGATCCGGCCGCGCGGCACGCCGCCGACGCCGAGGGCGATGTCGAGGCCCAACGAGCCGGACGGAATCGCCTGGATGTCCGGCAGGGTCATCCCCTCGCCGAGGCGCATGATGCTCCCCTTGCCGAACTGTTTCTCGATCTGGCCCATGGCCAGTTCAATGGCCCGGTTGCGGTCGGTGGTGGTCATAATCTCCTCGTCCCTCCGTTTTGATGGTCATGGCGCCGAAGCTGGCGGCGCGTTCATTGGTTTTGGGTCGCCGCTGCCGGCCGTTCGTTCGTGGTTCAGGTCGAAACGGGACCAACCGGAGCAGCCCATCACCGGGGCCGATAGCGATACCGATCCCGATTTCGATCGCGATCGACAAGTGTATCTACGAATCAACAGAACCGTCTGCCCGTGTCTATTCTTCACTGTGAGCGAACCCGCCGGCCAAGGCTGCGGTGAACAGTGGAATGTGCTCGGCGCCCGTTGTGTGCAGCAGGCTGCGATAGACAATCAGTTGGCGCACGCTCAGGGTGCCGAAGGTCTGGCCGGTCGTCTCGGCGAGAAGCTGCCGTACGTCCGGGCCGGCCTGTCGCCAGCGCCCCAACGTCAGGTGCGGTCTGAACGGGCGCGGCTCCGGCGGGATACCGGCCTGCTGCAGGGCGGTCTCGCAGTGCCGGTAGAGTTGTCGCAGCGGCGCGACCGGCTCCAGACCGGTCCAGAGAACCCGAGGGCGGCGTGGCTCGGGGAAGGCGCCGAGCCCCTGCAGACGGACCTGGCAGGCCGGCTGACAGCTTGCTATCGATAGCATAGAAACCCTGATCTTTTCAAGGTCTTCCTGAGGTGTCTCGCCGAAGAAGCGCAGGGTCAGATGCAGGGTTTGCGGGCGGCTCCAGCGGATGGTCGGCAGGGCGCCGGCAAGCCGTCGCTGCAGGACGGCAATCTCTTGCTGCAGATGAGGGGTGAGGGGGATGGCCAGAAAGACACGCACGTCGTCGGTCCTTGGCGGTTAGGGGTCCGGCTCCATGGCGAGGGGGAGGAGGACAGCAAAGCGGCTCCCCTGGTGCGGTCCGGCGCTCTCCACCCAGATCAGACCGTTGTGGGCCTCGATCATCCCCTTGGTCAGAGTCAGACCGAGACCGACCCCCTTGCCTCCAAAGCGGCCATTCGATGTGGAGTGACAGGTGATGTCGCCGACCTCGTAGAACTTGTCGAAAATCCGCACCTGTTCGCTCGGGTCGAGGCCGATGCCGGTGTCGTCGATCGAGATAGCCAGGTAGTGGCTGGCCATGGGACGGGTAAAAAAGCCGGGGGAGAACCGCCGCAGACGATCGGCCTGGGCGAGTATCTCCTGCTGCTGCTGAATCGCTCCGGAGAGGCGGATGCACCCCTCTGCCGGCGTGAACTTGATGGCGTTCTCCAGCAGGCGGCCGAGGGCCCGCTGCAGATGGTGGGCATCGCCGTGCAGCGACACACCTTGCGGAAAACGTTGAATCCGGCAGTCGATCTGCCGCTCCTGGCAGGCGGCGGCATACTCCGCCAGCAGGGTATCGACCAGTGGTCGCGGGTCGAAGTGCTCCCGGGCCAGGTAGAGAGTTCTCGCTTCCAGGCGGGCCGCTTCGAGCAGGTCGTCGACAATCCGGTTGAGGCGGTTGCTACCGTGCAGCACGGCGGCGACGGCGCACTGCGTCGCGGCGTCGCCGGTGCCGGGGAGCGACTGCAGCAGTTCGGCCCCGGACAGGATCGAGGTCAGCGGTGTGCGCAGTTCGTGGGAGGCGAGTGCCAGAAAGGTACTTTTCATCTGGTCGAGGCTCTCCAGCATGCGATGACTCTCTTCGAGCTGGCCGACATGGTCGGCCAGGGTCGCCCGCGAGCGCTCGATCTCGCGCAGACTCGCTTCGTTGAGACGTTGTTGCCAGGAGAGTTCGCTGATCAGCTCGGCATTTTTCACGAGGGGGCCGACCTGCCGGCCGATCGCTTCGAGCAGGCGGATGTCCTCGCGATTCAGCATCTGCTGGCCGCGATTGAAGATGAACAGCACGCCGAGGGTCGTCTCCTCACTGATCATCGGCACGGCGAGGAAGGTCCGCCAGTTGTCGCCAGCGACCGCCCGCGAGTGGCGGCGCCAATCGTTCTGCAGGTTGGTGGAGAGGCGCGGCTTGCCGGTCACCGCCACCTTGCCGGCCAGCCCCTCGCCCGGTTGCAGCTGGCGCAGTTCGATGAGCACGTCCTCGGGGATGTCGTGATGAATCGCCAGCTGCATTTCGCTGCCGCGGTTCTGCACCAGGAAGATGCCGCCGCCGGAGACGTCGAGGCTGTCGATCACCTGGCTGAGGACGATCTCCAGGGTCGTCTGCAGATCATCCCCTTCCGCCACCCGCTGGGCGATGGTGTTGACCAGGCGCAACCGCCGGTTGTGGCGGCGCAGCTCGGTAGCCAGATTCACTGCCGGCGTCAGGTCGCGGAGACTGCCGTGCACCACCGGCCGCTCGCCGAGCAGTCCGGTACCGGCCTGGACCGAGCCGACGAACAGGCTGCCGTCCTTGCGCCGGAACTGCAGTTCAGTCGCTGCCGCCTTGCCGGTGCGCCGCACCGTGGCGACCAGCCGCCAGAAGCGGCGTTGGTGCTGACGGGAAAAGAGGCTGTCGAGGCGGACATGCTCGATCTCGTCGTAACTGTAGCCAAGGAGCTCTTCGGCGCGGCGGTTGATATCGATCAGGCGCCCCTTGGCGAGGTCGATGAAAAACAGGCCTTCGCCGCTCGACTGCAGCACCTGCTCGAAGCGGGTTCGGGCGATCACCAGTTCGCCCCGCACCGCGCGCAGCTCGTCCTCCAACTCGGCGATCCGTTGCCGAAGCTCGCCGCTCTGCTGCCGACGACGTTTCCAGAGGCGGGGCGTGAGGGCCATGGGTTCGTGACGTCCTTATCGTTTGCCGATGAGTTGTGCGGGGTTGAGTATGTACGAGTTCCCCCTCACCCGCCCGCCGGCGAAACGGCGCAGCCAGTCAAGGGCGGCATGAGCGCTGCGCAGGCGGATCTGGTGGCGGTCACCGTGGAAGCGGAAGCGTTCGACGCGTTCCTCCCCGGCACTGTCCAGGGCGATAAAGACCGTGCCGACCGGTTTCTCCGGGTTGCCGCCGTCCGGGCCGGCAATGCCGGTCACCGCCAGGCCGATGTCTGTGGCCGCCCTTTCGCGCACACCGCGGGCCATGGCCCGGGCGCAGTCGGCGCTGACGGCGCCATGCTGTTCAAGGAGTTCTGCCGGCACGCCGAGCAGGGCGGTCTTGGCCGAGTTGGCGTAGGTCACCACCGCCCGTTCGAGAAAGCCGGAGGCGCCGGGCTGCCCGGTCAGCAGTTCGGCAATCAGGCCACCGGTGCACGACTCGGCCAGGGCGAGGGTGCATTCGCTCAACAGCAGCAGCCGTGCAGTATTGCCGGCCAGGGTCTCGGTACCGACGCCGACGACGAAATCGCCCAGAGCCTGGCGCACCTGCAGTTCGCCCCGGTCGACCAGGGATGCGGCCTCCGGGCCGCGGGCAAACAGCTTTACCTCGACCATACCGAAGTTAACGGCGAAAGCGAGGTCGACCCCGCTCGGTAGCCCGTGGCGCACGATCCGTTCCTCGACCTCCGGTTCGGCCAGACCATATACACTGAGAATTTGCCGCGCCATGGGTGTCGGCTCGGGAAGGTTGCGGCTGATCGCCGGCAGCACCTCATCGACCAGCATCCCCCGCATCTCCGACGGCACGCCGGGGAGAAAGTAGAGGTCGGCGCTGTCGCTGCGCAGGTGAAAGCCGGGGGCGGTGCCGAGGCGGTTCGTCAGCACCGTGGCTCTGGCCGGCAGCAGCGCCTGTTTTTCGTTGCGCGGGTGCATCGGCCGGTTGCGCTCACGGAAGCGCTCGCGAATCTGCGCCAGGGCCCGGTCGTTGAGTTGCAGCGGCCGGCCGCAGGCACGCGCCGCCGCCCGCGCGGTGCGGTCGTCATCGGTCGGGCCGAGACCGCCGGTGACGATGACCACCCGGTAAAGACCGGCGAGGCGCTGCAGGGCCGTTGCGATCTGTTCGTCGTCATCGCCGACTGTCACCGACTCGATGACCTGGTAGCTCGCCCCGGCCAGCAGGCGGCCGATGTCGGCGGTGTTGCTGTCCGGCAGGTCGCCGTTGAGCAGTTCGTCACCGATGGTCAGTACGGCAATTCGGGACACGCCTTCAATCCTTTACAGAAGGTCGAGCAGGGCCAGGCTGAGGCGCAGCGCCAGCAGGCCGTAGAGGCCGGCGATGACATCGTCGAGGACCACGCCGTAGCCGTTTTTCAGCTCGCGGTCGAACCAGCGGGCCGGTGGCGGTTTGAGTATATCGAAAATGCGGAACCAGACAAAGCCGAGCAGGGCGGCCTGCCAGCTCCAGGGGAGAAAGGCGACTGTGAGCAGATAGCCGACCAGTTCATCGATGACGATGCGGCCGTCGTCAACGACCCCGTAGATCCGGCCGGCCTCGCCGGCGACCCAGAAACTCAAAACGAGCAGGACCAGCCAGCCGCCGAGATAGAGCCACCATGGCCAGCCGGCCACCAGGTAGAAGAGGGGGATGCCGGCGAGGGTCCCGACTGTCCCCGAGGCGAATGGCGCGTAGCCGAGGCCGGCGTTGCTTGCCAGCAGCAGTATCAGTCGGCGCATGGCGACTCCGGAAGGAAAGCGCGGTCGGCGGCGGCGGCGATCAGCCGGCAGACTTCGGGGAGAGGGCGGCCGCTGCGGGCGGCATGGGCGGCGCAGTCGTCATGTTCCGGAACGGCCCGCAGCAGTTTGTCGTCCTCGAACAGCAGCTTGACCCGAACCGGGCCGAAGACGGTCTCGATCGTGGCACTCTGCCGGCGCAGTTTGAGCCGGCGACATTCGTCGATACGCACGCCGATGGCGCTGGTTTCGCGCAGCAGCAGGCGTGCCAGGTCATCGGTCTGCTCGGGGCGGGCGATCACCGTGACCCGCAGACCGGGCCGGTTCTTCTTCATCTGCAGGGGGGTGTAGCCGACATCGAGGGCGCCGGCCGCCAGCAGGCGGTCGAGCAGGCTGCCGAGCCATTCGGCCGGCGTGTCGTCCAGGTGGGTTTCAATGACAGAGACCCGGTCCTGTTCCAGCCCGCTGCGGCTTGCGTCCCGGCCGAGAATGCCGCGCAGCAGGTTGGGGCGATCCTCAAGCTGCCAGCCACCAACACCGTAGCCGGTGCGCTCGACGGTCATTGTCGGCAACTCGCTGAAGGTGGCGAGGCCGGCCGCCAGGGCCGCGCCGGTCGGTGTGACCAGCTCGCGGTCGCAGCCGGCGGCCCGCACCGGGTGCCCTTTGAGAATCTCCAGAGTCGCCGGGGCCGGCAGCGGCAGCGGGCCGTGGGCGCCGCGGGTCAGGCCGTGCGAAAGCGGCAGCGGCGCGCAGACCAGCCGGTCGACCTGCAACAGATGCAGGCCGATGACGCTGCCGACGATGTCAACGATGGCATCGACGGCACCGACCTCGTGGAAATGGACCTGGTCGAGGGGGACGCGATGTACATGTGCTTCCGCTTCTCCGAGCAGCCGGAAGACCCGGCGTGACCCCTCACGGACGGCTGCGGGCAGGGCCGATTCGGCGAGCATCCGGTCGATGGCGCTCCAGCTGCGGTGGGGCTGGTCCTCGGCGCAGGCGACCCTGACCCGGGTGCCGCCGATGCCGTGGCGCAGTTCGGAACCGGTGTTGAACGTGTAGCCGGCTACCGGCAGCCCGGCGAGCTGTGCGCGCAGAGCCTCCGGATCGACACCGAGATCGATGAGCAGGCCGAGGAGCATGTCGCCGGAGATGCCGGAAAACGTATCGAGATAGAGGAGGGTCATACCGGGCGTCTGCGATTGATGCGGGTGGCGGCGAAGGCGGCGCCGAAGCCGTTGTCGATATTGACCACGGTGACACCGCCGGCGCAGGAGTTGAGCATGCCGAGCAGGGCGGCGACGCCGCCGAAGGCTGCGCCGTAGCCGACTGCGGTCGGCACCGCGATCACCGGCACGTCGATCAGGCCGCCGACCACCGAGGGGAGCGCTCCTTCCATGCCGGCGACGACGATGACCACCGCCGCCTCGCGCAGCCGGTCGCCGTGGGCGAGCAGGCGGTGAATGCCGGCGACGCCGACATCGACCAGCTCCTCGACGCGGTTGTTGAACATGTGGGCGGTGACCAGCGCCTCGCGCGCCACCGGCAGGTCGGAGGTGCCGGCACAGACCACCAGCACCGTGCCGCGACCGAGGTCCTCGAACGGTGTGTGACGCAGGCAGAAGGTGCGTGACAGCGGCTCATACTCGCCGTCTGGCCAGTCGCGCAGCAGGGGGTCTGCCTTGTCGGCGCAGAGCCGGGTCACCAGCACGTTGTCGCCGTGTTCGGCCATGCGGCTGACAATCGTCGCGATCTGCCCGGCGGTCTTGCCTTCGCCGAGGACCACCTCCGGCACCCCCTGGCGCAGGGCGCGGTGATGGTCGATCTTGGCGATGTCGGCCTCTTCGTAAGGGAGCTGGCGCAACTTCTCGATAGCGGTATCGAGATCGAGTTGCCCGGCCTGAAGGCCGGCGAGCAGTTGTTGCAGTCGGTTAATATCCATGCGCTTGGCCTTGCCCGTTCAGGGACAGGAGTTAGATCAAACCCGAATGTTAGCATGTTGCTCTGCTGAATCAAGTCTTGGGCTGCAGGTTCTGGCCGGAACAGCCTGTGTCTTGAAGATTGTTTTGACTCATGTAGCTCTTGCAAAAGTCCCGAATAAGGTCATTCGCGAAGCGGTTCTGGTCGGGAATCCGGATTCTAGCAGCCGAAAACACTGGCTCCCCGATATAAGGCACTCGGGGATGACGAGCTTTTTGCAAGAGGCTCTCATAGGATCACTGTTTTGGGAAAAATGTGTTTTGGGAAAAATGTTGACTAAAATGGTCTTTGTGGTTGAATATCTTCATATAAATTATCACCCGATATCAATCGGGCCGGGAGGTCGGTTATGTCAATATTAGGGAGATGTTTGCTCATCTGTTTGTGCGCCGTGCTGTTGGCTGGCCAAGGGCTGGCGGCGACGCATACGGAATGCTACCAGCAGGTCTGTGCTATTGTGACCGTTCCCGATCAGGTGGCCCCGGGCGAGCCGTTCGATTTGACCGTGGAAGGCTACATCGAAGGGGCTGGAGCCTGGGATGTGAGCGCCTATCAGCTCCTGGAGAATGCCACATGGAGCTACTCCGACACCCATATGGCCATCGCAGCGGGAGATGTCCTCGATGTGCGTGGGCTTTACTGGGGCGGCAGCTTCACCAAAACCTATCAGATCAGCCGGGAACCGGGCGTCTACAGTTACACCTTCCTGTTCGGTTCGCGCAACCATCAGCACGGCTATTACGATGTGGCTGTCGATGCGCAGGTGACTGTCGCCGCGGCCGCGATCAGTGTCGCCCTCGACATCAAGCCGCAATTCTGCCCGAATCCCCTGAACGTGACCAAAAACGGCCTGCTGCCGGTGGCGATTGTCGGCACCGCCGACTTCGACGTCACCAGCATCGATCCGGCCAGCCTGACTCTTGCCGGGGTGGCCCCGATCCATGTCGCTTTCGAAGACGTGGCCGAACCTTTCTACCCTCTGATCGACCGCACCGCGGCTTACGACTGCACAGTCGGTGGGGCCGACGGTTTCGTTGATATGACTCTGAAGTTTCGTGCCAGGGAGGTGAGCGATGCTCTGCAGACCCTTTATGGCCGGCCGCTTGTCGATGGCGAAACGCTGCGTGTCGAACTGCACGGAGCGTTACTGCCCGTCGCCGGAGAGGCGCAACTGATCACTGGTGAGGATCTGGTCACCATTATCAATCGGGAGTCTGTGAACGCCCAGCAGAGGATCAAGGTCGAGGGTCAGAAGGTTCGCCCTGCGCGGCGTTGACCTCCTGACCACGCTGACATCAGTCTGAATCTTTCGAGCCTGTCCGGACATACCGGGCGGGCTCGATTGCTTTGGTACGCTTCCGCAATAGCCGCTGCGTTGTCCTCATCAAACCGGATTTTCGGGATCTGCCGAATAGACATCTAGCGATGTCGGGGTCGATGTCCATGATCTGACCGTCATCCGCACCGTCGCATGTACGTCGAAGAGAGCGACACACATGCCAACGGACAAGGAGGCTGTCATGACACGAACTCTTTTGCTCGGCCCGACTCTGCTGCTTTTCACCCTCGCCGCGTGCGCGCCGGTGGCCTATGAACCGGGCTACTACCGGGCATACGACCCGACGCCTGTCTACATTGCCACCACTCCCGTCCATCTGCAGACGACCGCCGTCTACCGCAGCGGTGCGCCGGCGGTGGCGACCATCGCCATCACTCTGTATGCCGACCGCAGCTATCGGGGGCTGACCTTCAGCCCGCGGCACCTGGTGCTCGCCGACGGCCAGTACGCGGCGATCCCGGCCAGGGATAAAAAAGGGCGTCCGGCGACAATCTACGCCCACTATCACCGCCAGACCCTGCATTTCGATACCGACCGCAACTGCCGGACGATCCCCGGCGCCCCCGTCTACCGCTACGACAGCCGCTGGGACCATGGCCACAGCTATTCCCGACTGCATGCCGGCAGCGATTTCGATCTGACCGGCCTGCGCCTCGACGTCCGCAGCGTGGCTGCCGGGACAGGTCATGCCGGCAGCCACACGGTTGCCCCCGCTGTGCACCGGCCCGCCGGCCAGGGTCGGCAACCGGTCACTGTGACACCGCCGCCGGCGGTGGTGCCGGTGAAACCGGCCGTCGCCGTTTCAACCCGGCACGTCACCGCCACTCCTGCCGTCCAGGGGAGCAGGCATGAGCCCGCGGGCCGAACCCAATCCCGGGAGACCGTCGGCAGGGGGACGCCGTCATCTTCTGCCACGGGCAAGGCAACGGTTACCCGAAGCAACCTCGTTCGCCCGGCGCAGCCGGCTCGTGCCGTGCAGGGCAAGCCCGTCAGGTCGGCAATCAACAGGCCACTGGTCGTCAAGGAGTCGCCGGCCAAAGTCGCCGTGCCGGCAAACAGGTCCCGTGCCGTGGTCAGCAGCGTTTCTGGCTCGGGCGAAAAACAGGGGAAGGTGCAGATTCGCGGTGGGCAGAGCGCCAAACCGGCAAACATCGTGAGTTCGGCAGGGACGTCTCAGAATGTGAGTGCCGGCAAGGCCGACGGGAGAGAATTGCGGGGCCCCGAGCAGAAGAAAGAGCGGCGTAAGGAGCGCGCCGAGGGTGCGACAACCGGCATGGCCGCGCATTCGGAGGAGACGGCGCCTCATCTGATTGCGGACCGCCCGGGTGAGCCGGGGACGCGCGCAGGCGGGGTGCGTCGCCCTGACAGATCGGCCAGGTGATTACTCCTCCAGGCCGATCTTGCTGATAAAGACTTCCCGCGGCCGGCTGGTGCCGTCGGACGGGCCGACAATCCCTTCGGCCTCCATCTTCTCGATCATCCGCGCGGCGCGGTTATAGCCGAGGCGCAGCCGGCGTTGCAACATGGAGATCGACGCCTGGCGGGTTTCGGCGATGATCGCCAGCGCCTCGTCCCACTTCTCGTCGTAGCCGTCGTCCCCGTCGCCGCTGCCGGCCTCGCCGGCCGGCGGCGCCTCCAGGATCGATTTGTCGTATTCCGGCGTCCCCTGCTTCTTGAGAAAATCGACCACCCGCTGCACCTCGATATCGGAGACGAACGCGCCGTGTACCCGCTGCACGGCGCCAGTGCCGGGAGGCAGAAACAGCATGTCGCCGTTGCCGAGCAGGGTCTCGGCGCCCATAGCGTCGAGAATGGTGCGCGAGTCGGTGCGCGAGAAGACCTTGAAAGAGATGCGGGTCGGGAAGTTGGCCTTGATCAGGCCGGTAATCACGTCGACGCTCGGCCGCTGGGTGGCGAGGACCAGATGGATGCCGGCGGCGCGGGCCATCTGCGCCAGGCGGGCAATCGCCTCTTCGATGTCGCGGCCGGCGACCATCATCAGGTCGGCCAGTTCGTCGACGATCACCACGATGTAGGGGAGATGGCCGTGTTCGAGAACCTCGCCGTCGAGCAGCTCGACTTCGGGGAGCTCGTCCTCGGGCAGTTGCGCATCGACCGGATCCTCAAAAGCCTGCCGGCGTGCCTTGCTCTTCTCCTGCTCCTCCTTGGCCAGCTTGCGGTTGTAGCCGTCGATGTTGCGCACCCCTTTGTCCGACATCAGCTTGTAGCGACGCTCCATCTCGCGCACCGCCCAGTTGAGGGCCAGCACCGCCTTCTTCGGGTTGGTGACCACCGGCAGTAGCAGGTGGGGGACGCCTTCATACATCGACAGCTCGAGCATCTTCGGGTCGATCATGATCATCCGCACGTCGCGCGGGTCGGCCCGAAACAGCAGGGAGAGGATCATGGCGTTGATCGACACCGACTTGCCGGTGCCGGTGGCGCCGGCCACCAGCAGGTGCGGCATCCTGGCCAGGTCGGCGACCACGGTGTGGCCGAAGATGTCCTTGCCGAGGGCGAGCAGCAGTCGGCTGCCGCTCTTGCGGTACTCGTCGCTGTCGAGGATCTCGCGCAGATAGACCATCTGCCGGTCGCGGTTGGGGATCTCGATGCCGACCACACCGCGGCCGGGGATCGGTGCGACGATGCGGATCGACAGCGCTTTCAGGGCCATGGAGAGATCGTCGGAGAGCCCGGCGATCTTGTTGACCTTGACCCCCGGTGCCGGCGCAAACTCGTACATGGTGACCACCGGTCCCGGCTTGACTTCGACCACTTCGCCCTCGACGTTGAAGTCCTGCAGCTTCTTCTCCAGCAGGCGGGCGTTCATCATCAGGCTCTCGCGGTCGACCGGTTTGACCGCGTCGGCATCGTGATCGAGCAGGGAGAGCGGCGGCTGGTGATAAGTGCCGCCCGGTTCGAGAAAGTCGAAGGCCTCCTGGTTGACGTCCTTTTTCTTCTTGCCCTGCTTGAGCGGTTTGACCGCTGCGGCCGGTTTGGCCGGTTGTGGCTGTGGCGTTCGGATCACCGGCTCTTTACTCCGGGCTTCTTCGCGAGCAAGTTTGCGCGCCCGGCGGGCCTCGCGGCGGCGCTCCAGGGCCGTGGCACAACGCTCGGCGACCCCTTCCAGAAACAGGACCAGGGAGAAGCGCGAGACCAGCATGACTGAGACGGCGAAAAAAACCAGCAGGACGATGGCCGCGCCCGCCAGGTTGAACCAGCCGGAGAGGGTGTCAGCGAGGACGAAGCCGAAGAAGCCGCCGGCCCGACTCAGACTCTGGCCGAACAGCGAGACGTTGTCGAGGCGCAGGGAGATCAGGCCGCTCAGAGAGATCAGCATCACCAGGAAGGCGAACGCCTTGTAGAGGCGCGGATGCAGGTCGCGGAACTTGAGGAGCCGCCAGGCGAACAGCAGGCAGGCCAGCGGAATCAGCAGCGCCGGCAGACCGAGGATCTGATAGAACAGATCGGCGACGTAGGCGCCGACCCGGCCGCAGACATTGCTGATAGTCGCCGGGTTGAGATTGTTGTTGAAGGACGGATCGTTGTTGTTGAACGTCAGCAGGCTGAGCAGCAGAAACAGGCCGATCGCCAGCCAGATCAGGCCGGCGATCTCCTTGCGCAGATGTTCGCGGAGAAAAGTTGATGTGGACGATGCGGTCATGACGGTCCCCGTGTAACGATTTGCGCCATATTAGCCAATAAGCGGGAAACGGTCAAAGATTGATGCAGTCACAGTGAGAATCGATGCAACGGGGGGACGCCGGCGTAGAGAAAACCTCTTTCGAGCCCCTTGCATAAGCCTTGTCATCCCCGAGAGTCTTTGTCGGGGATCGAGTCGTTTCAGTCAGTTAAACTCTGGATTCCGGCCTAAAGCCTGCCGGAATGACGTCTTTTGAGACCGATGTAAGAGCCCCTCCTTCCGGTTTTTTTCTCCGCGTCTCTGCGTCTCTGCGTCTCCGCGTCAAATCCTGCCTTTGGGCAGCGGGAACAAGGGTTGGCGGCTTTTCCCTCAACGACGTTCCGGTCAACGCTTCTTCGGGTCAGAGCCAGAAATAGAGACTGCCGGCGAGGCCGACGGCCCAGCAGTAGATGGC
Organism: Desulfuromonadales bacterium; assembly: GCA_032251295.1. Lineage (GTDB taxonomy): Bacteria > Desulfobacterota > Desulfuromonadia > Desulfuromonadales > BM103 > BM103. The sequence continues at coordinate 22,143 of JAVVDS010000022.1, read as the reverse complement.
GAACCAGTGCAGGCGCTGGTTGCGCAGCACAAGGAGGAGCAGGTGGATGCAGAGCAGTCCGGCAATCATCGACGCCGTGGTGCCGGCCAGGTAGGGGAGGATGTCCGCCGTGGCGACCGCTTCGAGATCTTTCAGAGAAATCAGGGCAGCACCGAAGACCGCCGGCAGGGCGAGAAGAAACGAGAAGCGCGCCGCCGTCTCGCCGTCGATGCCGCGCAGCAGCAGGCTGGCGATGGTGGCGCCGGCGCGGGAGATGCCGGGTATGATCGCCGCACCCTGGGCGGTGCCGACGATCAACGCGTCGAGAATCGTCAGGCGTGTCCGCGGGGTCTGCTGGTCGCGCAGCTTCTGCGCCAGCCAGAGGAGGCTGCCGGTCACCAGCAGCATCAGGCAGACCAGGTCGGGACGTTCGAACAGCCCCTCGAAAAAATCCTTGAAGCTCAGGCCGATGACCGCTGTCGGTATCGACGCCACCAGCAGCATGACGAGGGTGGAACGTTCCCGTTCGGCCGCTGCGTCGCGGCGCCAGAGAGACGAGAACAGGTCGAGCAGGTCACGGCGGAAGTAGAGGACGACGGCGACCATGGTGCCGACATGCAGCAGCACGTCGAACAGTACGCCCGGCTGGCGGAAGTCGTCGAGGAGGTACTGGGCAAGGACCAGGTGGCCGCTCGATGAGACCGGCAGGAATTCGGTGGCGCCCTGGAGGATGCCGAGCAGGATGGCGTCGATAAAGTTCATGGGGCGGAAACCGGGGTCTGGGAGCCCGGGACTGGGGGCTGGAAGCCGGTAATGATAAACATTGGGTCACTGTTCAGCATGTCACTGAAGCGTTCTGGTACAAGGTAACGCAGGCGCAAAGAAGAACTGCGAGACGCAAAGACTGTTCCTCAGAGTGATCAATCTTTGCGTCTTGTCTCACCCCTTTGTGGCTTTGCTTTGAAAAACGAGATGTTACAGCAGCACAGTCCCATCGATGGAGAACGATGCTAAGGATCATGCTCTTTCAGCGACTCTGCGTCTCGAGTGAGCGCAGCGAACGAGCGTGAGAGAAGAAAGGGCAGCCAGACCTGTTGCGAACTGAATAGTTATAATAACTAACAACATTGGAAAATGTGTGTGCAAGGTGAAATTTGCCAAAGTCGGCTCAACTCTCGACTTCACAGCTGCATGATCACCGGCAGGATCAGGGGGCGGCGTTCGATGCGCTTGTTAAACAGGCGCCGCAACGTCTTGCGCACCTCGACCCGCAGCTCCTCCCAGTCGGCGACCGCGTCCAGGCTGTGTTCGGCGAGCATCGCCCGCAGCAGCTGACGGGCTTCATCCAGCAGGTCGGCGCTCTCCTCTTCCGGGATGAAACCGCGGGTGACGATCTCCGGCCCGGTCAAAATCGTGCCGCTGCTCTGGTTCAGGGCGAGAAAGACGATGACCAGGCCGTGATTGGCGAGGTGCCGACGGTCGCGCAGTTCCATTTCGCCGACATCGCCGACCCCCTTACCGTCGATAAAGACCCGGCCGCTCTCGACCCGTTCTTCGAGTCGATGGCCGTCGGCGGTGAGCAGCAGCGGCCGACCGTTTTCCAGGAGGATGGCGCGCTCTTTGGCGCAGCCCATCTCCCGGGCGAGTGCGACGTGGCGGGCCAGGTGCCGGTACTCGCCGTGCACCGGCACGAAGTAGCGCGGTCTGACCAGGCTGTGTACCAGCTTCAGATCCTCGCGGCTGGCGTGCCCGGAGACGTGGATCTCGCTGGTCGTCTCGTAGTGGACCTCGGCGCCGCGTCGGTAGAGGTGATTGATCAGATGGGTGATCGCCCGCTCGTTGCCGGGGATGAATTTTGAGGAGAGGATCACCGTGTCGCCCGGTTCGAGGGCGATCTGCTTGTGGTCGTTCATGGCGATTCGCGACAGAGCACTCAGCGGTTCTCCCTGGCTGCCGGTCGACAGGATCAGCAGCTGCTGTTTCGGAATGTCGCGCATCTGCCGCGGGTCGATCAGGGTCTCGTCGGGGATGTTCAGGTAGCCGAGCTGACGGGCGATGGCGATATTGGCCAGCATGCTGCGGCCGCTGACCAGGATCTTGCGCTGGTTGGCGATCGCCGCGTCGACGACCTGCTGGATGCGGTGGATGTTCGACGAAAAGGTAGCGACCAGCACTTTTCCGGAGCAGTCGGGCAGAATTCGCTGCAGTGCCTCGCCAACGCTCCGCTCTGACAGGGTCTGTCCTACGGTCTCGACGTTGGTCGAGTCGGCCAGCAGCAGCAGAACCCCTTCTTCGCCGTAGGCCGCCAGACGACCGAGATCGGTCGGCCGGTTATCAACCGGCGTCGGGTCGATCTTGAAGTCGCCGGTGTGCACAATCAGGCCCAAGGGGGTGCGAATCGCCAGGCCGCAACCGTCGACAATCGAGTGGGCGGCGCGGAAGAACTCGACCTGGAAAGGGCCGATGGTCAGCGGCCGGCGCGGCTCGACCGGCCGGCAGTCGGCCCGGCTGGTCAGCTGGTGCTCGTCGAGCTTGTTGTGCAGCAGACCGAGGGTCAGGGGGGTGCCGTAGATCGGCGGAAAGCCGAGCTCGGCCAGCAGAAACGGAATGGCGCCGATGTGATCCTCGTGGCCGTGGGTGAGCACCAGTCCACGGATATCGGCCGTGCGCCCGGCGAGGGCGCTGATGTCCGGAATCACCAGGTCGATGCCGAGCATGTACGACTCCGGGAACATCAGACCGCAGTCGATGATCAGCAGCTCGCCCCGGCACTCGACGACCATCATGTTCAGGCCGATTTCGCCGAGACCGCCCAGGGGGAGCAGGCGGACGCTGTCGGCGCCGCCGTGCGGGCAGGGTTTTGCGTCAGGATATGCGGTGGTCGACAAGGAGGTCATAAACAGATTGGCAGGTTGGTGTTCGGCAACCCCGCCAGTCTAGGGGGAGTCGCGGAGAGAGTCAAACTCTTTCTCCTGGGTTGTGAGGAGTGAGGAGTGAGGGGCAATCAGGGCCGTAAATGACTCGTGAAATCAGTGTACACAGATCGAGAAAAGGAGCGAACGAGATCGCGCCCCCGGCAGGGGGCTGACGGGATGACCGGTGGGGAGAGGTTGCGGAGCAGCCGCCGGCTAATGCTGACAGTAGTCGTGCAGGTCGCGACGCAGCTGTTCCAGGCTGGCGTGGGTCACGCGGGCCGGGGTCTGGCAGCGGTCGCAGGACTGGCGTTGGCCGGGGGCGAGGTCGGCAATCCTGGAGGGGGTTGGGTTGTGGCATTCCGGGCAAACCAGCTGGATGATCAGGTCCATGGTGCTCTCCGTGGCGGCGAGAGATTGGCATTGTCTCATCAGGGGAAGCACATCATGCCAAAGGCGCTGGCCGGATGCAAGGGGAAATTTTACGGTGAAATACCGGTGTTTTCCCCGGCGCTTGCTCAGGAGGCAGCGGCCTCGCACAGCGCCTGCGCCAGGGTCGTGACCACCAGGGCGCCGACCGTGTCGGCGTCGCCGCCGCAGGCGAGGATGCCGTCCTGGTGGCCGGTCATGACCAGCAGCAGCGGTTTGTCCGGCAGCGTCTGGCTAACCAGGCCACGGATCTCCGCGGCCATCGCGACGCTGCCGTAGGCTGCGGCAGGGTCAGTGCCGGGCAGGCCGAGCCGGGCTCCGGCGCGAAAAATGTCCGGGCTGTGCAGGTGCATCACCCAGTCGATGGCGGCGCAGGTCTGGTAGACGACCGCATGGGAGAGCGCTTCGGACGACGGCCGACTCATTCCCGTGGCCCGCACCCGGTTACGCGCCGGATCGCAGGTCTCGACCAGCACGTAATCGGCGGGGGTCAGGCGCGGCAGGCCACCGGTCTGGGTCGCGCTGATCACGAAGCTGTGGTCGTCGGCGTCCGGTCGACGCCGGCTCAGGTTGCCGAAGCCGAAACCGTCGTAGCGCCGCGGATCCTGGCCGAGCAGGCCGAGGCGGCGGAACAGTTCGCGCCAGGCGTCGAGTTCCCGCAGCCAGCCGGCCGGCGGGGCCGGTCCGGGCCGGACATCGAGATCGAACTTGATGACTCCTTCGCTGCCGCTCATGGGTGTGCGGGCGCTCAGTCTTCGAAATCGACGGCGACGACGCTGGCGGCAATCTCGCGGACCTGGGCGACCACCTGCTGGTGATCCGGGTGCACCTGGTAGCGCTGCAGGGCGTCGCGGTCGGCGAAGGTGGCGATCAGGCCGAGGTCGTAGGAGCGCTCGGAGCGGATGACGTCGCGGCCGCAGCGGAATTCGCCGATCTCGTCAATCTGTTCCGGCAGGCTCTGCAGATCGGTACAGAGCTTGCTAATCTGCGCTTCACTCGCTTCAGCTTTGAATTTGAACAGAACGATGTGGGTCAGCATGGGGTAAGGCCTCCTGACTTGGGTGTTTTTCAGGCTGGCAGCCCGAATCTGCCGAAGCAGACTAATCGATTTTGCCATGTCTGTCATCCGCTTTGCGGTCCGGCGGGACAGGTCGGGGACCATCTCCTCAATGTCTCCCGGATTTCTGCTTGTCATGCCCGCGGCCGGTCAGTATAGTTGGGGCCACTAAAAACTGTCCAGGAGTCGACCATGTCCAACCCTCTCGATCTGCCCCAGGCCAAAGCCGCCATCGATACCATCCGCCTGCTCGCCGCCGACATGGTGGAACAGGCCAATTCGGGTCATCCCGGCACGCCGATGGAGGCGGCGCCGATCGCCTACTTGCTGTATGCCCGGCATATGCGGCACAATCCGGCCAATCCCGACTGGGCCGGTCGCGACCGGTTCATCCTCTCCTGCGGCCACGCTTCGGCCCTGCTCTACAGCATGCTGCACCTGACCGGCTACGACCTCTCCCTCGACGATCTGCGCAACTTCCGCCAGCTCGGCAGCCCGACCGCCGGCCACCCCGAGTTCGGCCATGCGCCCGGCATCGAGACGACCACCGGCCCCCTCGGCCAGGGGATCGCCGTTGGCGTCGGCATGGCCATGGGCGGCCGCTTTCTGCGCGAGCAGGTGCACAGTGAACTGTTCGACTCCCATGTCTTCGCCCTCTGCTCTGATGGTGACCTCATGGAAGGGGTCGCCGCCGAGGCCGCCTCCCTGGCTGGCCATCTGCAGCTCGGCAACCTGACCTGTCTCTACCTCGACAACAAGATCACCATCGAAGGTGATACCGACCTGGCGTTCTCCGAGCAGGTGGCGACCCGCTTCCTCAGTTACGGCTGGCATGTGCAGTCTGTGGAGGGGGAGAATGTCGTCGATCTCGACCGGGCCATTGCCAGGGCCAAAACCGCCGGCCGGCCGTCGCTGATCATCGCCCGCTCGCATATCGGTTTCGGTGCGCCGAACAAACAGGACAGTCACGAAGCGCACGGCGCGCCGCTGGGCGCCGACGAGCTGGCCCTCGCCAAGCAGTTTTTCGGCCGCGATCCGCAGCAGAGCTTTTTCGTTCCGGCCGAGGTCGCCGCGCACATGGGCGCCGTGGCTCAAACCGGTGCCGCCGCGGAAGCCGCCTGGCAGAAGCAGTTCGCCGGCGAGGTCGTTGGCAATCAGCTGCTGGCCGAATGGCAGCAGCTGAGCCAGGGGGCGCTGCCGGCCGGCTGGGATGAGCTGCCGCAGTTTGCCGCCGGCGAGAAGCTGGCGACCCGCCAGGCGAGTGGCAAGACCCTCAACGCCCTGGCCAATAAGCTGCCGTTTCTGCTCGGCGGCTCGGCCGACCTCGGCCCGTCGAACAACACCACCTTGACCGGGGAGACCTCCTTCACGCCCGCCGCGGTCGGACGCAATATCCATTTCGGTGTCCGCGAACATGCCATGGGGGCGATCCTCAACGGCCTGGCGCACACGCCCGGCCTGATCCCCTTCGGCGGCACGTTCATGATCTTTGCCGACTACATGCGCCCGCCGATGCGGCTGGCGGCGATGATGGGGCTGGGGGCGATCTATGTGCTGACCCATGACTCCATCGGTCTCGGCGAGGACGGCCCAACCCACCAGCCGATCGAACAGCTCCCCAATCTGCGCGCCGTGCCGAATCTGACGGTGATCCGTCCGGCCGACGCCAACGAAACTGTCGAAGCCTGGAAGGCGGCGATCGCCAACCGGCGCGGGCCGACGGCGCTGATCCTGACCCGCCAGGCGCTGCCGACCCTCGATCGCAGCCAGTTCGCCGCGGCTGACGGTCTGCACAAGGGGGGCTACGTGCTGGCGGCCGAAGAGGGCGAGCTGCAGGCGATCATCATCGCCAGCGGCTCCGAAGTCCCCTTGGCCCTCGAAGCCCGCCTGCAGCTGCAGGCCGACGGGATCGGTGTCCGGGTCGTTTCCCTCCCCTGCTGGGAACTGTTCGAGCAGCAGGGGCAGGCGTACCGCGACCAGGTGCTGCCGCCGGGCTGCAACCGTCGGGTCGCCATCGAAGCGGCCTCGATGTTCGGCTGGGAACGCTACATCGGTCGCTGCGGCAAGGCGATCGGCATGCGCGGCTTCGGCGCCAGCGGCCCGGCCGGCGACCTGCTGCGCCACTTCGGCTTCACGGTCGACAACGTCGTCGCCCAGGTGCGCGAACTGCTGTAAAGCGCCGCCTCCTAATCAATACCAAGCGCAAACGAGCAAGCGGGGCCGGTCAACCGGCCCCGCTTGCTTATTGCAGCTCTCTCAACTCAGCCCCCTCCCTCCCGACTCATCCTCCAAAAGCTCCCGCAGCTCAGCCAGCAGCTCGGCAACCAGGGCGTAGCCGCCACTCCAGAAGTCCGGATCGGCGAGATCGATCCCCAGCGGCCGGAGCAGTTCGGCCGGCGGCGCCGCGCCGCCGGCGCGCAGCAGGTCGAGGTAGGCCGGTACGAAAGCGGCGCCGTCCTCACGGTATTTCTGATAGAGCGCCAGAACCAGCAGTTCGCCAAAGACATAGGCATAGCAGTAGAAACGGGCGTGGACGAAATGGCTAATGTAGCTCCAGCCCCAGCGGTAGGCCGGGATCATGCTGACGCTGTCGCCGAACAGCCGCTCATTCTCCTCCAGCCAGAGCCGGCACAGGTCGTCGCTGGCGAGCAGCCCCTGGCCGCGGCGGGCGTGGGCCTTCTGCTCGAAGCGGGTCAGCACCGTCTGGCGAAAGGTGGTGGCGATGATCTCCTCCAGTTTGGCACAGAGCAGGGCGATCTTGTTGGCGGTCACCGGCTCCCGGTCGAGGAGGCGCCGGGTCACCAGCATCTCGCCGAAGACGCTGGCGGTCTCCGCCAGGGGGAGGGCGGCATGGTAGTCGAACAGGTTCTGCCCGCCGGCGAGCTGGTAGTGCAGGGCATGGCCGAGTTCGTGCGCCAGGGTGGTCACGTCGCGCAGGGTGCCGGTGAAGTTGAGCAGCAGGTAGGGGTCGGCGCCGGGGTAGAGACCCATGCAGAAGGCGCCCGCCGACTTGCCGGCGCGCGGCCGCAGGTCGATCCGCCCCTGGCGGCGCAGGCGGTCGGCCAGACCGGCCAGTTCCGGAGCGAAATCGTGCAGAGAGGTTGCGACCAGCTGCCAGGCTTCGGCGAAGCTGTAGTCGGCGCGCGGCGCACCGACCGGGGCGTACAGGTCGGTGTTCTTGAGAAGATCGAGGCCGAGCAGCCGCCGTTTCAGATCGAAATACTCCCGGGCCAGGCCGTAATGCTGCTCGCTGACCGTCAGCAGCTGTTCGACCATCGCCGGGTCGGTCTCGTTGCCGAGGTGGGTCGGCGTCATCAGGTCCGGGTAGCCGCGCAGCTCGGCTTCCTTGCCGTGATCGAGGAGAATATTGTTGAGACAGCTGGTCAGTACCAGACTCTGCTCGGCGTGTTGTTCCAGAAAGCAGGTAAATGCCGCTTCACGCACTGCGGCCTCACCATGAAAGAGCAGGGCGAGCAGCTCCTCGCCGGTGGCGGCCCGCTCCTGGTCTTCATCCGGAAACCGGAAAGGGAAGACGAGCCCCGCGGTCAGTTCATCGAACAGCTGGACAAAGGCGTCCCGCCCGGAGAGGTCCTTGCGCTTGAGCGCCTGCTCGACCGGTTCGGCGAGGGTGTAGGGGGCGTGGGCGCGCAGACTGTCGAGGTAGTGGCCGTAGCTGGCGAGCTGCGGATCGTTACGCAACCGCGCGAACAGGTCGGCGTCGAGCTGCAGCAGCTCCAGCTCGAAGAACAGGGTCTGCTCGGTAATTCGGGTGGCGACGTCGCGGCAGCGCGCCAGCAGCCGGACGCCCTGCGGATCGCGACCGTCGCCGGCAAAACGGAGCTGGGCGTAGAGTTGTGGTTTGAGGCTCTGCCGCTGCAGATCTTCATAGGCCTTGAGCGCGGTGAACAGCTCTGTCGCGGAGAGTTCGCCGGCGGCGATGCGGCCATGGTGAGCGGCGCGAAAGGTGTCGGCCAGAGCGAGGGCGGCAGCCAGATCGCTGTCGACAGCGGTGACGGCCGGTTCCGGGTAGAGGGGCGCGAGATCCCAGCGGAGATTGTCGTCTTGCGTTATCGGCATCTTGTCTATCCTTTTTAGTCAGCTCCCCGGTTTTTGCTGTCAACCATGTTGCCTGTTCGAACGTCGAAGGGGCGTGGACAATTATGCAACGAGAGGGACGGTTTGTCACCCATGGATGCCGATGCACAACAGGCGCTGCTCATTGACACTGCTCCGGCCGGGCGTTACGCTCAAGGCATGATGATGACGCCCGAACAGACGCTGGTGCAGCGGATTCTGGCCGGGGATGAAACCGGCTTCGAGCAGCTGGTCAGGCAGGAGAGCAGCCGGACGCTCTCCCTCGCCTGGCGCCTGGTCGGCAACCGGCACGAAGCCGAAGAGCTGGTACAGGAGGCGTTTCTCCGCCTCTACAAGTCGTTGCCGAAGTTTCGTGGCGAGAGCCGGATCAGTACCTGGCTCTACCGGACGACGACGCGCCTGGCCATCGATCACCTGCGCCGGGAGCGACTGAAGCGCAAGCTCTTTTTCATGCGCGCCAGCGAGGACGATGTCGATCCCGTCGATCTGGCGAGCGATCCGCGCGACAACCCCCACCGTGAACTGCAGGCGCGGCAGACGATAGCCGCTCTGCGGCGAAGCCTGAGCCGGCTGTCGCCCCGGCAACAGGTGATTTTCACTCTCCGGCATTACGAAGGGCTCTCTCTGCAGGAGATCGCTGATCATCTCGACCTGCAGCTCGGCACCGTCAAGATTCACCTGCATCGGGCGGTGACCCATCTGCGCCGCGAACTGGCCGACGATTACGAGGTAGTTCCATGAACAGTCGCGACTGTCTGAGCGAACAGCAATTGACCTTGAGCTACTACGGCGAGCTTGACAACGACAGGGGCGCAGCGAGCCATCTGGCCGGCTGTGCCGCCTGTCGGAGTCGCCTGGCCCGGCTGCGCCGTGATCTGGAGCGCCTGCCGGCGCTGAACGTCGCCGACGATCCGCACTGGGCGACGCGTCTGGCTGCCCGCCTCGCCGAGCGGCGGTCGACCCGGCCGGCATGGCGGCTGCCGGCAGTCGCCAGTCTGCTGGCCGGCCTGATGCTGGTCGTTGCCGTCAATGCCTGGCTGCCGGTCGATTCCGGTGTTCCTGTCCCGTCGGAACGACTGCAGATGGCCAGCAGCAGTCAGGCACCGCAGCCCGACTTCGAACTCCTGGAAGATCTGGAGCTGCTGGAACATCTCGAGCTGCTACGCCAGATTGAAGGGGTCTGACATGCTGCGCTTGCTGCCGGTTTTTCTTCTGACAGTTCTGTTGTCCGGCGCACTGCCGGCGGTCGCTGCCGAACGGTCGGCACAGGTTGATCCGGGCGTCCGTGAGCCGACTGTCGCCGCCGACCAGCTGGTACAGTGGTGGCACAGTCTGCCGGACGAAACCCGTCAACTGCTGCAGCGGCGCAATCGGAATTTCGAAGAGCTCTCGCCGGACAAGCAGCGTCGTATCCGCGACCGCTGGGAGCACTATCAGAGTCTGCCGCCGGAAGAGCAGCAGCGCCTGCGTGAGCGCTACCAGCACTGGCGCAGCCTCCCCGAAGAGGAACGCCGTCGCCTGCGCAGCACGTTCCGCGAGTTCAAGCGGCTGCCGCCCGAGGAGCAGGAACAACTGCGTCAGGAGCTGCGCCAGCTCGATCGTCTCCCTCCTGAACAGCGTCGCCAGCAGCAGGAGCAGCTGCGCAAACGCTTCTTCCCGGAGCGGCCTGGCAAGGGCCGTCCCCCACGGTAGCGCCACCTTAAAAGTCGACAACAGCACTGTCAGGGGCGCACGTCTTCCCGATGGTGCCGGTTTTCCCTGCCGGCGCACATTGAACTCCGGTTTCGTTCCTCTATACTTTCCGACACACCTCGAAAGGGATGATCATGAACGAAACGGCCCGACAGTCTGACAATACCGCGCCGACCTGGCATGCCTTGGCGCCGGATGAGGTTCTGCAGCGACTCGATGCTGACGAAGCGGGGCTTTCGTCGACCGAAGCCGCCGAACGTCTGCGCGCCCACGGACCGAACCGTCTGCCGCCCCCCTACCGGCAGAGCTCATTGCGCCGCTTCCTGACCCAGTTTCACAACCTGCTGATCTATGTTCTGCTGGCTGCGGCGGTGGTGACCCTGTTTCTGCAGCACTGGCTCGATGCCGGAGTGATCTTCGGTGTGGTGCTGGTCAACGCCCTGATCGGTTTTGTCCAGGAAGGGAAAGCGGAAAAAGCCCTCGACTCGATCCGCAACATGCTCTCCCAGCAGGCTTTTGTCGAGCGGGACGGCAAGCGCAAGCTCATCCCGGCGGAAGACGTTGTTCCCGGTGACCTGGTGCTGCTGCAGGCCGGCGACAAGGTGCCGGCCGACCTGCGTCTGCTCACCGCCCGCGATCTGCGCATCGACGAAGCGATCCTGACCGGCGAATCGCTGCCGGTCGACAAGCGGGTCAAAGCCGTCGACGCTGGCGCGGCGATCGGCGACCGGTTTGACATGGCCTATTCGGGGACCAGTGTCACCTACGGCCGCGGCACTGGCGTGGTGGTCGCTACCGGTCAGGCGACGGAGATCGGCCGCATCAGCGATATGCTGGCCGCGGTGGAAAAACTGAGTACGCCGCTGCTGCGCAAGATGGATGCCTTTGCCCGTCTGCTGACCGTGGTGATCGTGGTGCTGGCGGGCGGTACTTTCGGCTTTGGCCTGCTGGCTCGGGACTATTCGGCGGTCGACATGTTCATGGCCGCGGTCGGCCTGGTGGTCGCCGCGATCCCCGAAGGTCTGCCGGCCATTATCACTATCACCCTGGCCATCGGTGTACAGCGCATGGCGCGCCGCAATGCCATCATTCGCCGCTTGCCGGCGGTGGAGACCCTCGGCGCGGTGACGGTGATCTGCTCGGACAAGACCGGCACCCTGACTTACAACGAGATGATGGTACAGACGGTCGTGACCGCCAGCCGGCGGTTCACTGTCGAGGGGAGCGGCTACGATCCGCACGGCGCGGTTCTTTGTGGCGACAGCGAAGTCAATGCCTGCGAGCCGTCTTTGCTGCACGAACTGGCCCGGGCCGGTCTGCTCTGCAACGACTCCCTGCTGGAAGAGCGCGACGGCCAGTGGCGGGTGCAGGGCGACCCGACCGAAGGGGCGCTGCTCGCCTTTGCCGCCAAGCTCGATTTCGACGCGGAGAGCGAAAGCGAAAACCGGCCGCGCACCGATATTATCCCCTTTGAATCGGAACATCGCTTCATGGCGACTCTGCACCACGATCACCGGGGAGAGAAGACCATCTACCTGAAGGGGGCGCCGGAGCGGGTGCTGCAGATGTGCAGCCGACAGCGGGGCGAGGACGGCGCCGAGGAGCTGGATCATGCCTTCTGGGAGCGGACCGCCGGGGAGCTGGCCGGCTCGGGTGAGCGGGTTCTCGCTCTGGCCAGCAAGGCGGCGTCGGCCGATCTGCATGAGCTGACCTTCGCCGATGTCGACGACGGCCTGACCCTGCTCGGTCTGGTCGGCATCTTCGACGCGCCGCGCAAGGAGGCGATCGAGGCGGTGGCGCTCTGCAAGCGGGCCGGCATCGGCGTCAAAATGATCACCGGCGATCATGTCCGCACCGCCTTGTCGATCGGCTTACGGATGGGGATCGGTTCCGGGGAACGCGCCGTCAGCGGGCCGGAGATGGAGGGCGCCTCCGACGAGCAGCTCCAGGAATGGGTGCGCGACGTCGATATCTTTGCCCGCTCCAGTCCGGAACACAAACTGCGGCTGGTAACAGCGCTGCAGGCCGCCGGCGAGGTGGCGGCCATGACCGGCGACGGGGTCAACGACGCGCCGGCCTTGAAACGAGCCGATGTCGGGGTCGCTATGGGGCTCAAGGGGACGGAGGTCTCCAAGGAAGCGGCCGAGGTGGTGCTAACCGACGACAACTTCGCCTCCATCGCTCACGCGGTGGAGGAGGGACGGACAGTCTACGACAACATCCGCAAGGCGATCATCTTCATCCTGCCGACCAACGGCGGCGAGGCTCTGGTGCTGCTGGCCGCCGTGCTCCTCGGCCGGACCATGCCGATCACGCCGGTGCAGATCCTCTGGATCAACATGATCACGGCAGTCTCCCTGGCGCTCTCCCTGGCGTTCGAGCCGCCGGAGCACGATATCATGCGTCGCCCGCCACGCCCGCCGCAGGAGCCGATTCTGTCAATGTTTCTTGCCTGGCGGATCGTCTACGTCTCGCTGATTCTGCTGATCGGGACCTTCGGCCTGTTTGTCTATGAGCGTGGCCAGGGGGCCGACCTCGACCTGGCCCGAACCGTGGCGGTCAACACTCTGGTGATGTTCGAGGTCTTCTATCTGCTCAACTGTCGCTACCTGCACCGGACGGTCCTGTCACGCCACGGGCTGTTCGGCAATCGCATGGTCCTCGGTGCCATCGCCCTGGTGATCGTCTTCCAGCTGCTGTTCACCTACGCGCCGCCGATGCAGACGCTGTTCGCCACGGCCGGTCTCGATGCCGCCGCCTGGCTGCGGGTGGTGCTGGTCGCCGCCGCAGTTTTCCTGCTGGTCGAACTGGAGAAGGTGCTGCTGCGCCGCCTGCACCAGCATGATTGACCGGCATGCCGGTCAGGCGAAACAGGCGCCGATGCCGTCGGCGTAGGAAACCGGTGTGATGCCGAAGGCTTCGGCCCAGGCGGTCGGGTCGCAGGTGTTTTCTTCGAGCAGCATGGTCAGCTGATCGCGGGTGAGCGGGAAGCAGGAGACCCCTTCGAGCACCGCGACGACCGGCTTGATCAGCAGCAGCGGCTGATGCAGTTTGGCGACATGCTCCTTGCCGAGGGCGGCGCCGGTCAGGTCGAGGATCCGGTCGTAGCTGTAGGCCTCGGCGCCACCGAGCTGGTAGGTCTGGCCGATGGTCTGCGGCAGCGCCAGCGCCTGGACGAAGCTCTGCGCCACCTGCTCGACGGCGACCGGCTGCATCCGGTAGCGGCCGTCGCCGATCACCGGCACCACCGGCAGCTTGCGGATAAAACCGGCAAGCATCTCGACGAACTCACCACTGCGGCCGAAGATCAGCGACGGGCGGAAGATCGTCCAGTCGAGGCCGGACGCCCGCACCTGCTGTTCCGCCTGCCACTTGCTGCGGTGATAGCCCGTCTGCGCATCGTCGCGGGTGCCGTTGGCGCTCATCTGCAGGTAGCGTGACACCCCCTGTTGCTGCGCGGCGGCGAGCAGGTTGCCGGTCGCCTCGACATGCAGCTTCTGGAAGGTCACCCCCTGCGCTGGAAACTCGCGGATGATGCCGACCAGATGGATCACCGCCTGGCAGCCGTCGAGAGCACCTTCGAGGCTGGCCGCGTCGGTGGCGTCGCCGGGGCAGGCCTCAATGCCGGCGATATCCGGCAGCTTCTTTTCCGATCCCGGCCGCACCAGCGCCCGCACCCGATGCCCGGCCGCGCTCAGCTGCCTGACCACCTCGCGGCCGACAAAGCCGGTTCCGCCTGTCACAAACAGATTCATAGTCACCTCTCGAGCTTCTGTCGGTTTTTTTCGTGCCTACCCCTTGACCACCGCCAGCGGTTTCAGCCGGGCGACGATCTTGCCGATGCCGGCCTGCGCGACGACCGCAACCACGTCGGCGACGTCCTTGTAGGCCTCGGAGATCTCCTCGGCGACCGTGCCGCGCCCGGCGGCCCGTACCAGAATCCCCCGGCTGGCCAGTTCGCCGATGACATCGTGGCCGCGGGCCGCCTTCTTCGCTGCGTGGCGGGAGAGGACCCGGCCGGCGCCGTGGCAGGTCGAGCCGAAGGTTTCGCGGAGTGCGCCGGCCGTGCCGACCAGCACATAGGAGTAGCGTCCCATGTCGCCGGGAATCAGCACCGGCTGGCCGATGCTTTGGTAGGCGGCCGAGGTCTCCGCATGGCCCGGCGGGAAGGCGCGAGTCGCCCCTTTGCGGTGCACACAGAGGCGCCGCTTGCGACCGTCGACGTCGTGCTCTTCCCACTTGGCAATGTTGTGGCAGACATCGTAGATGACGCCGAGGCGCAGGTCGGCCTGACCCCTGCCGAGCAGTTGCTCGAAGGTTTCGCGCACCCAGGCAGTGATTATCTGCCGGTTGGCGAAGGCGAAGTTGGCGGCACAGGCCATGGCCGCCAGGTAGTGGCGGGCTTCAGGACTGGTCAGCGGTGCGCAGCAGAGCTGTCGGTCGGGGAGCTCAATGCCATAACGGCGCGCCGCGCTCAGCATTTCCTTGAGGGAGTCGTCACAGACCTGGTAGCCGAGGCCTCGGCTGCCGGTGTGGATGCTGACGGTGACCTGTCCGGGGAACAGGCCGAGGATCTCGGCGGCGGCCGGATCGAAAATCTCTTCGACCTGCTGCACTTCGAGAAAATGATTGCCGCTGCCGAGGGTGCCGAGCTGGCAGCGACCACGCTCCAGGGCGCGGGCGGAGACAGCTGCCGGGTCGGCGCCGGCGATGGCGCCGCGCTCCTCGATATGGTCGAGGTCGGCCGGTATGCCGAAGCCGCGCTTGACCGCCCAGGCGGCGCCGCGGGTCAGCACCTGCTGCTCCTCGGCGACGGACAGCCGCAGGTCGCGGCGTTCGGAGCCGACGCCGGAGGGGACGTTGCGGAACAGGGCGTCGACCAGGCGGTTGAGCACCGGCCGGAGCTCGGCGACCTCCAGGTCGCTGCGCAGCAGGCGCACGCCGCAGTTGATGTCGTAGCCGACGCCGCCGGGGGAGACGACCCCTTCGGTCGCGTCGAAGGCGGCGACGCCGCCGATGGGGAAGCCGTAGCCCCAGTGGATGTCCGGCATGGCCATGGCCGGACCGACGATCCCCGGCAGACAGGCGACGTTGCAGACCTGCTCCAGGGCCTGTTCGCGGCGCAGATCGGCCATCATGGCTGCCGAGGCGAAGACGAGTCCTTCGGTGCGCATCGCCCCCGTGCGCGGGATGCGCCAGCGGCAGGCGTCGATCTGCTCGATTCTGAGACTCATCGCACTTCTTTCACAGGTCGACATAGACCCTGGCGAACCAGCCGTGCCGGCGGCGCTCCAAGATCAGCTGATGGTAGGTGACGGCCTTGACCTGATGGTGCAGCGGGTGCCGTTCAGGGCGGAACAGCTCGCCGCCGATTTCGGCCTGCAGGCAGGTATCGTCCAGACGATCGACGCGGAAGGCGGCCGGCACCAGACCGTCGACCTCAAAGTGGAACAGCAGCTCGTTCAGCCAGGCGACCAGCAGTTCGGCGCGGTCTCCGGCGGTCAGGCTGACAGTCAGGGTCCGTTGCGCGTACACCGGTGCCGTACCGACCAGCATCTGCCGCAGGCCCTGCCCTGCCTCGACAAACAGGGCCTCCAACCCACCGGCCCAGGCCTCGATCCCCATGTCGGCGGTGTGCGGGATCAGGCGGTGGCCGGCGGGCGACGTCACTGCCAGCGTTCCCAGTTGACCCGGCAGATGCGTGGCGCACCGCTCCACTCGACCTGCAGGTCGCCGCTGTGCGCCCGGCTCAGCGCCCGGCCGAGGTGCTCGGCGAGTTTCTGCTCGGTCGTTTCGATCACCAGGGCATCCTCGACAGCGGTCACCTGCATGATCCGGGCGACCGGGTTGCGTGCCGTGACCCGTTCCGTTTCGTTGGTCAGGATGTTGCGGATCTCCTGTTCGTGATTCCACAGATAGTCGCCGCGCAGGGTGAGAATCCCTTCCGGGTAGTTCTCGGCCGCCTTCTGGCAGCCGGGGCAGGTCACCCAGTACACCTCGCTGCTCGTTTCCAGCCGCTTGACTTCCTGCGGGTCGAGTTGCCAGCGCTTCTGGCGGTACAGGGCATGGCAGCTCTGGCAGACCGAGGGCTCCCTGAGCCCGGTTTCCGGCAGGTAGGGGTCGTCGCTGGTCCGTTTGCGGCCCCGCTTGTCGCTGATTCCGAATTTCCCGACATTCCTCTGCATGGTGTTCGCCTCCTTTCCGACTCAACTCTCCTGTCCCAATTATACCAGCTTGCAACCGTCCGGAAACTTCGCGACAGGCGATTCTTCATGGTCTCGTGAGCCGGTATGGCGGAATTCTCTCCTTGCCCATGGGCGTGTCACCATCTACATTTGAATCTGCTGGGACACTCAATTTGCTGCCAGCGATTTCTGTGAGGAGACCTATGACTCTGTTCACCTTCTGGCGGCGGCACCGCCAACCGTTCCCGGCCGGGTGGGAGGCGATCCTCGCCGCCGACTTTGCCCCGTATCGCCTGCTGTCGGAGAGCGATCTCGCCAGCTTGCGCGAGCTCGTGCCGACGTTTCTCGAGCGCACCGCCTTCGAAGGCTGCAACGGCCAGCCGATCACCGACCGGGTCCGGCTGACGATCGCCGCCTACGCCTGCCTGTTGCTGCTGCACCGCCCCAACCCCGGCTATCCCCGACTCGGCACGGTTCTCGTCTATCCGACCAGTTTCGCCGCACCGGTGGCCGAGACGGATGCCGTCGGCATCGTCACCGAGGCCGTAGAGGAACGGCTCGGCGAATCGTGGGAAATCGGCACACTGGTCCTCGCCTGGGACAGCATTGCCGAGCTGTGCGCCGGCCGCGGCGGCGGTCTCAACGTGATCCTCCACGAGTTCGCCCATCAGATCGATCTGGCAGAAGGGGTCAGCGACGGTGCACTGCTGCACGACGGCCCGGCCGGCTGCGGCGACTGGTCCGACCTGCTGCAACTCGAGTATCGCCGCCTGCAGGCAGCCCGGCGGCGCGGCCGGCCGGCGGTTCTCGACGGCTACGGTGCGACGAGTGTCGCCGAATTCTTCGCCGTGGCGACCGAGACGTTTTTCGAGCGGCCGGTACGCCTCAAGGCTCACCACCCCGAGCTCTACCGGCAGCTGGCCACCATCTATCGCCAGGATCCGGCCGGCTGGTGGTTGCCTATTACTGCCAGGCCCTGTTGACACTATACGTTACGGTGCTAGCATTGCAGATAAAGGGTTTTCCTGTCGCTCCAGAGCCAATGGAGTGCGACGTTTTCAGTCACAAGCCAAGAGACCGGTTTCGTCGTCTTTTCCCATGGCCCATGGTTGTTTTTC
Source organism: Desulfuromonadales bacterium (assembly GCA_032251295.1). Classification (GTDB taxonomy): domain Bacteria; phylum Desulfobacterota; class Desulfuromonadia; order Desulfuromonadales; family BM103; genus BM103. The sequence goes on along the minus strand of JAVVDS010000022.1, from coordinate 4,676 downwards.
GTCCCACCACACAAAAGGAGGTTTTTACATGAAGATCAGGATGGTTACAGGGATATTGCTCGGTTTGAGTACGGCCTTTCTGTTTGGCTGTGCCGGGATGCATGCTCAGGAGCAGCCGCTGCAGTTCGCTGCGCAGACGTTTGACTCGGGGCAGTATGTGTCCAAAGTTGACAGCTTCCAGATCATCATGGATGCGTCGATGACCATGGGAAATCGCAACGCCGTCGATTTCCACTCGGCCAAAAATTTCATCTCGGCGGTCAATCAGAGTCTGCCTGCCGATCTGAATGTCGCTGGTGGGCTGCGGAGTTTCGGGCACAGCGATCGCCAGTCGAAGAATCTTACCGACCTGCAGTACGGCATGACCCGGTATTCCGCCGCCGGTCTGGCCGACGGTCTGGGCAAGGTCCGGTACGCCGGGGGCAACAGCCCGCTGGCAGCCGCCCTCGATGCCGCGGCCGTCGACCTGAAAGGGGCCGGGAAGACGTCGGTTGTGGTGGTCAGCGACGGTCTGCAGATGGACAGTGCTCCCGCGGCCGCCGCCAACCTCAAGGCGGCTCTGGGTGAGCAGGCCTGCATCTACACCGTCTGGATCGGCGACGATCCCGCCGGGCAGAAACTGCTGCAGCGTGTCGCCAATGAAGGCGGCTGCGGCGCGGCCTATGCCGGTGCCGATCTGGCGTCGGCGGCGGCTTTCAGCGGTTTTGTCAAGGAGGCGTTTCTTGCCGGCAAACCGGCTCCGGCACCGGCCCCTGCACCGAAAGCCGCGCCGGTTCCGCCAGCGCCGGTGGTCAAGAAAGAGGTCGTGACCTTCAATCTGCTCTTCGGCTTTGACAAGGCGGACATTACCGACGAAATGATCCCGATTCTGGAGCAGGCTAAAATGATCCTCAATGAGGACACCTCTGTGCGGTTTACCGTGGCCGGCCACACCGATTCGACAGGCCCGGAAGTCTATAATCAGGGGCTGTCCGAGCGGCGTGCCAAGGCGGTACGTGACTGGCTGGTGAACAACGGTATCGCCGCGTCCCGGCTCGATGTCGCCGGTTACGGCGAGACCATGCCGAAATACGACAACGCGACCCGGGAAGGGCGCAAGCTGAACCGCCGGGTCGAACTCGAGTCCAGGTAGAGTTTGTCCCTGCCATAAGCGACAACAGCAATGCCGGCCGATTGGTCGGCATTGCTGTTGGTGAAGACAGTTTCCCGCTGCTTGACGGCAACCTCCGGTTCAGGCGACACTGTAGAAAGACGGTATCGGGCTACGTTTTTTGTCACCCGGCCGGTTCCGGTCGTTGCGAGACGCAGGGGGCAGTTCTCCGCTCCGGGACTGTAATCCAGCATGATCACTGGCCTTCAATTCTCCCGGTAAGGGCTGGTACGCGGTTTGCTTCAAGGATTGCGGTGTAAGCGTGCTAGCCGGGAGGTTTCTTGTGAACAGAATTGGAAGGTTTTTGTCCCTTCTCCTTGTGGCCGGGCTCTGCGCTGTGTCGCCGTGGGGCACGGCGGCCGCTGCTGACAGCATGGCGATGTACGGGCCCGCTGCCGGCGCTGTGGGGGCCACCGGCAGCTCGGCGGACAGCGAACTGACCGTTCGCCAGGGGGAGTTCAAAAGATTCGTGCCGGAGAAGATCGCGCAGTTAAATCGCAATCTCAGGCACAACCGGGACAAAATGGACATCATCCGGATCGGGGACGGGCGCTTTCGGGCGCGCTTCCATCAGATCGACAAGTCCTCCGTCTCTTCCAAGGTCAGTCGTTCCCAGTCGAAAACCAGCCCGTTTGTTGCGATCCTCTCCTATCAGGAAAAGGTGTTCGAATCCTACGGCGCAAGTGCCGAAGCGTGCAGGAGCGCCGATTTCGCCGTCGTCGAGATCCTGCCGAACCGGCATATTTTCAGCTATTCTAAAGGCGCCTGGCAATAACCCCGTCTGCATTTTCGAGCTTGGCATGTGCCGCAGAGTTGCTATGATGATGGCCCTTACCTGCGGAGGGCTGTCGAATGCAACTGCTCTACCTGCTCGACCTGATCGGAACCGCCGCTTTTGCCGCCTCGGGCGCCTGGGCCGGCGTGCGGCGCGACATGGATCTGTTCGGTGTTCTGGTGCTCGGCCTGGTCACGGCGACTGGCGGCGGTACCCTGCGGGACATGCTGCTCGGCGACTTCCCGCCGTTTTCGCTGCAGGATGAAACCTACCTGTCCCTCGCTGCCGTCGTTTCCCTGCTGGTCTTCTTTTTCCATCGACGACTGACCTTTCTGGAGCATCCGCTGCTCTATTTTGACGCCATCGGTCTCGGCACCTTCGTCGTCATCGGCACCGGCAAGGCGCTCAGTTTCGAACTCGGTTTTCTGGGTGCGGTGTTGATGGGGGTGATGACCGCCACGGCCGGTGGCGTGATGCGCGACGTCCTCTCCAATCAGGTCCCCCTGATCCTGCGCAAGGAGATCTATGCCTCGGCCTGTCTCGGCGGCGCGGCCCTCCTGGTGCTGCTGCAGCATGCCAACGTCCGCGAGCCGCTGGCCGCCCTGTTCGCCGCTACAGTCGTCATCGGCATCCGCCTGCTGGCCATCCGCTTCAACTGGCAGCTCCCCAGGGCGGCCGGCTGAGCCGACGTCATTCCCGGGGTCCATTCCTGCATTCCCTTGCCTTCCCCCCGGCGAGAGGGCTGGCACTCTCCCTGCACTCATCTCCGCAGAAATATCTGGAGTCATCCGGCATGTGTCGCCGGCTTTTGCGGTGGACAGCCGCAAACGGGGCTGCCTGCGGCGCCGCATGCCGCGGGTTGCCAAGCAGGATGGCTCCTTCTGGCTGAATTCTGCTGAAAAAAAGGGCATGGCTGCCTGCCGTGCGCGCAAGAAATCGTTTGTGACCATGCAGACAACCCCCATCAACCGCTGCAGTCTGCCGCCCTGGGCGATCGCCTCGCGGCATTACAACCGGGCGCCCCAGCCGCTGGAGATCCAGGGGGGGCTCGACAACAGCCGCCCTCTGTTCGCCAAGCTCGATGGTGTCGACGATCCCGAGCAGCGCGGCCTGCTGTTTCACGATTTCATGGATGTGCGCTACCAGTTGCACCAGTGGCAGCAGCAGACGACCCAGACCAGCCGCAAGAGCCTGAAGAACAGCTACCTGCGTTTTCTGCGCGGCTGGTTGTTCGACAGCAACTCCCTGGAGGGGGCGGTCCTCAAAGGGTGGGTGGAGTCGCGCCTCGGCTTGCCGCCGACCTTTCATCATGAGCCGATCAGCGACATGCAGTCGCCGGCCTATGGGCGCTACCTGGTGGAACGGATGCGCGGCAGTCAGCGCACCAGCGCGATTTACTGCCAGTTTGACCTCCTCTACCAGTTTGTTCAGTACGAAACGGGACGTCGCTCTCCCGACCAGACCCATGTCACGCTGTTCCGGGGGATTCACGACTTTGCCGAGCACCAGATCGTCGAGCAACTGGCGAAGCAGCGACTGGTGCTGCGTCTGAACTGCTTGAACTCCTTTACCGACGATTTCGAGCGCGCCTGGGAGTTCGGCAGCCGGGTGCTGAAAACGGACGTGCCGCTGACCAAGATCTTCTTTCTCGGCGGTCTGCTGCCGAAGGCGCTGTTCAAGGGCGAAGGCGAGGTGATGGTCATCGGTGGCGAATTCGAGGTCGAGGTGCTGACCGGTGGCTGAGCTTCTCTCCCGGGCGCGTGCGGCCTATCTGGGTCTGGCTATCGGCGATGCTTTGGGCGCCACCACCGAGTTCATGATCCCCGTTGAGGTCAGGGCCAAATTCAAGGTGCACCGCAAGATTGTCGGCGGCGGCTGGCTCTCCCTCAAGGCCGGGCAAGTCACCGACGACACCGAAATGTCCCTGGCTCTGGGGCGGGCGCTGCTTGCCGCCGGTGGCTGGGATCTGCCGGGGATTGCCGAACAGTTTGTGGCCTGGATGAAGAGCAAGCCGGTCGATATCGGTGCCACCTGCCGGCGCGGTATCCGTGACTACATGCTCAAAGGACAGCTGGAAACGCCGTTTAACGAGTGGGATGCCGGCAACGGTGCGGCGATGCGCATGGCGCCGGTTGCGCTGTTCAGCCTCGGCGACGACGCCCTGCTGATGCGCTGTGCCGTCGCCCAGGCGCACCTGACTCACAATCATCCGCTCTCCGATGCCGCCTGCGTGGCGATCGGCCGGATGGTACAGAGGGCTCTGCTCGGTGGCGACCGTTTCAGCCTGCATGAAGTGACCCGAAACCTGGTTAACGAGCACGGCAGCTTTCGCTTCAACAATTACGCCGGCCGGGCCAGTGCCTATGTGGTCGATACGTTGCAGACGGTATTTCATTACCTGTTTGCGACGGCCAGCTTCGAAGAGTGCCTGATCGGCGTGGTCAACCAGGGCGGGGATGCCGATACCACCGGCGCGATCGCCGGCATGATCGCCGGCGCCCTGTACGGTCTCGACGCGCTGCCGCCCCGCTGGGTGAAAAAACTCGACAAAAGCGTCCGGGAGGAGGTCGAGGCCCAGGCTGTGCGTCTTGTCGAACTCTCCCCCTGGCGGTTGCACAACCGCTGACGGCGACAGCATAAACAGATTTCATCGTCACGCAGAGGTGGCGAACAGGCAGGCAATGGCGCCCGCACGGACCTGAGTGTCTGATGCGGGCTTGTTTGTCACAGGAAAGGATCGGACCATGAGCA
>JAVVDS010000021.1:0-46323 GCA_032251295.1 Desulfuromonadales bacterium | reverse complement strand
AGGACCTCGGCATCCAGATCACCGGCGCCGGCTACGAGTTCGCCCACCAGGACGATTACGACCGCACCGCCCCGGAGATGGCCAAGGGCACCCTGATCTACGACGACGTCTCCGAGTTCGAACTGGAGAAGTTCGTCGAAGAGCTCAAGCCCGACCTGGTCGGTTCCGGCATCAAGGAGAAGTACGTCTTCCAGAAAGCCGGCATCCCCTTCCGGCAGATGCACAGCTGGGATTACTCGGGGCCGTATCACGGCTATGAGGGATTCAAAATCTTCGCCCGGGATATCGACATGGCGATCAACAGCCCGACCTGGGGTTTGGTCAAGGCACCTTTTTAAAACCGCGACGCAATGTAGGGGCGTGATTTATCACGCCCGGTTTCGAAATCAACAAGGGCGCAATGAATTGCGCCCCTACATTCACCTCGTTATTCAGGAGATTTACGCCATGAGCGCAGAAGCAGCCGTAAAATTCGTCACCGAGACCCCGTCCGAGGAGATCGAACGGGTCAAGGCCTGGATCGATACCGAAGAGTACAAGGAGAAGAACTTTGCCCGCACCGCCCTGGTGGTCAACCCGGCCCACGCCTGCCAGCCCCTCGGCGCGCAGATGGTGGCGACCGGCTTCGAAGGGGCGTTGCCGTTTGTGCACGGCTCGCAGGGGTGCGCCTCGTATTTCCGCAGCACCTTCTCCCGCCATTACCGCGAACCGGCGGCGGCCACCTGCGACGCCATGACCGAAGACGGCGCGGTGTTCGGTGGCCAGAACAACCTGTTTGAAGGGCTGGAGAACGCCTACGCCCTGTACAAGCCGAAGATGATCCCGGTCTACACCACCTGCATGCCCGAGGTGATCGGCGATGACCTGACCGCCTTTATCAAAAACGCCAAGCTGCAGGGGCATCTCCCCGAGGAGCTGCCGACCCCCTACGCCAATACGCCGAGCTTCAACGGCACCCACATCCATGGCTACGATGCGATGCTGAAGAGCATCCTCGAAACCCTGACCGAGGGGCAGAAGGGTGCCGGCACCTGTATCGGCAAGCTCAACATCATCCCCGGCTTCGACGGCAACGTCGGCAACCTGCGCGAGTACAAGCGCATCTGCGAGTTGATGGGGATCCCCTACACCATGCTCGCCGACGTCTCCGATGTGTTCGATTCCGGCTGCGACGGTGAGTACAAGCTCTACCCGGGCGGCACCAGGCTCGAAGACGCCGCCGCGTCGATCAACGGCAAGGCGACCCTCTCGCTCCAGAAGTATTCGACGGTCAACACCATGAAGTGGATCGAGTCGGAGTACACCGGCGAGAAAGTGTTGCTGCCGATGCCCTTCGGCATCAGGAAGACCGACGAGCTGATCCTCAAGCTCGCCGAGCTGTTCGACAAGCCGGTCCCCGAGGTGCTGAAGAAGGAACGCGCCCTGGCCGTCGACGCCATGACCGACGCCCACCAGTATCTGCACGGCCGCAAGTTCGCCATCGCCGGCGACCCCGACTACCTGCTCGGCATTGTCAGCTTCCTGCTCGAAATGGGTGCCCGCCCCTGGCACGTACTCTGCTCGCGGGCGACCAAGAAGTTCCAGAAGGAGATGGACGCCCTGCTCGCCAGCTCGCCCTTCGGCGCAGGCTGCACCTGCTACATCAACAAGGACCTCTGGCACCTGCGCTCCCTGCTGGTTACCGATCCGGTCGACGGCATCATCGGCGACACCCACGCCAAGTGGGCCGCCCGCGACGCCGGTATCCCCTTGTTCCGCATCGGCTTCCCGATCATCGACCGCGTCAACCTGCACCGCACCCCGGTGGTCGGTTACAACGGAGCGATCAGCATGTTGTCCATGATCGCCAACAAGTTTTTGGAGATCAAGGATGAGACGTGTGAGGACCAGTGGTTCGAGATGATGAGATAAGAACGTGAGGAGTGAGGAGTGAGGAGTGTGAGGGGAGAAACCTTACCCCTCGCGCCTCACTCCTCACTCCTCACGGAGAAGCAATGATCAGGACCAAACGACTGGAATTAGTCGGTAACCCGAAAAGAGGTTTAAGCATGAAAGTCGCATTCGCCAGCACCGACCGGGTGCATGTCGATGAACACTTCGGTCAGGCCGGGGAGTTCATCATCTGGGAGATAGGTCCGGAGCAGGCTGCATTCAGCGGTGTGGTGCAGGTCCAGTCCGATGCCGAGGCACCGGGACACAGCGACGACAAGATCGAGGCCCGCAGTGCGGCGCTGGCCGACTGCGCCCTGGTCTACGTCGGCGAGATCGGCGGCCCGGCCGCGGCCCGCCTGGTGGCCAAGAAGATCCACCCGCTCAAGAGCAGGCAGCACGAACCGATCAGCGTGGTGGTGGCAAAGCTGCAGGAGGTGCTCAAGGGCAGTCCGCCGCCCTGGCTGCGCAAGGCGATGCTGAAGGGGTGAACCTTCGTAGGGGCGTGATTCATCACGCCCTGGTCTCCCCCCTGACCCTGGGCGTGATGAATCACGCCCCTACCAGAAACCATAATTTTTCAGGAGATTTATCATGCCAATACTGACCGGAACAACCTACGGCGGGTCCTCCTGGACCCCCACCTTCGTCACGAACATCGACCCCGAAAAATGCATCGGCTGCGGGCGCTGCTTTAAATCCTGCGCCCGCAAGGTCCTCGGCCCCGAGGATCTGGTCGACGAGGAGACCGATTCGACGCGCATGATCATGACCATCGCCAACCAGACTGACTGTATCGGTTGCGCCGGCTGCGGCGTCGCCTGCCCGAAGAAGTGTTTTACCTTCAAGACGCTGGAAATCTGAGAGGCGGGGACTGGGTAAGGAGCGGTAACCGGGGGCTAGTGACTGGGGTCTGGTATTGCAAGCCCCCAACCCCCAGCCCCGCATAATTGATGGAGTCAATTATGCTTATCGCCGTCGCATCAAAATCCGGCACCGAGGTCGATCAGCACTTCGGCCACGCCGAGACCTTTCGCATCTTCAAGTACCGCAAGGGCGACCCGGTCCAGGTGGCGGAGGTCAAGGTCGACAAGTACTGCTCCTTCGACCCCGAGCACCCGTTTCGCCACGCCCAGCTTAATGGCATCGTCGCGGCGCTCAGGGAGTGCCAGGTGGTGGTGACCGCCATGATCGGCGAGCTGCCGCGCCAGGAGCTGGAAAAAGCCGGCTTCAAGGTGATCTGTGCCGAGGGGCCGCTCGAACCGGCACTGAAGCTGGCGCATGATGCGGTCTGTGCCGGAGGTTGCCATAGGCCTGAAAGCTGCCCGCATCCATGATTCATTTCAGTGCTTTCCAGAGTGCAATGTTGTTCATGGGCAGTCCACCTCAAGGGAGTTGGAACTGCCCTTCTTTTGAACTTCCTTGCAAATTGGTGGTCAGAAGTGCCGGAATGACGTTTTTTGAGACTTATGCAAGAGCCTCAGTTGGCTACAAATTGTAGTCAACTGAAGATTATGATGCTAGGCATGATGGAACCTCTGGTGGTATGATGTACTACGTAATACGTATAATGAGGTGCCATCATGCAGAAAAAACTGACCATATCGTTGAATGAGGGTGTGTACGACGAACTGCACCGGGTTGTCGGGCGCGGCAATATCAGTAAATTTATTGAAAATCTGATCAAGCCGCAGCTCAAGGCGAATGATCTCGACGGAGCCTATCGTGAGATGGCGGCCGACGGCGTTCGAGAAGCAGACGCCCTGGAGTGGTCCAATGCCGTTGTCGGGGACAGCACCGATGAAAAGAAGTGAGGTGTGGTGGGTCAATTTCGACCCCTCGGTCGGTTCGGAAGTCAGGAAGGTTCGTCCGGCCGTCATCGTCAGCAACAATGCCGCCAATACCCACCTTAATCGCGTTCAGGTCGTTCCCCTGACCAGCAATACCGGGAAGTGTTACCCAAGCGAAGCGATTGTCGTACTCAATGGCAGCGAGAGCAAGGCCATGGCTGATCAGTTGGCCACAGTTGACAAGCGGCGTTTGCAAAACTTTGTTGGCACGGTCAATGGCCAGGATATGAAGCAGGTGGAGCGGGCGATCAAAATTCAGCTGGGGTTGCCGCTGTAGAGGGCAAAGTTTTCTTGGCAGGCCGCTCAATGCCCACAGGGTTGCGTCTGCCACCCTTGCATGGCGGATCGCTGAGAAAACAGACAAATCCCCCTGCATCTGTGCAAGATAACGGCACATGACCCGGAGCAATCCCCGTAAACCGGCATTTTTCCGTTTTGGCACAATCGATGCTATATATTTGAGGCAATAACCGACTCTCGGGCACAAAGGCTGTGCCCATTGATCAAGGCAACGAAGCCCTGGAGATCTCTCCGGGGCTTTTCTGTTGGGGACAAAGCAAAGGCGCTTGCGACACTTTTTGCAGGCGCTTTTGCCATTTCCAGGGAGAACGATTATGGCCACCGACTGTCCGATGATGAAGATGCAGAAACAGACCGATCACCCCTGCTTCGGTGGCGACCACAGCAAGGCGGGACGCATCCACCTGCCGGTCGCGCCAGGCTGCAATATCAAGTGCGGCTTCTGCGAACGCAAGTTCGACTGCGCCAACGAGAGCCGTCCCGGCGTCACCAGCCGGGTGCTGGCTCCCGAACAGGCGGTGGCGCGGGTGCGGCTGGTCAAGCGGCACATGGAGAAGCAAGGGGGCGCGCGGCTCAAGGTGGTCGGCATTGCCGGCCCCGGCGATCCTCTCGCCAACCCGAAGACCTTCGAGACCTTCAGGCTGATCAAGGCGGAGTTTCCAGAGATGACACTGTGCCTCTCCACCAACGGCCTGCTGCTGACCGAGTATCTCGACAAGCTGCTGCGGCTCGGCGTGCACAGCCTCACGGTAACGATCAATGCCCTGACCCCGCAGACCGGCGCCAACGTCTATGAGTGGGTGAACTTCCACGGCCAGCGGCTGGTCGGTGAAGAAGGCGCGACGGTGCTGCTCAAGCGCCAGCTCGACGGCGTGCGCTATGCGGCGGCGGCCGGCCTGCTGGTCAAGATCAATCATGTCACCATCCCGGGGATCAATGACCATGAAACCCTTGACCTGGCCGTCAGGGTCCGTCAGCTCGGCGCGACCATGATGAACATCATCCCGGTGATCCCGATCGGCAAATTCAAGGACATCGAGCCACCCTGCGAGGCGACCATGGAGATGCTGCGCAATCAGGCCGAATTGATCCTTTCCCAGGCAAGGCATTGCAAACAGTGCCGGGCCGATGCCGCCGGGGTGGTGGGGGAGGATCTCGATCTTGACAAGTTGGTGCTGGCCAGCTGATGGGTCTGATCTGCAGGCCGAATCAGGGAGGTTCTATGCGCACACTCCTGCTGTCTCTTCTGTTTCTCCTTCCGAGCCCGAGTCTGGCTGATGAGGTTCACCTGGCGGCGGCGGCCAGTCTGCGGGAACTGGTCATGGTTGTGGCCAGCCGCTTCGAGGCGACATACCCGGAGCATCGACTTCGAGTCAATACGGCGTCTTCCGGGACTTTGGCACGGCAGGTCGTCGCGGGGGCGCCCGTCGATCTGTTCATCTCGGCCAATCCCGAGTGGATGATGCACCTTGTCGAGGAGGGGAAGATCTCGCCAGGAAGCCCACGACCCTGGGCCGCCAATCGACTGGTGGTGGTTGGCCGCGGTCAACCCCTCGACTCATTGGCCGATCTGAAATCGTTACGTCGCCTGGCAATTGGTAGTCCGGAGAGTGTGCCGGCCGGCCGCTACGCCCGAATCATGCTGGAGAAGGCCGGACTGTACCATGATCTTGAGAAAAGGCATCGGCTCGTGTTTGCCAAGGACGTTCGTCAGGCGCTGCTTTATGCCGAACAGGGGGTGGTGGATGTGGCCATTGTCTACCGCAGCGATGTCAGGTTGTTGCGGCAGACCAGGGTTGTTCTGACTCCGGCGGCTGACCTCCAGCCAGAGATCCGCTATCCGATCGCACTGACCAACACCGGTGAACAGAAACCCGCTGCCCGCGAGCTCTGTCGGCTGTTGACCGGCCCCGCAGGGGCAACGCTCATGGAGAGTAACGGCCTGACGCCGCTCGGTGGAGAAGAGTGAAACGGTGATGACGCTGACCAACACAGACTGGCAGGCTCTGCTGCTCTCTGCCCAGGTGGCCTCACTGGCGGTCCTGGTAGCACTCCCCTTCGGTTTTGCCGTTGCCTGCTTGCTTCATTTCGGCCGGTTCCGCGGCAAGGCGCTGCTCGAGGGACTGGTCAACCTGCCGTTGGTGCTGCCGCCGGTAGTGGTCGGCTATCTGCTGCTGCTCGGTCTCGGTACGCAGGGGCTTGGCCCGCTTCTCGACAGGTTTGGACTGTCGTTGCTGTTCACCTGGTACGCGGCGGTGCTTGCGGCGACAGTGGTCGGATTCCCGCTGTTGGTTCGTGCCATTCGCATCGGCCTGGAGGGGGTCGATCCGCAACTGATCCGGGTCAGCGGCAGCCTCGGTGCAACTCGTATCGACACACTGTGCAACGTGATTCTTCCTCTGGCGAGACGCTCTCTGGTGGCCGGGGGATCGCTGATGTTTGCGCGCAGCCTCGGTGAGTTCGGAGCAACCATCATGATCGCCGGCAATATCCCGGGAGTCACCCAGACCATCCCGTTGGCCATCTACGACTACAGCGGCATGCCGGGGGGCGAGACCTTGGCTTTCGGGCTTTGCATGGCGTCCATTGTCCTCTCCCTCACCGTGCTGATCGCCAGCGAGCAGTTGATGAAAGGGCGATGGGAGGCGAAGGGATGAGTCTGTACGTCGCCGTCGAGAAAACCCTCGGCAATTTCTCGCTACACGCCGAATTCAATTCGGAAAGTCCCACTCTCGGGTTGTTCGGTCCATCGGGAAGCGGCAAGTCGACCCTTTTCAACCTGCTGGCCGGAACAGTCGATCCCGATCGCGGAACAATCAGAATCGGCGAACGGCTGCTGTTTAATTCGGCGACGCGTATCAGCCTGCCCCCCCGTGAGCGTCGAATCGGCCTGGTTTTTCAGCAGGGACTGCTCTTCCCTCACCTGACGGTCCAGGAGAATCTTCTGTTCGGCTATCGGCGACTCCCTCGTGCGGAACGGCGGATCGTTCCGGACCGGGTGGTCGACGTCCTGCATCTCGCGCCACTGCTGGGTCGCCGGTCGCTTGAGCTCTCCGGTGGCGAGCGTCAGCGTGTGGCGTTGGGACGCGCGCTGCTGTGCAGCCCAAAGCTGCTGCTGCTCGACGAGCCGATGTCGGCTCTCGATCATCGCCTTAAGGGGCAGATTATCCCCTTTCTACAGGCGGTACAGCGCGAGTTTACCATGCCTTATCTGCTGATCAGTCATTCTCTGGAGGAGATCCGTATGCTCACCGACGAGGTGCTGCTGATCGAACAGGGCGTGCTGACCGGCAGGTCGCATCCCGAGGAGATCGCCCGACAGAGTCTCGGCAGTTCAGCGGGTTACCAGAATCTGGTCAAGGTCGAGTCGCCCTGCAAGGTCGATGGGCTGTGGACTTTCCCGTGGGGAGACCAGCGTCTTCATCTGGTTGATAACGGCAGCGGCAGTCCTGGGGTTTGCTACAGTCTCTCCTCCCGAGATATTCTGCTCTGCCGGGAACATCCCAGCGCCATCAGTGCTCGCAACCTCTTGAGTTGCCGAGTGCTGAAGACCTTCGCCTACCAGGGGCATGTCGGCATCGAACTCGATTGCGGCAATGGTCGCTCCCTGGTCAGTCAGATCGTCTCCAGGGCGGCGCGGGAACTTGGTCTGGGGATTGGCGAGAGAGTCTATGCGTTGTTCAAGGCCAGCGCTTTTCGACGGGTTGCCTGAATTGACCGGTGCACCAGCGGGACACCGACTTGAACGCATGCTGGATTTAAATGGCTGAATATTCTGGAAAAATTCGCTTATGGGCGACAGATACCCGTCGGACGGGGATTCTGGCCGATGCCGACGGAACCGGCGAGATCGGGCTCGAAGCGGCAGAGATCGGCCGCCGCCTGGGCGCGCGCTTCACTCTGAAGGTCATCCAGAACCGTATCTGTGATGCGCGTTATCAGGTGTTCGGCTGCGGCTACTCGATGGCGGCCTGCGCGGTGGCGGCGGATCTCGCAGTGGGTCAAACCCTGGGTGAGAGTCGGGGTCTCGATGCCGACTGTCTGGAAGCTGCCCTCGACGGTCTTCCCGAAGAGCGGCGCTATTGCGCCGAACTGGCGGCCCGGGCCCTGCAGGCCGCGGTGCAGAGCGCTCTGACCGGCGGCACGGTGCGGACTGCGCTGCCGCAAGACAAAGCCCATGCCCCACGGGTCACGTCAAATCATCCGGTTTATGACCTGTTGATGCCGTCCCGAAGTCCTGCTGCGATCAGCGACGCGGACCGGCACCTGCTGGCCTGCCCGCTCAGTGTGGCGACCGAAGAGCCCTGGGAAACCGCCGCCGCTCTCGGTCTCGATGCCAAGGCGCTGAACGCGCTGCTGTCCCTGGTTTTTCCTGGAGTGGACCGCGCTGCCCTTGCGGAACTTGCGCCACCGGTAACAGCCTCGCCCCCCGAGTGCAATACCGAACTCCTCACGCTGCTGTTGCCCCATGTCCCGACCGATCGAGGTTTCATGCAGCAGATGATCTCCTCCTGGCTGGTGCGCATTCTCGCTACCCGCTCTGCCCTTCCCGGGCATCTCTGGGTCGCCATGGGGCTGACCGAGCGCCCTCAGCTCTCTGCAGCCATCGGTCGGCATCTGCCGTCTCTGGCCGCAGCCAACCGCGGCAACATGCGTTGGAAACGATTTCTGTTCAAGCAGCTCTGTGAACAGAAAGGCGGAACCCTGTGCCTGGCACCAAACTGCGGGGTCTGCAGTGACTACCACCTCTGCTTTGCCGACGAACAGTACACGTCGCACCCGGTGGCAGTTGATGGCAAATGAACAGCCCATGCGATCAGCTCAGCCATAAAAAGACCGGTCTGGCCTCCGACTTTATTCGGCAGCCCTCTGTGCGCTATAATCAGCAAGTAGATAGCATGGAGGTTTGCGAATGAATGTGCCGTTAAAAATGTGGCGCGCCTGTTCCGCTCTCGGCTGCGTCATTTTGCTGTTGTCAGCCTGTTCCTCCAATAACGACTGGCGCACAGCCAGCCGTGAATCGGCCGGTATCGCCCCCGATCCGGCGACGACGGGGGAGGCTGTGCTTCAGGTTTACGGTGCCAGGGCCTGGGGGTGGCGCGGTTGGTTCGCCATCCATACCTGGATCGCCGCCAAGAGTACCGGCGAGACCTCCTACACAGTTTATGATGTGGTCGGCTGGCGCGCCAACCGCGGCCAGCCGGTCATGCGCATCTCCCGGGACATCCCCGACCGCTACTGGTTCGGTGCCGAACCGAGGCTGCTCAGGGAGCATCGCGGACCGGATGCCGAACGGCTGATCGGAGCTGTCGACCAGGCCGCCCGGAACTACCCCTGGAAAACCGACTATCGGGTCTTTCCGGGCCCCAACAGCAACACCTTCACCGCCTGGATCGCCCGCCAGGTTCCCGAACTCGAACTGGAGCTGCCGTTTACCGCCATCGGCCGTGGCTATGTGAACTGATATTCAAGGGGGCTCGCTGCCTGACAGCTTCCGGCAGGTGAGGAGTGAGGCGTAAGGAGTGAGACGTAACCCGCCGCAAGAACAGAACCTTATGTTCATCAACGGAGGAGGCAGAGATGAAGATCGATTGGGCTTATCTGCGCAAGGGCTGAACGTCCTGTAAAAAAGCTCAGGAGTTTCTTGAGCCAAGGCAGGTCGAAATGGGTGAGGTTGTCGATGCCGGCAAAGAGCGCATCGGTGAGGAGCAGGGGTGGGCCATGCTGCAGAAGGCCCAAAAAATCTGGATCGCCAAGGGGAAGGCGTTTGTTGCCTTCGCTCCTGATCAGGATGGGCGCGAAACAATTATGGCGAAGGCCCTCGGTCCAACCGGCAACCTGCGGGCTCCGACACTGAAGATCGGCGATGAGTACCTGATCGGCTTCAACCCGGAACTTTACGACCAGCAGTTCTGAACTCAGTGGGCCGGCTCCGGCTCTTCCGGCTTTTGCCCCTCGGCCAGAGCGACGAACTGCGGCTGGTGAATAATCAGCCAGTGGTAGAAGGGGGAGATGTCCGCGAAGGTCTCCTCGCTCAGCTCTGTCCGGAAAAGCTCGACCCAGGTGTCGAGCTGGGCCGGCCAGTAGGCGAGGCTGAAGCCGTGGGCCAGGTAGGCCCGGAAGACCCAGAGCACGGTCTCCACCAGCACCTGCGGTTCATAGCCCTGGAACAGGGAGGCCATGAAGCGGGCGTGGTTGCGATGGTTGTCGTACATCATCGCCAGGTTGTCTTCTCCCACCAGTCTCAGTACATCGGGACGTCCCGCCATCACGCGGTTGACCTCTTCGGCCAGGCGCATAGATTGAGCCGCGAACTCGGCGGCGGCTTCCACTGAGGGCTGCTGCAGGTGCGCGGCGCTGTCAAGCAGGCTTTCACGGTTCATCAGAGGGCCTTCCCTGTCGTGTAACCGGGGAGGGTGAAGGTAAAGGTCGAGCCTTGTCCCAAACGGCTTTCGGCCCGGATGTCCCCCCGGTGTGTGGTCATGATCTTCTTGCAGATAGCCAGGCCCAGGCCGGTCCGGCGCTCATCGCCGGACGATCTGGTGCTGATTTCCGGGTAGGGCTGGAACAGTTTCTGGATATCCTGGGCCGCGATGCCCGGCCCCTGGTCGCTGACCGCGACTTCGAGATCATCCCCGCGCAGGCTGGCGACGAGAGTGACGGTGGTCGAAGCTGCCGAAAACTTGATGGCGTTGGAGATCAGGTTGTTGATCACCTGCTTGATCCGGGGGGGGTCGATACGGATCTCTCCTGGCGGCAGACGGTCGACAAGACGCAGTTCGATCCCCTCCTTTTCGGCGAAGACCTGGTTGACCAGAACGGTTTTGGCCAGCAGTTCGGAAAAGTTCCGGGGGACAGGATTGAGGCTGAGCTTACCCGATTCGATGACGGAGATATCGAGCAGGTCGTTGATCATCGACAGCATGAAATCGCTCAGGTAGCGGATGTCGTTGAGCAGTTCGACGAAGTCGGGGCGCTTGAAGGCGTGCGGCTCCATTATCATCAGTTCGCTGTAGCCCATGATCGCCGCCAGGGGGTTGCGCAGGTCGTGGGCCGCCATGCCGAGAAAATGGTTCTTGAGCTCATTCAGCTTGGCCAGTTCGGCGCTCTTTTTGTGCAGTTCCCGGGTCAAGTTGTTGAGTTCATTGTTGCTCTGCACCAGGTTCTGCCGCAGGGCCGTCATCTCCGCCGCATCGATCTGTCCAAGAGCGATAACCCCGACTTCCTGAGGAGCGAATGAGAAATAGTAGGTCTGGGGGAGGCCGGAGACGGTGGAGACGTTGAGCAGCCGGGTGGCTTGAGGCTGATCGAGGAAGCTCTGCAACGAAAAGCTGTGGCTGAAATCGACAAAAATCTGTTCAGCCGGCTTGCCGAGACAGTCTGCGCCGAGAGTCTGCTCGGCGTAGTGATTCATGCGTAGCAGCTTGTGCTCGCCATCGAATTCAAGGCAAAGCAGGGCTGCCTGACGGTGGAGATAGTCGACATAAATGTCTCTGGATTTCATTGCAATCCCATCGGAAAGTTTGCGATCAGTGACTCCAGTTCGTCGATGGAGCGCAACAGACGAACTTTGGGGAGTCCCTCGACCTGGAAGGCTCCGCCCCAGCGAAAAGCCTGGCCGCCGACAATGACCGGAAGACCGGGACAGTTCTCACGGAGAGTTGCCAGGTGACGCAGCAGTTCGGGGATGTTCGAAAACATGGTCAGGGAGAGAGAGACCAGGTCCGGCTTTTTTTCGGCAATCATACTCAACAGGTCATGGATGGGGGTATTGGCGCCGAGGAAGTAGCCGTCCCAGCCGTGCAGCTCGAAAATGTCGGCGACCATTTTGCCGCCGATCTGGTGATATTCGTTGGCGACACAGGAGATGATCGCCTTGCGACCGCAATGCTCGGAGGCAAAAATCACCGGGTGTAAAAGACCCATGGCGTTTTCGGTGATGGCGGTGGCGATATGCTCTGTGGCCACCGAGATCCGGTTGCTTTCCCACAGCTCCCCGACCTGGTACATCGAGCGCTCGAACAGGTCGAGGTAGATCGTTTTCAGCGGCACGTCGGCGTCCATCAGTTCGCTGACCAGAGCCAGACACTGCTGGCGCCGGCCGGCCAGCAGTGCCGACAGATAGTCAGGGTAGACCCGGTCGACCAGTGTCTGCTGGGAACAAGCTGGCGGCATGCTTTTTCTCCTTACCCTTTACTCCCCACGGATCCAGATTAACCAGAATCGGCTCTGACGTCAAAAAGATTGGTCACGGTCAGTCAGCGTGCTGATGCCGCCAGGCGCTGGTGGAATTTGCGGCTGCGAAAAGGAAAAAACAGCCCCCTTCGTAAAGCACATCGTTTGTCAACGGGTTGCCGACCTGCTCCCAGTTGGGGAAGCCGCGCAGGACCAGCCCCTTGTGGAGCCGTTCGGCGAGGGCTTGGCAATGGCCGTTGCCGATGATCAGGTCGTAATGATCGGCCAGCCGTTCGGCGTCTTCCAGATCCCCCACCAGCACCTTTTGTGCCGGCAATTTTTCCAGCTGCGGCGAGTCGACGCTGGCGATCGCTACGGTCACCCGTCCGCCGGCTTCGCTGACGGCGCTGCAGAGGCCAGCCAGCTGGTCGGGCTCGCCAACCACCAGCAGCCGGGCCTGCCCGAGGGCGAAGTGGCAGTCGAGGAGGGCGTCCTGCAGGCGGCGGCGCCAGCGCACGATGGCGGCCGGTGGCTGGCTGCGGCCGCTTCTGGCCAGCAGCAGCGCGGCCAGAGCATCGCTGGCCACCAGTCCCTGGACATGGTCGGCGTGCAGGTGGTCCATGGCGGGGTTTTTGGCCAGAAGGGCCCTGGCGCAGGGGTGCATCGAGGCGCCAACGCTGAGGACAGCCGCCGCGTCACCCAGAGCAGCGATCTCGGCGATGCTGATGCCGCCGCTGGAGAGGGCCGCCTGCTTTGCGCCGAGGTGCCCGTCCAGAGATGTGGAGAGGTCGGGGATGGCCAACACCTCGAAGCCGAAGGCAGCGATGAACTCCTTGAGCTTTTCGACATCGAGGGGGTGCAGGCTGACGTGGGGGAGGAGGACCAGCTTCTCTTTCCGGGTCGTCTGCGCCGGTTCGACCAGCTGTTCGATCAGCGCCTTGCACGTCAACGCCCAGCCGCTTTCCAGCCCCCCCTCGTAATCGGGGGTATTGACCCAGACCAGGGGAAAATCGACTTGTTTGGCGACGCCGCGGATGTCGTCCCCCTTGGTCTCCGGCAGGCCGGTGGTGTGCAGGCCGATCAGGCTCGGCGTCACCTTCTTGCAGATGTTCTTCACCGCTGCGACGATGGAGTAGGCGCCGCCGTCGAGGACGGCGACGACATCGGTGACAGCAGTGGTCTGGATGGCGATCGGCTCGCAGAAATGGCGGGTGAAGTAGACCTTGGTGAAGCTCGCGCACCCCTGGCCGCCGTGCATCAGGGGCATGCAGCCATCGACCCCCAGAAAGGCGAGGGTGGCCCCCATCGGCTGGGAGAGTTTGCAGGGGTTGATCTGCAGCGGTCTGGTCGGTTTGTGCCTTACGTCTCCCACGGTGCCCTCCGCGCGGCGAGCTTGAAGACCGGGTTGCCGAAGGCGTTTTTCAAGTCTTCGGCCAGGTTTAAAAGGCCCCGGTAGCCGCCGTAGCTCTTCTTCTTCTCCTGGTTGACATCGGCGAAAGCGATCCCCTGCTTGATGGCGGTGTACAGCGACCGGCCACCGGCCAGCAGCAGATCAGCGCCACGCTCTTCGATCAGCTTCGCTTGCTCGGCCCCGGGGTTCATCATCAGCACACCGTCGGGGCCGAGGGTCTCCCGTGCCTTAACGCGGTCGTCTTCGGTCGCCTTTTTGACGGCAGTGGCCACCACCTCGATACCGAGATCCTGCAGGGCGGCGGCAATCGACCAGGTCTTGTTGCCGCCGGTGTTGAGGACCGCCTTTTTGCCGGCAAACAGGGCGCGGTACGGAGCGAGCCGGTGTTCGAGGGCCGCCTCCTCGCGGGCAATCAGCGCCTCGGTGCGTTCAATCAGCGCCGGGTCGTTAAACGCCCGGGCGATGGCTCGCAGGCCGGCGCTGGTGTCCCGCCGGCCGTAGAAGGAGAGGGAGACCGACGGCATGCCGTAGCGCTCCTCCAGCTTGCGGGTCAACGAGACCAGCGACTTGGCGCAGACCAGCACATTGAGTTTGGCGCGGTGGGCAGAGCAGATATCGGCGATGCGGCCATCGCCGGAGAGGGTGGCGAGGACCCGGATGCCGAGTTCGGCGAGCAGCGGCGTGTACTGCCACATGTCGCCGGTGACGTTGTATTCACCGATGAGGTTGATGTCGAAGTCGGTGGTGACTTGCGGTTCGGCGGTGCCGATCAGATGCAGCAGGGCCGCCTCGCCGCCGAGGCGGCTGCCGAGATTCTTGCTGCCGACAAAGCCTGCGGCGTGAACCGGCACCACCGGCAGCTCATGCCGAACGGCGGCCTGTTTGCAGATTGCATCAAGGTCGTCGCCGATCATCGCCGTGACGCAGGTGGCGTAGACGAACACCGCCTGCGGGGCGAAGCGCCGCACTACGGCAGCAATCGCCGCGGTGAGTTTTTGTTCGCCGGAGAAGACCACATCGTTGAGACTGATGTCGGTCGTCAGGCCGACCTGGGTCAGGTCGCGGCCGGCCCAGTTGGTGCGGGTGGCGCGGGTCTCCCAGGAGGCGCCGAGGCAAGTGATCGGGCCGTGTACCAGGTGGGCGGCGTCGGCGAAGGGGAACAGAGTGATCTGCGCCCCTTCGAAGGCGCAGCCGCCGCTGGTGGCGCCGGGGGTCGGTGCGTTGCAGGCGCTTTTCTTCGCCTGGCTATGGACGCAGGCGGATTCGTTGAGCAGCTCACGGATGATCGGTTTGGCTCCCATGGTACGGACCTTTCGCTGCGGTGCGGCAAAGCAGGGGATCGTTCCGTCGCGTCATTGGGAGAGAACGTCATGTCGTCGGGTCTGCAAGAGCCTCGCCATCATTGCGAGGGTGCTGATCGGCCGTTCGCGGTCGTGATCGGTGAGTTTGGGCTCGCAGCATGCACACTCTTTGGGCATTCTGCCCAGGTTTTGCGCAGCAAGAGCGGCCGGTTTTGCCGGTTTTTGCAGAAAAATCGGGTTTGGCGCTCTGGCAACAGTCTTGCAGATGAGAGCTCTAGCAAAGACACGACAGAAGAGGGAGCGCTATGGAGCCGGGCGTTGCAATCATTCAGATCGATCCGAAAGTTCCCGCCGGGGTCTTCGCCGACCTGCTCGCCGAATGGCGGGTGCCGTTTCGGCTGGTGCGGCCCGATTGCGGTGATGCTCTCCCCACGGCTGCCGCGGTGATCATTCTCGGTGGACGGATGGGGGTGCACGATGAAGCGGCACATCCGTTCTTGCGGGAGGTCAAGGCATTCATGGCGCAGGCGCTTGCGGACGACATACCGCTTCTGGGGCTCTGCCTTGGCGGGCAGCTGCTGGCCGAAGTGGCGGGTGGTCTGGTCAGCTCCAACCGCTGTGGCCAGAAGGGGCTGGCCAATATTGAGCTGACTCCGGCCGGGGCGGTCGACCCGCTGTTGGCCGGGTTGGCTGCGAGGTTTCGTGCCTACCAGTGGCACAACGACAGCTTCACGATCCCTCTGTCCGCTGTACATCTGGCGACCTCTGCGGATTGTCCGGGGCAGGCGTTCCGTCTCAATCGGGCCTGGGGACTGCAGTTTCACCCCGAGGTCGACCGCGCCATCGTCGGGGACTGGAGCGTCGATTTTCCTGAACGCGAGGCACTGATCGAGGACTTTGTCGCCGCCGAGGCGGAACATCGCCAGCTGGCCCGCCAGCTCCTCGACAATTTCCTGCGGGCCGCAGAGCTGATCGCCTGACCGGCTGACCACCGCTCCGGCGGTCGCACACACACGCCGGCAAGGGCGCCGGACCAAGGGCAAGGCCGCTCCGGACGCTGTCACAGGTTCCGGGGCATTTTTGTGGACGGGAGCATGATCATGGAAACTCGTGGAAGTCAGACGATCATCATCGACGATACCACCCTGCGCGACGGCGAGCAGACCGCCGGGGTGGTCTTCAGCCTCGACGAGAAGATCCGCATCGCGAGGCTGCTCGACGCCATCGGCGTCGGCGAACTCGAGTGCGGCATTCCGGCCATGGGGCGCGATGAGCAGCGCTCGGTCCGGGCGCTGGTCGAACTCGGTCTCAAGGCCCGCCTGATCACCTGGAACCGGACGGTGGTCAGTGACCTCCAGGCCTCCATCGACTGCGGCGTGCGCGCCGTCGATATCTCCCTGTCGGTCTCCGATATCCATATCCGCCACAAGCTGGGCAAGAGCCGGGGGTGGGTCAAGGAACAGCTCAAGACGGCCCTCGGCTTCGCCAAGCAGCACGACCTCTACGTGTGCGTCGGCGGCGAGGACGCCAGCCGCGCCGACCTCGGCTTTCTCGCCGAGCTGATGGCAACCGCCCGCAGCCTGGGCGCCGACCGTTTCCGTTTCTGCGACACCCTCGGCATCCTCGACCCCTTCACGACCTACGACAAGATCAGCATCCTGGCCAGCCAGGTCGATCTCGACCTGGAGGTGCACACCCACAACGATCTCGGCATGGCCACTGCCAACGCCATCGCCGGTATCCGCGCCGGAGCACGCTTTGTCAATACGACGGTGAACGGTTTGGGAGAGCGGGCCGGCAATGCGGCCCTGGAAGAGGTGGTGATGGCGCTCAAACACGCCTGCGGAATCGAGGTGGGGATCGACACCGGGCGCTTTCGCGAGCTGTCACAGCTGGTGAGTCGGGCCAGCGGCCGGCCGGTTCCGGCCTGGAAGGCGGTGGTCGGCGAACAGGCCTTCGCCCACGAATCGGGCTTGCACACTGACGGCGTGCTCAAGTTCCCCGGCAACTACGAGGGGTACGACCCGGCCGAGGTCGGACTCAGCCGGCAGTTGATCCTCGGCAAGCACTCCGGGCGGCACGGACTGCGGGAACGGCTGGACCGGCTCGGCCTGGCAGCCGAAGAGACCGACCTCGACGGGTTGCTGCACTGGGTGCGCAGACTCTCTCAGCGTAACAAGCGACCTCTGACCGATCAGGAGCTGCGCGATCTCTGCCGGATGTCAAGGCGGGTCGCCTGACGCCTCTCTCCGGGGGTCAGGCACAGGTTGCGGAACCGGCCGGCACGACCGTCAGTGGGTCAGGCCGGACGGCTCCCACAGGGTCGGCTCGACCTCGGCGCTGAAGCGGGCGACGAACTCGTCATGTTCCGCCTGGCTCAGATTCAGGGTGCCGGCGAACATCTCGATGGTCCGCATGTTCTTGCGGATCAGGGCTTCAAACATGCGCTCGGCCTCTTGCTGGTTGCGCAGGCAGCGACCAATCAGGTAGCTGACATTGTCGCCGTCGGTGCTCATGCGGTATCTCATCGGCGCCTCCTTTCCGGGTTCTGCAACCCTTTGGCCCTTTGCTTAAATTCTATCCGCTTTTCAGCAGCTTGCAATCGTGCGAGGCCATCTGCTGTCCTTTATGATGAGCACCACCGGTCGTTCGGCATCGTTGCTGCAGTGGCAAGGGCTGAAGGTCAAACACGAACTGCGGAGTTTTTACGTGAAAAAAGCGATGGTTTCTGAAAACGACCCTCTCCTTCGTCGACAGATTGCCGGAATTGTTGAGGAATGTGGTTTTGATGAGATACTCGAAACGGACAATGGCCGGCGGGCTGTCGAACTTGCCGGTCGTCAGGAGATTCTGCTGGTCGTGATGGATGCCGATAACCCTGCCATGGACGGCATCACTGCTGCTGAAAGAATAGGCAGGGTCCGCCCGGTGCCGATCGTTCTGCTGACTTCCTCCGTGGCCTCGGAGACCCTGGAGAGGGCGCGTCTGGCCGGGATCATGAACTGTGTGGCCAAGCCAATCTGTCCGGATCAGCTGCGGATTGCCATCGATCTCGCCATTCACCAGTTTGTCGAACTGGCCGGTCTGCGTGACGAGGTGACCCGGCTCAAGGAGACCCTCGAAACCCGCAAGCTGGTCGAACGGGCCAAGGGGGTGCTGATGAAAAAAGGGATGGACGAGCCGGCCGCCTTCCGGCGCCTGCAGAAGCTGGCGATGGACAAGCGCCGGTCGTTACGCGAGATCGCCGAGGCGGTCCTGCTGATGGAGGAGTGAGCTGGGGCGGCGTCTGCGCGGTGGCCGCGCGGGTGGTATACTGTCAGACAAAACCTTTGAACGGGGGAGAGCCTGATGTCGTCAACCGATGCTGTTGAACCGCCCTGCCGGGACAGCCGGCAACACGCCCTGCATATCTGCCAACTGGCCCGCAAGGGGCTGGCTGCCGAACTGGCCGAACGGACCAGTCAACCCGCCTTTCTCTGCCACAACTGCAACCGCATGGCCAACCGGGCCGAGGATCTGTGCAATCCGAGCCCCTGTCACTCGCCGCCGCTCTGAACCTCCCCGACCGCTATCGGCTCCGTCTCGAACAGCTCCCAACCCCCGCCGAGGGCGGTATAGAGTGTGACCAGGTGCAGGACGGTATTGGTTTCGCTGACGACCAGGTCGTCTTCGGCGGCGATCAGTTCCCGTTCGGCGTCGAGGACGGCGAGAAAATTCTCTTCGCCGGCATTGAATAGCGCCCGGGCCAGCCCTACCGCCTGCCGGCGGCTCTGTACCGCATCGCCGAGGCGCCGGCGGGTCTCCAGTTTCTGCAGGTAGCGGATCAACGCCGACTCGACATCGGCCAGCGACGCGAGCACCGTCTGCTCATAGGCGGCCGCCGCCTGCCGGGCTTCCGCTTCGCGGACAGCGATTTTGGCCTGCAGCGCGCCCCCGGCAAACACCGGCCATTGCAGCAGTTGCCCCAGCGAAGCGACATTGCTCGCCGATTCCAGCAGGTCGCTGAGGGTCCGCGCGGAGCGGCCGAGATCGCCGGTCAGAAAGAATTTCGGATAGAGGTCGGCGGTTGCCACGCCGATCTCGGCAACCGCCGCCGCCAGGGCCCGTTCCGCCGCGCGCACGTCCGGCCGTCGCTGCAGGATCTCCGAGCGCAGCCCGACCGGCACCCGGTCGGGCGGGGCCGGCAGCGGCCGGTTCTCCAGCATCTCCTCCAGCAGAGACTCCGGCGGTTGGCCGAGCAGCACGGCGAGACGGTAGATGCCGGTACGCAGGGCCGCATCGAGGTCGGGCAGGCGCGAGCGGGTCAGCTGCAACTGACCGCGGGCACGACTCAGGTCGAATTCGCTCGCCTCGCCGACGGTGAACAGACTCTCGACCAGCCGGTAAGTCTGCTCCTGCACCGCGATGTTCTTGCGGGTGATGGCGATCTGCTTCTGTACGCCGCGGATCTCCAGATAGCCGCGCGCCGTCTCCGCCAGTATCGCCATCAGTACCGCCCGTCTCTCTTCTTCCGCCCCGAGTAGCCTTGCCGTGGCTGCCTGCTCGGCACGCTGGATGCCACCGAACAGATCGACCTCCCAACTGGCGGCAAGAGTCGCCGTGTACAGGCTGCGATAGCTCGGCCCGCTCGAGTCGTTCGACGCCGCGCCGCTGGTCCGTGCGCGTGCATGGCTGAGGCGGGTATCGACCGAGGGATAGAAGTCGGCCCCGGTCTCGCGGCGCAAGGCGACGGCACGCTGCACGCCGGCGCGCGCCATCTCCAGTTGGTGGTTCTGGCGCACGGCGTCCGCCAGGTAGCCCTCCAACTGCGGGTCGGCAAAGATCGTCCACCAGGCGGTGTCAATCTGTGCGCTCGCCGCCTGTTCGCCGGCAAGGCTTGCCCATTGATCGCTTGCGTTCCGCTGCGGTGCCCGGTAGTCCGGGCCGACAGTGCAGGCCGGCAGGATCAGGATTGCCAGAACGATCAAACAGCCGCGGCCATTCACTCGACGTTTTCCTCCAGATGAAAGCGTTGTTGTTCGGTCTCCAGGGCGCGACGGACATCGCCGGGCGAGCCGGTCTTGCGTGCCAGCAGGCTGTAGGCGACCGGCACGACGATGGTGGTGAAGAAGGTCGCCGCCAGGACGCCGCAGAGGATGACGATACCGATCGCCTGCCGGGTCTCGGCGCCGGCGCCGCTGGAGAGGATCAAGGGGAGAGAACCGGCGGCCGTGGTGATGCCGGTCATAATGATCGGCCGCAGGCGGATCGACGAAGCGTCGAGAATCGCCTGACGGAACTCGACACCGCGGTCGCGCAGCTGATTGACAAACTCGACGATCAGGATGCCGTTTTTGGCCGCCAGACCGACCAGCATGATCAGGCCGACCTGGGTGTAGATGTTGAGGGTGCCGCCGGTCAGGTAGAGACCGGCCAGGGCCCCGGTCATGGCGAGCGGCACGGTCAGCATGATCACCAGCGGGTGGATATAGCTTTCGAACTGGGCGGCCAGCACCAGAAAGACGATGAAGGCACCGAGCAGGAAGATGAACTGCATCGAGGCGCCGCTGGTCTTGAAGTTGAGGGACTGCCCCTTGTAGTCGATGACCGCCGACTCCGGCAGATGCTCGCGCACCAGACCTTCCAGGTGGGCGAGGGCCTCGCCGAGAGTGTAGCCGTCGGCCAGACCGGCCTCCAGGGTGATGGCGCGTACCCGGTTGTAGCGGTTCAGGGAGCTGGCATCGGCGAATTCCTCGATTTCCACCAGATTGGCCAGCGGAATCAGCTGCCCGGTGGTGGCGGAGCGCACATAGATGTTCTGCAGGTTGGCCGGAGTGCGCTGCACCTCGCGTTCGCCTTCGATGATCACGTCGTACTCCTCGCCATCATCGATGAAGGTGGTGACGCGGCGCCCGCCGAGCATCGACTCGAGGGTGCGACCGATGACGCTGGTACTGATGCCGAGGTCGGCGGCGCGGTCGCGGTTGATGCGGATGTTGAGCTGCGGCTTGGTCTCCTTGTAGTCGCTGTCGAGGCCGACCAGGCCGGGGTTGTCGGCGTTGATTTTTTCCAGCAGCAGATCGCGCCAGTCGGCCAGTTCCCGGTAGCTGCCGCCACCGATGACGAACTGCACCGGCTTCTGGATGCCGCCGCCGAAACCCTGCCGCATGACCGGAAAGGCGCGCACGCCGGTCAGGTCGGCCAGGGACTGGCGGACCTCGTTCATGATCTGCCAGGCGTCACGCCGTTCATCCCACGGGGTGAGCACGGCAATAGCGATGCCGTCGTTAAAGCTGGCGATGGAACCGAAAGAGCGCGGCGTGCGCACCAGGAGGATCATGATATCGCCGGTATCGACCAGCCTCATCAGGCGCTGTTCGATCACGTCCATGTATTCCGCCATGTACTGGTAGGAAGCGCCTTCCGGGCCGTTGACCATGACGAAAAAGGCGCCACGATCCTCGCGCGGGGTATACTCGGACGGGATCTGCCGGAACAGGAAGGCGGCACTCGCCAGGATCGCCAGCAGCAGAACGATCACCGGCAGCGGCCGGCGCAGGCAGCCGTCGAGTACCCGCAGGTAGATGCCGCGCAGCCATTCGAACAGGCGTTCAAGGGGCCGACTGATCCGGTTCTTGCGGGTCTTGACCAGCAGCCGCGAGGCGAGCATGGCCGACAGGGTCAGGGCGACCAGGGTGGAGAAGAAGACCGCCGCCGCCATGGTCAGGGCGAATTCGGAGAAGAGCCGGCCGAGATCGCCCTGCAGAAAGCCGATCGGCACGAAGACGGCGATTAGCACCACCGAGGTGGCGATCACGGCGAAACCGACCTGGCGGGTTCCGTGGAAGGCGGCGACCAGCGGCGTCTCCCCCAGTTCGACCCGGCGGGCGATATTCTCCAGGACGACGATGGCGTCGTCGACCACCAGGCCGATGGCGAGAACCAGGGCGAGCAGGGTGAGCAGGTTGAGGGAGAAACCGAAGACCAGCAGGGCGGTGAAGCTGGAGACCAGGGCGACCGGAATCGTCACGGCCGGCACCAGCATCGCCCGGGCGCTGCCGAGGAAGATCCAGATGACCAGGATCACCAGGCCGATGGCGATGCCGAGGGTTTTGTAGACCTCGCTGACCGCGTTGCGGATGAAGACCGAGGTGTCGTAGGACGGCAGCAGGCGCATCCCCTGCGGCAGGCTCTGATCGAGCTGCGCGGCCCGCTCGATGCCCGCTTCGGCGACAGCGATGGTGTTGGCAGTCGACTGCTTGATGATGCCGATGCCGACGCGCGGCTGACCGTTGCCACGAAAGAAAGTGCGATCCTCCGAGGCGGCCTTCTCGACGCGAGCGATGTCACCGAGCCGGACCAGATAGTTGCCGCTGTCAGCACGCCTCACCACCAGCCGCCGGAAGTCGTCAGCGGTCCGGTAGGCCCGTTCGGTGCGGGCGGTGAACTGTCGTTCCACCGATTCGATGGCGCCTGCCGGCAGTTCGACGTTCTCGGCACGCAGGGCGTTTTCCACATCTTCGACGGTAATGCCGCGCGCCGCCATCTGCTGCCGGTCGAGCCAGATACGCATGGCGTACTGCATGCCGCCGCCGACACGCACCCGGGCGACCCCCGGCAGCACCGACAGGCGGTCGACCAGGTAGCGCCGCGTGTAGTCGGTCAGTTCGATGACGCTCATCTCCGGGCTGGTCAGGGTCAGCCAGAGGATCACATCGTCGCTGGAGTCGGCTTTTTCGATTTCGGGCGGATCGGCCTCGATCGGGAGGTTGTCGAGCAGGCCGGCGACCCGGTCGCGGATATCGTTGGCGGCGGCGTCGATGTCGCGACCGGTCTTGAATTCGACCGAAATCCGCGAGCGGCCGTCGCGGCTGGTCGAGGAGATGAAGTTGATCCCTTCGATGCCGGCGATGCGGTCCTCGATGACCTGAGTGATGCGGGTCTCGACCACATTGGCGGCGGCGCCGGGGTAGTTGGTGTCGATGGAGATCACCGGCGGGTCGATGTCCGGATATTCGCGCAGCGGCAGCTGGTTGAAAGCGACCACGCCGAAGGCGATCAGCAACAGGGAGATGACCGAGGCGAAGACCGGTCGGGTGACCGAGATGTCGGAAATTTTCATATCAGCCGCCCGTTGCCGGCGTCTGCCGCAGCAACTGCTCCAGAGGCTGACGGTCCTCTTCGACGGCGCGGATGCTGATCTCCTGGCCGGAGCGAACCTGCATCAGCCCATGGACAATGACGCGGTCGCCAGCCTGCAGTCCGGAGACGACTTCGATCTGGCCCGGCCGCCGGGTGCCGGGACGCACTTCGGTCTGCACCGCCAGAAGTCGACCGTTCTCATCGACAACCTTGAACACGTAAAAGGTCTTTTCCCGCTGCAAAACCGCCTCTTCGGGGATCAGCAACGCCGTGCGCGGGTTCTTCAGTAGTTCGATGGTCATCAGCAGACCGGGTCTGAGTCGCAGGTCGGGGTTGGGCAGAATCGCCCGCACCGTCACTGTCCTGGTGGCCGGGTCGACCCGGGTACCGACCATGCTGACGGTCCCTCGAAAAGTCTCGCCGGGGAACGCCTCGACCCGCCCTTCGATCTCCAGCCCCGGGCGCAGGTTGGCGAGAAAGATCGCCGGCACGTCGAAATCGACCTTGACCCGGCGCAGATCGTCGAGGGTGGTGATCGGGTCGCCAGGGCGCAGAAACGCCCCGGGACTGACTTCGCGCAGGCCCAGGAGACCGTCGAACGGGGCCCGGAGGATACGGTCCTCGATACGGGCCTTGAGCGCCTCAACCTCCCCTTCGGTCTGGCGCAGCAGCGCTTCGCGTCCCTCCAGGGTGGCGGTGGAGAGTGCCTGCTGCTGCACCAGCCCGCGCGCCCGCTCATAGGCGGCCCGCCGTTCGTCGAGCAGGGCGCGGGCCGCTTTCAGACTCGCTTCCTCCTCGGTGCGCACCAGGCTAACCAGAATGTCGCCCTGGCGGACCTGATCGCCGTCGCGAAAATGGATCGCCTCGACCGTTTCGGTGACGTTGGCGGTGATCAGTACCGATTCGTCGGCGCGCAGGGTGCCGAGAGCTTCGACCCGGTCGGCGAAACCGGTCGCCTCGACGACCGGGGCGACGATGACGGGGAGGGGGGGCTGGCTGAAGGCCGGTGGCGCCCAGATACTGGCCGCTAGCAGCAGTGCCAGGACGACAGAGTTGTTACGCCGAAGGGCGGCAGGGGTTCTTTTCACGGGGGACTCCCTGGATGGATCGATCGCGGATGGGCCAGACAATCAGACTTTAATCCTACTCGAAAGCGGGGGGGCGTGCAAACAGGGAAGCGTTACTTTTGTGCGGGGAGTGCACGAAAAGGACGTGTGGTGCGAGTTGTGACGAGTGTCAGGATTGTGCCGGTGAGCTGACTGCGAGCGCTGACGCGCAGCTGCTCAGCCACTCCTCGATTTTCGCCAGGCGGAACGGTTTGCGAATGGTGGCGAAGCCGAACTGGCGGATCTGCTCTTCCTGGCCGCTCAGGAAACTGGCGCACATGATCGCCTTGTTGCCGCGCGGCAGCTTGCAGCCTTTGCGGTCCTGGTCGAGGAGCAGGTCGAGAGGGCCGTGCAGCGGAGTTCGGGTGTTGACAATCACCGCTTCGGCGCAGGGAGAGGTCGCCGGACAGGAGCAGCGCTCCTGCTGGTAAATGGGACAGGTGAACGGATCGAGCATCCCCTGCACCTGATGCCCATGCTTCTCCAGAAAGAGCGTCAGCAGCCGGAGCAGAGACGGATCCTCCTCAAAGATGAAAATGCGCAATCCCATACAACCCTCCACTGCAGAAAAACTTAAAGACAGCTCATTATTATGCATGGAATGTGCCACCAATATGATCGCGCAGGCCGCCGGCTGCCGCCGCTGCTGCGAAAAAATGTCAGTCTTTTGACGGGTTTCTGTTGTGCAATTTTTGCATGGATACGAAAAGCGTCGTGGCTTGCATTCCACGAGCCGCCGGACATAAGATAGACGCAGATCGAGGTGCCCATCGTGGAGTTTTCCCTGAAATACGGCGCTGGCAGCCAGCTCTGTCGACTCGCTTCGGCCCGTCTGCTGACCGCCGCTGCGCCACTCCCCGCCGACCGTCCGGATGTGCTGGTCCGCCAGGCGCTCGCCGCGCCGTTCGGCACGCCGCCCCTGACCGCCATGGTTCAGCCCGGCGAACGGGTGGTCATCGTCACCTCCGACATCACCCGCTACACCGGCAGCGAGATCTACCTGCCGATCCTGGTTGAGGAACTCAACCGTTGTGGCATCGCCGATGCCGACATCAGCATCCTCATCGCCCTCGGTATTCACCGTCGCCAGACAGCTGCCGAGCATCGCCAGATTCTCGGGCCGCTGTACGGTCGGATCGAGGTCGTCGATCACGACTGTGACGACCCGGCAGAGCTGGTCGACCTCGGCGCGACCGCGACCGGCCTGCCGGTGCAGGTCAACCGCCGGGTCATGGAGGCTGACCGGGTGCTGGTGACCGGAACCATCGGTATCCACTATTTCGCCGGTTTCGGCGGCGGGCGCAAGGGGCTGATCCCCGGGGTGGCCAGCCGAACGACCTGTATGGCGACCCATTTCCGCATCTTCAATCCGCCCGAGCAGGGCGGGCGTCATCCGCGAGCCTGCCCCGCCAACCTTGACGGCAATCCGGTTCATGCGGCGATTCTCGAAGCGGCACGCATGATCGCCCCCGACTTTTTGCTGAATACGGTCCTCGGTCCTGACAAGCAGCTTCTGGCGGTGTATGCCGGCGACCTGGAGCAGGCCCATCTGGCCGGCTGCGAGCTGGCCCGGCGGCTTTATACCGTCGAACTCGACGGCCCGGCCGATCTGGCGGTCGTCTCCTGCGGCGGCCAGCCGAAGGACATCAACTTCATCCAGGCACACAAGGCTCTCGACTACGCGGTGCATGCCGTCTGGCCGGGGGGGACGGTGATTTTGCTGGCTGCCTGCCCGGACGGTTTCGGCAATGCCACTTTTTTTGACTGGTTCGCGTACCAGGAACTGGAACGCTTCGAGACGGCGCTGCGCTCCCGGTACGAGATCAACGGCCAGACCGCCTACGCCACCCTGAGCAAGGCCCGCCAGTGGCGGGTGATTCTGGTGAGCGACTTCAGCCGCGCCGAGACGGAAAAAATGGGGATGGAAAAGGCCGCCGATCTTGACGAGGCGCTGAAGATGGCCTACAACCGGCTACCGGCCAGTCCGCGGACCGTCGTCATGCCGGACGGCGGAACGGTTCTGCCGGTCATCGCGCAATGAATGACTCACGCAATCTGTTCCAGACGTTGTTGTGGCGGAGTCGGGTCGGAACGCAACAGCGCGATTTAACGCGGAGACGCGGAGGCGCTGAAAATCAAAGTCTTTAAGTTATCAGATGTTCTCCGCGCCTCTGCGCCTCCGCGTCAAATCGGGGTTTATCAGTAAAACGCCAGTAAGGACTTGCCATGCTCGATATAGCCATTGCCAGGGAACTGCGACAGATTGTCGGTGATCGCCATGTCTCCACGGAGAAGGCCGATCTGATCTGCTACTCCTACGATGCGACCCAGCAGTCGTTCCTCCCCGACGTGGTGGTTCATCCGGCGACGGCCGCTGAGATCAGCCGGATCGTCCAGTTGGCCAATCGTGAGCGGATCCCGATCTTCCCGCGCGGCGCCGGCAGCGGCTTCACCGGCGGCAGCCTGCCGACCAAGGGCGGTATTGTGCTGGTGACCGAACGGATGGACCGGATCCTGGAGATCGACGAAGAGAACCTGGTCGCCACGGTCGAACCGGGGGTGGTCACCGAGCAGTTCCAGAAGGAGGTCGAGAAACGCGGTCTGTTCTACCCGCCCGATCCGGCCTCGCTCAAGTTTTCCACCCTCGGCGGCAATGTCGCTGAGTGCGCCGGCGGGCCGCGCTGTGTCAAGTACGGCGTGACCAAGGATTTCATCCTCGGTCTCGAAGTGGTCACGCCGACCGGCGACATCATCACCACCGGCGGACCGACCATGAAGGGGGTGGTCGGCTACGACCTGACCAAGCTGCTGTGCGGCTCGGAGGGGACCCTCGGCATCATCACCCGCATCGTCATCAAGCTGCTGCCGCTGCCGGAAGCGAAAAAGACCATGCTGGTGATGTTCGCCTCCATCGACGGTGCGGCGCGGGCGGTTTCGACCATCATCGGCGACAAGATCATCCCGACCACCCTCGAATTCATGGACGGGCGCACTCTCGACTGCGTCCGTCAGGCGACCGGACTCGATGTGCCGGAATCGGCGCGGGCGGTGCTGATCATCGAGGTCGACGGCGACCGCGAGTTTCTCGACAAACAGGCCGCCCGCATCAGCGAAATCATCCGCCCCCTCGGCGTGGTCGAAACCCGCATCGCCACAACGCCCGCAGAGAGCGAAGCGCTCTGGCAGATCCGCCGCTCGGTCTCGGCATCGCTGCGCAAGGTCAATCCGGACAAGTTCAACGAGGACATCTGTGTGCCGCGCAGCAAAATCCCGGAGATGATCCGCAAGGTCGATGCGATCGCCGACCGCCACGGCGTGGCGATCGTCAATTTCGGTCATGCCGGCGATGGCAACATTCATGTCAACATCATGATCGACCGCAAGATCCCCGGCGAACTGGAGAAGGCGGAAGCCGCCATCGAAGAGGTTTTCAAAGCCGCCCTCGCCCTCGGCGGCACCATGAGCGGCGAGCACGGCGTCGGCATCGCCAAGGCGCCCTATATCCCCCTGGAGATCACGCCGGTGACCGCCGCCTACATGAAGGCGATCAAGCAGGCCCTCGATCCCAACAACATTCTGAATCCGGGGAAGATTTTCCTCGATTCGTGAAGGCAAAAGGCGGCTTCGAAGATAAGCCAGATCGACTTTATTCTGACTCCTGAATCCCCAGACTATTATGGCCAAACTCAAAGATCTGGAACAGTTTCGCGAAGAGATCGAGCAGTGCGTCAAGTGCGGCGCCTGCCGGGCTCATTGCCCGGTGTTCGGTGCCGAGAAGCACGAGGGGCGGGTGGCGCGGGGGAAGGTGGCCCTGGCGAAGTCGCTGCTCGATGGCGACATCACACTGGAGCCGAAAGTTCTCGAAGATATGAGCCAGTGCCTGCTCTGCGGCAGCTGCTTTGCCCAGTGCCCGAACAAGGTGCCGACCGAAGAGATCGTCGCCGCGGCGCGCCGGCGCATCGCTGAGGAACAGGGTCTGTCGACCTTCGGCAAGGGGGTCGCTGCAGTTCTCGGCCGGCCGGCGCTGATGAACGGTCTGGCCAAGCTTGGCGGACGGCTCTCAAGCGTGCTGTTCCGCAAACTGCCGGCAGACAGCGGTCTGCGTCTGCGGTTCCCTGCCCCCTGGATCGATGCCGGCCGCACCCTGCCGCCGCTCACCGACCGGCCGTTTCGCGAGCGGCACCCGGAGCGGATTGCCGGCGTCGCCGGTCTGCCGACAGTCGCCTTTTTTACCGGCTGCGGCATCAACTACCTCTACCCGGCGATCGGCGAGGCCTTTCTGGCCGCCCTGAAATTCCTCGGTGTGACCGTGATCATCCCGAAAGATCAGGCCTGCTGTGGTCTGCCGGCAGTCAGCGCCGGTGCGGCGGCGACGGTCGAGGGCCTGGCGGCCCGCAATCTCGCGGCCCTGAGCGCGCATGAGGTCGACTATGTCGTGACCGCCTGCGCCTCATGCCACTCCGGTCTCGGCAAGGTCTATCGCGAGCTGGGTGACGGGTATGTCGGCCTGGCCGACAAGGTGCGCGATGTCTTCGTCTTTCTGGTCGAACAGGGGCTGGCCGAACGGCTGCGGGAACTCCCCCGACCGGCCGAGCGGCTTCGCGTCACCTATCACGATCCCTGTCATCTGCGCATTCACGGTATCACCCGGGAGCCGCGGGAGATCCTCAAGGCGCTGCCGCAGGTCGACTATGCCGAGATGAACGAGGCCGGTACCTGCTGCGGCCTCGGTGGCACCTACTCGGTCTACCATTATGAGACCAGCCGGAAGATCGGCGCGAACAAGGCGGCCAACATTGCCGCCAGCGGCGCCGAGCTGGTCGCCACCGACTGCCCGGGCTGCATCATGCAGCTGCAGGACAGCATCAACCACGCCGGCGGTGAGCAGAAGGTGGTGCATATCCTCGAACTGCTGCTGCAGGCGCTCCCCGAAGCGGATGCGCCCTGAACCTCGTTCTCGATTGCTTTTCCGGTGGCAGCTGCTAAACTTCAGGCGTCTGTCGCGCTTTTTTCATCCAGTCACGTCAAGGAGGTTTGCTCATGCGTCAACTGCTCTGTCTGCTCGTTATCACCCTGCTGGTCGCGTCCGGGGTCGCCCTGGCCGTACCGTCCGGCAAAACCCTCGAGTATGTGAAGGGTTCCCTGGGAATGGTCAAGTTTGATGGCACGGTCCACAAGCAGGCCGGACTCAAATGTAACGAGTGTCATACGGAAGGTGTTTTCCCGAAGATGAAACAGGGGACGGTGGCGATCTCCATGGACGAGATCTACGCCGGCAAGCAATGTGGCGTCTGTCACAACGGCCAGCGGGCTTTTGAAGCCAAAGGGAACTGCGAGCGCTGCCACATCAAGCCGTAAGCGCCGGCCGCAGGTCGCAGCAAGAGAACGGCCCGCCGGGGAGATCCCGGCGGGCCGTTCTGTCAGGGTCAGCCGCCGATGCCGTGCATGCGGCGTGACGGTTGACGGAAGGCTTCGCTGCCGATGCAGTGGCGCTCCGGCTTGCCGCTGATCGCCCGGCCGAGCAGTTCCTCCAGGGCCGTATCGTCCCCTCCATGGCGCAGCACCGCCTTCAGATCGATCTCATGGTTGTCGAACAGGCAGCCGCGGACCCGGCCGTCGGCGGTCACCCGCAGCCGGTTGCATTCGGCGCAGAAATGTCCGGAGACCGACGGGATCAGACCGATACGGCCGCGCGCATCAGGGAGTCGGAACATGCGGGCCGGCCCGGCCGCGGCGCGCTGCGGCAGCGCCTGCAACGGGCCGAGGCTGTGCAGCAGGGTTTCGACCTCGTGCATCGGGAGGCCGTCGCTGCTGGAGAACTCGAGGTCGCTGCTGAT
Organism: Desulfuromonadales bacterium; assembly: GCA_032251295.1. Classification (GTDB taxonomy): domain Bacteria; phylum Desulfobacterota; class Desulfuromonadia; order Desulfuromonadales; family BM103; genus BM103. Next base: position 16,293 of record JAVVDS010000021.1, on the reverse strand, counting down.
CGGCATGAATTCGATGAAGCGGATGTCCCAGTCGTGTTCCAGGGTGAGGCGGGCAAAGTCGAGCAGTTCGTCCCGGTTGATATGGCGAAACGGGATCACGTTCAGCTTGATCGGCACCAGGTCGACCGCTTCGGCGGCGCGGATGCCGGCCAGCACCCGGTCGAGGCCGTCACTGCCGGTGATCTGCCGAAACCGCTCCGGCTTTAAGGTGTCGAGACTGACGTTGACCCGGCGCAGGCCGGCCTGGCGCAGCGCCGCTGCCGACTCGGCCAGCAGCAGACCGTTGGTGGTCAGGGCGATTTCCGGCTGTTCCGGCAGTGCGGCGAGACCGGCGATGAAGCCGGTCAGGCCGCGCCGGACCAGCGGTTCGCCGCCGGTTACGCGGATTTTGCGCACGCCGAGCCGGCAGGCGGCGGCAGCGACGCGCAGCAGTTCCTCGTAGCGCAGAATATCGGCGTGCTGGCGTTCGGGTACCCCGTGCGGCGGCATGCAGTAGCGGCAGCGCAGATTGCAGCGGTCGGTGACCGAAAGGCGCAAATAATCGATGTTTCGTCCGTAGGGGTCTTGCAAGGAGAGCCGCCTTGGTGCGAAGCTGTAGTCAAGAGTCCACATTGTAACACCCGGATCGGCTCGCGGGCAATGTGGCAAATAGCGATCCGAGCCGATCCTCCCCTCGCGAATCTTGTTTTCAAGGAGTTATCCCATGAGCCGAGCTCTTGGCCTGCTGTCCGGCGGCCTCGACAGTTCCCTGGCGGCCCTCTGCCTGAAACGCCAGGGGGTCGATGTCACCTGCGTTGCTTTTGTCACCCCGTTTTTCGGCAGCGCCAAGGCCGAACGGATGGCGCGGCAGCTCGATATTCCTCTGCTTGTCGAGAATATCAGCGAACTGCACCTGGAGATGGTCAAGGCGCCGCGCTACGGCTACGGCAAGAACATGAATCCCTGCATCGACTGCCACGCCATGATGTTCCGCCTGGCCGGCGAGCGTATGGTGAAAGACGGCTTCGACTTCCTCTTCTCCGGCGAAGTCCTCGGCCAGCGGCCGATGAGTCAGAACGCCAGTGCCCTGCGCGCGGTGGCCAACTACTCGGGGCACCCGCAACGGATTCTGCGACCGATGAGCGCCCGGCTGCTGCCGGTGACGCCGATGGAGGAGTCCGGACTGGTCGACCGCGAGCGGCTCCTCGACATTCAGGGACGATCGCGCAAACGCCAGGAAGCACTGGCCAGGGAGTGGGGGCTGAGCGACTATCCGTCATCGGGTGGTGGCTGCCTGCTGACCGAGAAGCACTTCTCCGACCGGCTGCGCGATCTGTTCGGCCATCAGCCCGCCTGCACGGTCAACGATGTCGAACTGCTCAAGGTCGGCCGGCAGTTCCGCCTCTCGGCAAAGGCCAAGCTCTGCCTCGGCCGTCATCAGGAGGACAACGAGGCGATTCGCGCCCTGGCCGGCCCGGAACATCTGCTGCTGCGCACGTCGGGACTTCCCGGGCCGATCGGCCTGATTGCCGGGGAGCCGAACGACGACGACCTGCGTCTGGCGGGGGCCATCGTCGCCTCCTACGGCAAGGGGCGCGACCTGGAGACCGTCGAGGTGCTGATCGAGTCGGCTGCGGGCGAGCGGAGCCTGACGGTCGCCCCCCTGGCGCGGAACGCCACCCAGGCCTTGATTGTCTGACCGTCCGTACCTCCCCTCGAAAACGCGGCAAGCCCCCGGACCGTTCGGGTCCGGGGGCTTGCCGGTTCGGGCTCGCGGCGGGCTCACTCGCCGGCGGCGGGCGGGACGAAGACCCGCCGGGCGAGCTCCTCGTCGAGGCGCAGCAGGCCGTTGCCGTCGTCGCCGATCCGCTCCAGTTTCTTGACGATCAGGCCGAAGCTCGCCTCCTCTTCGACCTGCTCGGTGACGAACCACTGCAGGAAGACCTGGGCGGCGTGATTGCGTTCGTCGCGGGCGATGTCCATCAGCTGGTTGATGCGCGCGGTGACGAACTTTTCATGCTCCAGGGAGTAGGCGAAGCACTCGAGCGGCGAGGCGTAGTCGTTTTTCGGCGCGTCGATGGCGCGCACATCGGTGCGCCCGCCGGCTTCGCAGATAAAATTGAAGAACTTCTCGCCGTGGGTCAACTCTTCCAGAGCCTGAACCCGCATCCAGCTGGCGATGCCGGGGAGATCTTCGGACTCGAAATAACCGGCCATGGCCAGATAGAGGTAGCCGGAGAGAAACTCGTTTTTCATCTGTTCGTTCATGGCGTCGAGCAGTTTGTCGCTGAACATTGCAAGCCTCCTTAGAAAGTTTGGTGAAACATGGTGCCGTGTGACATCATTCTATACACAACCGCGGGGGTATGCAATCGATGGCCGGACAACGGCAGCGGATTTTGCGGCGCCCTGGTGATTGCTTTTCTGCAACTTTGTCCATCCCCTGTCGCGAAAAGAGTCTGCCCATGAAAATCGTCTCCGCCCGTTTCGTTCTCAGTGCCCCGTCCCTGCAAGGCTGTCCGGCGCCCGACTGGCCGGAGATCGCTTTTGCCGGGCGCAGCAATGTCGGCAAGAGCAGCCTGATCAACTGTCTGCTGAATCGCAGGGGGCTGGTACGCACTTCGTCGACCCCGGGGCGGACCCAGCTGCTCAACTTCTTCGCCATCAACGAAGCGCTCTACTTCGTCGATCTCCCCGGCTACGGCTTTGCGAAAGCGCCGCGCGCGGTGCGCGAGGGCTGGCAGCCGATGGTGCATGGCTACCTGGCCGGTCGCGACAGCCTGTGCGCCCTGGTCTGGCTGCTCGATGTGCGTCGCGATCCGAGTCCTGAGGATCTCGCGTTTCTCGACTGGCTGGAGGAACAGCAGGTGCCGACCATCCCGGTGATCACCAAGGTCGACAAGGTGAGTGGCAATGAACTGCGCCGGCGGATCAGTCGGATCGCTGCCGCGACCGGCCTCGATGTCGAGCTGTTCACGCCGTTCTCGGTTCCCAATCGCACCGGGCACGAGCCGCTCTGGGAGATGATCGAAGCTGCTCTGAACGACGCCTAGTCGCTGGTCCATGGGACCGGAAACGGCTGCTGTCGACGCAGCAGGGCCGTAGCGGCGTCGGCGTCGAGGGGCCCGCTGAAGTAGTTCCCCTGAGCTTCGCGACAGCCCTTGGCCAAAAGGAACTCCGCCTGGCTGGCGGTTTCCACCCCGACACCGCTGACGGCCAGTCGCAAATGGTCGGCCATGGCGATGATCGTCTCGGTAAGGATCCGGTAGTCGTCGTTGCGGTGCAGGCCGCCGATGAACTCCTGATCGATCTTGATGCGCTGTATCGGCAGGTGCATCAGGCCGAGCAGCGGCGAATGGCCGCGGCCGAAGTCGTCGATTGCCAGCTGGATGCCGCGCACTTTGAGGTCGGTCAGGGTGCTCAACGCTTCATGCAGATGGTCCATCAGGGAGAGCTCCGACAGTTCGAGCTCCAACTGGACCGGGTTGATGCCGGTCTCCTGCAAAATCGCGTCGATTCGGTCGGTGAAGTCGCTCTGCCGTGCATGGTGCCCGGAGAGGTTGACCGCCATACGCACCGCCGGCAGGCCAGAAGCGTGCCAGAGCTGTGACTGACGGCAGGCCTGATGCAGAGTCCATTCGCCGAGGGGGTGAATCAGGCCGCTCTCTTCGGCGATGGCGATGACTCTGGCCGGCGGGATCGGCTCGCCCTCCTCGTCATGCATGCGCAGTAGCGCTTCGAAACCGGTCAGACGCCCCGTCGCCAGTTCGACCTGCGCCTGGTAGTGCATCGTCAGATCCCCGCTGGCGAGCGCCGCCCGCAGCCGGGTTTCCAGGCTGCTTTTCGCCACAGCGCGCGCATTCATCTCCCGAGAGAAGAACTGGACATTGTTACGCCCCCGGCTTTTCGCGACATACATCGCCGTATCGGCACATTTGAGCAGGGTCTGCGAGTCCTCGCCATCGAGGGGGTAGACGGCGACGCCGATACTGGCGGTGGTGTGCAGGATCCGCTCGCCGAGTTCCAGCGGTGCGTTGAGGGTATCGTGGATGCGGCGGGCCAGGGTGGTAAAGCTCGGATCGTGATTCGGGTCGGCCTGAATAATGACGAACTCGTCGCCGCCGAGCCGGGCGATGGTGTCGCCGCTACGGATCAGTCGACGCAGGCGCTGGGCCACCGCCTGCAGAACCTGATCGCCGACGGCGTGTCCCAGGGTGTCGTTGATCGTTTTGAAGCGATCGAGGTCGAAAAAGAAGATGCCGACCTGGCGACTGTCGCGCTGCGCCTGGGCTATCGCCTGTCGCATGCGGTCTTCGAGGAGGCTGCGGTTCGGCAGGCCGGTGAGGCTGTCGTAGTAGGCCAGCCGGGCCATTTTTTCTTCGATGTTCTGCCGGTGGGCGTGGCGGGCCGGGCCGAGCAGCAAGAGCAGCAGGAGGGTTATCGCCCCGGCCAGCACCAGGATCAGGGCGGCGGCGCTCTCCGGAGACAACGCATCAATGCCGCTCCAGACCAGATCGAGGGCGACCGCCAGCAGAGCCAGGGTCGTGCCGAGAGCGGCGAGAAGCAGCAGGAATGTCGCTTTGTCGGAGAGTCGGTGCATGAATCACCGTGCGCATGCTGTGTGAACCTGGACCGTCGACCTGTGCCAGAAAATCCGCTGTCACCATCAAGAATAGAAGGTTTGCCGGGGCTGTCAATTTGCTCAGGCCGCTTGATCTGACGATCGCCAGGCGAACCCGCGACCGTTGTTCCCGCTGCCGAGGCACACCTCTGCGCAAGTCCCGCCCCCTCCTTGTCCCCTGCGCGTCACGGTCCCGTGCGGAACTCAAAGAGTGTCCCGAGGTAGTCGAGAATGGCGCCGTCGACGGTGATCTCGACGAGCTGCAGGTCGTCGGTGAGCCAGTCGCCTTCGCGGGCCAGTTGGTTGTTGATCCGGACCAGCCGCCGTTGCGGCGACGCGGCGTGGAAGTGCATGCTCATCTCCAGGCGGGGCATGCGGCTGCGCAGTTCGCTGGATAGATTCTGGTAGAGGGGGAGGTCAGAGGCGAGCGCAATGGTGGCCGGCGTGGCGGTCGGCCTGGCCAGACGTTGTGCGGGCTCTGTCGGCTCGCCTTCTGCCGGCATGCCGCCCAGCGGCTGCGGGACCGGCGCCGCCTCGGTGACTGGCGGTTCAACAGCAGAGACCGACGCCGGCTCCGGCGTGAGTTCACGGGGGGCGACCGGTTGGGGCACTTCGGGTCTGTTGGCCACGACAGCCTGCTCGACCGCCGGAGTGTCCGGCCGGCCGATCAGCAGCCCCGCCGCGAGCAGAGTCAGGCCGAGAGCGCCTGCCAGAATGAGCGGCAGTGACCGGCGGCGCTGCTCGACCGTCAACGCGAGCGTCCGCTTGCGCACTGTCGGCGTGACGCCTGTCTGCTGTTGGCGCTGCTGCTCCGACTTCTTCAACGCTTCGAGAATCAACGACATCAGCTCTCTCCCGGCGCAAGCAGACGCGGGCCGGGGAGCCCGCCGACGCTGTTGAGGTGGATCATCGACAGTGGGCCGAGGATGCCGTCCGGCGTCAGTCCGCGGTTGAACTGGAACCGTTTGAAGGCTCCGAGCAGCTCACCACGCAACACGGTTTCACGGCCGCTGGCCGTATACAGACCGAGCTCATCGAGGGCCGTTGCCAGCCAGGTGACGGCTGCCCCCTGTCCGCCCGGTTCCAGCAGTGTTCGCCCAAAAGCCGGTGGCTGCCAGAGGAGCAGGCTGTCGCCGAACCAGCGTGCGGAGAGGGCTGCCAGAGAGATCTCGCGCTGTTCGCCAGCGGCGATAAACAGGGCGCTATCGGTGTGCAGTGCGGCCATGACGACGTAAAACGGTGCGCCGTCATCGGCGTACAGAGTCAGAATCGCCGGACGGTTGATTGCGCGCAGGGTCGCCAGGCTGTCCTTGCGGGCCAGGCACTCCAACCCCGCCTCCCGGGCGAATGAGCAGCCGTCGGCTCGTCCCTCGGCGGCCGTCAGTCCCCAGAGTTCGACCAGGTCGGCAAAAGCGGCCTGGCGGCTGTGGTGCATGGCGAAGTCGACCGGCCAGGTGCGCGGCAGGCCCGGCTCATCGTCAAGGGCCTCTGCCTCTGCCGGTTCAGGCTGGCCGGCCGCCGGGGCGACCGCCGCTGTACTGAGCGGCTGCTCCACAGGCGCCGGTACCGGTCCGGCCACCGCAGGGATGGAGACTGTAGGTGACGGCGGCCAGAACCGCAGCGCGAACAGGGCCAACAGCAGGACCGACGTCGCGGCCAGCGCGGCGTAGGCCGGTCTCAAGCCACGACGTGGCTGCGCGGTCTCGCCGAGAACTTCGTGTGCCGCCTGACGCAGAATGCGTTCGTCAACCTGGGGGAGTTCCCGGGCGTAGGCCCCGAGCAGGGCGCGATCGCAGACCAGGTTGATCAGGCGTGGCACGCCGCCGGTCAGCTGCCAGAGCCGCTTGCTCAGGTGCGCCGGGAACAGTGGCCGGTGACAGCCGGCGATTTCGAGGCGGTGGCGGACATAGGCGGCGACCTCTTCAGCTTCGAGGGGACCGAGGTGGAAACGGGCGGTGACCCGCTGGGCCAGCTGGCGCAGCTCGCGTCGGCCGAGCAGCTGCAGCAGCTCCGGCTGGCCGAGCAGCACGATCTGCAGCAGCTTGTAGCGATTGGTCTCGAGGTTGGTCAACAGCCGCAGCTGCTCGAGGACTTCGACCGACAGATTCTGGGCTTCGTCGATGATCAGGACGGTCTTGCGCCCGCGGGCATTGGCGTCGAGCAAGTGGGCGTTGAGCCGATCGACCAGGCGCTTGATGCTCGCCTGCGCGGGATAGTCGATACGCAGCTCGTCACAGACGGTTTCGAGCAGTTCGATCACACTCAACTTCGGGTTGAAGATGAAGGCGATGTCGATGTCGTCAGGGAGCTTTTCCAGAAGACTGCGGCAGAGCGTGGTCTTGCCGGCGCCGACTTCGCCGGTCAGCAGCACGAAGCCGCCGTCGCACTTGAGGCCGTAGCGCAAGTGCGCCAGCGCCTCGCGGTGATGCTCGCTCATGTAGAGATAGAGCGGGTCGGGTGCGATCGAGAACGGATTTTCGTTGAGACCGAAATAGTCAGTGTACATAGCGCGTATGGGTCGGAGGAAAATAACCGTGTCGACAAATCGCCGCCATTATAGCAGGTGTTCGAACAATCCAAATCGAAATCGGGATCGAAGAGAATTGACAGCTGGACACGAGATGCTTGACGTCTACCATCTTGCAATCGACTCCGTCGCTTTGGGTGTATGAGCAGGCCGGGATCCCCGGGTCGGGTGGTCTGCGGCAACGGCAAGACCGATTTCGAAGCCGATAGCGCCTTCGCTTTGGACCAGGAACAGCCCCGCCCAGGCGTCCCGGGCGACGCTTGACAGCGCGCCTGAACGCAGAGGTTCGACAACCACAACAACGGTTCGTGCTGGGCTGGCGGCATGCCGGAAGATTGACAAGCCGCGACCGCCTGCCCTAGGATGACCGCCATTGTCAGTTTCATGACCGCAAGGCGTATTGCGGCATGGGAGTCTCGCATCGGGAGGACGGTTATGATCGGGTTTATCGGCGGCGGCAACATGGCCGAGGCGCTGGTGAAGGGGCTGCTCGCTGCGGGGATGCCGGCCGGGGAGATCCTGGTTGCCGAGCCGAATGCAGAGCGCCGGCAACTGCTCGAACAGCGCTACCAGGTGGTGACCGTGGCGGCAAACCCCGCCGTGGTCGAGCGCTGTGCAACCCTGGTGCTGGCGATCAAACCGCAGCTGGTCGCGCCGGTGGTGACCGAACTGCGGGCCGGGTTTGACGCCTCGCGCCTGCTGATCTCGATTCTCGCCGGCACAACGACACAGGCCCTCGAGACCCTGCTCGGCGGCGAACCGCGTGTGGTGCGGGCCATGCCGAACACGCCGGCCCTGGTGGCGGCCGGAGCGACCGCGCTCAGTCCGGGCCGTTACGCCACCGACGAAGATCTCGCCTTCGCCCGGCAGCTGTTCGCTGCGGTCGGCACCGTCGTCACCGTCGCCGAGGCGCAGATGGATGCGGTGACCGGTCTCTCCGGTTCCGGGCCGGCCTATGTCTACACGGTCATTGAAGCGCTGGCCGCCGGTGGCGTCCAGGAAGGGCTGTCGGCTGAGGTCGCCAGAGAGCTGGCGGTGCAGACAGTGCTCGGTGCCGCCCGCATGGTCAGTGCGAGCGGCGAGCATCCGGCGCAGCTGCGCGACAAGGTCTGCTCCCCCGGCGGCACGACCATCGCCGGCATCGGTGCTCTGGAAGAGCATGGCCTGCGCGCCGCACTGATGGCGGCGGTGAGCGCCGCGACCCGGCGCTCCCGAGAACTCGGGCGCGACTGAGCCGACAGGGGATTTGCCGTTGCTCCGGGGCGCGGGCTGCTCGGTTGTGCCACGATTGGCACGGATTCTGCTTTTTAGACGGCTATTAGATGACCAGTTTTGTCCGTCAGTCTGTCGTCCTCAGATCGCAACGCTTGCCAGCCTGAGGCGAAGCCGCCGCGGGAAGATCTCCCGGAAAGCCTGTTCCTGACGCTGCGGCGTTACCAGCTCTAAATCGGTTTTTACTTTTGATACAGAGACTTATGAAAGACAACACAGCCCCCGTGTCGCCCCGGCCGGAACTCTCGCGCCGCGCCTTCTGCCGCTCCGCCCTGCTCGCCTGCGCCTCTCTGGCCCTGCCGCTGCCGGTTCTGGCCAAAGGGCTGGACGCCGTTGCGCCGGAACGCCGACTCTCCTTCTATAACACCCATACCGGCGAAAGACTGAACCAGGTGCCATTCTCGGTCAACGGTCGGCCGCTCACCGATGCTCTGCAGGCGATCAACACGCTGCTGCGCGACCATCGCAGTGGAGAGATCGCCAAAATCGATATCGATCTGCTCGACCAGCTCTGGCTCTTGAATCAGCAACTCGACAACGACCGGCCGCTGCATGTCATCTCCGGCTACCGCTCGCCGCACACCAACCAGATGCTGCGGGCAACCGGCGGCGGTGGTGTCGCCCGACGTTCCCTGCACATGGACGGCAAGGCGATCGATATCCGCATCCCCGGTCTGGCAACCAGGAACCTCTATCGGGCCGCCCTCTCCCTGCAGCAGGGGGGCGTCGGCCACTACCCCAGTTCCCGCTTCGTCCACCTCGACACCGGCCGGGTCCGCACCTGGAGCGGATCTTGAAGGTGTGCGGAAACGCTGAATAATCGGCGACACTCGAGGCTCTTGCGTAAGTCTCAATACACGCTATTCCGGCAGGATGAGGAGCAAGTCGTTGAGGAGTAAGGTGTAAAAACCCTTGGAATGACAGAACTTTTGCGCGAGACTCACTCTGAATAATTACGTTCCTGGGAGTGAAATTTTACATCAACAGTGACACATATTATACTGATGGCCCTCCAATCCGGAGGGCCATTTGTGTCAGATAAAAGAGGGTTGAAAGTGCAGAGAGCACTCCAGCCGCAGCCTTTGGATAGAATGAACTCGGAGAGGCAGTCGATTCGTCGTTGGAATTGGTCGAGAAGGAAAAGGGCTGCGGCCAGGCAGCCAAACCGGTTAAGGATATCTCGCCGATCTTAGACAGCGGTTGCAGGCTGTTTTGAGTCTGGGGGGCGTTTTTGCAGCAAGTCATCCCGCAGGGAGGGGTCATGTTCAGTTTCATCCATGCCGCCGACATCCATCTTGACAGTCCCCTGAGGGGACTTGAGCTTCCTGAAGACGCGCCCCTCGACGAGATCAGAGGGGCAACCAGGAGGGCCTTTGACAACCTCGTGAGCCTGGCAATCGAGGAGAAGGTCGCCTTCGTTCTCCTTGCGGGGGACCTCTACGACGGGGACTGGAAGGATTTTAATACCGGTCTTTTTTTCAACAAGCGCATGGTGAAATTGAAGGAGGCAGGGATCAAGGTTTTTATGGTCTCCGGAAACCATGATGCGGCCAGCCAGATCAGCAAAAGTCTCCGCTTGCCGGAGAATGTCCATGTCTTCTCCACCCGCAAACCGGAGACGCAGATTCTCGAAGAGATCGATGTCGCTATCCACGGGCAGAGCTTTGCCGGTCGGTCCGTGACCGATGACCTGAGTCGTCAATATCCGCAGGCGAGCGACAAATATTTCAATATCGGCCTGTTACACACCGCTCTGTCGGGCCGGGAAGGGCATGAACCTTATGCCCCATGCACAGTCGCCGGGTTGACATCCAAAGGTTATCAGTATTGGGCTTTGGGCCATGTCCATCAGCGCGAAGTCGTGCATGAAGACCCCTGGATTGTTTTCCCCGGGAATATCCAGGGGCGGCATATCCGTGAAACGGGTTCCAAAGGGTGCACTCTGGTGACTGTCGATTCTGGTGAGGTCACTCGGGTTGATCACATTCCTCTCGATGTCCTGTGCTGGCAACACTGCCAGGTCGATGTAACCGGTTGCCAGAACGTCGACGAAGTTCTTGAACGGAGCCAGGCTCGTCTCGAAAAAGCTCTCGCCGAAGGCGACGGTCGACCGGTCATCGCTCGACTGGAACTGTCCGGCTCTACCCCCGCGCACCAGAAACTCCAGGCACAATCGGCGCATCTGACCGAGGAATGCCGCAATCTGGCCCTCGGCCTCGGTGGCCAAAGCCTCTGGCTGGAAAAGGTCCGATTCAAAACGAAAGAGCAGATTGATCTTGATGCCTTTATCGAGAGCGATGAAGCCCTCGGCGGCCTGGTCAAAAACCTGCTGTCCTTGCCTCTGGATGCTCAGAGCCTGGCGGCAATCGACCCGGGGATCGATGCGTTTCTCAGCAAGCTGCCTCCCGAACTTCGCGGCGGTGACGAGCCGTTCGACCCTGCCGATCCCGATCAGTGGGAGGAGATCCGCTCGGATATTAAAAATCTTCTGATTGGGCAACTCCTGGAATCTGGAGGTGCCCAATGAAAATCAAACGCCTCGATCTCAAGGCCTATGGGCACTTCACGGATCGTTCCCTCGATTTCCGGTCAGACAGCCCCGGGCTGCATATTGTCTATGGTCCGAACGAGGCGGGCAAAAGCACGGCGCTGAGAGCGCTCCTGGGCCTTCTGTACGGCATCGACGCGCGGACGCCCGACAATTTTCTGCACGAATACGGCCAATTGCTGATCGGCGGCCACCTTGAAAATGCTGATGGCAAGGAGCTGACTTTCTGGCGACGTAAGAAGAATAAAGGGGACCTTCAGGATGTCGATCACAACATGATCGACCAGGGCGTTCTGGCGGAGTTTCTGCACGGCATCGAGGAACCTCTGTTTAAAGCCCTGTTCGGCATTGACCATGAATCCCTGGTGACCGGAGGGCGGGATATCCTTGAACAAAAAGGGGATATCGGTCAGGCGCTCTTTTCTGCCGGGGCGGGACTTTCTGCCCTCCATGGCATCATCGAGTCCATGGACAAAGAGTGCGATGATCTCTTCAAGGGATCTGCCAGCAAGCCCGAACTGAATCAGGCCATCAGGGCCTATCAGGACATCAAAAAGAAAATCCGACACCTTGCCTTGTCGAGTACGGACTGGCAGGGCCAGCGGGAGATCTTTGATACGGCGTCTCGCGAACTGGAGAAAATTGACGAGCAAAAAGGTGAACTCAGCGCTGAGCTGGAACGATTAAAGCGCTTGCAACGAGCGACTCACTATCTGGTCAAGCGGGTGGCGCTGCGTGAACAACTGAAATCCCTGGGAAACTTCAGCCATTTGCCGGCGGACTTTTCCGAACGGCTCCAAACAGCCCTGGCCAGGCAACGGCAGGTTGACAAGTCTTTACAAGAGGCACGGTCCCGCCAGCACGAACTCGAGGGGAAGAGAGCCGGAGCGACCTTCAGTCAGGAGATCCTCGATCAATCGGAGACGATCGATGCCCTGCATCAAGGTCTGGGTGTGCAGAGACAGGCGGCGCATGATCGTCCGCAAATCAGTAACCAGCTGATCGAATGTCGCACCAGGGCTGAAGCTTTGCTGAACCTGGTGGCGCCGTCTCTCAACCTCTCGCAAACCGGGCAGCTTAAAGACCTTCTGGCCAGACGAAAAACGATCCTCCCCCTCGGCAACCGTTTTGCCGGAATTGAGCAGGCATTGACAGAGGCCGGGAGCCGGTTTGCAGCCTTGGGCCAGGAGCAGAATCGCCTGCAGACCCAACTCGAAACGTTGCCTGAGGTCGGTGATTTGCGTGGTCTGAATGCCGCTGTCACGGCGGCTCAGCGAGCGGGTGATCTCGACGCTGTCTTGAGGACTCTTGAGCGCGACGCCAGGGAGTTGCTGGTAAACGCGACCACTGATCTGCAGCAGATCGGCTTGTGGACAGGACCACTCGAGGCCTTGCTGTTATTGCCGCTCCCTTCCACGGCAACCATCGATATGTTTGTCGAGCAATATCGGGAGGCGGGGGAACGCCAGCGACAGAAGCGACGCGAGCGGGAAGATGTCCAGGATGAGCTTGATCGAAACCGGCGTGATATCGACGCCATAAAGAGAGCGGGTGCCGTCGCCACCGAGGAGGATCTGTCTCAAGCCAGGAGGCGGCGGGACCAAGGCTGGCAACTCGTCAAGCGGGCCTGGCTTGGTGGTGAAACGCTGGAGAAGGAAATCAGCGACTACGACAAGAACCACGATCTGCCCAGTGCTTTTGAGCACGGCATGCTTTCAGCCGATGAAATCTCCGATCAGTTGCGTTCTGCCGCAGATCGTCTCCACCAGTATGCAAGCCTGCTGGCCGAAGTCGAAAAGCTGGAGCAGCAGCAACAGAGGCTGAATAAAGATGCGGCAGAGATCGCGACGCAGAAAGAACAGCTCGAACTGAAATGGCAGACAGCCTGGGAGGAGAGCACCTTGCCGCCACGCTCTCCTCGTGAGATGCGTACTTGGATTGACCAGTGCCAGGAGATTCGCAGAAATCTTCGCGAGGGGAAGCAGAAAGAGACTGAAAAACAGTTGCTGATAGAGCAGCGAAGGCGACTCGGTGCTGCATTAATTGCCGAGTTGAAAAAGGTTGGCCAGGAACAGGCTTTGGCATCGGACGAGCTGTCGCCGGTGCTTGTCTATGCTGAGCAAGCCCTGGCCGAACTGAAGACAGCTCAGGATCAGCGGCAGTCGGTTCAGATGGATGAGCAGCGCAACAGGCAAGAGATAGACCTTGCCGGGAAGGCGTTAAGCGCCGCCCGGCAGGCCATGAACGACTGGCGAGAGGAGTGGGCTTCGGCTCTGCATGGATTCGGGTTGCCTGCGGATGTTTCGACCGAAGATGCGGCAAATGCCTTGGAAACTTTGCGTTCCTGCCTGGAAAAGGTCACCGAGATCGAAGGCTACCAACAGCGTCTTCAAGAGATTGATCAGCACGCGCAGACGTTTGATGAATCCGTCCGCAGCCTGGTTCAGTCAATCGCTCCCGATTTGGGCGCGCTCACCTCTGGCCAGGCGGTCGTCAAGCTCCAGGCGATGGTCAGGGACGCAGAAAAAGCCAAGTCGGTTCTGGCAAAGCTCGATGAAGACCTGGAGGCCACCAGGGAGGAGATTCGTCAGTCTGGCGTTGACCTGAACGCTGTCGAGAGAGAGCTGGCTGCGTTGCGCGAACTGGCGTGCTGCGCAACTGATGACGAGATGACTCAGGTGGATGCCAGGTTCCGCGAGCGACAGGCTACGGAAAAGGCCCTGACCGAACTCGAAGATGTCCTGACCGGGATCGCTGAGGGGATAGGCCTCGATCTGCTGGAGGAACAGCGGCAGGACGTTGATCCCAACGAACTCCCCGGGCGGATTGAGGGATTGTCACGACAGATCGCCGCTGAGCTGGAACCGCAAATCAAGGCGCTTGCCGAGAAAAAGGGTGCGGCCTTCAACGAGCTGCAGAAGATGGATGGCAGTGGCGAGGCCGCGGCCATGGAAGATGCAGCTCAGGCGGCTCTGGCCAAGGTTCGGCGCCTGGCGGATCGTTACCTCCGCGTCCGTTTGGGGAGTCAGTTGCTGAAAAAAGAAATCGAACGTTACCGCCAGGAAAATCAGGACCCCATTCTGAAAATGGCGTCCCGCTACTTCGCCGAATTGACCCTCGGGTCTTTTCCGGGTCTGCGTTCGGATCTCGACGACCGTGGCAACCCGATTCTGGTCGGAGTCTGCCCTGATGGCAGGACCCGGACCGTTGAGGGGATGAGCTCCGGTACGCGAGACCAGCTTTATCTGGCCTTGCGACTTGCGACTCTTGAGTGGCGTCTCGAAAAGCATGAAGCCATGCCGTTCATTGCCGACGACATCCTGGTCAACTTTGACGATGCTCGCTCGGAGGCGACTTTGAAGGCCCTTGCCGAGTTGGCAAAAAAGAACCAGGTCATTCTTTTTACCCATCATCGACAGATTGTCGAAACTGTTAAGGCTCTTGATATCGATGGCGATGTCGTTGTCCATCCTCTCGATAGTTCACGACTCTGAACATGAACAACAGGGAGCCGGAAAAGGCAGGGTTTTCGCGGTTATTCCGAGCCCAGAATCCTGATTTCCGTGTTCTCCATGCTGCGACCACCGGCCACAGCTTCATCAATACCCACACCATGCTCCCCGCCTACTGCCGGGTCAGGCTGCGGTAGCGGATGCGGTGCGGCTGGTCGGCGTCCTTGCCGAGACGTTTTTTGCGGTCCTCTTCGTACTCCGAGTAATTCCCTTCAAACCAGACGACCTGAGAATCGCCTTCGAAGGCGAGGATGTGCGTGGCGATGCGGTCGAGAAACCAGCGATCGTGGCTGATCACCACGGCGCAGCCGGCAAAATTCTCGAGCGCTTCCTCAAGCGCCCGCAGGGTATTGACATCGAGGTCGTTGGTCGGCTCGTCGAGGAGCAGCACGTTCGCCTCTTCGCGCAGCATCTTCGCCAGGTGCACACGGTTGCGTTCGCCGCCGGACAGCACACCGACCTTTTTCTGCTGATCGCCCCCCGAGAAATTAAAGCGCGCCACGTAGCCCCGGCCGTTGACCAGCTGCTTGCCGAGCAGAATCTGTTCCTGGCCGCCGGTAATCTCCTCGAAGATGGTCTTGTCGCCAGCAAGGGGCCGGTCCTGATCGACATAGGCGAGTTTGACTGTCTCGCCAATCCTGAAGCTCCCCGCGTCCGGCTGCTCCTGGCCGGTGATCATGCGGAACAGGGTGGTCTTGCCGGCGCCGTTCGGGCCGACAATGCCGACAATGCCGCCCGGCGGCAGCATGAAGTTCAGGTTCTCGTACAGCAGGCGGTCGCCGTAACTTTTGGCAACACCCTTGGCTTCAACGACAATATTGCCGAGTCTCGGTCCGGGTGGAATGTAGATCTCCAGACTGCTTTCGCGTTCGCTGGCCTCCTGGCCGAGCAGCTTTTCGTAGGAGTTGATGCGGGCCTGCCCCTTGGCGTGGCGGGCCTTGGGGCTCATGCGGATCCACTCCAGTTCCCGCTGCAGAGTCTTCTGCCGGGTGCTCTCGGCTTTTTCTTCCTTGCGCAGCCGCTCCTGCTTCTGCTCGAGCCAGCTGGAGTAGTTGCCTTTCCAGGGGATGCCGTGGCCACGATCGAGTTCGAGGATCCAGCCGGCCACGTTGTCGAGGAAGTAGCGGTCGTGGGTCACGGCGATAATGGTCCCCTCGTAGCGCTGCAGGTGCTGCTCCAGCCAGGCGACCGTCTCGGCGTCAAGATGGTTGGTCGGCTCATCGAGGAGCAGAATATCCGGTTTCTGCAGCAGCAGCCGGCAGAGCGCCACCCGGCGCTTCTCGCCGCCGGAGAGCACTTTCACCGGCGTGTCGCCGGGCGGGCAGCGCAGGGCGTCCATCGCCAGGTCGAGACGCGAGTCGAGTTCCCAGGCGTCAAGGGCGTCGAGCTTGTCCTGAACGATGGCCTGGCGGGTACAGAGGGCCTCCATGTCGGCATCCGGATCGGCAAACGCCGCGTTGATCTCCTCGAACTCCTTGAGCAGGTCGACGGTCTCCTGCACTCCCTCCTCGACCACCTCGCGCACACTCTTGCCGCAGTCGACCAGCGGTTCCTGTTCCAGGTAGCCGACGCTGTAGCCGTCGGAGAGGATCGTCTCGCCGTTGAACTCTTTGTCGACTCCGGCCATGATGCGCAGCAAGGTCGACTTGCCGGAACCGTTAAGGCCGAGGACACCGATCTTGGCGCCGTAAAAATAGGAGAGGGAGATATCCTTGATGACCGGCTTGCCCTGGTAGTTCTTGTTGACGCCGACCATGCTGTAGATGATTTTCTTGCTGTCTTCGCTCATTGATTCTCCTCGGGAGTCAATAATGTTTTATCGCTATCGCTATCG
>JAVVDS010000020.1:0-48934 GCA_032251295.1 Desulfuromonadales bacterium | reverse complement strand
CGTTGCCAACGAATCAACGAATAACCGCATCAACGATGAAACAGCCTCCCGACCCCACCGACACCGACCAGGCTCAACTTACGATGCCTGGTAAATATCTGCGGTGTCCCACCTTCACCACCGTCACAATCAGACATTCATCCGAAACTTCGTAAAGGATGCGATAGACTCCCTGGCGGAGACGATAACGCTTCTGTCCGGACAGTTTCTCACTTCCGACCGGACGGGGATTGTGCTGAAGGGCGTCAATGCGCTCCAGAATGCGGACGACATCTTTGCCTGGGAAGCTTTTCAGGCCTTTGGCAACCGACTCTTTGAAAACGAGTTTATATTTTGCCATGAGCTTTAAGGTCGTCGAGCAGAGCTTCGTAACTGATGGTTGACTCTCCGACCCGTTGCATAACGCTATAGCGTCAAAATCGAAAATGCCACCGTTGTCAAAGGGGGATATTCTTCTTGTTGAATCGAGAGAGTGACCGTCCCCGATGGGGCGTTGCTTTTTCGAAATCGCCATCGCTATCGGGATCGAAATCGGCTTTTTCTTTCCTTAACCCGGCGCCTTCAAACTTCCCACCACGGTTTCTCCCCGTTCTCATGCTTGCCGCGGACGGTCTGGGCCGGGCAGTGCTCACGGCCGGGACAGTCGTGGCGGCGGCACGGTTCGACGTGGATGGTGACGTCGGTCCCCTGGATCTGCCCGGCGATGCGTCGTTCGAGGTAGTCGGTGATGTCGTGAGCCTCGGCGACGGAGAGGTGCTTGCAGACGGTCAGGTGGAAATCGATCAGTTTTTGCGAGCCGGCGCGGCGGGTACGCAGGTTGTGGAAGCCGAACAGTTCGTGTTTGTGGTCGTCGATCAGCCGCTCGATTTCGCTGCGTACAGTCTCCGGTAACTGCTCATCGAGAACATCGCCCATGCCGCGGCGCAGCAGGCGCAGAGCCTCGTAGAGAATGTAGACGGCGACCAGCAGCGACATGACCGGATCGAGCCAGGGGAGGTTGAACAGGGCGAGCAGCCCCAGGCCGACCAGCAGCGCCAGGTTGGTGTAGACATCCATGGCGAAGTGCAGGGAGTCGGCTTCCAGGGCCGAGGAGTCGGTCTCGTGCGCCGTCCGCCGCAGGTGGCGGCTCAAAAACCAGGAGACGACAAGACTCCCCGCCATGACCACCATGCCGCTGCCGGGGCTGGTGACTGTGCTGCCGGCGGCCAGCCGCTTGAGCGCCTCGTAGATGATCCAGCCGCCGGAGGCGGCGATCGCCAGGGACTGAAAGATGGTCGCCAACGTTTCGAATTTGCCGTGACCGTAGGGGTGGCGTTCGTCGGCCGGCTGCTCGGCGTGCTGGATGGCGAACAGGTTGACGCCGGACATCAGGATATCGAGCAGGGAGTCGATGGCCGAGGAGAGGACCGCCAGGCTGCCGGTGAGCAGACCGGTGGCCAGCTTGACCACGGCGAGGGAGACGGCGGCGGCCACGGACAGACGCGCGGCGCCGATCTTGCGGGCACTGTTCGCCATCGGTTTCAGGCCGGTCCCGGCTCGTCGAGGGGGCAGCCGGCCCGCCAGGCGTCATAACCGCCTTCGTCGATGGCCCAGAACGCTTCGATCCGCTCGACATAGGTGTCGAGATCGTCGCAGGCGGCAACGATTTCATCACAGACGGTCTGCACAATCAGCCCCTGCCGGCTGAGGAAGCGGTAGCAGGCGGCGATGCCGGCGAGAATGCCGGCGAGTTCGGCGCGGTTCGGCTCCAGGGTGCGGACGATGTACCAGTGGCCGGCGAACTGCCGGACCCGTTCGGCGTCGATATGGAACAGGTTGTCGTTGCGATCGGCGATGATGAATTCGCGCAGGAAGAAGTCGGCGCCGTGGCAGAGCGCGCCGGCCCGCTCCGGCTCCAGCCCGTCCTCGTGGGTCAGATGCTGGTAGAGATGCCTGATCAGGTCGACGCAGAGCCGGTCGACGCGGATCTCGTCATCGAGGGAGCCGATATGGAAAGCGGACTTGTCGAGCCCTTTCAGCAGCGGTAAAACTTCGGAGTGATTGTCCATCTGAATTGTCCCGGGTGCGTATTATTGGGTTAACAGTAATGCAGGCAGGACGAAGATGCAACGCTTTCCCTGTTTACACCCGGAAAGGGGTTTTGTTAACATAATCCCCGCTATTTTACGGATGAGTCGAGTCCTCTCTGTTTCTGCAAAGATCTGTATTTCTTAGGAAAAATCTACGATGGCCAAGACCACCCCCATGATGCAGCAGTATCTCGAGATCAAGGCCGACCATCCGGACGCGATCCTGTTTTTCCGGCTCGGCGATTTCTACGAGATGTTTCTGGATGATGCCGTGGTCGCCTCGCGCATCCTCGATATCACCCTGACCTCGCGCAACAAGGGGGCCGACGAGGAGATCCCGCTCTGTGGCATTCCATTCCACAGCTGCCAGCCCTATATCGCCAAGCTGGTGCAGCACGGTCACAAGGTGGCGATCTGCGAGCAGGTCGAAGATCCGAAAACCGCCAAGGGGATCGTCAGGCGCGAGGTGGTGCGGGTGGTCAGCCCCGGCCTGGTGGTCGACAGCGGGACGATCGATCCGCGCCGTAACAACTACCTGCTGGCGGTCGCCGGGCGCGAATCGGCCGACGCCGCCTGCGGTCTCGGCTTTGTCGATATCACCACCGGTGAGTTCCGCATCACCGAGCTGGACGGCCTGGACGCGGTCGCCGGGGAGATCCTGGCCCGCGACCCGGCCGAGGTGCTGCTGCCGGACGGCAGCGACGGCGCCTGGCTGCACGACCGGTTGCAAGTGTCTCTGGCGGGGCGCACCGTCAACCGGGTCGCCGAATGGGCCTTGTCGGACGATCGCACCGTGCAGCTGCTCGGCGAGTTCTTCCCCGACGGCTCCCTGGAGGCGTTCGGCTGTGCCGACCTGCCCGGCGCGCGGCTGGCGGCCGGTATGCTGCTGCACTACCTGCGCGAGGCGCGCCAGGGGGCGGTCAGTCATCTGCAGCCGCCGCGGACCTATCACTGTCGCGACTACATGGTCCTCGACGAGTTCACCCGGCGTAACCTCGAATTGACCGCCACCCTGCACGACGGCAAGCGGCACGGCTCCCTGCTCGGTGTCCTCGACCGCACGGTGACGGCCATGGGGGCGCGCAAGTTGCGCCACTGGATCACCCACCCCCTGGTCGACCTCGACCGCATCCGCGCGCGCCACGCCGCGGTCGCCGAACTGGTCGAGGAGAGTCTGCGGCGCGACGAACTGCGCGAACGGCTCGACGGCATTCACGATCTGGAGCGCCTCAACGGCCGCATCGCCATGGCGACCGGCAACGCCAAAGACCTGGTCGCCCTGCAAGTCTCACTGCAACGGTTGCCGGCCATCAAGGTGCTGCTCGCCGAGCTGCAGAGCCCGCTGCTCGACAGACTGCGAGACGCTATCGACCCGTTAGATGATGTTGTTGCCCTGATCGGTCAGGCGATTGTCGACGACCCGCCGTTCGTGCTGCGCGAAGGGGGGCTGATCCGCGCCGGTTATCACGCCGGCCTCGATGAACTGCGCCAGATCAGCCGGGAAGGGAAGGGCTGGATCGCCCGCCTGGAACAGGAGGAGAAGGCGCGCACCGGCATCGCCTCTCTCAAGGTGCGTTTTAACCGGGTGTTCGGCTATTACATCGAAATCACCCGCAGTCATCTCGACCGGGTGCCGGACGACTACCAGCGCAAGCAGACTCTGGCCAACGCCGAGCGCTTCATTACGCCGGCCCTCAAGGAGTACGAGGAGAAGGTTCTCGGCGCCGAGGAGAAGCTGGTCGAGATCGAGTACGATCTGTTCCAGCAGGTGCGGCGCCAGGTCGCCGCTGAAGGCGAGCGGATCCGGGCGGTCGCCGACTGTCTGGCGACTCTTGATGTCCTGCTCGGTCTGGCCGATCTCGCCCATGAACGCGACTACTGCCTGCCGGCCATGGACGAATCGACCGAGCTGCTGATCGTCGAAGGGCGCCATCCGGTGATCGAGGCGATGAGCCTCGGCGAACGGTTTGTCGCCAACGACGTGCGCCTCGATACCGCGCAGAACCAGATCCTGATCATCACCGGGCCGAACATGGCCGGCAAGTCGACCTTCATGCGTCAGGTGGCGCTGATCGTCCTGCTGGCGCAGATGGGGAGTCTGGTGCCGGCAAAAAAGGCAAAAATCGGTCTGGTCGACCGGATTTTCACCAGAGTCGGCGCCAGCGACAACCTGGCCCGCGGCCAGTCGACCTTCATGGTCGAGATGACCGAAGCCGCCAATATCCTCCATCACGCCACGCCGCGCAGCCTGATCGTTCTCGACGAGATCGGCCGGGGGACCTCGACCTTCGACGGCATCAGTATCGCCTGGGCTATGGCGGAATTCTTGCATGATCACGCTGATGTGGCGGCCCGCACCCTGTTCGCGACCCACTACCACGAGCTGACCGAACTGGCCGAGACCCGGGAACGGGTGCAGAACTACAATGTGGCGGTCAAGGAGTGGAACGACCAGATTGTCTTTTTGCGCCGGATCGTCAAAGGTGGCGCCAGTCACTCTTACGGCATCCAGGTGGCGCGGCTGGCCGGTCTCCCCAAAGCGGTGATTGAGCGGGCCAAAGAGGTGCTGCGCAATCTGGAGTCGGGCGAATACGAAGCCGGCGCGCCGCGTCTGGCTCGCACCGCCGGCGGCCGCAAGGCGCCCGCCCCGCAGCTGAGTCTGTTCGAGCCGCCCGACCCCCTGCGCCAGCGGCTGGCCGAGATCGATGTCGCAGTGCTGACGCCCCTCGAAGCGCTGAATCTTCTCGATCAGCTCAAGAAGGAACTGAATTCGTGACCAAGACGATCAGACAGTTCACCTTGCTTCTGCTGCTGCTGACTCTGGCGGCCCCCGCTCTGGCCAAGAGTGCCGAGCAGGCCTACCAGGAGGCGCGCGACGCTTATTACGTTCTGCAGAATTCTGCGCGCAAGCAGATGTACCGCGACCAGTGGCTGAAGGTGATCGACCTGTTCCAGAGTGTGCAGAGTCGCCATGCCGACCACAAGCGTGGTGCCGACGCTTTGTTCATGGTCGCCAAAACCCGCGACGGCCTCTATGTGGTCAGCCGGGTCGAGGACGATGCCCGTCAAGCTGCCGACGACTACCGGCAGATGGCCCGGCGCTACCCGGCCAGTTCTCTCGCCGATGACGCCCTGTTCCGTGCCGGCGAACTCGCCGAGACGGTGCTCGACGAACCGCAGCAGGCCTGGACCGATTACAGCCGCCTGCTGGAGATCCAGCCGGCCGGTGACATGGCGCCACGGGCGCGGGCCGCCGAACAGCGTCTGAGTGCCTGGCGCCCGCTGGCCAAGTCGGCTGAGCCGCCGTCGGTCAGCCCGCCGGTCGAGCCGGCGCCGCCTCCGTCGCAGGCCTCGTTGCCAAGCGGCGAGAAACAGTTGACGGCGATCCGTTTCTGGTCGAATCCCGGTTATACACGTATTGTCCTCGACCTGTCGGCGCAGAGTGAGTTCTCCGCCCACTTTCTGGCGGCGGACTCGCAACAGCAGAGTCCGCCACGGCTCTATATCGACCTGCCGTCCTGCGGCCTGAGCGACGGCCTCAAAGAACCGACGATTGTCGATGACGGTCTGCTGCGGCGCATCCGCACCGGCAAGCCGGACGCCCGTACCGTGCGGGTCGTTCTCGATCTAAAGAGCATCGGCGACTACAAGGTCTTCCAGCTGCCCGACCCCTACCGGGTGGTGATCGATATCGCCGGCGAGCAGGTGGCGGAACTGACCCGCCGGGAGACGGAAATCCGGACCCTGCCACCGGCGGACGGCGATGCGATTGCCAAAATCCTCGACGGACAGCCGGGGGGAGAGCCGACCCCGCACGTCCCCGTGGCGTCTGCTTCGACCTCCCTGCGCCGGATCGTTATCGATCCGGGGCACGGCGGCAAGGATCCGGGTGCGGTCGGCCCCGGCGGCACTTACGAAAAAAATATTACCCTGGCGATGGCCCGGCGCCTGGCAGAGAAGCTGCGCAAGGAACTCGGTTGTGAAGTGATCCTGACCCGCAACGGCGATGTCTATCTGCCGCTGGAGGAGCGCACCGCGATCGCCAACAAGGTCGGGGCCGACCTGTTTATCTCTATCCATGCCAACGCCAATAACAGCCGCAAGGCTTACGGGGTGGAAACCTACTACCTGAACTTCGCCAAGAACGACAAGGCGGCGGCGGTGGTCGCCCGGGAAAACGGCACGTCGCTGAAACAGGTCGGCGATCTGGAGCTGATCCTGTTCGACCTGATGGCCAATTCCAAGATTAACGAATCGAGCCGTCTGGCCGCCGAGATCCAGAAATCGCTGGTCGACCGGCTGTCGCGCAACTACGACCAGGTGCGCGACATGGGGGTGCGCCAGGGTCCGTTTTATGTCCTCCTCGGCGCCACCATGCCATCGGTGCTGGTGGAAACGGCGTTCATCAGCAACCCTCGTGAAGAAAAACGGCTGAAGAGCGGTGCGTTCCAGGACCATGCCACGGATGCTATCGCTAAGGCGGTCAAGAAGTACGCCGTCGATAATCGCCTGGTGGCGGCAGCGCGGTGATTCTCCCCATGGCCGAACAGCCTCCCGACTTCACCGCCGCCAGGCTGCTGGCGGTCGCCGACATCCCGTTTGCCGAGCGTCGTGACGCGCTGATCGCGGCGGCCCGCGTCTATCTTGATGAGCGGCACGACGCCTGTTGCCGGCTGCACCGGCAGGGAGGGGACGGCCGCGCGGTGGTCGCCTGCATGACCGCGACGATCGATGAACTGATTGGTGGACTCTATCGCTGCGTGACCGCCGGTGATCCTGCTGAAAACGACTCCTGCCTGGCGGTCATCGCCCTGGGGGGCTACGGGCGTGGTGAAATGAATCCGCGCTCCGATATCGATCTGATGTTCTACTGTGGCGATCGGGAAAAAGCCCACGCCGAGCAGCTCGCCCAGCGGATGCTCTATCTGCTCTGGGATCTGAATCTCGATGTCGGCTACAGCGTGCGTACCGCGACCGACTGCCTCGATCTGGCCCAACAGGATCTGACCATCCGCACCTCCCTGCTCGATACCCGGTTCCTCGCCGGCGACCCGGAGCATTTTGACGATTTCCGGCGCCAGGTCTACCAGCCGATGCTGACTCGTGACAGTCAGACCTTTCTCCGCCTGAAATACGAAGAACACTGCAATCGTCTCGGCAAATACGGTTCCTCGGTCTATCTGCTGGAGCCGAATATCAAAGAGGGGGAGGGCGGTCTGCGCGATCTGCATACCGCTGTCTGGATGGCCCGGGTCAAATACAAGGTCGACAGCCTCGCCGACCTGCTTGCCAAAGGAGTGATCTCCGAACAGGAGCTGGCCGGTTTTGCGTCGGCGTTCGATAGTCTCTGGCGGATCCGCAACGAACTGCATTTTCTCTCCCGGCGCAAAAACGATCAGCTGCTGTTCGAGCATCAGGAGAAGATCGCCGCGTTTCTCGGTTACCGCAAGAATCGCAAAGCCAAAGCGGTCGAGCAGTTCATGCGCGACTACTATGCCCAGGCGACCCGCACCGAGCACCTCGCCACCAGTCTGATCATGCGCTGTTACCGACCCGGTGGCCGTCCTCTGCCCCTGCTCGGCTACCTGGGCCGGCGCGTCCTCAATGGCGATTTTTTTATCTACCAGGATGAACTGAAGACGACGCGGAAAAGCCTGTTCGCTGAACGCCCAGCGGCCATGATGGAGGCGTTCCTGCTGGCCAAGCGTCACAGTGCGCGTCTCGATATCGATCTGAAAGGGCAGATCCGCAGCCATCTGCACCTGGTCAACGATGCCTTCCGGCGTTCGCGGCAGATCTCCGCCATGTTCCTTGAGATTCTCGGCACGCCGGGCGGTATCGGCCAGAGTCTGCGCGACATGCATCATCTGGAATTTCTCGGCCGGTATATCCCTGAGTTCCGGCGGATTTATTGCCAGGTGCAGTACGACGCCTACCACATTTACACGGTCGACATTCACTCGATTTTCGCCGTTGAGGAGGTCGAAAAACTGTGGGACGGTGTCTATGCGGCAAAGAAGCCGCTGCTGACCCGGGTCGCCAACGATATCGAACAGAGGGCGCTTCTGGTGCTTGCCGTGCTGTTTCACGATATCGGCAAGGGGGAAGGACAGGACCACGCCAACAAGGGGGGCGATATGATCCCGACCATCGCCCGCCGGCTCCACCTCGGACGGGAGAGCAGCCAGCGCCTGGAATTCCTGGTGCGCCGCCATCTCGACATGGCGCATATCTCGCAGCGGCGCGACCTGCATGATGACCGGCTGATTCAGGACTTCGCCAATACCATGATGGTGACCGAGAATCTGAAGATGCTCTACTTGCTGACCTTCGCCGATCTGAAGGCGGTCGGTCCCGATGTCTGGTCGGAATGGAAGGGGATGCTGCTGCAGGAGCTGTACGAGAAGAGCTACGACATGCTCGAACGCGGCAACTTCATGCGCGACCTGCGCACCGAACGGGTCCGCAACCGCAAGCGCAAGGTGATCGCCGCCCTGGCCGAGCAGTTCGGCGACAAGGCGGTCAAGGATCTTGTGCGGACCCTGGGACCGCGTTACCTGCTGTCGCACCGCTCCTGGGAGATTGTCGACCATGCCCGTCTCGAACTGCAGCGCGGTGGCGAGACGCTGGCCATGAGTGTCGACCACGATACCGACGCCGAATTTACGCGGGTGAAGATCTCAACGGTCGATGTCCCCGGGCTGTTCAGCATGATCGCCGGGGTCATGGCCGCCAACGGCATCAATATTCTCGGTGCCCAGATCTACACCCGCAAAAACGGCAATGCCCTCGATATGCTGCATGTCAACAAGCCGGTCGGCGGGGCCGTTGACAATCCGGTCAAGTGGCAGAAGGTGCGCGACGACCTCGCTGCGGTCCTTGAAGGGCGGCGCAATGTCGACGACCTGATCGGTAAGCGGCAGAAAGCGACGAAGGCCATCGGCAAGAAGCTGCCGCGTTTCCCGAGCCGGATTGTGTTCGACAATGAGGCGTCGGTCGAATACACGGTGATCGATCTGTTTGCCCACGACCGGATCGGCCTGCTCTACCGGGTGACGCGGGTGCTGGCCGAGCTGGGCCTCTATATCTATGTCGCCAAGATTTCGACCAAGGTCGATCAGATCGCTGACACCTTCTATGTTAAGGATATCTTCGGCCAGAAGATCAAGGACGATCTCCGGCTCGCCGAGATTCAGGCGCGGTTGATGCAGTGCCTGGATGACTGAGCGGCTGACTGTTGGGACGACGGCCAGAGATGGAACATCTCCTCGACCACTTCATGAATTTTCTCGCCGTCGAGCGGGGGCTGGCGCGCAATACCCTCGATGCCTACGGCCGCGATCTCGCCCGCTATGTGGCGTTTCTCGACCGTCAGGGGGTCGACCGGCCGGATGCGACCACGCCCGCGCTGGTGCTGCGTTTTCTCGCCGACCTCAAGCAGGAGGGGCTCGGTGCCCGCAGCCGGGCACGGGTCCTGGTGGCGCTGCGGACGTTCCACAAGTTCCTGGTTGCCGAAAAGCTGGTGGCGCACAATCCGACCAGCCTGGTCGCTGCGCCGAAAAATCTGACGTCGTTGCCGCACACCCTGTCGCCGGCCGAAGTCGAGACGCTTCTGGCCAGTCCGGTCGGTGGCGAGCCCCTCGACCGGCGCGACCGGGCGATGCTGGAGATCCTCTATGCCACCGGCCTGCGCGTCTCGGAACTGGTCACCCTGAAACTTTCTGATCTGCAGCTCGACGTCGGCTACCTGACCGCCTTCGGCAAACGGAACAAGCAGCGGATCGTGCCGCTCGGCGAGACCGCCGTCGCCGCCCTGCGCGCCTACCTGGCCGAGGCGCGGCCGCTGCTCGACAAGACCCACGCCGCGCCGTACGTTTTTCTCAACCGCTCCGGGGCGGGCTTGACACGCCAGGGCTTCTGGAAGATGATTAAGCGCCGCGCCCGCCAGGCCGGGATCCGCCGCAACCTCTCGCCGCATACCCTGCGGCATTCGTTTGCCACGCATTTGCTGGAAAACGGCGCTGATCTGCGGTCGGTCCAGGCCATGCTCGGCCACGCCGACATCTCGACCACCCAGATCTACACCCACGTCACCCGGGAGCGTCTGCGGCAGCTGCACGCCCGGCACCACCCGCGCGGCTGACAAGCCCTTGACCAGAACCAGCAACCATCAACCCCTGAACCCTACAACGGACGTGATCAATGAAATACATCATCCTTCTCGGTGACGGCATGGCCGATGAGCCGATCGAAGCTCTCGACGGCCGGACGCCGCTGCAGGCGGCGAAGACCATCAACATGGATCGCCTGGCACGCCAGGGGACGATCGGCATGGCCGAAACAGTGCCACCGTCGTTTCACCCCGGTTCCGATGTCGCCAACCTGTCGGTATTCGGCTACAACCCCGCGACCTGCTACAGCGGCCGCTCGCCCCTGGAAGCGGCCAGCATGGGGGTGGAACTGGCGCCGACGGATGTCGCTTTCCGTCTCAATCTGGTGACCCTCGGCGTGCACTGCAGCGACATTTACATGCAGGATTTCGCCGCCGGCCATATCTCCACCGACGAGGCGCGCCTGTTGATCGCGACTTTGCAGCAAGAACTCGGCGACGACGAGTTCCAGTTCTATCCGGGGGTCTCCTACCGGCATCTGATGGTCTGGCGCAACGGCAAGGATCACTTCAAGATCGCGCCGCCGCACGACCTGACCAACCAGAGCGTGCGCGATCAGATGCTACGGGGCGGTGATGCCGAACCGCTGGCGCAGATCACCAATTCGGCACAGATGCTGTTTCGCGATCACCCGGTCAACCGGGCGCGCGAGGCGGCCGGCAAGGCGCCGGCCAACTCCATCTGGCTGTGGGGGCAGGGGCGCCGGCCGCAGATGCCGACTCTCAATGCCATGTACGGCTTGAGCGGCGCGGTGATCTCGGCAGTCGATCTGATTCGCGGCATCGGTGTCTATGCCGGTCTCGATGTCATTCTGGTCCCCGGTGCGACCGGCTATCTCGACACCAATTACCGCGGCAAGGCGGATGCGGCCCTGGAGGCGTTGCAGACACGCGATTTTGTCTATCTGCATGTTGAAGCGCCGGACGAAGCGGCCCATGGCGGACTGCTCGCCGAGAAGATCGAGGCGATCGAGCGCTTCGACACCGAGGTGGTCGGCACGGTCCTCGACGGTCTCGGCCAGTTCGGTGAGTATCGGGTGCTGCTGCTGCCCGATCATCCGACCCCGGTTGCCAAAATGACCCATACCCGCGATCCGGTCCCTTTCGTGCTGTTCGGTTCCGGCGGCGAGTTCCCGGCCAACGGCGCCGACAGTTACAGCGAAGTGACCGCCGGGGCGAGCGGTCTGAAGCTCGATCAGGGGCATCTGCTGATGCAGGCGCTGGTGCAGGGGGCGTTGCCGAAGGTCGGATAAAGCGCAACGTCGATTCAACGTATCAACGATTCAACGTATCAACGATTCACCCGAGATATCCCTCAATGCACCCGATACCAGTAAGGGGTGTAGGGATAGGCGGAGTAGCCGGGATCGTAGGGGTGACTGCGGCTGCCATCTTCCGGGCCGACATAGTAGGGGAACTGCGGATCGGGATGCGGGTGAATGCCGTAGCGGAACGGTCCGCGCCAGAGGTGGATCTCTTCGAGGGCGAACAGCGGGTAGTCGTGGGGATGCTCGCCGCGCAACCGGGTTTCGCTGCCGAGCACGACACCGGTGAGCGTGACCAGTCGCCCCGGCTGGTAGTGGCCGGAATCGAGCTGTTGCCTGCTGCGCACCAGAAAACGCCGGCCGGCCTCGTGCAGGGAGAGCGGCTCGCCCCACGGCGTGAGGCGCCACTCCATCACTTCGAGAACGCTTCCTTCCCCCTCCTCCTCGACGGCGAGCACCACGCCACCGAGCAACAGGTGGCGATCGAGGTAGGCTGATGGGTTGTCGGCGACCATGGCAAAGGTGGTGTCGCGATCGACCCGATCGACGGCCGTGCGCGACAGGGGACTGAGGCAGCCGGCCAGCAGCAGGCTGAGTAAAGGCAGCAGAGCGCAGAGGCGAGAGAGTTTCATCGGCAGACTCCGTTGGTCGTCTTTTCCATCATTCTAACAGAAGCGCTGTCGCCGGCAATAGCCGTTTATCGGGGACAGACAGGCCGCTAGCGAGGTTCGATGCTGAAAACTGTCGAATTCGTCCCCTTGAAGTCTCCGGAGCGGGCAAGGGTTCTGTGCGCTCTGGCTGAGGAGTTCTTTCTCAAGGGCGAGCGGGTGGTGATCGTCATTCAGGACGACAACCAGGGGGTCTCCCTCGACCAGTATATGTGGGTCTGGAAAAAGGGGAGCTTCCTGCCGCACGTCTACGACAACGGCTCGGTGGAGAGCTTCGACGAGCCGGTCGTCATCCTGGCGCACGAAGACAATCCGAACGGTGCCCGGGTGCTGATCCAGGGGCGCATCTGCACCATGGAGTTTGTCAGCCAGTTCCGGCATGTGATCGATTTTGCCGAACTGTACGACGATGCGTTGCGGCAGAACGCCCGCGAGCGTTTCCGGCTGTTCCGGGAGATGGGGCTTGAACCACGCATGCGTGAATGAGGGCGGACCGCCGAGCATCCTGCGGCTGACGGAATCGCCACGGCTCGAACAGGAAGTCGCTTTGGCGGCAGGGGCGTCGGCGGCGCTGGCGGCCTGGCGGGCAAGACCCGGCGAAATCGTCACCCTGGTTGCCCCCCATGGCGATCACTACCGCGCCCGGCTGACCTCCCTCGACAGCGATCGGCCGCGCTGTGTCCCGTTCGTCCGCCTCGCCAGCCCGACGGAAAGCCCTCTGCGGATTGAGGTTTTTCATGCCTTGCCCGACAGGGAACGCTTCGAGCTGATCCTGGAAAAGCTGACGGAACTCGGAGTTGCCCGCATCGTGCCGATGGAGACAGCCCGGTCGACGACCCTGGTCGAGCGGGATGCCCGCCAGCGCAAATCGCACCGCTGGCCCGAGCTGTTGCGGCGGGCTGCCCGGCAGTGCCGGCGGGCCATGCTGCCGGAGCTGTTTGCGCCCCTCGACCTCTCCGCAGCCCTGGCCCTGGCTGCCCGGACCGAGCTCAAGCTGCTCCTCGATGCCGACCAAGCCCCCTGGACACTGCGCGAAGGGATCGCGCAGCTGCAGCCGGAATCGGTGGCGCTGCTGATCGGCCCGGAAGGTGGCTTTACGGCCGAAGAGGTCGCCAGCGCGCAGCACGCCGGCATCCTGCCGGTGCGTCTCGGCCCGCGCATTCTGCGCACAGAAACCGCCGCCATCGCCGCCGTCTCCCTGGTGCAGGGGCTGGTGGGAGATCTGGGGTGAGAAGCGTTAGCCGGCAACAGTTCTTGCCGGTTTCGGTGTTGGTCGGGAGTTTTTTGACAGGATGTTTCGCCATCAAGTTCTGATTTTCTGGGAAAGTGTCAACCTGTGAACCTTGACAATCTCACCGTCGTCCTGGTCGAACCCCGGGGTGAGCGCAATATTGGCTCGGTGGCGCGGGCCATGGCCAATTTCGGGGTGTCCGACCTGCGCCTGGTGGCGCCCCAGACCGACCATCTGCAGGACGAGGCGCGCAAGATGGCGGTCAAGGCGAGCGTGCTTCTCGAGCAGGCGACCCTCTATCCCGACCTTGTGACGGCGCTGAAAGACTGCCACTACGCCTATGCCACCACCCGCCGCTTCGGCAAGTACCGGGAGAACTTTCTGCACCCGGACAGCGCTGCCGCCGACCTCATCTCCCTGCTCGACCACGGCCGGGTGGCCCTGGTCTTCGGCCGCGAGGACAAGGGGCTGAAAACCGAAGAGATCGACCTCTGCCAGCGTCTGATCACCATCCCGACCTGTGGCACAATCCAGTCGATGAACCTGGCCCAGTCGGTGGTGATCTGCCTGTACGAGGTCGGCCGCCAGCTCGGCGAGGCCCGTGGCAAGGGGCCGGGGGGGCGGCGGCTGGCGAGCAATGAGCTGCTCGAAATCCTCTTCGACCATATGCGCCGGACGCTCCTCGACATCAGCTACCTCAACCCCCAGAACCCTGAGCATATCATGCGCTCCTACCGGCAGATCCTCGGCCGGGCGGCTCTCGACGAGCGTGAGGTCCGGGTGTTGCGCGGCCTGCTCAGCGAAATCGACCGGGTCGAGCGGGAACGCCGGGGACTGCTGGAGCAAAGCGATGACTGAGGTTGGCCGGGAGCGACTGGCCAACGGCCTGGAGATTGTCTTTACGGATGCGAGCAATCGCTATTTCGGCGATTACCACCGCCTGCGGATCGAGGTGACCCTGCAGCTGACTCTGCCGGAGGACGATCCGGACGGTGACGGTTTCTGGCTGGCGGCACGCCGGCTGCTCGGCACCCGTTTCCGCCAGGTCCGCACTCTGGAACGGATGGGCGTCCCCTCTGCCGAGGTGACAGCGACCCGCCAGCAGCTCATCGACAGCTATCTGCAGAGCACCGCCGCCTATCTCGCCCGCCCGGAGGCGTTGCGTGCCCTGATCGCGGGAGAACTCGACAGGCGCGGGCGCGCGGGCGGACCCCGCTATGGCTGAACCGCAGTCTTGTGAGGTGACCATCAACACGCTGGTTCATGGCGGGCGCGGTCTCGGCTTTCTCGACGGCAAGGCGGTGTTCGTGCCGCTGACCGCACCGGGGGACCGGGTTCGCTGTCGACCGCTGACCGTCAAAAAGCGGCATGTCGAGGCGGAGCTGGTCGAACTTGTCGAGTCGTCGACCCTGCGGCGCATCCCCCCCTGTCCGCTGTTCGGAGACTGTGGCGGCTGCCAGTGGCAGCATCTGCCATATACGGCACAAACCGGTTGGAAGGAGCGGATTTTTGCCGGTCTGCTCGCCAGGAACGGCCTCAGCGGGGAGGTTTTGCCGATCGTGGCGGCCGGTGAGGAATTCCACTATCGCAACCGGGTGCAGTTCAAATGTCGACTGACCGCCGCCGGTTTCGTCATCGGTTTCTACCGCACCGGCAGCCACTTCGTCGTCGATGTCGACCGCTGCTTGCTGCTCCGGCCGGAACTGCAGGCAGTCCTCACACTGCTGCGTGCGCGCATGCCGGCAGCGCCCTGCCCGGATGGCGTGCCGCAGATCGATCTTTCCTGCGGTGACGACCGGTCGGTGCAGCTGGTGGTCCATCTGCTGCCGTTTGCCGTCGAGCCGATGACGCCATGGCTGCTCGAGCTGGCGCGGCAACAGCAGTGGACCCTGAGCCTCCAGTGCGGTCGCAAGGACTCTCTGCGCCGGCTGCACGGTACGGCCGACCAGCTGCTCGACCTCCACCCGTCCGGTCTGCAGCTGCGTATCGGTCCGGGCGGCTTCACGCAGATCAATGCGGCGCAGAATCTTGCCCTGATCGATACGGTCTGTCGCTCTGCCGGGTTGACCGGAGTGGAGCGGGTTCTCGATCTGTTCTGTGGCGCCGGCAACTTCTCGCTGCCGTTGGCGCAGCGGGCCGCCCGGCTCGACGGCGTCGAGTCCTACGCGCCGGCGATTGCCGATGCGCGCGCCAATGCCGCCGCCAACCGGATCGACAACGTCGCCTTTCATGCCGGCGACGCCCTGGAATGTCTCGACCGCCTGCTGCAGAAGAATGTCTTCGACCTGGTGGTCCTCGATCCACCGCGCACCGGCTGTTATCCGTTGATGCGCCGGCTGCTGGCGGCGCGACCGGCCCGTATCATCTACGTCTCCTGCGATCCGGCAACCCTGACGCGGGACCTGCTGCCGCTGGTGCACGGCGGCTACGCGCTGGTCGCCAGCCGCCCGTTCGACCTCTTCCCGCAGACCTGGCACATCGAGAGCGTCACTCTGCTGCAGCGTCAATGACGGCTGGCGGCGTTCCCCCGGTTGCTCCTCGTATTTTTCTCCTTGCCTTTTATCGAAAATTTTGCTAGAAATCGGCCAGTTTTATCGTTCACTCGAAAGTGAGCTGCCCGGCTCGCTTTTTTTATTGGCAAAAGTTTTTTTTTGAACGCCATGAAAGTCGATATTCAGCAGACCCTCGAACAGCTGGTGCAACCGGTTCTTGACGACTTTGGTCTGGAGCTGGTCGAGCTGGAGTACAAGCCGGAAGGGCGCAGCATGGCGCTGCGGATCTTCATCGACAAGCCGGGGGGCGTCGGTCTCGACGATTGCGTCGCGGTCAGTCGCGAAGTCGAAGCGGTGCTGGAGGTCGAAGACCCGGTCCGTGGTGCCTACCGGCTGGAAGTCTCTTCCCCGGGTCTCGATCGTCCGCTGAAAAAAGCATCTGATTTCGAACGGTTTGCCGGCAAGGCGGTCAAGATCAAGACCCGGGAACCGCTCGACCCCGACCAGCGTGGCCACAGTCGCAAGACCTTTGCCGGTCGGCTGCTCGGTTGCAGCGACGACCTGGTCCGCCTCGAGCAGACCGACAAGCGTGGCGGCGTGGTCGCCATCGCACTGCACGATATCGCCAAGGCCAATTTGGACCTCGAATTCTGATTGTCAGATATATCCGTTGTGACGCTCCATGATATGGAGCCAGACCCAGACCCAGACCGGGGGCATGCATGAACGCCATCAATCTGAATCACATCATCGACCAGGTGGTCAAGGACAAGGGGATCGACCGGGCTGTGCTGGTCGAGGCCCTGGAGACCGCGGTGCTGACCGCCGCCAACAAGAAATACCGCAATACCCGTGACCTTGAAGCCCACTACAACGACGAGGTCGGTGAAGTCGAGGTGTTTGAGTTCGTGACCGTCGTTGAAGAGGTGCAGAACTCCTACCAGGAGATCGACCTCGGGGAGGCGCAGGAGATCGACCCCGATGTTCAGGTCGGCGACTCTCTCGGTATGAAGATGGACGCCAGCAGCTTCAGCCGCATCGCCGCCCAGACCGCCAAGCAGGTGATTATTCAGAAGGTTCGTGAAGCCGAGCGTGAAGGGGTCTATGACGAATTCAAGGATCGGGTCGGCGAACTGGTCAACGGCATCGTCCGCCGCTACGAGCGTGGCGATCTGATCGTCGATCTCGGCCGGGCCGAGGCGCTGCTGCCGCATCGCGAGCAGGTGCCGCGTGAGAGTTACCGTCAGGGCGACCGGGTCCGCGCTTACATCGCCGAGGTGCGCATGGCGACCAAGGGACCGCAGGTGGTGTTGTCGCGCACCCATCCGGGGCTGATTGCCGAGTTGTTCCGCATCGAGGTTCCCGAGATCGCCGAGGGGATTGTCGAGATCAAGGAGGTCGCTCGCGAACCGGGTAGCCGGGCCAAGATCGCCGTGGTCTCCCACGATCCGGATGTCGACCCGATCGGCGCCTGTGTCGGCATGCGTGGCGCCAGGGTGCAGAATGTCGTCTCCGAGCTGCGCGGCGAGAAGATCGATATCATTCACTGGACGCCGGATGTCGCCCGCTTCGCCTGTGCCGCCCTGGCACCGGCGGATGTGACCCGGGTCTATGTCGACAGCGAAGAGGAGACGATGGAGATCATCGTTCCCGATGACCAGCTCTCCCTGGCGATCGGCAAGAAGGGGCAGAACGTCCGCCTCGCTGCCAAACTGACCGGCTGGCGGATCGACATCATGAGCGAGACCCGGGCGGCCGAGGCCGAGCTTGAGGATCTGTCCGGATCGCCTCAGGGCGAGGAGACGGCGGAGCCGGGCGCAGAAACCGTCGCCGTCGAGCCGGGTGCTGTCTCTTTCTGCGATCTGTCGGCCAAGGAGGCGATCGAAGCGATCCGGGCGACGGAGTCGTTGCCGGAACTCGAGGAGCGCATGGCCGGTGAAGCCAGAGTGACGGTGCAGCGCGCTTATGACGCGCGTCTGGAAGAACTCACGACTGACGAGGCCCGGGACGAGGAGTGACGCAGCCGCGCCGGCAACCGCAACGGACCTGCCTCGGCTGTCGTCAGACGTTTGACCAGATGGCTCTGCTCAGGTATGTTCGCTCACCACAAGGGGAGGTTGTTGCCGACTTTCGCCATCGACTCCCCGGACGTGGTGCTTATACCTGCTGGAGCAGAAGCTGTCTTGAACAGGCTGTACGCAAGCGGCAGTTCGACCGGGCGTTTCGGCAACCGTGTCCCGCAGTGCAGCTCGACGGGCTGCTCGCCGAGACGCTGGCGGCACTGACGACCCGCCTGCTGGGGCTGGTCGGTATGGCCCGCAAGTCGTCGCAGATCGTGACCGGCAGCAATGCGGTTTTCGCCGCCCTGCAGCGGCGGCAGGCGCTGACCCTGCTGGTCGTGGCCGAGGATGTGTCTGCGGGAATCGAAGAGAAGGTGCGTGGCAAGGCGGCCCGCGATCAGCTTGCAATCTGCAAGCTGTTCCGCAAGGCTGAACTCGGTCGGGTGACCGGGCGGGCGGAGACAAGTGTGCTGGGTCTTCTCAAAGGGCAACTGGCCGAAACATTCGCAGCCGAACTGCGTAAATATCGCAACGTTTCAGGGGAAGTTTGATGGCTAAGATTCGCGTTTACGAATTGGCGAAGGAACTGGGACTGGAGAACAAGGAATTGGTGATCCAGTTGCGTGACCTCGGGATCGATGTCAAGAGCCACATGGGGGTTCTGGAGACTGCCGATCTCGAGAAGTTTGAGAGTCTGCGTTCCGCCGCCGAATCGGTCGAGCAGCCCACCGACGTCAAGGTCGAGGAGCAGCGTATCGGTTCCGGGCTGATCCGTCGCCGGCGCAGTGCGCAGCCGGTGGCCGAAGAAAAAGTCGGGGAGCCCGCCGAAAAAGCGGTGTCGCCTGAAGCTGCCGAAGAAGAGCCGGCTGTTGATCAGGGTCGAACGCCGGAAACTCCGGACGTCCCTGTTGAAGAGACGGCTCCCGCGGAAGTGCGGGCAGATGAGGCGGTTGCCGAAGAGGTCGCTGTCGAGCCGGCCGTAGCGGACAAGGCCGTACCGAAAGCAAAAAAAGAGCCCGCCGCACCGAAAGAGTCGGTGAACCGGGCGAAAATTCTCGGGCGAGTGGAACTGCCGACGCCGACGGTCGCCGCCTCTGAGCGCCCACGGCGTGGCGCTGCTGGTCGACCCCAGCCGGGTCAGGTCAGGCCGGATCGGCCGGCGCGACGTGCTGCCGCCCCCGGAGCGGCGCCAGCCATGCCGGCGCCCGGCGAAGCACCGATGGCCGACAAGGAGGTGCGCGGCGGCAAGAAGAAGAAGAAGGGGAGGACAGAGGTCGGCAAAGAACAGGACGGTTTTGCCGGGCGGCGCAAAGGCCGGCGCGAGGTCTACGAGCCGGATCGTAACGAACGCTACCGCAAGGGGAAAAAGTCGGCTCGTCCCGCGAAAAAGACCGAAATCACCGTCTCCAAGGCGATCAAGCGCAAGATCCGTATTACCGATGTGATTACCGTCGGTGAGTTGGCGAAACGGATGGGGGTCAAGGCCAACGATCTGATTCGCGAGCTGATTGCCCAGGGGCAGATGGTGACCATCAACCACCCCCTCGATTTCGATTCCGCGGCGATTCTCGCCGCCGAGTTCGGTTACGAGGTGGAGAACGTCGCCTTCGACGAGGAGAGCATTCTCTCCCACACCGACCTGCCCCTCGGCGACGACACCTCGGGACGCA
This sequence comes from Desulfuromonadales bacterium, assembly GCA_032251295.1. Taxonomy (GTDB): domain Bacteria; phylum Desulfobacterota; class Desulfuromonadia; order Desulfuromonadales; family BM103; genus BM103. The sequence goes on along the minus strand of JAVVDS010000020.1, from coordinate 29,309 downwards.
GTGTGACTCGATCGCCGGTGGTCACTATCATGGGGCATGTCGACCACGGCAAGACCAGTCTGCTCGACGCCATCCGCCAGGCGAATGTCACCGAAGGGGAGGCCGGCGGCATCACCCAGCACATCGGTGCCTATGCCGTCGATCTCGACGGGCGCAAGATCACTTTCCTCGATACGCCTGGTCACGAAGCCTTCACCTCCATGCGTGCCCGCGGCGCCAAGGTCACCGATATCGTCATCATCGTCGTTGCCGCCGATGACGGGGTGATGCCGCAGACCCGCGAGGCGATCAATCACTCGAAGGCGGCCGAAGTGCCGATCATCGTCGCTGTCAACAAGATCGACAAGCCGGACGCCAACCCGGACCGGGTCAAGCAGGAACTGTCCGAACTCGGTCTGCTCCCCGAAGACTGGGGGGGCGAGACGATCTTTGTCGAGGTGTCGGCCAAGGAACAGACCAATATCGATCAGCTGCTGGAGATGATCCTGCTGCAGGCGGAAGTTCTCGAACTGACGGCCGATCCCGACAAGCGGGCCCACGGCACGGTCATCGAGGCCCGTCTCGACAAAGGGCGCGGTCCCGTGACCACCGTCCTTGTCCAGGAGGGGACTCTGAAAGTCGGCGATCCGATTGTCGCCGGTCTGCACCACGGCCGGGTCCGCTCCATGACCGACGACCGCGGCCGGACCGTCGAACTGGCCGGGCCGTCGTTCCCGGTCGAGGTGACCGGTTTGACTGGGGTGCCCGACGCCGGCGATTCCTTCCATGCTCTGGAAGACGAGAAGTCGGCCAAGGATGTCGCCCAGCACCGTCAGCAGAAAATTCGCGAAGCGGAACTGGCCAAGACCAGCAAGATCTCCCTCGACCAGCTCTATGCCCGGATCAGCGAGGGCGATGTCAAGGAGCTGAAGGTAATCGTCAAGGCCGACGTGCAGGGTTCGGTCGAGGCGGTGGCCGACTCCCTGAGCAAGCTCTCCACCAACGCCTGCCGACTGCTTGTGATTCACTCCGGGGTCGGCGGGATCACCGAGACCGATATCAGTCTCGCTTCGGCGTCCGACGCCATCGTCCTCGGTTTCAACGTGCGGCCGTCACCGAAAGCGACCCAGATGGCGGAAGCCGAAGGGGTCGATATCCGGATGTACAATGTCATTTACGATGCAGTCAATGACGTGAAAAGCGCCATGGAAGGCCTGCTCGCGCCGACTCTGGAGGAGGTTCACCTCGGCCGCGCCCAGGTTCGTGAGGTCTTTGCCGTCTCCAAGGTCGGTACCATCGCCGGCTGCTACGTGGTCGACGGCAAGATCGTCCGCAACGCCAGGGCCCGCCTGCTGCGCGACGACGTGGTCATCTGGAACGGCAAACTCTCTTCGTTGCGCCGCTTCAAGGACGATATCCGTGAAGTCAACACCGGTTACGAGTGCGGTATCGGTCTGGAGAACTACAACGACATCAAAAATGGCGATGTCATCGAGGTTTATGAGATCAAGGAAGTGAAGGCGACCCTGTAGAGCCGCTCATGGTCATCGGCGTTTTGCAGGTTGAGCTGTTTCTGCACGGGGTGCAGAGCCTGAAGCAGAAACGGAGCGTCGTCCAGCGGGTTCTCGCCCGCTGCCGCAACCGTTTCCCGGTCAGTGCCGCCGAAGTCGGTGATCAGGATCTCTGGCAGAGCGCCCGCCTCGGCTTTGTTATGGTCAGTTCCAGCGAGCAGGTCCTGGCGCCGGTTCTGCAGCGCCTCGAAGACGAGATCGAAGCCTGCGCCGATGCCGAAGCGGTCGCCTGCCACGTTGAATATATTCATTATTGAACGGACAAGAGAGCCAGTGTCGACACAACGCGCACAACGGGTCGCCGAGACGATCCACCACGAAATCTCGCAACTGCTGATCCGTGGTCTGAAAGATCCGCGCATCGGCTTTGTCACTATTACCGGTGTCGACGTCACGTCCGATCTGCGTTCGGCGCGAGTCTATTACACGGTGATCGGCGATGACGACAGCCGCACGGCGAGCGCCGCCGGCCTGAAGAGTTCGATCCCCTACCTGCGCCAGCAACTCGGCAAGGTGCTGCGGCTGCGTTTTGTGCCCGAGCTGGTCTTCGCCTACGACAGTTCAGTGGACTACGGCAATCGCATCGAGGAACTGCTGCGGGAGGTCAAACCGGCCGATGAATGAGATTGAACGCATTGTCCGGGCCATCGAGTCGGGGTCGACGTTTCTGGTCGCCTCGCATGAAAGTCCCGATGGTGACGCCATCGGTTCGACTCTGGCTCTGACCCTGGCACTGCGCGCCATGGGCAAGAACGCCGTCGCTTTCAATCGGGACGGTGTCCCGGTCGAGTTCCGGTTCCTGCCGGCTTGCGAGAGTCTGCAGACCCGTATCGAGCCGGAGCGGCGATTTGACGTCGGTTTTGTCCTCGACGCGGGCGAACTCGGTCGGGCCGGCGACTGGATCCGTGAGAGTTGCCGCTGCCTGATCAATATCGATCACCATCCCCATTCCGAAAATTTCGGTGACATCTACGCCGTCGATGACGCCGCCAGTGCCACCGGCGTGCTGATCTATCGTTTGCTGACGGCGATGAAGCGGCCGGTGACCTCCGATATCGCTGCCTGCATCTATACGGCGATCCTCTCTGATACCGGTTCGTTCCGCTATTCCAACGCCGATCCGGAAGCCTTCGCCGTGGCCGGCACCATGGTGGCCAGTGGTGTCGATCCCTGGTCGATCGCCTCCGGCCTGTACGAGAGTCAGGAGGAACAGCGCTTGCGTCTGCTCGCGCTCGCCCTGCCGACCCTCAGGATTGCGCCCTCTGCTGCTTACGCTTCGATTGCCGTGACCCTCGACATGTACGACCAGGCCGACGCCTTGCCGGTGCATACCGACCGCTTCGTCAACTATCCTCGCTCGATCCGTGGGGTCGAGGTCGCCATCTTCTTCCGTCAGCTCGGTGACAACTCCTTCAAGGTCGGCTTCCGTTCCAAGGGGACGGTCGATGTTGGTGCCCTGGCCCGCGAGATGGGTGGCGGCGGCCACCACAACGCCGCCGGCGCGACGGTTAGCGGGACTCTCGCCGAAGTCGAATCCTGGGTCTTTGCCCGTCTCGATCAGCTGCTGTCCGGTTGAGGAATGCACGGCATTCTGGTGATCGACAAGCCGGAGGGTCCGACCTCCTTCGACATGGTGCGTCAGGTGCGCCGCTGGTGCGGGGTCAGAAAAGTCGGCCATGCCGGCACCCTTGACCCGTTTGCCACCGGCGTCCTGCCGGTCGCTGTCGGCCAGGCGACCCGCCTGATCGAATACCTGATGGCCGGCGACAAGGAGTACGAGGCGACTATGCGCCTCGGTGCCGCGACCGATACCCAGGACCTGCACGGCCAGGTGTTGACCACCGGTGACTGGCGGCAGGTGACGTGCGAACAGGTGCAAGCGGTTATCGCGCCTCTGGTCGGCGAGATCGATCAGCTGCCGCCGATGTTCTCGGCGCTTAAACGGGATGGCCAGCCGCTCTACCGTCTCGCCCGCCAGGGGATCGAGGTCGCCCGCGAGCCGCGGCGGGTCCGGATCGACCGTATCGAGCTGCTGGACTTTAGCCCGCCGGACATCCGCTTGCGGGTCGCCTGCGGCAAGGGCGTCTATATCCGCACGCTCTGTCACGATATCGGGGCGACGCTCGGCTGCGGTGCCCATCTGGTGCAGCTGCGCCGGACCCGCTGCGGTCGCTTCACGGAGGCCGACGCCCTGCCACCGGAAGAGTTGGCATGCCGGGCCGCGGCCGGAGAAGCTCTGCCGCTGATCCCGCCCGCCGAAGCGCTGGCCGACTGGCCGGGCATCGCCCTGAGCGGCGCCGTACTGACGCGTCTCCAGCATGGGGTCGTGCCCCGTCGGGACGAGCTGCCCGCGCTGAACGACCTGACGGCAGGGAGCCTGATCAGGTTCCTCGACGGGGCCGACCTGATCGCTCTGGCCCGATATTCGCCGGCGACCGGCGCCGACCGGTCGGCTGATTTCGAACTGCTCAAGGTCTTTCCGCGCTGCGCTGCCGGTTGAGTTCTGCCGATTGGGCCTTTACTCGGCAGTTTTTTTGTGGTAAACAACCCTTCTGTCTGCCGGAGCGGTCGACAGTCATATCAACTCACAATCGATGCAAAAGGAGGTGGCGCCGTGCTGGCCACAGAGCGTAAACAGGAAATTATCGAAAAATTCAAGAAGCATGATGGCGATACCGGTTCTCCCGAGGTGCAGATTGCGCTGCTCTCTGAGCGCATCACCTATCTGACCGAGCATTTCCGCACCCACAAGAAGGATCACCACTCCCGGCGCGGCCTGCTCAAGATCGTCGGCCAACGCCGGCGTCTGCTCGACTATCTGAAGAGCAGGGATGTGGACAGATACCGCACTGTCATCAAGGAACTCGGGATCCGTCGTTAGCAGCTCAAGGGCAGCAGCTCTTCCGCAAGACCGGAACCTGCTGCCTCTTATATTTCGTCAAGTTCACGGCCGGGAGGTTGTCCGGAGAGAGCGTCTGTTCCTGTCGGGAACAGGCCCTGTCTCAGGCCATCCTCCTCTGCCATTTTAGTCGCCGGATGGTCCGGTGACAACCCGTTGATCGGCCGGCAAGCGTATGACCGGTCAGAAAAGAGGAGTAAAGCCTATGAGTTATCAGAAAGTCGAAGTTGAGTTCAATGGTCAGCCGTTTGTGATCGAAACCGGCAAGATGGCCCGCCAGGCCGATGGCGCGGTGGTGGTCAGCTACGGTGAGACCAAGGTGATCTGTACGGTCGTCTCCGCCCGGAAGATGCGCGAAGGGCAGGATTTCTTCCCGCTGACCGTCAACTACCAGGAGAAGTTCTATGCCGGCGGCAAGATCCCCGGCTCGTTTTTCCGCCGCGAGCGCGGCACCACCGAGCGCGAAACCCTGATCTGCCGCCTGATCGACCGGCCGATGCGCCCCCTGTTCCCCAAAGGCTACATGTTCGAGACCCAGATCATGCCGACGGTGATCTCCGCCGACATGGTCAACGATCCGGATACCCTGGCGATGGTCGCCGCTTCGGCCTGCGTACAGATCTCCGATATCCCCTTTGCCGGTCCGATCGCCGCCGTCCGGGTCGGCCGGGTCAATGGCGAACTGATCGCCAACCCGACACTCGAACAGGTCAAGGAGAGCGATCTGGAACTCGTTGTCTCCGGTTCGCGCGATGCGGTGATGATGGTCGAGGGCGAGGCGCACTTTCTTAGTGAGGCCGAAATGCTCGACGCCATCTTCTTCGGCCATCAGGCGCTACAGCCGCTGATCGATCTGCAGATCGAACTCAGCAAACTGGTCGGCAACGAGAAGCGCGAATTTGTCATGCCGGCTGTCGATCCGGAACTGGAAACGAAAGTGACCGGTCTGGCTTCAGCCCGGGTCCTCGAAGCAGTCAAAATCCGCAGCAAGCAGGAGCGCTATGCCACCCTCGGTGCAATCCGTACCGAGATTCGCGAGCAGCTGGCCGAAGAGTTTCCCGAGCGCGATGAGGAGATCAAGTCGATTTTGGGATCGGTCGAAAAGCGGGTTGTGCGGCAGATGGTCACCAAAGACCGGGTGCGCATCGACGGCCGCGACATGACGACCATCCGGCCGATCAGCTGCGAAGTCGGAATTCTCCCCAGAGCCCACGGCAGCGCCCTGTTCACCCGTGGCGAGACCCAGGCGCTGGTGACCACCACCCTCGGCACCGCCATGGACGAGCAGCGCATGGACAATGTGCAGGGGATGGAATTCAAGAAGTTCCTGCTGCACTATAACTTTCCGCCGTTCTGCGTCGGCGAGACCAGCATGCGTCTGTTCCCCGGCCGCCGCGAGATCGGCCACGGCTACCTCGCCGAGCGCAGCGCTGCGCAGATCCTGCCGAAGCACGACGACTTCCCGTACACCATCCGCATCGTCTCCGATGTCCTCGAATCGAACGGCTCGTCCTCCATGGCCTCGGTCTGCGGCGCCTCCATGTCGCTGATGGACGCCGGTGTGCCGGTCAGCCGGCCGATCGCCGGCATCGCCATGGGTCTGATCAAGGAAGGCGACGATATTGCCGTCCTCAGCGACATCCTCGGTGACGAGGACCATCTCGGCGACATGGACTTCAAGGTGACCGGTGCGGCCGACGGCGTCACTGCCCTGCAGATGGACATCAAGATCTCCGGGGTCACCAGGGAGATCATGCAGCAGGCGCTGGAGCAGGCCAAGCAGGGGCGGATCCACATCCTCGGCGAGATGGCCAAGGCGATTGCCGCACCGCGCGGCGATCTCTCCAAGTACGCGCCGCGCATTACCACCATTTCGGTCAAGCCGGATCAGGTGCGTACGGTCATCGGTTCCGGCGGCAAGAACGTGCGCGGCATCATCGAGGCGACCGGCTGTGCCATCGATATCCAGGACGACGGCCGGATCCATATCGCCTCCAGCGACGGCGAGGCCTGCAAGAAGGCGATCAAGATGATTCGCGATCTCACCCAGGAAGCCGAAGTTGGCAAGCTCTATCGGGCGACGGTCCGCAAGATCATGGAATTCGGCGCCTTTGTCGAGATCTTCCCCGGCACCGACGGTCTGGTCCACATCTCGGAGCTGGCCAAGGAGCGGGTGCGGGCAGTGACCGACATCCTCAAGGAAGGCGACGAACTGATCGTCAAGTGCATCGGCGTCGACAAGCAGGGCAAGATCAAGCTGTCGCGCAAGGAAGCCCTCGACGAGAAGATCCCCGAGGACCTCTGATCCTCTTCTCCGGTCTCCGGAGAGTCATGATCCCTGAATGAGCCAATGATACGGGATCACACAGAAAGTGCCGCGCCGGTCAGCGTCTTTCCGTCTGTCGAGATTTCGGCGTTACGGCAGTCGCCCGGCGCGGTTTTTGTTTAAAGAGGCAGCGAACGCAGCGAGCAGGAGGTCGGCGACTTTCATCCTCTGTGGGTGAAACGTGTGACCATCTCAGGGTTTAGAATACAGATGCGGTTTTGATATATAAGTTTCCTTACACACACCAGGAACCGACCATGCTGACTGTCCGTTTCAGAAAAGTGAGAGACGGGGCGATTGCGCCGCGCTACATGAGTGAACTGGCCGCCGGGCTCGACCTGCACGCGGCCCTGGCCGAACCGGTCTGTCTGGAGCCGGGGGCGCGGCTGCTGATCCCGACCGGGCTGGCCATGGAGATCCCGCCGGGCTATGAGGGGCAGGTGCGACCCCGTTCCGGTCTCGCCTTGCGCCAGGGGATCGCTCTGGTGAATGCGCCGGGGACGATCGACGCTGACTACCGTGGTGAGATCGGCGTGATCGTCATCAATCATGGCGCCGAGGCGGTGACCTTCGCCGATGGCGACCGGATCGCCCAGCTGGTGATCGCCCCGGTCACGCGGGTCGCGTTCGCCGAGACCGAGACACTGAATGAGACCGTGCGGGGCGCCGGCGGGTTCGGCCATACCGGGGTCGGCAACGGTTCATGACCTGGCAGCACGATCCAGCACAGCTGCTCGACTTCCCCTGCGTGTACGAGTTCAAGGCGTTCGGCCCGGCCGATAGCGACGAGACCTTTCTGACCGCGGTCCAGACCGCCGTGTCGACGGTCGTCCCGGTGCCGCGCGATGCCCTGCGCAGCCGCGCCAGCCGCGCCGGGCGCCATCAGTGCGTGACGGTTCTGGTCCGACTCAGAGACGCGGCACAGCTGCAGGCGATCTACGCCGCCCTGCGGCAAGTTGACGGTCTGACCTATCTGTTGTAAATTCAGCGCTGCCAACTAGGAGGATCGTCCACATGCTACTCGCCATCAACCGGGACAACCCCCAGGAGCGACTGATCCACAAGGCCGTCGACTGCCTGACGCGAGGCGGGGTCATCGCCTATCCGACCGATACCACGTACGGCATCGGCTGTGACATCTTCAACCGGCGCGGTGTCAAGGGGATCTACCAGATCAAGCAGCGCGATGCGCGCAAGCCGTTCTCCTTCATCTGCGCCGACCTGGCCGATGTCGCCAACTACGCTCAGGTCAGCAACTTCGCTTTTCGGATCATGAAACGCCATCTGCCCGGTCCTTACACGTTTGTGCTGGAGGCGAGCAAGGTCGTCCCCGACACTCTGACCACCCGGCAGAAGACGGTCGGCATCCGCATCCCTGAGGATGCGATCGCCCTGGCGATCGTCCGGGGACTCGGCCACCCGCTGGTGACCACCAGCGCGAATCTCTCCGGCCAGTCGCCGCTGCACGATCCGGTCGAGATCGACGCAGCCCTCGGCCGTAATCTCGATCTGGTCATCGACGGCGGCGTCCGACTCGGCGAACCGTCCACAGTGATCAGTCTGATCGACGACCGGATCGAGGTGCTGCGCCAGGGGAGTGGTGACACCTCATGGATCGATCATTCATGAAGTGTCCCCGGGTGCGTCTGGCCGCTCTGATCTCCGGTCTGCTGCTCTTCTTCGGCACGGCGGTCGCCAGCCAGGATCAGGCGAGCGCCGGTTTCGGTGGCGTCGGTCTGCAGGTGGTACCGATCGTCACCGGCGAGCTGGTCGTCCTGCGGGTCGTCGCCGGGACTCCGGCTGAGCAGTTCGGCCTACTGCCGGGCGACCTGATCGACCGGATCGATGACTTTCCCCTTCACGGCAGCGATTTCGGCGTGGTGGTCGCCGAACGGCTCTGGGGGGAGGTCGGCAGCACGGTCGTGCTACACTATCGTCGCCCCGGCCAGCCCGGCACACAGACGGTGCGTCTGCAGCGGACGCCCATGGCAACCGGTTTGACGGTGACACCCTCTCTGCAACCGGGGCAGAATCGATAGCGGCGTTCAAGTCAAAATTTAACGCGGAGACGCGGAGAGAGGATCTTTTGCCATGCTTTTCGCCGCGCCTCAGCGCCTCGGCGTTACATCGGTTTTTGGGTGACAGCCCCAAGGTTTATGTCCATGCGCAAACGGATTACCATTGCTTACTACGGCTACCGGCTGGCCGGCAACGACTGGCAGCCGGCCTTTGACGAGGCGGCTCTGCCGGCGTTCGTCGCTGACTTAAGTCGTGAACTGGAGTCGGCCGGAGTTGGTGTGCAGCTGGTCAACGAACCGGAACGTGCCCTCGACATCAAGGGCTATGGCGACCTGCTCAACACCATTCGTCTGCGCTCACCGGCCGATCATGTCAGCAACCTCTGTCTCGGTCACGTCATCGGTCAGAGTGCGAACTGCGATCTGTTCGAAGATATGCGCCGCGGCGTGACCCGGCTCGCCTTCGCTCCGGAGACGATTGAACCGGAAGGGAGCCACAAGGTCGTCTGCCATAACTGTGGCTGCGGCTGTTGAGACCATGACGCCTGCTGTTCTCCGGTCGAGGCTGCGCGGATGACCCTGTTTTTTCCTCTGCTGCAACTGTGCGGTCTGCTTGCCTGCCTGCCGGCCTACCGGGTCGCCCGCAGACGGCAGGATGAGCCGGTCTGGTCGCTGTTCCTGGTGACGCCTGCTTTTCTGGTCTGGATCGGCATGACCCTGAGCGGGCTGGGCGCCAATGTCGCCGGCCATCTGGCCGAGCTGTTCGATCTGGTTCTGCTGACGATCGTGCTCTACTACATCAAAGTCTTTCTGCTTGACCGGCGCAACGGCTCGCCGGTGTTCAACAATCTGCTGGTCGTGGCCGCGACCAGCGGTGTCGCGATTCTGCTGAGGGTGCAAGCCGGCTGAGAGGGGCGGACATGCTGCGGTTGATACTGGTCGGAGTCATGCTTGTTCTGGGGCCGACAGCGGCCCTGGCCGATCTGACCTACCCGGAACTGGCCCATGGTTACGGCAAGGCGCAAAAGGAGACGGTCGAACCCCTCGACAGCTATCTGGTCGGTGCTTACGAGGGAATTCAGGCCGCCAACCGGGCTTCTTTCATGCAGAACCGGCAGCGCCTGCTCTGTGTTCCGCCCGGTCTGGAGCTGAATGCCCGCGACCTGTTCCGCTTGATCCGGGAGACTCATGAGAAATTCGATCAGAATAACGACATACCGGTCTCTTACCTGCTCTTTATCGGTCTGCGCCAGACCTTCCCCTGCCTTTGATCGCCAACCGCTCCATCAGGGAACTGCCAATGCACTGCAAAGAAATTGACTTCACGGCGGTGGTCGCCATTGCCCGCGAGGCGGGTGCTGCCATTATGGCGATCTACGCCGGCGACTTCGAGGTGCAGACCAAGGCAGACGATTCGCCGCTGACCTGTGCCGACCGCGCCGCGCACCGGCTGATCGTTGCCGGTCTGACCGGAGCGACGCCCGCGATACCGATCCTTTCCGAAGAGGGGCAGGCGATCCCGTTTGCCGAGCGGCGCGAGTGGCAGCGTTTCTGGTTGGTCGATCCCCTCGACGGCACCAAAGAGTTCATCAAGCGTAACGGTGAATTCACGGTGAATATCGCCCTGGTCGAGGCGGGTCGAGTGGTGGCTGGCGTGGTGCATGTCCCGACACGACAGGCGACCTACGTCGGTCTGATCGGGCAGGGGGCGTGGCGGCAGGTTGGCCAGCAGCCGCCGGTGCCGATTCGGGTTCGCCGGGCCGATCCGAAGCACGGTTTGAGCGTGGTCATGAGCCGTTCGCATCCGTCGCCGGACCTGGAGGCCTACCTGAAAACGATCAAGGTCGCCGAGACGGTCGAGGTCGGCAGTTCCCTGAAGCTGTGCGTGGTCGCCGCAGGGGAGGCTGACCTCTACCCCCGCCTTGGCCCGACCATGGAATGGGACACGGCCGCCGGCCAGGCGGTGGTTGAGGCGGCCGGCGGGACGGTAACGACCCTGGACGGCCTGCCGCTTGCGTACAACAAGGAGCAGCTTCTCAACCCTTACTTCATCGTCCGCGGAGAGTGACGCATGACCAAGCGGTTTCTGGTGACCGGCGCCGCCGGGTTTATCGGCTTCCACCTCTGTCAGAGCCTGCTGGCGCGGGGCGACAAGGTGCTCGGTCTCGACAATCTCAACGATTATTATGAGGTCTCACTCAAGGAATCGCGGCTCAAACTCCTGATGGAGAAAGAGAATTTCACGTTTGTAAAATGTGACCTGGCGGACCGGCCGGCGATGGAGCGTCTGTTCGCCGAATGCCGCTTCGATGTGGTGATCAACCTCGCCGCCCAGGCCGGGGTCCGCTATTCGCTGACCCACCCGCACGCCTATGTCGATGCCAATCTGGTCGGTTTCATGAACGTCCTCGAAGGGTGTCGCCAGCAGCAGGTCGGCCATCTGGTCTATGCGTCGTCGTCGTCGGTCTACGGCGCCAATACCTGTATGCCGTTTTCCGTGCATCATAATGTCGATCATCCGGTCTCCCTGTACGCCGCCAGCAAAAAGGCGAACGAACTGATGGCGCACACCTACGCGCACCTCTACGGACTCCCCTGTACCGGTCTGCGTTTCTTCACTGTCTACGGCCCCTGGGGGCGTCCGGACATGGCACTGTTCCTCTTTACCCGTGCCATTCTGTCCGGTGAGCCGATCGATGTGTTCAACAACGGCCAGATGCGGCGCGACTTTACCTACATCGACGATATCGTCGAAGGGGTGATCCGGGTCGCCGACCGGCCGGCCGCCGCCGATCCGGCCTGGTCGGGCGACCGTCCCGATCCCGGGACCAGTGCCGCACCCTACAAAATCTACAACATCGGCAACAACCGGCCGGTCGAACTGCTGCAGCTGATCGAAACCCTGGAACGGGCGTTGGGGCGCACGGCGCAGAAGAACTTTTTGCCGATTCAGCCGGGGGACGTTCCGGCGACCTGGGCCGATGTCGACGATCTGGTTCGCGATACCGGTTTCCAGCCGGCGACCCCGATCGAAGTCGGCGTCGCCCGGTTTGTCGACTGGTATCGGAGCTACTATCGTCTGTCATAGTGCTGTAAAAGAACTGTTGTCTTGCAGGTGGAGGATTGTTAAATATGAATCTCGGCATTGTCGGTGCCGGATATGTCGGCCTGGTCACTGGCGCCTGTTTTGCAGAAATGGGGCATCGGGTGACCTGCGTTGATGTCGATGCGCAGAAAATCGACAGGCTGCGCCAGGGGGAGATGCCGATCTACGAGCCGGGTTTGGCGCATCTCGTCGTGCGCAATGTGGGCGAGGAGCGACTGCGCTTCACCACCCGCCTGTGCGAGGCGCTCGATGATAGCCAGGTGGTCTTTATCGCGGTCGGTACGCCGCCAGGGGAGGACGGCTCGGCCGATCTCCAGCATGTCCTGGCGGTAGCCGGGGAGATCGGTACCCATCTGACCGGCTACAAGGTCATTGTCACCAAGTCGACGGTGCCGGTCGGCACCGCCGAAAAGGTCAAGCAGGCAGTGGCCACGCAGCTCGCCGCCCGCGGTGCCGCTATCCCCTTCGATGTCGCCAGCAATCCGGAATTCCTCAAGGAGGGGGCAGCGGTCGAAGACTTCATGAAACCGGATCGCATCGTCATCGGCGTCGAGACGGAGAGGGCTCGTGACCTGCTGCGGGAACTCTATCAGGACTTCAGTCGCAATCACAACCGGATCCTGGTCATGGGGATCCGCGACGCCGAGATGACCAAATACGCCGGCAACGCCATGCTGGCGACCAAGATCTCGTTCATGAACGAGATCGCCAACCTCTGCGACCTGCTCGGTGTCGATGTCGAAAAGGTGCGACTCGGCATCGGTGCCGACAGCCGCATCGGCTACTCGTTCATTTACCCCGGCTGCGGCTACGGCGGCTCCTGTTTCCCCAAGGACGTGCGTGCCCTGATCCACACCGCCCGCCAGCACGACTATCAGCCGCTCCTGCTCGACGCCGTGCACACCCGCAACGAGGCGCAGAAGCATGTGCTGTTCGCCAAGCTGACCGCCCGCTTCGGCAGCGACCTGAGCGGTCTCTGTTTCGGTCTCTGGGGTCTGTCGTTCAAACCGGGGACCGACGACATACGCGAGGCGCCGTCCGTGGTCCTGCTGCACGAACTGATCGGTGCCGGCGCCCGGGTGCGCGCCTACGATCCGGAAGCGATGGAGATGGCGCGCCAGGAGCTGCCGCAACGCTGGTTCGAAGACGGCTCCCTGACTCTGGCGCGCAACCAGTACGACGCTCTCGACGGTGCCGACGCCCTGGTTCTGGTGACGGAATGGAAACCGTTTCGCCATCCCGACTTCAAGGCGGTGGCCGGGATGCTCGGCCGGCCGATCATTTTCGACGGGCGTAACCAGTACGATCCCGAGATCATCAAGGAGGCCGGCTTCGAATACCACGGTATCGGTCGGCGCTGAGGCCAGTTTGTATGTCCGCGTTCTTTCGTGAAATTCTGCTGCACAAACTGCTGCGTAACCGCATGGCCTTAGCCGGTGCCGGGCTGGTGCTGTTCATGTTCGTCCTCGCCCTGGTCGCGCCTCTGCTCGGTCGCGATCCGGGTGAGATCGACATCGCCCGCCGGCTGCAGCCGCCCAGCTTTGCCCATCTGCTCGGCACCGACGATCTCGGCCGGGACGTGCTGGTGCGGATTCTCTACGGCGCCCGCATCTCGCTGCTGGTCGGTTTCGTCGCCGTCGGTATCGCCACCGTCATCGGCATCATGCTCGGTGCCTTGGCCGGCTACTACGGCCGCTGGGTCGATGCCGTGATCATGCGCTTCGTCGACATCATGCTCTGTTTCCCGTCTTTTTTTCTGATCCTGGCGGTGATCGCCTTTCTCGACCCGTCGATCTGGAACATCATGATTATCATCGGCCTGACCGGCTGGATGGGGGTGGCACGTCTGGTGCGTGCGGAATTCCTCTCCCTGCGCGAGCGCGATTTCGTCCTCGCCGCCCGGGCTCTCGGCGCCCGTGACAGCCGCATCATCTTTCGTCACATTCTCCCCAACGCCCTGTCGCCGGTCCTGGTCTCGGCGACCCTCGGTGTCGCCGGTGCGATCCTGACCGAAAGCGCGCTCTCTTTCCTCGGTATCGGTGTGCAGCCGCCGACCCCCTCCTGGGGGAACATGCTGATCGCCGGCAAGCAGACCCTCGGCACCGCCTGGTGGCTGTCGGTCTTCCCCGGTCTGGCGATTCTGCTGACCGTACTCGGTTACAACCTGCTCGGTGAAGGGCTGCGCGATGCCCTCGATCCGCGCATCAGGGACTGAGACGCCATGGCGCTGCCTACAGATCAGGCACGTTCAGTGTTGACCGGACTCTCGCCGGTACAGGTCATCCGGGCACGTATCGACGCCTTTGCCCGCGGCGATTTCGCCCTGATCTTCGACTCCTATCATGCGGAGTCAAACTTCCGTCTCCAGTTTGCCCGACCGGCCGACTATCTCCGCCATGCCCGCGAGCAGCTGGCCGGCGTCTACCGAATCGACCGTGCCCTAATTCTCCGTGACGATATCTCCGGCGACGAGGCCCGGGTCGTGACTCTCTGGCAGGTCGAGGTCGGTGGGCAATTGCTGCGCTACGCCGAGCTCGCCTGGCTGCGTCGTGAGCGGGGCGCCTGGCGCTATCACCGCGGTCAGCGCTGGGACGAAAATCTCCCCGCCGATGTCGCTGCCATCGATTTCGCCGCATTTGAACGGCTTGAGCCGAGAGTCATCTTCTGATGCCGGAACTTCCCGAAGTCGAAACCACCCGCATGGGCATCGAAGCGTTGCTCGCCGGCAAAACCGTCGCCACGGTGCGGGTGTACGAGGAGCGGCTGCGCTGGCCGGTGCCGGATCATCTCGATCAGCTGCTGGTCGGACGCACACTGCGGGCACTCGGCCGGCGCGGTAAATACCTGCTGTTCGACTTCGACCAGGGGACGCTGCTTCTGCATCTCGGCATGAGCGGCCATCTGCGCGTCGTCTCCGTCGGCGACGAGCGCCGCAAGCACGACCATGTCGAGATCGCGTTCCGCGACGGTTCGCTGCTGCGCTTCAATGATGCGCGCCGTTTCGGCGCCCTGTTCTGGACCGACGCGCCGCCAGAGAACCATCCGCGTCTGGTCGGCCTCGGACCGGAACCGCTCGCTGACGACTTCGACAGCTCTTACCTTTTTGCGGCGACCCGTCACCGGCAAGTCGCCATCAAGCCGCTCTTGATGAATGCGGCCGTGGTTGTCGGTGTCGGCAACATCTACGCCAGCGAAGCGCTGTTTCGCGCCGGCATCGATCCGCACAAGCCGGCAAACAGACTGAAACGTCGCGAAACGGCCCGGCTGGTGGCCGCCGTACGCGAAGTCCTCGCCGAAGCGATCCGAGCAGGTGGCACGACGATCCGGGACTTTGCCGATTCGTCCGGTAAGCCGGGCTATTTTCGCCAGCAGCTGCGCGTCTACGGTCGTGGTGATCAGCCCTGTACGGTCTGCCACGCCCCGATCCGCCACAGCCGGCTTGGCCAGAGATCGACATGGTTCTGCCCCGTTTGTCAGACATAGTGAGTCGCTAATCATGCAAGACTTTAGGTTCACAATTCCCTATGCCGTCCGCGTCGCCGACGTCAATTATGGTGGTCATGTTGCCAATTCGGCAGTGCTCAACTTCTTCCAGGATGCCCGGATTGACTACCTGCAGAATCTCGGGTTTTCCGAAATGGCGATCAGCGATGACTGCGGGATCATCCTGCCGGAAGCGCAGGTCAGGTATCTGGCCGAGATGTTTCTCGGTGATCAGCTGCGCATCGGCGTGCGCATCGGCCATCTGGGGCGCAGCTCCTTCGTCATGAACTACCGCATCGAACGGGACGGGCAGGTTGTCGCCGAAGGCTCGACGACCCTGGTCGCTTTTCATTATGGCATGCGCAAGCCGAGGCGGCTGCCACAAGCCTTTCGCCAGGCGGTGGCAGAGTTTGAAAAAACCGATATGACATAAGGGGTTTTTGCGGGTGTTTAATCACTTGCATAATTGCCGCCGATGCGCTAATAACGAAAATTCGTTGGCTGCCTCCGGCAAATTCCTCTTGACTGCAACGGCGAACTCCTTATAGTGACCGTTTTGCTGCCTTGCCCCTGGTCAAACCGGTGAAGATACGTCTCGATAAACTGAAAAAGGCGGCGCAGCGGGTCGTGATCGATGAACCGGTCACGTTCTTTCCGGGACTGCTGGCCGCCGCCGAACAGAGCGGCGTGACAGTGACCACCCCGGTCGTCGGGGAGTTGCAGGCGGTCTGGGCCGGCGACCTGATCGCAGTCTCCGGAACTTTACGGACTGTGGTCGAGGGCTCCTGTAGTCGCTGCCTGGAGCCGGTTCGTTTGCCCTGTACGGTTGCGATCGAACTCAGCTATGCTCCCGGACGCCGTGAGCCGGTCGGCACGGAGAGTGCCGAGCGCGAACTCGATGCAGAAGAGATGGGTCTCTTGCCGGTGGAGGGGGACGAGATTGACCTGCTGCCGGAGATCGAGCAGGATCTGGTCATGGCGCTCCCCCAGCAGCTGCTCTGTGCGACCGAGTGTGCCGGTCTCTGCCCGGTTTGTGGCACCAACCGGAATCAGGCCGCCTGCCAGTGCGAGAAACCGGTCTTTCACAGCGGCCTGGCCGCTTTGAAAAATTTTCAGATCAAGGAATGATGCAGTCGTAAAAAAGCCAAAAGCGATCACCAAGACACCAAGATCACCAAGCTAAGATCCTCATGTGAGTATATTTCTCTTGGCGTTCTTGGTGCCTTGGTGATGAAAAAAAGACTTTTCGCGGTTGCATCAGGGAATAGAGCCGATTTTTTAAAAACGCTCGCCGGCCGTATTGGCCGGCCTCCAAGGAGAAATTGACATGGCAGTCCCCAAGAAGAAAACGTCCAAAGCGAAACGTGATACCCGTCGTGCCCATGATGCTCTGAAGGCCCCGGGCATCTCCTACTGTCCGCAATGTCGCGAGCCGAAGCAGCCGCACCGGGCCTGCCTCGCCTGCGGTACCTACAAGGGCAAGGATATCACTCCTGCTGCTGAATAAGGGGTGATCGCCTTGAATCGTCGCCCCATCGTCGCCGTCGATGTCATGGGAGGGGACCACGCCCCGGCCTATGAGATTGCCGGGGCGGTCATGGCTGCTCGCCGCTGGCAGATTCCGGTCGTGCTGGTCGGGCAATCGACGCTGATCGAAGACGAGCTGCGCAAGCATGATCTGGGTGGCATCGATCTGAGCGTGCATGAGGCCAGTGAAGTGGTCGGTATGCACGACTCCGCCTCGGATGCGGTGCGTAAGAAGAAGGACTCTTCGGTCCGCGTCGCTTTCGAAATGGTCAAGAGCGGCAAAGCGGATGCCGTGGTCAGTACCGGTAACTCCGGCGCGACCATGGCGGCCGGTATGTTCGTACTCAAGCGGATCTCCGGGATCGACCGACCGGCGATTGCGACGGTCGTCCCCAACCTGCGTGACCAGACCCTGATCCTCGATGTCGGCGGCAATGTCGACTGTAAGCCGCAGCATCTGACCCAGTTCGCCCTGATGGGCGGCGTCTATGCCTCTCAGATGCTCGGCAAGAAGCGCGCGCGGATCGGTCTGCTCTCCAATGGTGAAGAGGAGAGCAAGGGGAACGAGCTGACCCGGGAAACCCATCGTCTGCTCAAGCAGGCTCCCTACAACTATGTCGGCTATATCGAAGGGCGTGATATTTACAACGGCAATGTCGATGTGGTGGTCTGCGACGGTTTTGTCGGTAACGTGGTGCTCAAGGTCTCCGAAGGTCTCGCGGATGCCATGATCCGCATGTTACGCACCGAATTCAAGTCGCGTTTCCTGTCGAAGATCGGCTACCTGCTCGCCAAACCGGCCCTGGCGGCCTTTCGCAAGAAGATCGATTACGCGGAATACGGCGGTGCGCCACTGCTCGGCATCCAGGGAACCGGCGTGATCTGCCACGGCAGCTCCAGCCCCCGCGCCATCATGAATGCGGTGCGGATGGCTTATGAATACGAGCGGCGTCAGGTCAATCGTCAGTTGATCGAATCGCTGGCCGAACTGTGCAGCCAGCCCGTCGAAGTCGCACCCATGGTGGCTCCTCTGGCGGCGACCGGAACCAGCAAAGGAGATTTGTCGTGATCAGAGCACGTATTACCGGGACCGGCTCCTACGTGCCGGAGAAGATCCTGACCAACGCCGACCTGGAGACGATGGTCGATACCAGCGACGAGTGGATCACGACCCGGACCGGTATTCGTGAACGGCACGTCGCCGCCGCTGACGAAAATACCTCCGATCTCGCCACCAAGGCGGCGCAGCGCGCCCTGGAGATGGCCGGAGTGACGGCTGCGGAGATCGATTACCTGGTGGTCGGTACCATCACCGGCGATTATCCCTGGCCGGCGACGGCCTGTCTTGTCCAGAGCAATCTCGGTGCGGTGAATGCCGGTGCTTTCGATGTCTCGGCGGCCTGCAGCGGCTTTCTCTATGCGCTGGCAACGGCGTCCGACCGTATCCAGGCCGGCCATGCGAAGAAGGCGCTGGTGATCGGTGCGGAGATCCTGACCCGCATCGTCGACTGGGACGATCGCAATACCTGTATCCTGTTCGGCGACGGTGCCGGGGCGGTTGTCCTCGAGGCGGTCGAAGGGGAGACGGGTATCCTGTCGACCCATCTGCACGCCGACGGCTCGCAGCTGGAACTGCTCTACCAGCCCGGTTTCGGTACGCGGCTGCCGCCTTCCGCCTCGGCCATCGAAAACAAGTCCCATTTTCTGCGCATGCAGGGGAACGAAGTTTTCAAGGTGGCGGTCCGTTCCATGGCGGATGTCGCCCACATTGCCCTCGAGGCCAACGGCATGACGGCCGACGACATCAGTCTGTTCATCCCCCATCAGGCCAATATCCGTATTCTCGAAGCGACGGCCAAGCGGCTCAAATTGCGGGACGATCAGGTCTACATCAATGTCGATCGTTTCGGTAACACCTCGGGGGCGACCATTCCGATCGCCCTCGACGAAGTCAACCGGGCCGGACGTCTCAAAGATGGTGATATTCTGCTGCTCGATGCGTTTGGTGGCGGTTTCACCTGGGCTTCGGCCATGGTGCGCTGGTAACGACGCGCAACAGACTGACGGGAGTTCACGTTATGCTGGCATTTCTTTTTCCGGGGCAGGGATCGCAAACGGTCGGGATGGGCAAGGACCTGACGGACAATTTCCCGCTGGCCCGACAGACCTTCGAAGAGGCGAATGATGCTCTCGGTTTCGATCTCGCCGCGCTCTGCTATAATGGCCCGGAAGATGAACTGAAACTGACAGCCAACACCCAGCCGGCGATCCTTGCCGTGAGCGTCGCCGCCCTGCGAGTCGTCCGTAATGAGACCGGCCTGGTGCCGAATTACGCTGCCGGCCACTCCCTCGGCGAGTATTCGGCGCTGGTCTGTGCCGGCGCCCTCGATTTTGCTGACGCCCTGCGCACCGTGCGCCAGCGCGGCACCTTCATGCAGGAAGCGGTGCCGGTCGGGACCGGGGCCATGGCGGCGATTCTCGGTCTGGATCGGGCTGTCTGCGAAGACGTCTGCAGCCGCGTCGCCGAGGGTCAGGTGGTCGCGCCAGCCAATTTCAACGGCGGCGGTCAGGTGGTGATTGCCGGACACGCCGAAGCGGTGCAGCGGGCCGTCGAGCTGGCCAAAAGCGCCGGTGCCAAACGGGCTCTGCCGCTGCCGGTGAGTGCCCCCTTTCATTGCGAACTGATGGCGCCGGCCGGGGAACGTCTGGCCGCAGTGCTCGAACAGGTCGACGTTCGGCCGATGCAGCTGCCCGTCGTCAGTAACGTCGAGGCCAGACCGAACCAGGATGCCGGGCGCGTCCGGGATCTGTTGGTGACCCAGGTCAGCGCTCCGGTCCGCTGGGAGGAATCGATGCAGACTCTGCTCGATCTCGGTGCCGACCGCTTTGTCGAGATCGGTCCGGGCAAGGTGCTGGCCGGTCTGATCAAGCGTATGGCCAGAGAGGCCTCTGTGCAGAATGTCCAGGAGAGCCGGGATCTGGCGACCCTGGTTTGAGCGAATATTTGAAGGAGGTGCCAATGCTCGAGGGGAAGACTGCCGTCATTACCGGAGCGTCACGCGGGATCGGTCGGGCCATCGCGCTCCACCTGGCCACCCTCGGCGCCCGGGTGGTCGTCTCGGCACGCAACGCCGAACGGCTTGCCGAACTGGTCGAGCAGATACGCCAGGCCGGGGGCGAGGCCCACGCTGTCTGTAGTGATGTCTCCCTGAGTGCCGACGCCGACCGGTTGATCGAGGAAGCGGTGGCGACCTTCGGCCGGGTCGATATCCTGGTCAACAACGCCGGCATGACCCGGGACGGTCTGCTGCTGCGCATGAAGGACGAAGACTGGGATCTGGTACTCGACACCAACCTCAAGGGCGCTTTCTTCTGCTGCCGGGCTGCCGCCAAGGTGATGACCCGTCAAAAGTCGGGGCGGATCATCAATATCTCCTCGGTGGTCGGGGAAATGGGGAACGCCGGGCAGGCCAACTACTGCGCGAGCAAGGCCGGACTCCTCGGGCTGACCAAGTCGGTCGCCCGCGAACTGGCGAAGCGCAGCATCACGGTGAACGCTATTACTCCTGGATTCATTGTCACCGATATGACTGCCGATCTCACGGAGACTGTCAAACAGGGATTGACCTCGCAGATTCCTCTTGGCAGACTGGGAAGCTGCGAAGATATTGCTCAAGCTGTCGCGTTTTTGGCTTCGGAGCAGGCTGGCTACATGACCGGCCAGGTGCTGGGAGTCAACGGCGGGATGTACATGTAGGACATATCAACTCTTGAACCGGCAGACGGCCGGTTCAAACACCATCGGGAGGTAATTCTAATGGCTTCAATTGCAGAACGTGTCAAGCAGATCGTTGCCGAGCAGCTGGGTGTCGACGAAGACCAGGTGACCACGGAGGCATCTTTCATGGATGACCTGGGTGCCGATTCTCTGGACACTGTTGAACTGGTCATGGCCCTCGAAGAGGAGTTCGATATCGAAATCTCCGATGAAGATGCCGAAAAGATCCAGACCGTCCAGGACGCAGTCGACTATATTACCGAAAACTCCTGAAACGGCTTGTCACTACCGGCAGCTGTTTCGCTTGCCAAACTCCAGGCACCCGGTCGATCGCTGATCTGACCGGGTGCCGGCTATTGTTGTCTGGAGGAAGAGATTCTCATGCGCAGAGTCGTCGTTACCGGTCTGGGGATCGTTTCGCCCCTGGGAACCGGTCTGGAAGAGAACTGGGCGGCA
Organism: Desulfuromonadales bacterium; assembly: GCA_032251295.1. Classification (GTDB taxonomy): domain Bacteria; phylum Desulfobacterota; class Desulfuromonadia; order Desulfuromonadales; family BM103; genus BM103. The sequence goes on along the minus strand of JAVVDS010000020.1, from coordinate 8,166 downwards.
TTGATTAACGGTCGTTCCGGTATCGGACCGATCACCCGCTTCGACACGACCGATTTTCCCGTGCAGTTCGCCGGGGAGGTTCGCGGATTTGACGCCGAGACGCTGATCGACAAGAAAGAGGTCCGCAAGATGGACCTTTTTATCCAGTACTCCCTGGCGGCCGCCGATATCGCCGTGGCCGATTCGGGACTGACGGTCGATGAGAGCAATGCCGAGCGGGTCGGGGTTGTGGTCGGTTCCGGCATGGGTGGCCTGCCGGCCATCGAGAAGTACCACGAGGCTCTGAGGAACGGCGGCTATCGCAAGATCAGCCCGTTTTTTATCCCGATGTCGATTATCAATCTGGCGGCCGGACAGATTTCGATCCGCCATGGCGCCAAGGGGCCGAATCTGGCGCCGGTATCGGCCTGTGCCACCGGCACCCATGCCATCGGCGATGCCTTCCGCATCATCCAGCGTGGTGATGCCGACGCGGTGATCTCCGGCGGGACCGAATCGACCATTTGTCCCCTGGGGATCGGCGGTTTCTCGGTGATGAAGGCGCTGTCGACCCGCAACGACGATCCGCAAGCGGCCAGTCGCCCCTTCGACAAGCAGCGTGATGGCTTTGTCATGGGCGAGGGTGCCGGGATTCTTGTCCTCGAAGAGTACGAGCAGGCGAAAAAACGCGGCGCCAGAATCTACGGTGAAGTGACCGGTTACGGACTGACCGGCGACGCTTACCACCTGACGGCGCCGGCCCCGGAAGGCGAAGGCGCGGCTCGCTGCATGCGGATGGCGCTCGCTACGGCTGGCGTCAATCCGGACGAGGTCGACTATATCAACGCGCACGGTACCTCGACGCCGTTCAACGACATGTATGAGACGATCGCGATCAAGAGCGTGTTCGGTGCCCATGCGAAGTCGCTGATGGTCAGCTCGACCAAGAGCATGACCGGCCACCTGCTCGGTGCTGCCGGCGGGGTCGAAGCGGCCTTCACTCTGCTCGCCATGCAGCGGGGCGTGGTACCGCCGACCATCAACTACAGTGAACCCGACCCGGAGTGCGATCTCGACTACGTGCCGAACCAGGCCCGGGAGGCGACGATCAATGTGGCGATCTCCAACTCTCTCGGATTTGGCGGAACCAACGCCACGATCCTGTTCCGGAAAGTCTGAAACCATGCGTCTTGTCATCGGCAGTGATCACGGCGGCCTGGAGCTGAAAGGGGCCGTCATTCGGATGTTACGCGACCGCGGCGAGCAGGTCGACGACCTCGGCACCGATAACGACGACTCGGTCGACTACCCCGATTTCGCTCTCAAGGTGGCCGGCGCGGTCTCCCGCGGCGAGGCTGACGCCGGCCTGCTGGTTTGCGGCACCGGGATCGGCATGTCGATCGTCGCCAACAAGTTCCCCGGCGTGCGCGCCGCTCTGGCAACCGACGAGTACATGGCGCGCATGGCCAAAGAGCACAACAACGCCAATATCCTGGTCCTCGGCGGCCGGGTCCTCGATGTCGAGCGAGCCGGCCGCATGGTCGCAACCTGGTTCGATGCCGCCTACGAAGGGGGGCGTCATCAGCGCCGTCTCGACAAGATCGCCGCCATTGAGGCGGATGTGCGGGCCGGCCGGATCTAGTCTCCCCGTTTTGTGCCACCTGGAAAGATTGATGCTTTCGCAGAAAGTCCGAAATCGGATGGCTAAGCAAAAAACGCCAAATGCAAGGCGCGCAATTGTCGAGCAATGAGACGCAGTGACATACGTCGAAGCAGCGAGATGATTGTGGCAACGCAGCAGTTGGTGTGTTTTTGCGACGCCATCAAAAGATTGACAGAGAGGATATCAACGTGACCCAGCAGACTCTGGCCCAGTTCGACCCGGAGATCACTGCGGCCATCCGCCGTGAGACCGAGCGTCAGGAATACAGTCTCGAATTCATCGCCTCGGAAAACTTTGTCAGCGAACGGGTGCTCGAAGCCCAGGGCTCGGTGCTGACCAACAAGTATGCCGAGGGCTATCCCGGCAAGCGCTACTACGGTGGCTGCGAGTTCGTCGATGTTGCCGAGCAGCTCGCCATCGATCGCGCCCGAGAGCTGTTCGGTGCCGAGCACGCCAACGTGCAGGCCCATTCCGGGTCGCAGGCGAATATGGCGGTCTATTTCGCCATGTGCCAGCCCGGCGACACGATTCTCGGCATGAACCTGGCCCACGGCGGTCACCTGACCCACGGTTCACCGGTGAACTTTTCCGGTAAGCTGTTCAATATCGTCCCCTACGGGGTGCGCAAGGAGACCGGGACCATCGACTATGACGAAGTCGAGCGGCTCGCCCGGGAGCATCAGCCGAAGCTGATCGTGGTCGGCGCGAGCGCCTACCCGCGCACCCTCGACTTCGAGGCCTTCCGCCGGATCGCCGATCAGATCGGCGCGCCGGTCATGGTCGATATGGCGCACATCGCCGGTTTAGTGGCAGCTGGCGTCCATCCCTCGCCGGTCCCCCACGCCGAATTCGTGACAACCACGACGCACAAGACCCTGCGTGGGCCGCGCGGTGGCATGATCCTCTGTCGCGACGAGTTCGCCAAAAAACTCAACAGCAACATCTTCCCCGGCATCCAGGGCGGACCGCTGATGCATGTGATCGCCGCCAAGGCGGTCGCTTTCAAAGAGGCGCTGTCGCCGGAATTCGGCGACTATGCCCGCCAGGTGGTTGCTAACGCCAGGGCGCTGGCGGAGGTCCTGCTGGAGCGTGGCTACAACCTGGTCTCCGGTGGCACCGACAACCACCTGATGCTGGTCGATTTCAGCGACACCGACCTGACCGGCAAGGTGGCGGAAGAGACCCTCGAGAAGGCCGGGATCACCGTCAACAAGAACGCCGTCCCCTTCGATACCCGTTCACCGTTTGTCACCAGCGGCATCCGCATCGGCACGCCGGCGACCACCACCCGCGGTCTCACAGCCGACGACATGCGCCAGGTCGGAGTCTGGATCGACCGCGCCCTGCAGAGTGTCGACAACGACGCCGAACTGGCCAGGATCCGTAACGAAGTTCGCGAGTTCTGCCAGAAGTTTCCGCTCTACGCCCACCGGCTGGTTGCATGATCGCACGACCGTCCTGGGACGAATACTTCATCGACATTACCCGCCTGGTGGCGCGGCGCTCGACCTGTCTGCGCCGCCAGGTCGGGGCGATCCTGGTCAAGGACAAAAACATCCTGGCGACCGGCTACAACGGCACGCCGTCCGGCATCACCCACTGTGAGCAGACGGGCTGCCTGCGCGAGCAGCTCAAGGTGCCGTCCGGCGAGCGGCATGAACTCTGCCGTGGCCTGCACGCCGAGCAGAATGCCATCATCCAGGCCGCCCGGCACGGTGTGAATATCGCCGGTGCCACCCTCTACTGCACCAATTCGCCCTGTATCATCTGCACCAAAATGCTGATCAATGCCGGCATCCGTAACATCATCTACCTTGACGGCTATCCCGACGATCTGTCCCACGCTATGCTCGCCGAGGCGGGAATCGAAACAGTCGTCTTTACCACATCTGGCGCGTTGCACAGCCACGGAGAGCCGCGATGAAATGTCCTTTCTGCGGACACGACGACACCCGGGTCATCGATTCCCGGCTCGGCAAGGAAGGGAACAATATCCGCCGCCGGCGTGAATGCGTCGGCTGCGAACGGCGCTTCACGACTTACGAGCGGGTCGAGGAGACTCTGCCGCTGGTCATCAAGAAAGATGGCCGGCGCGAGACGTTTGACCGGCAGAAGATTGTCGCCGGCATGCAGCGTGCCTGCGAAAAGCGGCCGGTGCCGGTGGCGGCGATTGAACGGGTGGTCGATCAGATCGAGCAGAGCCTGCAGGAGAGCGGTGAGAAGGAGATCCCCTCCAGCCGGATCGGCGAGGCGATCATGCAGGCGCTGCAAGCTCTCGATGAAGTCGCCTATGTCCGCTTCGCCTCGGTCTATCGCCAGTTCCGCGACATCAACGAGTTCATGGCCGAACTCAAGGAGATCCTCGCCAAAGGGGGCATGCCGTCCCCGTCCCTGCCTGGCCGGGATGGCGATTGAAGCGGACTATGCATGAACAGTTCATGCGTCAGGCCCTCGCTCTGGCCGGGCGGGGTGCCGGTCGGACCGCGCCGAACCCGCCGGTCGGTGCCGTGCTGGTACGCGACGGAGTGGAGGTCGGTCGCGGTTTTCATCCGGCGGCCGGAGAGCCGCACGCAGAAATCTTCGCTCTGCGTCAGGCGGGAGAGAGTGCGCGCGGCGCCGATCTCTATGTCACCCTGGAGCCGTGCTGCCATCAAGGCCGTACCGGTCCCTGTACTGAAGCGTTGATCCGGGCCGGCGTCCACCGGGTTTTTGTCGGCGTGCACGACCCGAACCCTCAGGTTGCCGGGCAAGGGATCCGCCGCCTGCAGGCCGTCGGCATCGAGGTGGTCGTCGGCCTGCTCGAAAAGCCGTGTCATCGCCTGATTGCCCCGTTTGCCAAGCATATCCTGAGCGGACTCCCTTTCGTGACCTTCAAGGCGGCCATGACCCTTGACGGCCGAACGGCAACGGCCGGCGGCGAGTCCCAATGGATCTCCTGTGAGCAGAGCCGACTGCAGGTGCATCGGCTGCGCAACCGGGTCGACGCCGTCATGGTCGGTGCGCAAACAGTGCTCGATGACGACCCGCGCCTGACGACCCGGCTTGCTGAAGGCGGTCGCGATGCCGTGCGGGTGGTGGTCGATAGCCGTCTGCGCACCCCGCCGCAGGCAGCGGTCTACGCACAGGAGTCGGCGGCGCCGACCCTGCTGCTGACAGCTGCGGACCAGCCGGCGGCGCGTCTCCGTCCGTACCGGCAGCACGGGGTCGAGGTCATCGGTCTTGGCCGTGCCGGCGAGCATCTCGATCTGGTCGCCGCCATGCACTGTCTCGGCGAGCGGAATCTGCAATCGATTCTCCTCGAAGGCGGCGCGACCCTGGCCGGAGCGATGCTCCGTTCCGGGCTGATCGACCGGGTCATGCTGTATGTCGCGCCGCTGCTGTTCGGTGGCAGCGACGGCCGCGCCCTGTTTGCCGGCGCCGGCGTGCAGCGGCTGGCCGAAGCCTTTCGGCTCAGCGATCTGCAGCTCTCGATGGTTGGCGAGGATCTTCTGCTCGAAGGCGAGGTCGCCAGATGTTCACCGGATTGATTGAAGATGTTGGTACCGTCCGGGCGCTTCAACGCGACCCGCGGCAGGCGACCCTGACGGTGGCCACCTCTCTGCCGACGGCGGAACTGCGGCTTGGCGACAGTGTCGCGGTCAACGGCGTCTGCCTGACCCTGACCGCTATCGGCGTCACCGACTTTTCCGTCGACGTCTCCCCGGAGAGTCTCGATGCGACCACCCTCGGCCGACTCGAAGCGGAAACGCCGGTCAACCTGGAGCGGGCGCTGCGCCTTGCCGACCGCCTCGGTGGTCACCTGGTCACCGGTCATGTCGACAGCCAGGGGGTTCTGCTCGAGCGGCGCCAGGAAGGGAACGCCTGGCGGCTGCGGTACGGTATCGACCGGGAGCTGTCGAAGCTGCTGGTGGCCAAGGGTTCGGTGGCGATCGACGGCATCAGCCTGACCGTCAACGACGTCGGCGACGATTTTTTTACGGTCGCGGTCATCCCGCACACGCTGCGTGCCACCACTCTCGACGGCCAGCGTGTCGGCGCCCGAGTCAATCTGGAGACCGACATCATCGGCAAATATGTCGCGCGGCTGCTCGGCCGCGAACCGGCCACGGTTGCCAGTTCGGTCACCGTCGAGCTGCTTGCCAAACATGGCTTTTTGTGAGAAGTTAACGCACCTGCTGAAAGGTCTCTGCTGTGCCGATTGATCGTGTACAAAGTGCTCTGGACGATATCCGTCAGGGAAAAATGGTCATCCTGGTCGATGACGAAGATCGCGAAAATGAAGGCGATCTCTGCATGGCCGCCGAACTGGTGACGGCGGAGGCGGTCAATTTCATGGCCCGGGAAGGGCGCGGTTTGATCTGCCTGACCCTGACCGAGCAGCGTGCCGACGAACTCGACCTGCCTCTCATGGTGCGTGACAACAGCTCCTCGTTCGGCACCGCCTTTACCGTCTCCATCGAAGCCCGCCGCGGTGTGACCACCGGGATTTCTGCTGCCGACCGCGCCCAGACCATCAAGGTCGCCCTGGATGACACGACGACGCCGCACGATCTGGCCCGTCCTGGCCACGTCTTTCCGTTGCGCGCCCGCAAGGGCGGGGTGCTGGTGCGAGCCGGCCAGACTGAAGGCTCGGTCGATCTGGCCCGACTGGCCGGGCTGAAGCCGGCCGGTGTCATCTGCGAGATTATGAATGACGACGGGACCATGGCGCGCATGCCGCAGCTGAAGAAATTCGCCGCCCGCCACGATCTGAGAATCGTGACCATCGCCGACCTGGTCGCCTACCGGATGCGCAAGGAGATGCTGATCCGCCGCGCGGCAGAGACGCTGATCCCGACGACTTACGGTGGCGATTTCCAGGCGATTGTCTACGAGAACGATGTCGATCAGGCTCAGCACCTCGCCCTGGTCAAGGGGGAGATCGATCCGGAGCAGCCGGTGCTGGTTCGGGTCCATTCCGAGTGTCTGACCGGCGACGTGTTCGGTTCCCAGCGTTGCGACTGTGGCGACCAGCTGCAGGCGGCCATGCGAACGATCAATGAGGCCGGCAGCGGCATTATCCTCTACATGCGTCAGGAAGGGCGTGGCATCGGCCTGGTCAACAAGCTCAAGGCGTATAGCCTGCAGGATGCCGGTCACGATACGGTCGAAGCCAACGAGGTCCTCGGCTTCCAGCCCGATCTGCGCGATTACGGGATCGGCGCGCAGATGCTCAGTGAACTCGGCGTGCGCCGGATCCGCCTGCTGACCAACAATCCGCGCAAGGTGATCGGTCTGGAAGGCTACGGCCTGCAGATTGTCGAGCGGGTGCCGATCGAGATGGCGGCCACCGAACTCAACCTGAAATACTTGAAGACCAAGCAGGAAAAGCTCGGTCATCTGCTGGAAAATCTCTAGCCCGGCGCCCTGCCGGAGCCGTTTGCGGGAGACGATCATGTCGAAAACAGTCGAAGGAAAGCTCGACGCCACCGGTCTGCGGGTCGGTCTGCTGGCCAGTCGCTTCAACAGCTTCATTGCCGACCGTCTGGTCGAAGGGGCGATCGACGCCCTGCAGCGACACGGTGCCGCCAATGACGATATCACCCTGGTTCGGGTTCCCGGTGCTTTCGAGATTCCGCCTGCCGCACAAAAAATGGCGGCGTCTGGACGGTTCGACGCGATCGTCTGCCTCGGAGCGGTGATTCGCGGGGCGACCCCCCATTTCGACTATGTGAGCGCCGAAGTCTCCAAAGGGATTGCGGCCGTGGCGATGGAGTCGGGCCTGCCGGTGACCTTCGGGGTTCTGACCACCGACACTCTGGAGCAGGCGATCGAGCGAGCCGGCAGCAAGGCGGGCAACAAGGGGTTCGATGCCGCCATGGCTGCCATCGAACTGGCCAACCTGTATCGGGAATTGCAGGCTTAACGTGGCACGCGGAATTCGTCGCCAGGGCCGGGAGATGGCCCTGAAAATCCTCTACAGTCTTGCCGATCACGAGGGCGGTTCCCTGGAGAAGGTGCTGGCCGACTTCTGGGGACAGTTCCGGTTTCGCGACGACATTCTCGGTGATGTTGCCGATGAGCCTGTCGGGGAGATGATCCCGCAGGTGCGCGCTTTTGCTGAACAGCTGGTCTCCGGGGTCGCCGAGCACCTGGAACAGATCGACCGGGTGATCGGCGAACAGTCGACCAACTGGGCCCTCGATCGCATGGCCCGGGTCGATCTGGCCCTGTTGCGTCTCGGCGTTTTCGAACTGCTCAACTGCCCGGATGTGCCGCACAATGTCGTGATCAACGAAGCGATTGAACTCGGCAAGCGTTTCGGTACCGTAGAGACCCCGCCGTTCATCAACGGCGTTCTCGATCAGGTGGCGCGGAAGCATCGCAACGTGCCGGAGACAAAAAAAAATCGTAACGATTCAGCTTGACACCTCTGAAACACCGCAACGGAAAGCCAGAGCACGTCCTTCCGGCTTGGTTCGCGTTTCCGTTCATTCCCTCCCCCAGCGGGGGAGGGTCAGGGAGGGGGCACCCACTCAATCGCC
>JAVVDS010000019.1:0-49704 GCA_032251295.1 Desulfuromonadales bacterium | reverse complement strand
GCCTCTCACTGAAGAAGGCTGGAATCAGCAGCCCTGGATGTGCTGAACAGTTACAAAAAATCATTAGAATAACGGGCCCTGGCAGCAGTCTCAAAACCCTGAAAAACTGCCTCAGCCATCTCCAGTCAGCTTTATGTATACGATTCAAATCGTCCCTCACCCGCCCCTGCGGGGCACCTTCTCCCTGAGAGAGAAGGGACGATGAATCCCCTCTGCCCGGGGAGAGGGTGGCCGAAGGCCGGGTGAGGGGGCAATGCGACAGGCTGGCGGCTCCGTAAAAACCTGACCGGACAATGCTGAAGAAAACTGAAAAACAGAAATTCCAAAACCTCCTTTCAAATCAGGACTCTCTCATGCGTACGATCAATATCGGACTGCTCGGTTTCGGCACCATTGGCGCCGGTGTGGTGAAAATCCTGCAACAGAACGCGGCACTGCTCACCGAGCGGGTCGGTGCCGAACTGAAACTGCGCGGCATCGCCGACCTCGATATCACCACTGATCGCGGCATCGTCGTCGATCCGGGCCTGTTGACCATCGATGCGGGCAAACTGCTCGACGATCCGGAGATCGATGTCATTATCGAGCTGATCGGCGGCTACGAGCCGGCCCGCAGTTTCGTCCTGCGGGCGATCGCCAACGGCAAGCATGTGGTCACCGCCAACAAGGCGCTGCTCGCCCTGCATGGCGAGGAGATTTTTCCGGCGGCTGAACGGGCCGGCGTCGATGTGCTGTTTGAAGCGGCCGCCGGCGGCGGCATCCCCGTGATCACCGCCATCAAGGAGAGTCTCGGTGCCAACCGGTTCAGCAGCGTCCTCGGCATTCTCAACGGCACCTGCAACTACATCCTGACCCGCATGGGCGAGGAAGGGGAGGCGTTCGCCACGGTGCTGGGCGATGCCCAGAAGAAAGGCTATGCCGAAGCCGATCCGACCTTCGATGTCGAGGGGATCGACACCGCGCACAAGCTGGCGCTGCTCTGCAGCCTCTGTTTCGGCACCCGGATCGCTTTCGACCAGATCTATACCGAGGGGATCAGCCAGTTGACCGCCCTCGATATCGGCTTTGCCGAGCAGTTCGGTTACAAGTTGAAGCTGCTGGCGATCGGCAAACAGGATGGTGAGAGGATCGAGGCGCGCGTCCATCCGACCATGATCCCGATCGATCACCCGATGGCCAAAGTCGACGGCGTGTTCAATGCGGTGCGGCTCGATGGTGACTTTGTCGGCCCGGTCATGCTGACCGGCTTCGGCGCCGGTATGGATGCCACCGCCAGCGCGGTGATCGGTGACGTCGTCGCCATCGCCCGCAACCTGGTGGCCGGGATCGGGGTGAGAACACCGGCGCTCTGCACACCACAGGCGAACCTGGCCAGCTATCCGGTCAAGCCGATGGCCGAGATTGTCAGCGCCTATTACCTGCGCTTTGCCGTGCAGGATTGTCCCGGAGTGCTGGGGCAGATTGCCGGGGTGCTTGGGAAATACCGCATCAGCATTGAATCGATGATCCAGCCGCACCGCCACGAAGCCGAAGCAGTTCCTATCGTCCTGATGACCCACGAAGCCCGCGAAGCCGATGTGCAGGCGGCCCTGGCCGAGATCGACCGCTTCGAGCTGGTCCGCGAGAAGAGCCTGATGATCCGCATCGAGGGAGGGCTGGGGCAGGCCTGATGAGTCGTTGAAGCGTTGAATCGTTGATACGTTTATGCGTCAGGCGTGGCCCGGGCAGGTGAGCTGTCCGGTCTGCCGCAGCGCTTCGTAGAGAATGATGCCGGCTGCCGAGGCGAGGTTCAGGCTGCGCACCGCGGGGTTGAAGATCGGGATACGGATGGTCTGGTCCCGGTTGGCTGCTAGCAGCGGCGCCGGCAGGCCGAGGGCTTCTTTGCCGAACACCAGCAGATCTCCCGCCCGATAGTCAACATCCGTATAAATCTTGTGCGCCTTTTTCGAGCTGTACCAGAAGCGCCCGCCGGCAAAAGCCGCCTGTAAACTCTCCAGACTCTCCCACCTCCGTAGCTGGACTTCACCCCAGTAATCGAGACCGGCCCGTTTCAAATGTTTGTCATCCAGGGAAAAGCCGAGCTTGCCGACCAGATGCAGCACGCTGCCGGTGGCCGCGCAGAGTCGGCCGATATTGCCGGTATTCGGCGGTATTTCCGGCTCGACGAGAACGATGTGAAAAGGGGGAGGATTCGTCATTGTTCACAGCAGCGCCGCCAGCGCCGGTGCAGCCAGAACCACTGCGGGACAGCCTGGCGGATGCCGTCCTCGGTCAACTTGTTCAGCAGGGCGGTCTGGTCACGGATGCCGGTTTCGCTCAGGTCGTCGGCGAGCAGACGCATCGGCTGGAACGAGCAGCGATAGCTCTGGTCCGGCTGGCGGTAGACGAAGGCCGGCACGATCGGCACCTGGTAACGGGCGGCCATCTGGGTGATGATGGTGGTGGTATGGGTCGGGCGGCCGAAAAACGGCGCCACCACCGAGCCCGGCCCTTTGATGTGCTGGTCGAGCAGCAGACAGACGCAGTGATTCTTCTGCAGCGCTTTCAGGATGCCGCGTGCCCCCTTGCGACTGTTGATGATGTAGCTCCCCGCCGCGGTGCGCATCCGTTGGAAATAGCGGTCGACCAGAGGATTGCGGATCGGCTTGGCGACCACACCGGTGGTATAGCCGAGCTGCGGCAGAAAAAATGTGCCCGCTTCCCAGAAGCCGACATGGCCGGTCAGGATGATGCAGCCGCGCCCCAGTTTGAGGGCGGCATCAATATGCTCTTGACCGTCGATCTCGAAATAGCGGTCGAGATCTTTTCGCCCCCGGTAGCGATCGAGGCGCAGCATGTCGACAAAACTCTCGCCGAGACAAGTGAACATCGCGCTGATGGTGGCACGGATCTCGTCCTCGGCCATCTCCGGGAAGGCGTGGCGCAGGTTCTCCGAGGCGATGTGGACGCGGCCCGTCTGCAGATGGCGCACCAGCCGGCCAAGGCGGCCACCGGCAGCCAGTGCCAGCCGGCGCGGCAGGGCGCGCACGGCGGTGGCGACGGCAATAAAAGGGATATATTCCAGAAAGTTGCGCATAGGCTGATAGGTTATTGAGATACCGTCAAGCCTGGCTGGCGCGAATCGCCTGATCGAGGTCGGCGATGATATCGTCGGCATCTTCGATGCCGACCGAGACCCGGATATAGTCGGGGCTGACGCCGGCAGCGATCTGCTCTTCAGTCGACAGCTGCTGGTGGGTGGTCGAAGCCGGATGGATCACCAGGGTCTTGGCGTCGCCGATGTTGGCCAGGTGGCTGCACAGCCTGACGCTGTCGATGAAGCGGGCGCCCGCTTCGCGGCCGCCGTTGATACCGAAGCCGAGGATCGCTCCCTGGCCGTCGGGCAGGTAGCGTCTGGCGCGGTCGTGATCCGGGTGGCTCTCCAGTCCCGGATAGTTGACCCAGTTGACGCCAGCGTGACCTTCGAGGAAACGGGCCACCCGCAGCGCGTTTTCGCAGTGGCGGGGCATGCGCACGTGCAGGGTCTCCAGCCCCTGCAGAAACTGGAAGGCGTTGAACGGCGAAAGACACGGCCCCATGTCACGCAGCAGGGTCAGACGCATTTTCAGAATGTAGGCGAGGTTGCCGAGGGCTTCGTGATAGATCAGACCGTGATAGCTCGGGTCCGGGGTGGTGTATTCGGCGAAGCGGCCGCTCGACCAGTCGAATTTGCCGCTGTCGACCACCGCGCCGCCGATGCTGGTGCCGTGGCCGCCGATGAACTTGGTCAGGGAGTAGCAGGCGATGTCGGCGCCGTGCTCGAAGGGGCGGAACAAAAACGGGGTTGCCACGGTGTTGTCGACGATGAAGGGGAGCTTGTGGTCATGGGCGATGCGGGCAATGGTTTCGAAATCATCGACGTTGTTCTTCGGGTTGCCGATGGTCTCGGTGAAAATCGCCCGGGTCTTGTCGTCAATCGCCTGGATGATGTTGGCCGGGTTCGAGGTGTCGACGAATTTGACCTGGATCCCCATCCGTTTCAGGGTGTAGTTGAACATGTTGTAGGTGCCGCCGTAGAGGTACTGGGTCGACACGATATTGTCGCCGGCCTGGGCCAGGTTGAGAATCGCCAGGTTGATCGCGGCCGACCCCGAGGCCACCGCCAGGGCGCCGACGCCGCCGTCGAGTTCGGCGAGACGCTTTTCGAGGACGTCGGTGGTCGGATTCATGATCCGGGTGTAGATATTCCCCATCTCCGCCAGGGAGAAGAGGTTGGCGGCGTGTTCGCTGGAGTTGAAGACATAGGAACTGGTCTGATAGATCGGCACCGCCCGGGAGTTGGTGGTCGCGTCCGGGACGTGTCCGGCGTGCAGTGTCTTAGTGGCCAGGCGGTATGCGGGATGATCGGACATGGTGGCACTCCTTCTGTGTTGGGTGGTGCCGTCAATCATGCCAAAACAACTGAATAAATCAAGTTGAAAGTCGCTGTTCCGCAGTGATTTGCAGTGGATAGGCTCGACAAATCCGATCGTCACAGTGTCCTGGCCTTCCACCTTGCCGCAGAGCCGCCGGCATCTTGACCTGACACCACCGGCCAGGGCACAAAAAGGTTTTCAATAACTTTGCAGGTGTGTACAATCCAGAGCTTGATTTGCTTCTGAGTCCGGCAAGGAGAATCCATGAAAACCAAGTTCATCTTTATCACCGGCGGTGTCGTCTCATCCCTCGGCAAAGGACTGGCCGCGGCGTCGATCGGTGCCCTGATGGAAGCGCGCGGTCTGCGGGTCTCGATGCAGAAACTCGACCCGTATATCAATGTCGATCCGGGGACCATGAGCCCGTTCCAGCACGGCGAGGTGTTTGTCACCGACGACGGTGCCGAGACCGATCTCGACCTCGGTCACTACGAACGCTACACCACGGCGACGCTGACCCGCCGGTCGAACTTCACCACCGGCCAGGTCTACGACTCGGTGATCCGCAAGGAACGCCGCGGCGACTATCTCGGTGGTACGGTGCAGGTGATTCCGCACATCACCAACGAAATCAAGGGCAAGATTCTCGACAACGCCAGGGATGTCGATCTGGCGATCGTCGAGGTCGGCGGTACGGTCGGCGACATCGAATCGCTGCCGTTTCTCGAGGCGATCCGGCAGTTCCGCACTGATCGGGGCGCCGAGAACGTCCTCTATATCCACCTGACCCTCGTCCCCTACATCAGTACCGCCGGGGAGCTCAAGACCAAGCCGACCCAGCACAGCGTCAAGGATCTGCGCGAGATCGGTATCCAGCCCGATATCCTGCTCTGTCGCTGTGACCGCGAGATTCCGCGCGACATGAAGGCGAAGATCGCCCTGTTCTGCAATGTGCGCGAGGATGCGGTGATCACCGCTCGCGATGTCGCCAGCATTTACGAAGTGCCGCTGGCGTTCCACGAGCAAGGTCTCGACGAACGGATCATCGAGAACCTCAACATCTGGACCAAGCAACCCGACCTTGCCGAGTGGCAGCGGATCGTTCGGCGGGTCAAGGAGCCGGCCGGGGCGACCACCATCGCCATTGTCGGCAAATATGTCGATCTGACCGAGAGTTACAAGTCGCTGGCGGAAGCCCTGATCCATGGCGGGATCGGCAACGATTGCCGCGTCAATCTCAAATACGTCGATTCCGAAGCGTTGGAACGCCACGGCATCGGTGATACCTTCGACGATGTCGACGGCATCCTGGTGCCGGGCGGTTTCGGCGAACGCGGCAGCGAAGGGAAGATTGCTGCCATCCGCCATGCCCGCGAACACCGGATCCCGTTTTTCGGTATCTGCCTCGGGATGCAGATGGCGGTGGCCGAATTTGCCCGTAACGTCTGCGGCATCGAGGACGCCTACTCCAGTGAATTCAAAGAGGAGGCGAAGAACCCGGTGATCCACATCATGGAGAAGCAGAAGGCGGTCAAGAGCAAGGGGGGGACCATGCGTCTCGGCGCCTATCCGTGCCAATTGACCGCCGGCACTCTGGCGCGGCGCATCTACGGCCAGGACGAAATCAGCGAACGCCATCGTCATCGTTACGAATTCAATAACGCCTACCGCAAGCAGCTCGACACCTGCGGCCTGGTGATCTCCGGCATCTACCCGAAAGAGGATCTCGTCGAAATCGTCGAGATCAAGGATCATCCCTGGTTTCTCGGCTGCCAGTTCCACCCGGAATTCAAGTCGCGGCCGATGACGCCGCATCCGCTGTTTGAATCGTTTGTCGGTGCCTGTTTCAAGCGCCAGCAGGAAGCGGGTGAGATATGAGCGACTCTCTGCACATCGGTCCGGTGACGGTCGGTGGCGATCGGCCGCTGGCGCTGATTGCCGGCCCGTGTGTCATCGAGAATGCCGACCACACCTTGCGCCTCGCCGAGGCCCTGCAGCAGATTACGGCCCGGCTCGGCATCGGCCTGATCTTCAAAGCGTCCTACGACAAGGCGAATCGCACCTCGGTGACCTCGTACCGTGGCCCCGGTCTCGACGCCGGTCTGGAGATCCTCGCCCGGGTCAAGCAGGCGACCGGTCTGCCGATCCTCTCCGACGTGCATGATGTCAGCCAGGTCTGGCCGGCGGCGGAAGTGCTCGATGTGCTGCAGATCCCGGCGTTTCTGTCACGGCAGACCGACCTGCTGGTCGCCGCCGGCGAGACCGGCCGGGTGGTCAATATCAAGAAGGGGCAGTTCCAGGCGCCCTGGGATATCGAGCACGCCATCGGCAAGGTGCGCTCCACCGGCAATGAGCAGATTCTGCTCACCGAGCGCGGCGCCAGCTTCGGCTACAACAATCTGGTGACCGACATGCGCTCCCTGGTGATCATGCGGCGCAGCGGCTGCCCGGTGGTCTTCGATGCGACCCACTCAGTGCAGCTTCCCGGCGGGGCCGGCGGTTCGTCGGGTGGTCAGCGCGAATTTGTCGCGCCGCTGTCGCGGGCTGCGGTGGCGACCGGCATCGACGCCCTGTTCTGGGAAGTCCACGACAACCCCGATTGTGCCCTGTGCGACGGGCCGAACAGCCTGCCGCTGGCCGAGGTCGAAGAGCTGCTCGGTCAGATGCTCGCCATCGACAAGGTGGTCAAGAGACGATGAATACTACCGAACTGATCGAAGCGGGCCGCAAGGTCATGCGGGTTGAAGCCGATGCCGTGACGGCGATGGCCGACCGGCTGAATGCCGATTTTGTGCGGGCCGTGCAGATGCTGCTCGACTGCCGGGGACGGGTGGTCGTTACCGGCATGGGCAAGTCGGGTCTGATCTGCCAGAAGATGGCGGCGACCATGGCCTCCACCGGCACGCCGGCTCTTTTTCTGCACCCTGCGGAAGGGGTCCATGGCGACCTCGGCATGCTGATGAAAGGGGATGTAGTGATCGCCGTCTCCAACTCCGGCGAGACCGAGGAGATTACTCGCATCCTGCCGATTATCAAGCGGATGGGGCTACCGTTGATCGCCATGGCGAGCTCGGTGACCAGCACCCTTGGCCGCGCCGGTGATGTCTTTCTCGACATTTCCGTTGCCCAGGAGGCTTGCCCCCTGCAACTGGCGCCGACGGCGAGCACCACGGCGACTCTGGCCATGGGCGATGCCCTGGCGGTCGCCCTGCTGCTGCAGCGCGGTTTCCGCGAGGAGGATTTTGCCCTCTATCACCCCGGTGGCGCCCTCGGCAAGCGACTGTTGCTGCGCGTTGAGGATTTGATGCATACCGGCACGGCCATCCCCGCCGTTGCCGCCGGGACTCTGCTTAAAGATGCTCTCTACGAAATTTCCAGCAAGAAGCTCGGTATCACCGGAGTGTTCGATGAACAGGGAGAGCTGATCGGCGTCTTTACCGACGGCGACCTGCGACGTGCCATCGAGACCGGTCTGGAGATTCTCAATCGGCCGATTGCCGAAGTCATGAACAGCCAGCCCAAGCGCATCCTGCGGGGCAATCTCGCCGCCAAGGCGCTGCAGCGCATGGAGATGCACTCCATCACCTCGCTGTTTGTCTTTGAAGGCGACGCGGACCGGGTACCGGTCGGCATTATCCATCTGCACGACCTGCTCAAGGCCGGGGTCATCTGATGGCTGTCGATCTGCACAGGATTCGCCTGCTGCTCCTCGATGTCGACGGTGTGATGACCGATGGCCGGATCATTTATGACAACCAGGGGAACGAGCTCAAGGCGTTCAACGTCAAGGACGGCCACGGTCTGAAACTGTTGCAGCGGGCCGGCATCCGGGTCGGCATCATTACCGGTCGCCAGTCGCAGGTTGTCGCCCGCCGCGCGGAAGAACTCGGCATCGATCTGCTTTACCAGGGGGCCAAGGACAAACGCCTGCCGTTTGCCGAAATCCTCGAGCGTCTCGACCTGCAACCGGAGGAGGTTGCCTACGTCGGCGATGACCTCATCGATCTGCCGATTTTGCGCCGGGTCGGTTTTGCCGCCGCGGTGGCCGATGCCGTCGATGAGATCAAGCCGTATGTCGATCTGGTGACCAGAAGGCGGGGCGGGTGCGGCGCGGTGCGTGAGATCTGCGATCATCTTCTCAAAGAGACCGGGGTATGGTCGACCGTCACCGATCGCTACTTCAAAGACGAATCCGCCTGATCCATTCAATTCCCGTGCCAACAGCCCCTGTTTGCCTTTACAGTCGTCAACGCCGATGCTATACTGAGCGCCACAATGTCCGGAGTCCTGAAAAAACGCCACCTTCTGCCGGTTTTGGCGATCCTGCTGGCCGTGGTGCTGGCGACCGCCGTCACTCTCGGCAGGCAGCCGGGTGAAACGGTTGTCAGGGCACTCAAGGCACTGCCAGACAATGTCGATCTGGCCCTCGAGACCATCGATTACACCCATCTGGTCGACGGCGTGCGTCGCTGGCGATTGCAGGCCGAACGGGTGGAACGGCGTGCCGGGAGCGAAGGGCTCGAAATCTCGATGCCGAGGCTGACTCTGTTTGATGAAGGCGGCGATGACCTCGGCGAGGCGACCGCCGCGACCGGCTGGGTTAAAAACGACTACTCCCGGGTGCATCTGGTCGACAATGTCGAGGTCGAACACAGGTCGGGATACAGACTGTATACGGCGCGGCTCGATTTCGATCAGGCATCGCGAATGATCGTCACCGATGCTCCCGTCAGACTGGTGGGCGAAAAGCTGGAACTGCTCGGCACCGGCCTGACTCTCGACCTCGCGAACGAAAAACTGCTGGTGCCGGCGGATGTCCGGACTGTCTTCAGACCATGACTGTCGAAGATCAGGCGGGGAGAGGGAGCAACGACTTGCCGGTTGTGTCGAAGCTTGAAACCGCCGTGGAAAGGGTCTCCAGGATGCTGTTCAGAGTGTTAGCTGCGGGTCTTGCCTTGTTTGGCGTTTTTGGGGGGAGTGCGACCGGCTTTGCTCAGGACAAGCCGGCCGCCCGGCAGGAACCGATCACTGTTTCCGCGGCGAGCATGGAGGCCGACCAGGCATCGGGAACCCTGATCTTCACTGGTCAGGCAGTCGCCGAGCAGGGGGAATTGACTCTGCATGCCGACCGACTGATTGTTTATTACGCCGAACAGAGCCGCGAGATCGAACGGGTTGTGGCCGAGGGGAGTGTGCGCATTATCCATCCGCTGCGGGAAGCGACCGGGAATCATGCCGTCTTTTTGCATAGCGAGCAGCATATCACTCTGACCGGCGATCCGGTGGTACGCCAGGGCGCCAGTTTCGTCCGTGGCGAGCGGATCGATCTCTATCTCGCAGAACAGCGCAGCGTTGTGACGGGTGGTGCCGGACGGGTCAGCGCCCGTTTCGAAGAGCAGGACAGTGAGGTCCGTTGAACAGCAGACTGAAAGCGGTCGGCTTGTCGAAAAGCTACCGGCAGCGCAAGGTTGTCGACCAGGTTGATCTCGATGTCGGCTCCGGCGAAGTGGTCGGCCTGCTCGGACCGAACGGCGCCGGCAAGACGACATCGTTTTACATGGTGGTCGGTCTGATTCGACCTGACCAGGGCCAGGTCTTCCTCGATGACGAGGATATCTCCCGACTGGCGATGCATCAGAGGGCACGCAAAGGGATCTCCTATCTCCCCCAGGAAGCCTCGGTCTTCCGCAAATTGACCGTTGAAGAGAACCTGCTGGCGATTCTCGAAACAGTCTGCCGTGACGCCGGTGAACGGCGACGACGAACCGAGCAGCTGCTCAACGACTTTCGCTTGACCCATGTGGCCCGTTCCCGTGGCTATGCCCTGTCCGGAGGTGAGCGGCGACGGGTCGAAATCGCCCGGGCCTTGGTGATCGAGCCGCGCTTCATTCTCCTCGATGAACCGTTTGCCGGCATCGACCCGCTGGCGGTGCTCGACATCCAGTCGATTATTCGGCAATTAAGCGAACGTGGCATCGGTGTGCTGATCTCGGATCACAATGTGCGGGAAACTCTCGGGGTGTGTGAACGGGCCTATATTCTCAACGCAGGGGTCATTCTTGAACATGGCCCGCCCACGGAGATCGCCGCGAGTGAGAAGGCGAGGGCCATTTATCTTGGCGAGAACTTCCGGCTCTGAAATACGACACAGCGCCAAAAACTGGTAAGATCAAAACATGGCACTTGAAATCAGGCAACAACTGAAACTCAGTCAACAGCTGGTCATGACGCCCCAGTTGCAGCAAGCGATCAAACTGCTGCAGCTCTCGCGCATGGAACTGCTCGATGTCGTGCGCAGTGAACTGGAGGAAAACCCGATTCTCGAGGAAGGCCAGGAGGTCGAAGAGGAGCGGAGCGCCACCGAGGAAGAGCAGGAGGCGGCCACGGCGGCCGAACCGACAGGTGAGTTGGAGGAGGTCAAGGGCGACAGTGAAGGCCTGAACGATATCGATTGGCGCACTTATCTGGAGAGCTACAGTCTCGGCGGGACCACGGCGGACAATTACGAAGGAGATGATGACGACCGGCCCGGATATGAAAGCCTGCTGACCAAAACGCCAACCTTGCAGGACCATCTGATCTGGCAACTGAACCTGTCACGGATCGCCGATCGCGACCGTGAAATTGCCGGCGAAATTATCGGTAATATTGACGAAAACGGTTATTTCCAGGCGTCTGTCGAAGAGCTGGCGGCCCAGTTCGGGATCGAAACCGCCCAGGTCGAGCGGGTTCTGCAGATTGTCCAGAATTTCGACCCCATCGGCATTGCCAGTCGTGACCTCCGGGAGTGTCTGCTCAAACAGATGGAGCATCTCGGCCTGCAGGAGAGTCTGTCGGCCGAAATGTTGCGAAACCATCTGGACGATATCGAAGGCCGTCGCTACCAGCGGATCGCGCGGAGTCTACGGGTTTCTCTCGACGAAGTTCTGGCGGCCGCCAAGCTGATCAGCGGTCTCGACCCGCGTCCCGGCAGTCAGTATGGTCAGGCGGATATTCACTATATTGTTCCCGACATCTTTGTCTACAAAATCGGTGACGAATTCGTTGTCGTTCTTAACGACGAGGGGCTGCCGAGCCTGCGGATCAACTCCTTCTATCGCAACGCTCTCTCCGGCCATACCGAACTCGACGACAAGGCCGGTGAATACATCCAGGAGAAGATGCGCGGGGCGCTCTGGTTGATCAAGAGCATTCACCAGAGGCAGCGCACCATCTACAAGGTGACCCGCAGCATCGTCAAGTACCAGCGTGATTTTTTCGAGCGCGGTATCGAATATCTCAAGCCTCTGGTTTTGCGTGATGTCGCAGAGGATATCGAGATGCATGAGTCGACGGTCAGCCGGGTCACGACCAACAAATATGTGCAGACACCCCAGGGGCTGTACGAGCTGAAGTTCTTTTTCAATAGCGGCATCAACACCACCGAGGGGGACAGTGTTGCCTCGGAGAGTGTCAAAAGCAAGATTCGCGAGATTATCTCGA
Source organism: Desulfuromonadales bacterium (assembly GCA_032251295.1). Classification (GTDB taxonomy): domain Bacteria; phylum Desulfobacterota; class Desulfuromonadia; order Desulfuromonadales; family BM103; genus BM103. The sequence goes on along the minus strand of JAVVDS010000019.1, from coordinate 37,828 downwards.
CGGAAAATCAGCGCAAACCCTATTCTGACCAGAAGCTGGTCGACCTGCTGCAGGAAAAGGGGATTCACATTGCCCGACGCACGGTCACCAAGTATCGCGAAATGCTCGGTATCGGCTCATCGACCGAGCGCAAGCGACTTTTTTAATGCGCCCGGCGTGAAGTTGTCCGCCGTTCAAGGTATAATCAAGACAAAACTGCTGGCGATAAAGCCAGGCAGATTCTGACACCCAGGAGGTTTGAAACCATGCAGATCAACGTGACCTTCCGCCATATGGATTCGAGTGACCCTGTCCGCAGCTATGTTGAAGACAAGCTTCCCAAGGTCAAGAAATATATCGATGAGCCGGTGGAGGCCCAGGTCGTCCTTTCCGTGGAGAAGATTCGCCACAAGGCCGAAGTGACTCTGGTCGCCAAGGGGATCACCATCAAGGCGTCCGATGAGACCGCCGATATGTATGCGGCTATCGATGGAGTGATCGACAAAATCGAACGCCAGCTCAAGCGTTATAAGGACAAGATCAAACAGCACAAGCCGGCCAGTGGCCGTGAGCGGCGGGTCGAAAAGACGGTCTTTGCCGCCCAGAGCATCGATGAAGGCCATCCGGAGCCGGGGATCATCAAGACCGACAGCTTTCAGGTCAAGCCGATGTCGGTCGAAGAAGCGGTCATGCAGATGGACCTGCTCGACAAGGAGTTTCTGGTTTTTACCGATGCGACATCCGAGGAGATCAACGTGGTCTATCGTCGCAAGGACGGCAATTATGGCTTGATTGTCCCCCAGGGCTGAGGCTATTTTGCACGACAGGCGGACAGACTCCGCCTGTCGTGTTTTATTTCGCGCCAACGGAAAGTGCTTTATGAACATTTCGGATTTTCTTGACCCGGCTGCCATTGTTGCCGACCTGAAAGGGTCGAGTAAAAAGGAGGTGCTGGCCGAACTCACCGAGGCGTTGCGCCATGTCGACAGCAGTCTCGATCGCGACAGCGTCCTGAAAGTCCTCTTGGAGCGCGAACGCCTCGGCAGTACCGGTATCGGTGAAGGGGTCGCCATCCCCCACGGCAAGCTGCGGGAGATCGAGACGATGCGAATCTCTTTCGGCTTGAGCCGGCAGGGGGTCGATTTCGATTCGATGGATGGCAAGCCGGCACACCTGTTCTTTCTGCTGGTCGCTCCCGAGGAGTCGGTCGGTATCCATCTCAAGACCCTGGCGCGTATTTCCAAACTCTTGAAGAATCTCGACGTGCGTGAGCGCCTGCTGAACGCTGTCGATGCCGACGAACTTTTCCGGATTATCTCGGAAGAAGAAGAGCAACTCTGAGCGAGCTCTCATGCCCCGGTTAAGTATTCATGACCTGCTGGCGGACGAGGAGGCTGGTCTCGATCTCGAATTGATCGCCGGACAGAGTGGTCTTGGCCGGATCGTTCAGGTGCCGCGCATTCAGAAGCCGGGTCTGGCCCTGGCCGGCTATACCACCAATATGCATCCTGACCGGATCCAGGTGCTCGGTTCCACGGAGTTGAGCTATCTCGAGCAGCTCAACCAGCACTCCCCGGAAAAAGCCGCCCGCAATCTCGATCAACTCTGCTCTCTCGATCTCTGCTGCCTGGTCATCACCAAGGGGCAGGAGCCCCCGGACAATCTGCTGACGGCTGTTGAGCAGCACGGTATACCGTTGCTGCGAACCGGCCAGCAGAGTTCGACATTCATTTCCCTGATCACCCAGTATCTCGAAGAGAGGCTTCTGCCCCGGACAACCGCTCACGGGGTGCTGGTCGATGTCCTCGGCGTCGGGGTCCTCCTGATCGGCAAAAGCGGCATCGGCAAGAGTGAGTGTGCTCTCGATCTGGTGCTGCGTGGTCATCGTCTGGTGGCCGACGATATCGTCAAGGTTCGACTCAAGCTCCCGGCGGTCCTCTTTGGTGAAGGAAGTGATCTGCTGCACTATCACATGGAGATCCGTGGCTTGGGCATTATCAACATCAAGCATCTGTTTGGTGTCGCCTCGATCCGCGAACGGAAGAAGATCGATCTGGTCATTGAACTCGCCGAGTGGCGTGACGGCGAAGAGTACGACCGGCTCGGGCTCGACCAGCAGAGCTATGAACTGCTCGGCGTCAAGCTCCCCCTGCAGGTGATACCGGTTCGCCCGGGACGCAACATCACGACCATTGTCGAAGTGGCGGCCCGCAACCAACTCCTCCGGGAGATGGGCTATCACAGCGCCGCCGAGTTCGAGGATCGGCTGGAAAAACGGATGGCCGAGACGGCCCGTCTGCATGCTCGCACCATCATCGGAGACAACCTCGAATGACCCGCCATCTGGTTGTTATCACCGGCCTGTCCGGGTCGGGCAAGAGTACCGGAGCGCGCGCCCTGGAAGATCACGGCTTTTTCGTGGTCGACAACCTGCCACTGGTGATGCTCCCCGACTTTCTGGCCCGCACCGATCGCGATCACGACCGCGTGGCGGTGGTTGCCGATGCGCGCAGTTCCGAGTTTCTCAGCGATTTCGATGCCATCCTCGCCACGATTCGTGCCGAGGGGCACCGTGTCGATGTCCTCTATTTCGAAGCAGACGATACCGACCTGGTGCGGCGTTTTTCGGAAACCCGGCGGCGGCACCCGCTGGTCAAGGCCGCAGGGATCGTCGCGGCGATTGCAGGCGAGCGCGAACTGATGGCGGATCTGCGGCGGGCGGCCACAGTGCTCCTCGATACCACCGGCGAGAATGTGCACCAGTTGCGCCGCCGGGTGTTGACGGCCCTGTTCGGCTCGGAAACTGAGACGACACCGATGAAGGTGCAGATTCTCTCCTTCGGCTTTCGTAACGGACTCCCTTTGGAAGCCGATCTGGTCTTTGATGTCCGTTTTCTCGACAACCCGCACTTTGTTGATGCGTTGCGGCCGTTGAGCGGTCTTGACCGGCCGGTGAGCGAATTTGTCCTGCGCCAGCAAGACAGTCAGATTTTGCTCGAAAAGCTCGGTGATCTGCTCGATTTCCTCCTGCCGCGCTACCAGAAAGAAGGGAAGGCGAGCCTGACCGTGGCCCTCGGCTGTACCGGCGGACGTCACCGCAGCGTCAGTCTGGCCAAGGCGCTGCATGCTCATGTTCTCGGCAGCGGCCATGCCGCTGAACTGCTGCATCGTGACATCGACCTGCAAAGGACATGACGAATGATCGGTCTGGTCATTGCGACCCATGGTAACTTCGGCCAGGAACTGCTGGTTTCGGTCCAGATGATTATCGGCCCGGTGCGCAATGCCCGGGCGGTGGCAATCAACCAGGAGCTTGGTCTGGAGGAGATCCGCGACGCCATCTCCAGTGCCGTGGCCGAGGTCGGCGGCGATGGTCATGGCGTGCTCGTGGCCACTGATATGTTTGGCGGCACACCGTGCAACGTCAGCCTTGCCCTGGTCGCGACGGGACAGGTCGATGTTCTTGCCGGGGTCAACCTGCCGATGCTGCTGAAGTTTTTCAACAGTCAGGAGAGTGTCACACTCGCCGAACTCACGAAGATCCTGGCCTCCTATGGCCGGCAGAGCATTGTCCAGGCCAGCGATTATCTGCAAAACGGGTCGGCGCAATGAGCATCGTTCTGGTACGTATCGACAGTCGTCTGGTCCACGGCCAGGTTCTCGAGGCCTGGGTACCCCACGTTCAGGCGGATTGCATCGTGGTGGCCAATGACGACGTGGCCGGCAACGCTTTCCAGCGGATGGTAATGCAGGCGGCCGTACCGAGTACAATCCGACTGATCATCGGTTCCCTCAGTGAAGTTGTGACGATTCTCAATTCGGCGGAGCTGCTGAAGAAACGGGTGCTGCTGCTGCTGGCCAGTTCGGACGACGCTCTGCAGGTGCGGCGCCTCGGTGTCGCCTACACGCGGCTCAACCTCGGTAACATGCATTCCGAGGCCGGCAAGAACCGCTATTCCTGCACTATTGCTCTTGATCGCCAGGACATCGAGAACCTGAAACAGGTCGAAGCGCAAGGGGTGCGCATTTCGTCCCAGTGCGTGCCTGCCGATCGCGAGCGGCCCTGGCAGAACATGCTGCGCCTGGAGGGACAATGAGCCTGGTCGGCGAATATCTGCTCGCCGCGCTGATCTCGGCGGTCGCCAGTGCCGACCGGGTCGCTTTCGCGCAACTGATGGTGTCGCGGCCGATTGTGGTCGCTCCACTGATCGGTCTGGTCTTCGGCGAGCCGATGGTCGGTCTGCAGGTCGGCCTGCTTCTCGAACTCCTCTGGCTCGGCCGACTGCCGGTCGGCGCGGCAATCCCGCCCGACGATACCCAGATCGCCATCGGTGCGACTGTCGCGGTCATGATTCTCGGCGACCTGACGGGTCTGCATGGCATGCCACTGGTGCTGCTGACGGTTCTGACGGCGATCCCGTTCGGCAAGTGTGGCCAGCTGTTCGACCGCCTGGCCCGCGAGGCGAACGGTCGGCTCAATGAGCGAAGCCTCGTGGCACTGGCCGGTGCCGATACCGTTGCGCTGGAAAGACTGCATCTGCGCGGCCTGTTGCATTTCGTCCTGGCGGGGCTGGCGACATCCCTGACGATCATTGTCTGCAGCTGTCTCATTCTCGGTTTCACCGCCCCCTGGCTGCTTGAGGCCATGCGTCATGGCGGGCTCGGTGTGCAGTACAGCCTGGTGCTGATCGGCGCCGCGGTCCTGCTCGGCACGATCAATGTGAGTCGTGGTGCGACCCTGTTTACCGCAGCCTTCGCCGGCACGCTGCTGGCACTCTGGTTGAGGTGACCATGAAAAACGTCGGCCTGAAATGGTGGACTCTGCTGCGGGTGCTTGGCCGTTCACTGCTGGTGCAGGCGAGTTGGAATTTCGATCGTCTGCAGAATCTCGGCTTCTTCTACATGATTCTCCCCGGTCTGCGAGAACTGTACGGCGACCGGCTAGATGCCGAGGTTTGTCGGCGCCATACCGACTACTTCAATACGCACCCCTACCTGTCGCCCCTGGTCGGTGCCGCTTGTTTGCGACTGGAGGCCCGTTCCCTCGCCGGCGACGATCTGCCGGTCGATGTAACGACTTTCAAGCGCATGGTGATTGCGCCGTTCGCCGCCATGGGCGACGCGCTCTTCTGGGGGGCGCTTCGCCCTCTGGCCGCTGTCGTCGCTCTGTTCTTTGCCAGCCAGGGCTCCCTCTGGGCGCCGCTGGCTTTTCTGCTGCTCTTCAATCTGCCGCACCTGGCGGTCCGTGTTGCCGGGCTGCTGCTCGGCTATGTGCAGGACATTCGCGTCATCGAAACGATCCAGCGCGGCCGTCTCCCCGATCTCGCCATCCGGCTCAAAGAGATCACCGTGGTGCTCCTCGGCGTGCTCTGCGCCTATCTGGCCTTCATGGGGTGCGAGCATCAGGAGATCGATGCCTACTGGGGAGGCGTTGTCCTGCCGGTGATATTTCTCTATGCCTGGCTGGCTCGACGTGGCATGTCGAGTATGTTCCTGGTGTTGCTGACCACAGCCGGGCTGTTGGCCCTGGCGATGCTGTTCTGATCGGGAAGGGTTGCCCATGACAAAAAGCGCGGAATTTACCATCGTCAACCGGCTCGGTCTGCACGCCCGGGCTGCTGCTCAGCTGGTGCAGCTGGCCAACCGCTTTCAGGCGGATGTGGTGGTCGAGAAAGAGGGGGTCGAGGTCAATGCCAAGAGCATCATGGGACTGCTGATGCTCGCTGCGCCGAAGGGGTCGCGCCTGCTGGTCAAGGTGACCGGTGAGGATGCCGAAGAGGCACTGGGCAAGATTGGAGAACTGATCGATGACGGCTTCGGTGAAGATTGACATTGCCGAGGATACTCTGCTGGTCGGCATCGCCGCCTCGCCGGGGATCGCTATTTCCAAGGCCTTTCTGCTGAACCGTTCGCAGATCTGCGCCATCGAGAGGCGCATCGCCGAGAATGAGGTGCAGGCCGAGATCGACGCGTTTCATCAGGCGATTGCGCAGACCCGTAACCAGCTTCTGGAGATCAAGCAGTCGTCCCTCGACCAGACCCTGGCTGAGCATCTCTATATCCTCGATACCCACCTGCTGATCCTCGAGGATCACATGCTGATCGGCGAGACGGTCAGCCTGGTCCGCAATGAGTTGATCAACGCCGAGGGGGCATTTAACCGCACACTGCGCAAGCTGCGCCAGGCGTTCGACAGTATTGAAGACCTGTATCTGCGGGAGCGCAAGTCGGATATCGATGCCGTCGGCGACCGGGTGATGCGCAACCTGTTCGGCGAGACGCGCGAATCGCTGGCGAACCTCGACTCCCAGGTCATCGTGGTCGCTCACGACCTGACCCCGGCCGATACTCTGCAGATGGACAGGAGCAAGGTGATCGGTTTCGTCACCGATGTCGGCGGGCGGACGTCGCACACGGCGATTCTGGCGCGCTCGATGGGGATCCCGGCGGTGCTCGGCCTGGAGTCGATCACCTCCATCGTGCCGAACGACCTGCCGATGATTGTCGATGGTCTGACCGGCTCGGTGATTCTCAATCCGTCGCCGGCAACGTTCCGGGAGTACCTGGAAAAAAAGCAGCACTACGACTATCTCGAAAAGGAACTCGACGCCTATTTTCAGTTGCCGGCGGTGACTCTCGACGGGCAGCACCTGGCGTTGCGCGCCAATATCGACTTTGTCGACGAAATCGCCGTGGCCCGCGAGCGCGGCGCCGAAGGCGTCGGTCTGTTCCGGACCGAGTTCCTGTTCATGTCTGACCAGGGGGCGCCGAGTGAAGACGAACAGTTTGCGATCTACCGCGACGCGGTCGAGCAGATGGCGCCCTATCCGGTGACGATCCGCACCCTCGATGTCGGCGGCGACAAGTTCGTCCCGGAATTCAACCTCGCGGATGAAGCCAATCCGGTCATGGGGCTGCGCGCGGTGCGGTTTTCCCTGAAGGAGGTCAATCTGTTCCGCACCCAGCTGCGCGCCATTTTGCGGGCGTCGCACTACGGTGCCGTGCGGATCATGTTCCCGATGGTCTCCGGGGTCGCCGAGATCCGGTCCTGCAAGCAGTTTCTCGACAGGACGGCCCAGGAGCTGCGTGACGAAGGGGTGGCCATTGCCGACCAGGTGGCGGTCGGCGTCATGATCGAAACCCCATCGGCGGTGCTGATCGCCGATCTGCTCGCCAGGGAGGTCGACTTCTTCTCGGTCGGCACCAACGATCTGATCCAGTACTGCCTGGCCATCGACCGGGCCAATGAACACGTCGCCTATCTCTACGAGCCGATGCATCCGGCGGTACTGCGGGCCTTGCGCCAGGTCTGCCAGGCGGCGGCCACGGCCGGTATCGAGGTCGGCATGTGCGGCGAGATGGCCGGCGAGCAGCTCTACAGCATGGTCCTGATTGCGCTCGGTTTCAATGAGTTGTCGATGAACCCCGCCAACATCGCCCGGATCAAGCGGATCATGCGCCAGGCCCGTGTCGCCGACTTCCGCGAAATGGTCGACCGTCTGCTCCTGCTGCCGACCGCCGAGGAGGTCTCGAGCATCCTGGAGAACGAAATGGCGACTCGCTTCCCCGCGGTCTTCTCCCTCGATCGAATCTGACAGCTCGAACGAAGCCTGCCGGTGTCGGAGAAGGCACAAGGGGCATAGCGATTGACACAGCCGCGGGAAAGCGGTAATTTCTCACGGCACTTTACTAACGAAAGAGAGGTTTTGCGAACATGGCCATGACTGACTTTCTGTTCACCTCGGAATCGGTGTCCGAAGGACACCCCGACAAGGTGGCCGACCAGATCTCCGATGCGATCCTCGATGCGATTCTCACCCAGGATCCGAGCTCACGGGTCGCCTGCGAGACCATGGTGACTACCGGCATGGCGATCATCGCCGGCGAGATCACCACCAATGCGCTGATCGAATACCCTGAGATCGTGCGCCAGACGATACGCGAAATCGGCTACGACGATTCCGCCATGGGTTTTGACTGGGAGACCTGTGCCGTGCTGACGTCCATCGACCGCCAGTCGCCGGATATCTCTCAGGGGGTGAGCGAGGGCGAAGGTCTGTTCAAGGAGCAGGGTGCCGGTGACCAGGGCCTGATGTTCGGCTACGCCTGCAATGAGACCGCCGAGCTGATGCCGATGCCGATCATTTTTGCCCACAAACTCACCAAGCGGCTCTCTGTGGTGCGCAAAAACGGCCTGCTGCCGTTTCTGCGGCCGGACAGCAAGTCGCAGGTGTCGATCCAGTACATCAACGACAAGCCGATCCGCGTCGATTCGGTGGTCGTCTCCTCGCAGCACACCCCGGATGTTGCCTACGAAACCCTCAAGGAAGCGATCATCGAGGACGTCGTCAAGCAGGTCATCCCGGAGAGTCTGCTCGATGAAAAGACCAAGTTCTTCATCAATCCGACCGGCCGCTTCGTTATCGGCGGACCGATGGGCGACTGCGGTCTGACCGGCCGCAAGATTATCGTCGACACCTACGGCGGCCAGGGGTCGCACGGTGGTGGTGCTTTCTCCGGCAAGGATCCGTCGAAGGTCGACCGCAGCGCCTCCTACATGGCACGCTATGTCGCCAAGAACCTGGTGGCCGCTGGCCTGGCCGACAAGTGCGAAGTGCAGCTCGCCTATGCTATCGGTGTCGCCGATCCGGTCTCGGTGATGATCAACACCTTCGGCACCGGCGTGATCCCCTCTAACGAGATCGCCCGCATCGCCCGTGAGGAGTTCGACATGCGGCCGCGCGCCATCATCGAGACCCTCGACCTGTTGCGTCCCATCTACCGGCAGACGGCCGCCTATGGCCACTTCGGCCGCGAACTCCCCGAGTTCACCTGGGAGCGGACCGACCGTGTTGAATCGCTCAAGAAGCGGGCCGGTATCTAAGCGACCAGCGCCTGCAACGCGAAACGGGCGGGCCGGCTGCGGCTCGCCCGTTTTTCTCATCGCCGAGGGGGGAGAGGATATGCGAGCGGTCGAGTTGTCGATTGTCGTGCCGATGCTCGACGAGGAAGCGACACTCCCCGATCTGCTGACCGATCTGGCCGCGCAACAGACTGTCTCCTTCGAGCTGCTGCTGGTCGATGGCGGTTCGACCGACCGGACCCGACAGGTTGCGGCCAGCGGCCTGCAACAGTTGGGGTTGACCGGTGCCGTACTCGACTGCGCGCGTGGACGCGGTCGGCAACTCAACGTTGGCGCCGCCAGGGCCAGCGGTGACTGGCTGCTGTTTCTGCATGCCGACAGCCGGCTGCCGGAGCCCGATCTGCTCAGCCGATCCCTTGCTCTGCTCCGGCGTCAGGCCGTAAAGACGCCAGCTGCAATGCTCGCCGGCCATCTCTCCCTCGAATTCGCCGGTGCCGATGCCGCGGCAGGCCGCGCCTACACCTTCTATCAGGCCAAAGCGCGCAGTGGGCGTCCGGGGACGATTCACGGCGATCAGGGGTTCTGGGTCCGGGCCGACGATTTGCAGCGCCTGGGCGGCTATCGCGAAGACCTGCCGGTCATGGAGGACAGCGCGTTTGCCGAGACCCTGCGTGCCCGGGGGGAGTGGCTGCTGCTGCCGGGGCGGATCGTAACCTCGCCGCGGCGCTTCGAGGCTGAAGGACTGGCCGAGCGGCAGACTCTGAACGCTCTGCTGATGAACTTCCTGACGATCGACTGGCTCGATTTCATCCACCAGGCGCCGGCACTGTACCGTCAGCAGTCGCTCGCTCGACGTCTCGACCTGCTGCCGTTTTTCGACCTGGTCGAGACCCTGCTGGCGCAGATGCCGGCCGAGCGGCGGCGGGCCATCTGGCTGGCGACCGGTCGTTATGTGCGTGGTCAGGCCTGGCAGATCGGTTTCTATCTCGACCTGCGCAACGGTCGGCAGCACTGGACCGACTGGTTCGATCGTCGGTTTTTGCCGTGGACCGACCGCCCCTGGGCCGATCACTTCACAGCCTGGCTGGTCAAACGGTGGTTCTATGGCAAGCGGGCGCGGATGCAGAGAGCGGCGCGACGAACCGGTGCTGTTCAGAATGCGGGAGCCAAACCTTAATTCAACGCGGAGGCGCTGAGCCGCGGAGATAAAAACAGTGTATTCAGCTTGAACGTTTCTGTCGAGAAAGCGGGAAGCCAGGATTCAAGATTCCGAATAACGGCCAAACCATTACACTATCCTTCGGTGTCTCGGTTGCTCCGTCGCCGGAGAATGCGGAACCATAAATCGGTCATTTTCTGTGCCTGAAAGGGTTAGATGTCAGATTTTCTCCTGAATCCTGAATCCTGAGTCCCTCGGTTCTCTGCCAAGGCGACACACTTGCTGAATACAAACAGATAAACATAAAGGAGACTGATCGCAATGAACGACTACAAAGTGAAGGACATGGGACTGGCGGAGTTCGGGCGACGCGAGATGGATCTGGCCGAGATCGAGATGCCCGGCCTGATGGCTTTGCGGGACGAATTCAGTGACAGCAAGCCGCTGCAGGGAGCACGGATCACCGGATCTCTGCACATGACGATCCAGACCGCGGTGCTGATCGAAACCCTGGTCGCCCTCGGTGCCGAGGTGCGTTGGGCCTCGTGCAACATCTTCTCCACCCAGGATCATGCCGCCGCAGCGATTGCCGCTGCCGGGATCCCGGTGTTTGCCTGGAAAGGTGAGACTCTGGACGAGTACTGGTGGTGCACCGAACAGGCGCTCAGCTGGCCGGACGGCCAGCTGCCGAACATGATCCTCGATGACGGTGGCGACGCCACTATGATGGTGCTCAACGGCGCCGTCTGGCAGCAACAGGGTCTGCCGACGCTCAGTGATGACGACCCGGAGGACTGGGTCGAACTGGTCAAGTGCATGTCGGCGTCGATCGCCACCAAGCGCAACGACTGGGTGGCGATGCGCGAGTCGATCAAAGGGGTGACCGAAGAGACGACGACCGGTGTCCATCGTCTCTACCAGTTGCAGAAGGAGGGGCGGCTGCCGTTCCCGGCGATGAACGTCAACGACGCGGTGACCAAAAGCAAATTCGACAACATCTACGGCTGCCGGCACAGCCTGGTCGACGGCATCATGCGGGCCACCGATGTCATGCTCTCCGGCAAGGTCGCCGTAGTCTGCGGCTACGGCGATGTCGGCAAGGGCTGCTGTCAGTCGTTGCGCGGCCAGGGAGCGCGGGTGATCGTCACCGAGATCGACCCGATCTGTGCCCTGCAGGCGCTGATGGAAGGGTATGAGGTCAAGACCCTCGAGGACGTGGTCACCGAGGGGGATATCTTCGTCACCACCACCGGCAATTTCAACGTGATTCGCGTCGAGCACATGTCGCGCATGAAGCACAACGCCATCGTCGGCAATATCGGCCACTTCGACAACGAGATCGAGATGGCGGCGCTGGCCAAGGTGCCGGGGATCAAAAAGATCAACATCAAGAACCCCAAAGAGCACGGCAACCAGCTCGACCAGTGGGTCTTCCCCGACGGCCACGCCGTGCTGATCCTCGCCGAGGGTCGGCTGCTCAATCTCGGCTGTGCCACCGGTCATCCGTCTTTTGTCATGTCGAACAGCTTCTGTAACCAGGTCATCGCCCAGATCGAGCTGTTTACTTCCGACGGTTCCTACGCCAACCAGGTCTATGTGCTGCCGAAGCATCTCGACGAGAAGGTGGCCCGGCTGCATCTCGACAAACTCGGGGCGAACCTGACCGTGCTCACCCAGGCCCAGGCCGACTATATCGGCGTGCCGGTCGAAGGTCCCTACAAACCGGAGATGTACCGCTACTAACTGCAACTCTTCCGCCTGCAATCCTTGCCGCGCGTTATCTGTCTGCACAGACGAGGGGCTGCGGAACAGTTCAAAACAACCCGCTACCCTTGTCTGACAAACACAAAAGCCCCCGTTTCTGCGGAGGCTTTTGTGTTTGTCACCGCTCGAGTTTCGTCGCCCGTGATCTATACCATGACGGACGCTGCAATGATCCCGGGGACGTTGTCTATGGAGCCTGCGCCGAAGGCGGGGATCGTTGCGGCAGGGCGGTGAACATGCTGCGCGCATGCTCGGCAAGCCTTTGTGCCGTGGTCATATGAAAAGCCTGGATATGGGGAAAGCAATTTTATCTATTGAATCCAATGTGTTACGATGGTTTCTCTGACGAGTCCCGGGTTTGACAAGGGTCTTGTCCTGCTGTAGAAGTGAAAGTGTTCAGCCTGTCCTGCAGAAGTCTTTGCCGGCGTCACCTGGAACCTCCCTCTGGAACGATCCACCGGTGGTGCAAGTAACGACAGGGAGTTCCGGTACGGATGTTCTTCCGTCAAGGAGAAAATTGCAAGCAACTCGCCACCGCCAACCGCGCCGCGTTTCTGGTGGACGGTGCAGACTACTTCGCGGCGGTCGCCGATGCCTGCACAGCCGCCCGGAAAGTGGTCTACATCGTCGGTTGGGATATCGACAGCCGGATTCGCCTGCGCCGGGGACTGGAACGTGAAGCCGAGACCTTCGGTGCGTTCATCGACCGGATCGCCGGGGAGAAACCGGGCCTGCAGATCTACATCCTCGAGTGGGACTTTGCGATGATCTATTCCCTCGAGCGGGAACTCTGGCCGCTTTTGAGTCTCGGCTGGAAGACCCATGAGCGGGTTCACTTCTCCCTTGATGACGAACATCCGCCTGGTGCGTCTCATCACCAGAAGATCGTCGTGGTCGATGATCGCATCGCTTTTGTTGGCGGCATCGATCTGGCCATTTGCCGCTGGGATACCACCGAGCATGCGCCCGACCATCCCGACCGGGCCGACAATCATTCGGCCTATGCACCGTTTCATGACATGCAGATGCTGGTCGATGGCGACGCGGCTACGGCACTGGCCGGCCTGGTGCGCGAACGCTGGGAGCGGGCGACCGGCGATCGCCTGGAACCGGTCGAAATCTCTGATCACGATCCCTGGCCGGAAAATATTGTTCCCGATCTCGGGCCGGTCGAGGTGGCTCTGCTCAGAACCCGGCCTCGGCATGACGGCGAAGCCGAGGTGCGCGAGATCGAACGCTTCTACCTCGACGCGATCGAGCAGGCGCGTTCCAGCATCTACATCGAGAACCAGTACCTGACGTCGCATGTCATCGGTACCGCACTCGAAAACGTCCTTCTGAAAGAGGATGGACCGGAACTCCTGCTCGTACTGCCGAAGCAGTGTTCGGGCTGGCTGGAACAGGAGACCATGGGGGCGTTGCGTCAGCGTCTCCTGGGGAGGTTGAGAGAAGCTGACGTGCATGGCCGTCTGCGCGCCTGCTATCCAGACCGCGAGGGGCTGGGCGATGATGTGATCAACGTCCACAGCAAAATACTGATCGTCGACGATGCACTGCTGACGATCGGCTCGGCCAACCTCAGCAACCGCTCGATGGGGTTCGACACCGAGTGCAACCTGGCTCTGTCTGCCGAGGGGGATAAGTCGGTTGCCCAAGGGATCGCCGGTTTGCGAAACCGTCTGCTCGCCGAGCATCTCGGCACCGGGCCGGAACAGGTTGCCGAACGACTCGCAGAGACCGGGTCTCTGCTGGCGACTGTCGACGCTCTGTGCACGGGACGCCGCCGGCTCAAGGAACTGCGACCGGTGACACATGAGGCGCTGGCCGTGTCGCTGTCGGCGGACAGGATCGTCGATCCCGAGCGGCCGATCAGTCTGGAAGAGTTGCTCGACTATCTGGACATCGACTACGGAGAACAGACCGGCAAGATGTCAATCCGCAAGAAAGCCTGGCGTTTTGCGGGGGTGATTGCGGCCGCAGGACTTTTGGCGATCCTCTGGCGCTGGTCGCCGCTCAGCGCATGGCTGAATCTCAATACCCTGCTGGCGGCGGCAACGACGGTGCGGGAGAGTCCGCTGGCCGTGCCGATCGTTCTGGCGATCTACCTGGCCGGCAGTTGTGTCATGTTCCCGGTGACCCTGATGATCCTGGCGACGGCACTCAGCTTCGGGCCGTACCTGGGATTCTTTTTGGCTCTTGGCGGCAGCCTCCTCGGCGGGGTCGCCAGTTATCTGCTCGGACGCTGGCTCGGTCGGGATGTCGTGCGCAAGCTGGCCGGGGAGAAAGTCAACCGTCTGAGTCGCAAACTGGCCCGTCGTGGCTGGCTCGCCATCGCCGTGGTGCGCGTTGTGCCGATCGCGCCCTATACCATTGTTAATCTGGTGGCCGGAGCAAGCCATATCTCGACCCGCTCGTTTTTGATCGGCACGGCTGTCGGCATGGGCCCCGGTATCCTGGCCATCATGCTTTTCGAAGGGGGGCTGGAACGGGCAATCCGCGATCCGGGATGGGGGAGCCTGACGATTGCCGCTCTCGCCATCGTCTGTGCCGTTCTTGTGCTGATCTTCGGCAGACGCTGGCTGACCCGTCAGGACCAGAACCATGACCGTTGACCCGGTGTTACGCCTGGCGACCTGGAATATCCATATGGGGATCGGGGCGGATGGCGAGCGGAATCTGGCGCGGACTGCCGCCGTCATCGGAGAGATCGATCCCGACCTGATCGGTCTGCAGGAGGTCGACAACAGTGTCGACCGGGATGGTGACGACCTGCAGAGACTGGAGAGCATGACCGGCCTGCACGTGGTTGCCGGACCAACCATGGCGCGGGGCAGCGGGGATTACGGCAACGCCTTGCTGACCCACCTGCCGGTCCTCGATGTGGAGCGCTACGACATCAGCGTTGACAAGCGCGAACCACGGGGCATTCTGATCGTGCACCTCGACTGGGCAGGGACCCGCCTGCAGGTCGCGGTCACGCATCTCGGCCTGCTGCCTCGTGAGCGCCGTAGACAGGTGCGTCGCCTGATCGAATGTCTGTCGGTCACCGACCGGACGCCGCTGATCTTGATGGGGGATTTCAACGAGTGGCTGTTCTGGGGGCGTCCGTTACGCTGGCTGCGGCGGCATTTCGGACAGTTCCGGTCGCCGGCGACCTTTCCGGCGCGCTGGCCGCTGTTGCGTCTGGATCATATTCTGACGAATCCGCCGGACTGTCTGGTCCCGCCACGACTGTTCCGGACCGCCGGTGCAATCGCCGCATCGGATCACCTGCCCCTGGTTGCCAATTATCGGTTATGCCGCAAAGCTCTGCGGACAGCTGGATGAATGACTCCTGCTGCGCCGCATCCTGCAAGACAACATCAGACAAAATGCGACACGCATGGCCTGCGGAGCCACACCGTTTCAATCCCTTTAATCCCGTATATTCAGAAACAGCCAGGCGCCGACCAGGATCATCAGGACATTGGCCGACCAGGCGGCGACCAGCGGTGGCAGCAGGCCGGCATTGCCGAAGGCGGCGAAGCTGGCGCTGCCGAGGTAGTAGACCAGGAAGATGCCGAGGCTGATGGCGACGCCGAGGGCGAAGCTGACCTGCCGGCCGCGCTGCATGGCGAACGGCACGCCGAGCAGGATCATGATCAGCGGCATCGCTGCCCGGGCGATGCGCATCTGCTCTTCCACCCGATACTCACTCGGGTTGTAGCCTTCTGTTTCAAGTCTGGCGATGAACTGTCGCAGTTCGCTCTGGCGCATGTGCCCCGGTTCAGACCAGAGCTGCAGCATATCTTCGGGTGGGCGTCCGATATCTTTGACCAGCTCAGCATGCCGGGCGTAGGTGCGTACGCTCTGTTCTTCCGGAGAAAACTGCCAGACAACCACATCATCAAAGCGCCAGTGCCCCTGGCCGACATGTTCTGCCCGTGCGGCGTCGATCCGCTGTATCGGCAAAAACTGCTGATTGAACTCGATAATTGTCACTCCGACCAGTTCCCCTTTTTCCGGAAACGAATGCCCGATGCTGATCAAGAGGTCGCCGTCGCGGAAGATCAGATTATGGCGTCGTTCATCCGGCCGGTCATTCCCTTTGATTTCAGTGCCGAGCAGGTAACTGACCTTGCCGGCACTCATCGGCACCAGCCAGAGGTTGCCGGCCAGGCTCAGCAGGGAGAGGGCGAACCCGCACAAAAACAGTGGGCGGCTGATCTGTGAAAAGCTGATGCCACCACCGAACATCGCCGTGAGCTGGCTGGTCCGCGACAGTGCGGCGATCGTGGCAAAGGCGCCGAGCAGAATCGCCAGCGGCAGAGTGTTGGCCAGCATCACTGGCAGGTTGTACAGCGGATACCAGAAGTAGGCTCTGGCCGTTGCCCCGTACTCGATGAAGTCGTCAACTTTTTCAATGAATTCGACCAGACCGTACACCGACAGCATGGTGGCCAGAATCATCAGGAAGAAACGGCAGAAGCTGAGGCTGATGTAGCGGGAAAGGATGGTCATGCTGATTGTCTCCGCCTGTTCAGCCAGAGCAGCCCATACTCGATCAGGCTGACCATTTTGCTGTCCTTTTCCAGGGATCTTTGTCGCAACTGGTAGAGACCGAAAGAGAACAGCAAGGCATGCATGGGCCAGAACGTCAGCCAGGGGGAGACTCCGGCATCGGCGGTCAGGGTGTCGGCCAGTGACCAGAGCGTGTAGTAGCCGAGATAGATGACCAGGCCGATAACAAACCCGCCGCTCCGCCCGGAACGCTGCGCCTGGATGCTGAACGGCAGGCCGAGCAGAGCAAACAGCAGGGGAGCCAGAGGCGAGCAGAGCCGTTGATGCAGTTCTGAACGCAGGGTGTTGGTCGAACGGTCATACGGGTTCTCATCAATCCCTCGGCGCAGTTCGGCCAGCGACATCTCTTTCGGTTTGAGTCTGCGCCCCTTGTGTCGATCGCTACCGGTCGTCCCCTGCAGCTCGGTCCCCAGGTCGGGTTGGATATCGTAGCTGCTGAAGTGAACCAGCTGATAATCGCCGGCACTGCCGTGCTTCTGGTGATGAATGACACCCTCCTGCAGGCGGATAATCACTTTTTCGTTGGCAAGATCGCTGTAAACATCGCCTTTGCGGGCGAAAATCAGGGACGTTTGCTCGGCCGCGGTCTCTCTGACGAACAGACCACTCATCTCACCGGACTGGCTGTCGATCTCATTGGTGTAGAGCAGCAGGCCGGGGAAGTGATCCATAAAGACGCGCGGCTGGATGCCGATGGCCGCCTTCTGCTGACTCAGTTCGAAGATTTTTGCTTTGAAGGTTCGCTGACCCCAGGATTTGCCCCACAGGCCGATTGTGCCGGTCAGCAGCGAGAAGACCAGAGCCAGCAAAAAGACCGGCATGGCGATGCGGGTCAAACTCAGTCCCGCGGCTTTCATGGCAACGGTTTCGCTGTCGGCGGAAAGACGGCCGAGGCCGATCATCACGCCCATCAAAAAGGCGAGGGGGAGGGTGATGGTCAGAAAAGAGGGCGCCATGGCGGCAAGCAGGAGAGCGATATCGCCCGGTGCCACCCCCTTGTTGATCACCAGGTCGACCAGCTTGACCATGCGGCCCATCAGAATGACTGCAGTGAAAACCAGCAGGCAGAGAAGGGAGGGGGTCAGGATTTCCCGGATCAGATAGCGATGGATGAGTGTAACAGCCATGGCCGGCTATAGTATACAGTCGCGCAGCGCTTGTAAACTCATGTTTGCGCAAAATCCGCTTGCCTCGCAAACGAACGCCATGTTATACGGATGTGCTATTCAAATCACACGCTCTCTGATTCGCAGCTGGTGCCTGGTCTGTCAAGGTCGGTTGTGGAGTTGACGGGAGCGGCGGACCAAAACCAATCGAGACAAGGAGAACAAGGACAATGGCACAGATCAACATGAAGCAGCTGCTCGAAGCGGGTGTCCATTTCGGTCACCAGACCCGTCGCTGGAACCCGAAGATGAAGCCGTACATTTTCGGTGCCCGCAACGGCATCTACATCATCGACCTGCAGAAGACCGTACGCTACTTCCGCACCGCCTGCAATTTCATTCAGGATGTCGTGCGTAACGGCGACAAGGTTCTCTTCGTCGGCACCAAGAAGCAAGCCCAGGACTCCATTATGGAAGAGTCCCTCCGGGCTGAGCAGTACTTTGTCAATAACCGCTGGCTCGGCGGCATGCTGACCAATTTTTCGACGATCAAACGCAGCATCGAGCGGCTGAAGAAGATTGAAGCCATGGCGCAGGACGGTACCTACGACCTGATCACCAAGAAAGAGGCTCTGCAGCTGGAGCGGGAAAGAGCCAAGCTCGAAAAGAGCCTCGGCGGCATCAAGGACATGAACAAACTGCCGGGTGCTGTCTTTGTCATCGACCCGAAAAAAGAGTTGATCGCCGTTCGCGAGGCGCGCAAGCTCGGCATTCCGGTCGTCGCTGTGGTCGATACCAACTGCGACCCCGATGATATCGACTACATCATCCCCGGCAACGACGATGCCATTCGTGCCATCCGCCTGTTTGCCTCGAAGATGGCCGAGTCCTGCATAGAAGGTGCGGCCAGCCGTCAACAGGATCTGCAGAGCCAGGCAGAAGGCGAGGACGAGCAGGTTGCTGCCGGCCCCGAGCCTGTTGTGGTCGAGAAGGAGGCGGTTGCTGAGCAGACTGCCGAAACGGTTGTCGAGCAGGCGGCCGCTCCGGTCAGCGAAGCCTGACCTTTACGCACCGCAGTGAAAAAGGCGGCCTGCCATGCAGCCGCCTTTTTTCCGGTCAACTCAAGAAGCAAAAAAACAGGAAAATTACGTTAAAAGGGAGGATAAAAGTGGCTGAAATTACTGCAAAAATGGTTTCCGAGCTGCGCGTCAAGACCGGCGCCGGAATGATGGATTGTAAAAAGGCTCTCACAGAGGCTGGTGGCGATATGGAGCAGGCCGTCGATCTGTTGCGTAAGAAAGGGCTGTCCGCGGCTGCCAAAAAGTCGAGCCGGGTGGCTGCCGAAGGGATGATCGTCGCTGCCGGCGGTGGCAGTCGGGGTGCTCTGGTAGAGGTCAACGCCGAGACTGACTTTGTCGCCAAGAATGAGGCTTTCCAGACCTTTGCCGCCGGTGTCGCCCAAGTGGTCCTGGAGAAGACACCTGCCGATATCGACGCTCTCAAGCGGCTTGATTTTCCCGGTAGCGGCCGGAATGTGGCTGAGGAGTTGACCCATCAGATCGCCACCATCGGCGAGAACATGAACATCCGGCGCTTTGCCTGCCTGAGTGCCAGTGCCGGCGTGGTGGCCAACTATATTCACGGCGGTGGCAAGATCGGCGTGCTGGTGCAGATCGATAGCGATAAGGCCGATGCCCCCCAGGTCGCCGAGACGGCCCGTATGCTGGCGATGCATGTCGCCGCGGCCAGCCCGCAGTACCTGTCGCGCGATCAGGTATCGGCCGATGTGCTGGCTCGTGAGAAAGAAATCATGCGCGTCAAGGCGATCGAAAGTGGCAAGCCGGAACATATCGTCGACAAGATCATTGAGGGTCAGATCAACAAGTTCTACGGCGAAGTCTGTCTGCTCGAGCAGGCCTATGTGGTCGATCCCGATCTGAAAATCGCCAAGGTGATCGACAACCTGGCCAAGGAGATCGGCGGTCAGGCCAGCCTGTCGGCTTATGTCCGTTATCAACTCGGCGAGGGGTTGGAGAAGAAGGAAGACGATTTCGCCGCGGAAGTCGCCAAACTGTCGCAGTAACTGATTTAAAAATCTTCTCTTCGTGTGGGGTGAGCATGGCGACACAGCAACCGGTATTCAAACGGATCCTGCTCAAACTGAGTGGTGAGGCTCTGGCCGGCCAGCAGGGGTACGGTATCGATCCCGATGTGATCCGTGGCATTGCCGCGGAGGTGCGTGAGGTGGTCGATCTCGGTATCCAGATCGCCCTGGTGATCGGCGGTGGCAATATTTTCCGCGGGGTTGCTGCTTCATCCATGGGGATGGATCGGGCCAGCGCCGACTACATGGGGATGCTGGCCACCATGATGAACAGCCTGGCGATGCAGGATGCTTTGGAAAAGAGCGGTGTCATGACCCGGGTGCAGTCGGCCATCGAAATGCAGGAGATCGCCGAGCCCTACATTCGGCGCCGTGCCGTACGCCATCTGGAAAAAGGACGGGTGGTGATTTTCGGTGCCGGTACCGGCAACCCGTTTTTCACCACTGACACCGCCGCCAGCCTGCGGGCTGTCGAGATCGGTGCCGAAGTGATTCTCAAGGCGACCAAGGTCGACGGGGTCTACGACGCCGACCCGATGAAAAACCCGGATGCGGTCAAGTACGCCAGCCTGAATTATCTCGATGTGTTGAAAAAAGGGCTGCAGGTGATGGACTCGACTGCGACCTCGCTGTGCATGGACAACAACCTGCCGATCATCATCTTCGATCTGACCCGCCGGGGCAACATTCAGCGCGTTGTCTGCGGCGAACAGATCGGGACCATCGTCAAAGGAGATTGAACCATGATCACCGATGTCAAGAACAGAACCCGGAGCGGTATGGACAAGGCTGTCGATGCCTTGAAGCGCGATCTGGCCAAGGTGCGCACCGGCCGGGCCTCCCTGAATCTGCTCGACGATATCCGCGTCGACTATTACGGCACACCGACACCGCTCAACCAGGTCGGTAGCCTGGCTGTTCCCGAACCGCGGCTGATCACCATTCAGCCCTGGGAGAAGAATCTGCTCGGCGATATCGAAAAGGCGATTCTCAAGTCGGATCTCGGGCTGACACCCAACTCCGATGGCCAGGTGATCCGCCTGGTCTTCCCACCGCTGACCGAGGAGCGCCGCAAAGAGATGGTCAAGCAGGTCAAGCGTATGGGCGAGGATGCCAAGATCGCCATTCGCAACGCTCGACGGGACGCCAACGACGCTCTGAAGAAACTCGAGAAGGACAAGGAGATTTCCGAGGACGATCTCAAGCGCAGCGAAAAAGAGATTCAGGACCTGACGGACTCTTACATCGAGAAGGTCGACCAGGTGATTGCCGCCAAGGAAGAGGATCTGATGGAGATCTGAGCCCGGTTCAAATGCCGCACGCACAAATGCAAGGGTGTCCGTTTGGGCACCCTTTTTTATCGTCATGCCGCACTTCATGTTGCCCGTTGCCGGGCAACATGCTAATTTCACACCCTACGGGCTGATGATTGTCATTTCAGCCCGTGAAGTTGCGGTAGAGAACGCAACCTCTTATTGTTGCTGATCAATCAGGTTCCCGAGATGTCTGTACCAAAACACCTGGCCATCATCATGGACGGCAACGGTCGCTGGGCGGAGCAGAGGCGTCTGCCACGCATCTTCGGGCACCGCAAGGGTGTCCAGGCGGTACGGCCGGTGGTCGATGAATGTCTCCACCGGGGGGTCGAGATTCTGACCTTGTACGCCTTCAGTTCCGAGAACTGGGGCCGCCCCCGGGAAGAAGTCACGGCGCTGATGGAGCTGCTCGGTTCGTTCCTGAAAAAAGAGTTGCCGCAGCTGCAGAAGCGACAGATCAGACTCAAGACTATTGGCGAAGTCGAGCGGCTACCGGCCGAAGTCGCCACGACCCTGCATGAGATCGTGGCGCAGACCGCGGACAATCGCGGTCTGACCCTCTGTCTGGCCCTCTCCTACGGTGGCCGCGACGAACTGGTGCGGGCGGTGCGACGGATCGCGGCCGAGGTCGCCGCCGGTAAGCGTGCTGCTGCCGAAATTGACGAAGCAATCATCGACGCCAGCCTCGATACGGCCGGTCTGCCCGATCCCGATCTGCTGATCCGCACCAGCGGGGAATACCGGATCAGCAATTTCCTGCTCTGGCAGCTCGCCTATACGGAACTGATTTTTACCGACGTGCTCTGGCCCGACTTTTCCCCCGATCACCTGCAACAGGCGTTCGCCGAGTTTGGCCGGCGTCAGCGCCGCTTCGGCCTGACCGCAGGGCAGCTTAAGGGGTTTTGATCACCTGAATCTGTGAGTTTTCTCTGACAATCGAAAGTTCTTGATGCTTCGCAGCTTCCGACAGGTGATGAGTGGGGCGTCAGGGGTGAGGTGTTAAACCCCGGACAAGAACGGATCTTTTGACTTTTTCTCCTCACCCCTGACTCCTCACGGATTCAGGGATTCGTTAGCGCCAGGAGTCGGGCCATCAAACAACGTATTCTGACAGCCGCTATCATCCTGCCGCTGCTGAGCGCTTTTATCATCTACGCCGGGCCTCTGTTGTTCGGCGTCGTTCTCGGCCTGATCAGTCTGCTCGCCCTGCATGAGTTCTACCGCATGGCGTTGCCGGCCCGGCGCCGTTTCGAGAGCGGGTGCGGTTTGATCGCTGCCGCGGTCATGACGGCCGCCCTGTTGTGCCCGCCCGCAGCCGGCGCGCCACTGGCCTGGCTGGCCCTGCCGGCGCTCGTGCTGCTGCTGGTGTTTCTGTTCCGGTTGCAGGAGATCGCTCTGATCGGTCAGGAGATGGCTCTGACGCTGTTCGGTCTTGTCTATGTCCCGTTGCTGCTGGTGCATGCCGGTCTGCTGCGGGCACTCCCTTTCGGGCGCGAATGGATCTTTCTGGTGCTTGCGATCGTCATGGTGAGCGACTCCATGGCTTACTTTATCGGCCGACGCTGGGGCCGGCGCAAGCTCTATCCGTCGGTGAGCCCGAACAAAAGTGTCGAAGGGGCATTGGGTGGTCTGCTCGGCGGTCTCCTCGGAGCCGCCCTGTGCAAACTCACCTTTTTTGCGGCACTGGCCTGGCCGGATGCGCTGCTGCTCGGGGCCGCCGTCGGTGTATTCAGTCAGGTCGGTGATCTGGTCGAGTCACTGTTAAAGCGCAGCTTCGGCGTCAAGGATTCCGGAACACTGATCCCCGGCCACGGCGGGATGCTCGATCGTCTCGACAGTCTGTTGTTCGCGTTTCCGGCAACCTATTACTACGTTGTCTGGATGGTGCTGTCATGAAGCGGCTCGCCATTCTCGGTTCAACCGGCGTCATCGGTGTCAAGACCCTGGAGATTGCCGCAGCCTACCCGGAACAGTTCCGGGTTGTCGCTCTGACCGGCGGGCGCAATCTCGATCTCCTGTCCAGGCAGGTCGAGCTGTTTCGCCCTGATCTGGTTGCGGTGCCTTCGGCTGAGGATGCTGCACGTCTCGAAGCCGGTCTGTCCGGAGTTTCCCCTACGGTTTTGCACGGCACCGCCGGCCTGATTGCGTGTGCGGCGCAGAGCGATGCCGATATGGTGGTCTCGGCGATTGTCGGCGCCGCCGGCCTGGAACCGACGCTGGCAGCCATCGAGGCCGGCCGTGATGTCGCTCTGGCCAACAAGGAGACGCTGGTGATCGCCGGTCAGTTGATGACCCGTGCCCTGACACGCCACGGCGCGCGGCTGCTGCCGGTCGACAGCGAGCATTCAGCGATTTTTCAGTCGCTACAGGGGCACCGCAAGGCCGATGTGCGGCGCCTGGTCCTGACCGCGTCCGGCGGCCCGTTTCGCAACCGGCCACGGCATGAACTGCATTCGGTGTCTCCGGCAGATGCGCTGGCCCATCCCAACTGGTCGATGGGGCGCAAAATCACCATCGATTCGGCGACCATGATGAACAAGGGGCTGGAAGTGATCGAAGCCTGCTGGCTGTTCGATCTGCCCGTCGAAAGGATCGCTGTTTTGATTCATCCGGAAAGCATTGTCCATTCCATGGTCGAATACGTCGATGGCGCGGTGATGGCACAACTCGGCATTCCGGAGATGAAAACACCAATTGCCTATGCGCTCTCCTATCCGGTGCGACTCCCCCTCGACCTCCCCCCCCTCGATCTCTGTCGGCTCAACGGCCTGCATTTCGAGGAGCCGGACCGGGAGCGTTTCCCCTGTCTGCAACTCGCATACGACGCGCTGCGGACCGGCGGCACAGCGCCGGCGGTGCTGAACGCCGCCAACGAAGAGGCGGTCGCAGCATTCCTTGAGGGTGGCATCGGCTTCATGGCGATCGCCAGGATCATTGCGTCGGCTCTAGAGGACCATTCTGTTGAGCCGGCTGACCGGCTCGATGCGATTCTGGCGGCGGATGACTGGGCGCGTCGGCACGCACGCGATCTGATTGCGACGCTCAAGGGAGGGAAGGGGATATGACGACAATCGCTGCCGGCATTGTCATGCTCGGCATCCTGGTTTTCATTCACGAACTCGGCCATTTTTGCGTCGCCAAGTTCTTCGGCGTGAAGGTTTTGAAGTTTTCTCTCGGCTTTGGCCCAAAGCTGGTCTCCCGCCAATGGGGCGAGACCGAATACCTGATCTGCGCCATCCCCCTGGGAGGCTATGTGCAGATGCTCGGCGAAGGTGGTGGCGAGCAGGGGGAGGGGATTCACGCCGAAGTCGAAGCGCTCGAGCGCTCTTTTGCCAATCAAGCGGTGTCGAAACGGATGGCGATTGTCGCCGCCGGGCCGGCGATGAATCTGCTGCTGCCGTTTCTGGTGATGCCCCTCGCCTATATGCTCGGCGTCAACCTGCCGGCCTACCTCGACGAGCCGGCTTGCGTCGGCTATGTGCTCGACGATTCCGAGGCGGCGCACAGCGGTTTCCAGCGCGGCGACTGCCTTCTCGAAATTAACGGCAACGCGGTCTCGTCCTGGATTTCCACCAACAATGCGCTGATCAACGGCGCCGGCCAGGCGCTGACATTTGTCGTCGAGCGGCAGGGGCGGCGGGAGACTCTGGTCGTTCCGGCCGGCAACCTCGCCCTGGAGGGGCTGCAGGCGATGGGGCTGCTGCCTCACCAGGAGGCGGTGGTCGGCGCTCTCGCGCCGAACATGCCGGCCGCTGTCGCGGGGATCGACGCAGGTGACCGGATTCTGGCGATCGGCGAACACGCCGTGACCAGTTGGTACGACCTGCGCACAATCATCCAGGAGGTCGGTGCGGCGCCGGTCGAGTTTCTGGTGCTGCGCGACGGCGCACCGCGCGAGCTGCTGGTCACACCGAAACGGGTCGAGGAGACCGGACAGTACCTGGTCGGCATCGCACCGGAGCAGCAGACGGTCTTCAAACGCTTTGCGCCAGTCGAGGCGTTTCGTGCCGGGGCGGAGCGGACCCTTGAGCTGATCGACCTGACCCTGGTCTTCATCAAGAAACTGTTCGCCGGGCATGTGTCAACGTCGAATATCGGCGGGCCGATCACTGTGGTGCAGATTGCCGGTCAGGCGGCACAGACCGATGTGTCGAGCATTCTCAGTGTCCTCGCTTTTTTAAGCATCCAGCTCGGCATTCTCAATCTGTTGCCGATTCCGATCCTCGATGGTGGCCACCTGTTCTTCAATCTCTTCGAGCTGGTGTTTCGTCGGCCCCTGTCGCTGCGGGCTCGCGAACTGGCCCAGCAGCTCGGACTGATTTTGCTGATCATGCTGATGATTCTCGCATTCTACAACGATATCGTCCGTCTGCTCGGGAGTTGACATGGCGGTACGTCTTCTAACCATACAGACGGCCGTCCCCGCTGCCAGTCTGGCCCTCAGCGAGGACCGGACCCTGCTCGCCGAGTTCAGTCTCAACGGGCGTCGCACCCATGCCGACTGGCTGCTGCCGGCTCTTGAGGGTCTGCTGACCCGGGCCGGCCTGCAGATCACCGATCTCGACGGCTTCGGCGTGGTTATCGGTCCCGGATCGTTCACCAGCCTGCGCGTCGGCCTCGCCACGGTCAAGGGGCTGGCGGTCGCCACCGGCCTGCCGCTGGTGCCGGTGTCGACCCTGCGCACCCTCGCCATGCAGCTGCCGTTTGCTTCTCTGCCGGTCTGTGCCATGCTCGACGCACGTAAACAGGAAGTCTACGCCGGACTCTATCACTGGGGTCCGGGCGGCCTGCAGCCGGTCGGTGGGGAACGGGTCTGCAAACCGGAACAGTTGCTGGCCGAACGGCAAGAGCCGACCCTGTTCGTTGGTGACGGCGCTCTCGTCTACCGTTCCCTGCTGGTCCGCCAGCTTGGTGCCCGGGCGCATTTCGCGCCGGATTTTCTGAATCTTCCCCGGGCGGCCGCTGCGGCTTCCCTGGTGTTCGACGCCTGGCAGGAAGGCCGGGTTTTCGCTCCTGCGGACATCAATCCGGTCTATCTGCGACCCTCCGAAGCCGAATTGAATGCCGGCCCAAAATTACCTGCCTGAACTATTGACAATTGCTGGCCTCATCGCTATTTTCAATACATCAGACCGTCGGCTGCTGGCTGATGGTTTTTGCCCATTGCCGATATTAACCAACACCGACCCCAGGAGGCGCGCATGACGGAGATGGAACAGTCCTTGGTTCAGCAGTTGTGTGAAGAAAACCCGAAGTTTCGCAAGCTGCATGAAGAACATGTCCTCTTCGAAAAAAAGCTCCAGGAATTCGACGAGAGGGTTTATCTCTCCCCGGAAGAAGAGCTTGAGCGCAAAACCATCCAGAAACTGAAGCTGGCCGGCAAGGACGAAATGGAAGAGATCGTCAAGAATCTCCGCTCCTGACGCCTCTTTGTCGTCGCGCAATCCTGTTGTGCGGCGGTCTGAAACAGAATCAGCAGACTGGTTCGATGCAGAAGGGTGCTTGTGCCGTACATGCGGGATGACACCCTTTCTGTTTTTTTTCTCCTTTACCCGCACCGGCCGGATGAGTATAAAAAGCGGATAACGCAGGTCGAGATTTTTACGGACGGGAGCTGACCAATGACCGCGAAACGCAGTAGCATGATCACCGAGGGTTTTGAGCGCACTCCGCATCGGGCTCTCCTCAAAGGGACCGGTGTCCCCCAGCAGCAGATGGACAAGCCGTTCATCGGCATCGCCTCGTCGTTCACCGACCTGATCCCTGGTCATACCGGCATGCGCGATCTGGAGCGTTTCATCGAAAAAGGGGTCCATACTGGCGGTGGTTACTCTTTTATTTTCGGCATCCCCGGTGTCTGCGACGGGATTGCCATGGGACACAAGGGGATGCACTACTCCCTGCCGACCCGCGAGCTGATCGCCGACATGGTCGAGTCAGTCGCCGAGGCCCACCGTCTCGACGGACTGGTGCTGCTCACCAACTGCGACAAGATTACCCCCGGCATGTTGATGGCTGCTGCCCGACTTGATATCCCTTGTATCGTTGTGACCGCTGGACCGATGCTGACCGGCGCCGGTCGCGAAGGACGCAGGTTCTCCTTCGTCACCGATACCTTCGAAGCGATGGCGCAGTACAAGGCCGGAGTCATCGATGAGCAGGAGCTGATGGTCTGTGAGGACAAGGCCTGTCCGACCGCCGGTTCCTGTCAGGGTCTGTTCACGGCCAACACCATGGCGATTCTCACCGAGACCCTCGGCATGAGCCTGGTGCGTTGCGGCACATCTCTGGCGGTCTCTTCGCTGAAGCGGCGCATCGCTTTCGCCAGCGGCGAACGGATTGTTGAACTGGTGCGGCAGAATATCACGCCGCGGCAGATCATGACCAAGGCGGCGTTTGAAAATGCCATTCGCGTCGATCTGGCTCTTGGCGGGTCGAGCAATACGGTGCTGCATCTGCTCGCCATCGCCAGGGAAGCTGGAGTCGATCTGCCTCTCGAAGAGTTTGACCGGCTCGGTCGCGAAACCCCGCAGCTCGCCTCCATGAACCCCGGCGGCAAGCACTTCATGGAAGACCTCGATGCGGCCGGCGGCGTCCCCGGCGTCCTGTTCCAGCTGCGCGACCGGATCAACGACAACCCGACTCTGACCGGGCCGAGCGTCAAGGAGATCGTCGCCAGTGTCGCCGGGGTCGACGAAGAGGTGATTCAGCCGGTGACCCGGCCGGTGCGTGCCGAAGGTGGCCTGGCGGTCCTCTCCGGCAATCTGGCACCGCTTGGATCGGTGGTCAAGCAGTCCGGCGTTTCCGAAAAGATGATGACCTTTGACGGTCGGGCCCGCTGCTTCGATTCCGAGGAAGCGGCCATGGCGGCGTTGATGGGCGGCCAGGTCGTCGCCGGCGATGTCGTCGTGATCCGCTACGAAGGGCCGAAGGGTGGCCCCGGCATGCGCGAGATGCTGGCACCGACGGCAACCCTGATGGGCCTCGGCCTCGGCGACAGCGTCGCCCTGATCACTGACGGGCGTTTCTCCGGCGGCACCCGTGGCCCCTGTATCGGCCATATCTCCCCCGAGGCGGCCGAAGGCGGACCGATTGCCCTGGTGGTCGATGGCGACCCGATCCGCCTCGACATCCCCAATCGCAAGCTCGAACTGCTGGTCGATGCCGCCGAACTCGAACGGCGTCGTGCCTCCTGGCAGGCACCCGCACCGAAAATCAAGTCCGGCTGGCTGGCCCGCTACGCCCGGGTGGTCACCTCGGCCAACACCGGAGCCATTTGTCAAGGGTAGCCAGGCGTTGAACTGTTGAATCGTCCAATCGCTCAAGTGTTGCAACCGATGATTACGGAGAGTTCTCCATGAAACTGACCGGCTCGAAAATTCTGTTGGAGTGTCTGCTGCAGGAGGGAGTCGATACCGTCTTCGGCTATCCTGGCGGCACAGTGATCAATATCTACGACGACCTGATGTCTTCGTCGATCAGGCACATCCTGACCCGGCACGAGCAGGCGGCGGTGCATGCCGCCGACGGCTACGCCCGCGCCACCGGCAAGGTCGGCGTGGCGATTGCCACCAGTGGCCCCGGGGCGACCAATACCATCACCGGGATCGCCACCGCCTACATGGATTCGATTCCGCTGGTGGTGATCACCGGCCAGGTGCCGACGGCGCTGATCGGTAACGACGCCTTTCAGGAAGCCGATCTGGTCGGGATCACCCGGCCGATCACCAAGCACAACTACCTGGTCAAGGACGTCAACGACCTGGCGCGGATCGTCAAGCAGGCCTTCTATATCGCCCGCACCGGTCGTCCCGGTCCGGTGGTGGTCGATCTCCCCAAAGATGTTCAGATCGCCATGGCCAAGTTCGACTATCCGGAGACGGTTGAACTGCGTGGCTACAAGCCGACCGTCAGCGGCAACGTGCGCATGATCGATAAAGCGGTCAGGATGATGCTGGCGGCGAAAAAGCCGGTCCTCTATGTCGGTGGCGGGGCAACCCTGACCGATTCCCACGCCGAGTTGAAGGCACTGGCCGAAGCGCTGCAGATCCCGGTGACCACCACCCTGATGGGCCTGGCCTCCTTCCCCAAGCGGCATCCGCTCTCCCTCGGTATGCTCGGCATGCACGGCACCTATTATGCCAATATGGCCGTAACCAACTCCGACCTGTTGATCGCCCTCGGCGCCCGTTTCGATGACCGGGTCACCGGCAAGATCGCTACCTTCGCTCCCCATGCCCGCATTATTCATGTCGATGTCGATCCGACTTCGATCAAGAAGAACGTGCGTGTCGACCTGCCGATTGTCGGCGATCTGCGCGACGTGCTGAAAAAGATGCTCAAGAAGCTGGAGGAGTGTCAGGAAGAGGTCGATACCGCCAAAGCGGCTTTTCAGCCCTGGCTGGAGGAGATCGCTGCCTGGCGCCAGGAACAACCGATGGGCTACAAGCAGTCGAAGACCGAAATCAAGCCGCAGTTCGTTATCGAGAAACTGCGCGAGTTTGCTGCGGAAGATGCCATTGTCACCACCGAAGTCGGTCAGCATCAGATGTGGACGGCGCAGTTCTTCGATTTCATCCAGCCGCGCACCTTCCTGTCGTCCGGCGGTCTCGGCACCATGGGCTTCGGTCTGCCGGCGGCCCTCGGCGCCCAGGCCGCTTTCCCCAAGCGCCAGGTGATCGACATCTCCGGCGACGGTTCTTTTCAGATGAATTCCCAGGAGCTGGCGACTTTGGTGCAGTATCGTCTGCCGGTCAAGATCGTCATCCTCAACAACAATTTTCTGGGGATGGTGCGCCAGTGGCAGCAGCTCTTTTTTGACAAGCGCTACAGTCAGACCTGCATGGAGACGCCGATCGATTTTGTCAAGCTGGCGGAAGCCTACGGCGCCACCGGCCTGCGTGCCGGCAAGCCGGACGAGGTTGAAGAGGTGATCCGCAAGGCGTTCGCCACCGACGGTCCGGTGATCATGGAGTTCAAGATCTCCCGCGAGGAGAATGTCATGCCGATGGTCCCGGCCGGCGCCGGCCTCAACGAAATGGTCCTCGCCTCGTGAAAGACCGGCAAGCATCATCGCTTAAACGAATCAGCGATTAAACGTATCATCAGCCCTTCCGTCGGAGATTGCCAATGCGACACACCATATCCGTCCTGGTCGAAAACGAGTTCGGTGTCCTCTCCCGAGTGGTTGGCCTCTTTTCCGGCCGAGGCTTCAATATTGAAAGCCTGTCGGTGGCGCCGACCCTCGATCCGAGCATCTCGCGTATGACCATTGTCACCAGCGGTGACGACCGGATTCTCGAACAGGTCAACAAACAGCTCAACAAACTGATCGATACCATCAAGGTAATTGATTTTACCGGCGAGGAGTACGTCGAGCGGGAGATGGCCCTGATCAAGGTGACTGCCGAGGAGACGACCCGGGCCGAGGTGCTGCGCATCTGCGATATCTTCCGCGGCAAGGTGGTCGACGTCACCCCGAAATGCTATACGGTCGAAGTGACCGGGTCCCCTACCAAGATCAACGCCATTATCGACCTGCTGCGCCCTCTCGGTATCAAGGAGCTGGTCCGCTCCGGGCCGGTGGTCCTCGGGCGCGGGCCGAAGGGCTGGCGCAACGTGCAGTGAGCCGGTTTGCTTTTCGGGTGTTGTCGGCTCCAAATCAATAAACCCTGGCCCGTGACACGGCGTTCATGGTACAAGAGAAAGCTATTTAAAGGGCCTGAGCCCGAAAAACGGAGGTTTTTACATGATGAAGGTTTATTACGACAAAGATGCCGATCTGTCGCTCATCCAGGCCAGAAAAGTGACGATTGTCGGCTACGGCTCCCAGGGGCATGCCCATGCCTGTAATCTCAAGGATTCCGGTGTCGATGTAACGGTCGCTCTGCGTGCCAACTCGGCCTCAGTCGTCAAGGCGCAGAATGCCGGTCTGCCGGTCAAGGAAGTTGCCGAAGCGGTTGCTGCCGCTGATGTGGTGATGATTTTGACTCCGGACGAGTTTCAGTCTCAGCTCTACAAGGACGAGATCGAACCGAACCTGAAAAAGGGTGCAACCCTGGCTTTTGCCCACGGTTTCAGCATCCACTACAATCAGGTCGTCCCGCGCGCCGATCTCGATGTGATCATGATTGCGCCGAAGGCTCCCGGCCACACGGTCCGTTCCGAATTTGTCAGGGGTGGCGGCATCCCCGATCTGATTGCCGTTTTTCAGGATGCCTCGGGGAACGCCAAGGAACTGGCTCTCTCCTACGCGAGCGCCATCGGCGGTGGCCGCACCGGGATTATTGAAACCACCTTCAAGGACGAGACCGAAACCGACCTGTTCGGTGAGCAGGCCGTTCTTTGCGGCGGTGCCGTCGAACTGGTGAAGGCCGGTTTCGAAACTTTGGTGGAGGCCGGTTATGCTCCCGAGATGGCTTATTTCGAGTGCCTGCACGAACTGAAGCTGATTGTCGACCTGATGTACGAAGGCGGCATCGCCAACATGAACTATTCGATCTCCAACAACGCCGAATACGGTGAATATGTGACCGGTCCGCAGGTGATCAACGACGACAGCCGCCAGGCGATGCGCGAGTGCCTGGCCAATATCCAGAACGGCACTTACGCCAAGCGCTTTATCCTCGAAGGGATGGCCAACTACCCCGAGATGACCGCCCGGCGCCGTCTGAATGCCGCGCACCCGATCGAGCAGGTTGGCGAGCGTCTGCGCAGCATGATGCCCTGGATCCAGAAAATTGTCGACAAGAGCAAGAACTGACGATCGTTTTGGCCGGCGGCGGCAGTCATGCCGTCGCCGGTTTCTCTTTCGAGGATATTTGCGCCTAGATGAAAAACCGTAACCAGCCTGTCGCCATTGAAGGGTACCCGTTCATCGGGTTTTTTGCGTTTCTGACCCTGCTCTGTGCCGCCCTCGACTGGGGTTTCCTCGCCTTTGTCGGCTTCTGTCTGACGCTGTTTACAGTCTACTTTTTCCGCAATCCCGAACGCTATCCGCCAGGTGATGAAAGCGATGTCGTGGCACCGGCTGACGGCCGGGTGATCTTTGTGGGGACGGTGCCGGAGGATCGCTGCACTCCCGGGCGGGACGCGATCAAGATCAGCATCTTCATGAACGTGTTCAACGTACACGTCAACCGGGTGCCGGTCAGCGGTCGGGTGGTCGACCTGTTCTACAACCGTGGGCGTTTCTTCAACGCCTCCCTCGATAAGGCGAGCCTGGAAAACGAGCAGGCCGGTCTGCTGGTCGAAACGACCGGTGGTGCGCGGATTCTGTTCGTTCAGATCGCCGGGCTGGTGGCGCGGCGTATCGTCAGCTATCCGGAGATCGGTGATCAACTGCAGCGCGGCAAGCGCTACGGTCTGATCCGTTTCGGTTCGCGGGTCGATATCTATCTCCCCGTAGAGACCGAAATCAAGGTCCGTCTCGGTGACCGCACTGTCGCCGGAGAGACGGTCCTGGGGGGTCTGCCATGAACCGGGTCGGTGCCCCTTATGACCGCCGCGAAAGCCTGAAGCGCGGTGTTTACATTCTGCCGAACCTGTTCACCACCGGCGGCCTGTTTGCCGGTTTCTACGGGATTGTCGCCACCATGAACGGCCAGTACACCCTGGCCGCCTGGTTTATTCTGGTCTCGGCCATTTTCGACGCTCTCGACGGCAAGGTGGCGCGTCTGACCGGGACCACCAGCCGCTTTGGGGTCGAATACGACTCCCTGGCCGACCTGGTCGCCTTCGGGGTCGCCCCCGGCCTGCTGATGTATGCCTGGGCGCTCAAACCGTTCGGCAAACTCGGCTGGCTGGCAGCCTTCCTCTATGTGGTCTGCGGTGCTTTGCGTCTGGCGCGTTTCAATGTCCAGGTCGATACGGTCGAATCGAAGCGGTTTGTCGGCCTGCCGATCCCGGCGGCGGCCGGAATGGTCGCCTCCTGTGTACTGATCTTCTATCATCTTGGCGGAACCGGCACGATTCGCAAGCTCTCGGTCCTGCTGCTGATCTATGTCCTCGCTTACCTGATGGTCAGCAACATCCGCTACTATGCATTCAAGGACCCGGAACTGGTCAGGCGACAGCCGTTCGGTATCCTGGTGCTGTCGATCATTTTCATCATCGTGATTGTCGCCCAGCCCGAGATCATGCTGTTCGCCTGCGCCTCGCTCTATGTCGCTTCCGGTCCGATCGGCACACTGCTCGGCCAGTTCCGCAAGAAAAAGAGCCTTGAGGGCGAACCCGGTGAGGCGGAGAAGAAAACAGAGCCGGGCGAGGACGGGGCTTGACAGATCCGCCGGTTTGTTGTTTAACTGTGAAAAATTGCAGGTAAAGGCATTGAAGAGGAGTAGTAGGATCCGACGCTGTCCCAGAGAGCCGGTGGTCGCTGCAAACCGGTACAGACACGATCCGAACTCGCCTTGGAGCCGCAGCTGTGAACGGCCAGGCCGCTAGCAACTGTCGTCAAGCCCGCGTCAAGGGCCGAACAAGGGTCAGTGCCCGCAACGGGCGCGGCTGAATCAGGGTGGTACCGCGAAGCGCCAGCTCTCGCCCCTGTAGTGGGACGGGAGTTTTTCTTTTTTCAAGAGATTTCAGCCGGACGGACCGACCGTCGCCAGCGAGGAGAAGGAGAACGGTTATGAGTGACAGCACGATGATCAGGATTTTCGACACGACGTTGCGTGACGGTGAGCAGTCGCCTGGGGCGAGCATGAATATCGAGGAGAAACTGCGCATCGCCAGCCAGCTGGAGAAGCTGAATGTTGACGTCATCGAGGCCGGCTTTCCGATCGCCTCCGAGGGCGATTTCGAAGCGGTGCGCAAGGTCGCGCAGACCATCAAGGGACCGCAGATTGCCGGTCTCTGCCGGGCCAGCGTCATGGATATCGACCGCGCCTGGGAGGCGCTCAAATATGCCGGCGAACGCGGCCGGATTCATACCTTCATCGCCACCAGCGATATTCACATGGAACGCAAGCTGAAGATGGCGCCAGCCAAGGTGATGGAGACGGCGATCAAGGCGGTCAAACATGCCGCCAGTTACACCCCGAATGTCGAGTTCTCCTGCGAGGATGCCGTGCGCACCCGGCTCGATTTCCTCACCGAGATGGTCGAGGCGGTCATCGCTGCCGGCGCCACCACGATCAATATCCCGGACACGGTCGGTTACGCCATTCCCTTCGAGTTTTACAACATCATCAAGCATCTCAAGGAGAATGTCCGCAATATCGACAAGGCGGTCCTCTCGGTCCACTGCCACAACGACCTCGGCCTGGCGGTCGCCAACTCCCTGGCGGCGATCCAGGCCGGTGCCGGCCAGGTTGAATGTACCATCAACGGCATCGGCGAGCGGGCCGGCAACTGCTCTCTGGAAGAGGTGGTCATGGCGTTGCGGACCCGCCACGACATCATGCCCTTTACGACGGCGATCCAGACCGAGCATATCTATCCGGCCAGCCGGCTGCTGTCGACCATCACCGGCATCGTCGTCCAGCCGAACAAGGCGGTGGTCGGTGCCAACGCTTTTGCTCACGAGGCCGGCATCCATCAGCACGGGGTGCTGATGGACAAGGAGACCTACGAGATCATGACGCCGGAGTCGATCGGCCTGAACACCAACAAGCTGGTGCTCGGCAAGCACTCCGGTCGGCACGCCTTCGTCGCCCGACTCCAGGAGCTCGGCTACGATCTCGCCAAAAACGATATCGAAAAGGCGTTCGTCCGTTTCAAGGCGCTGGCCGACAAGAAGAAGGAGATCTTCGATGAAGACCTCGACGCCATCGTCGCTGATGAAATCGTGCGGGTGCCGGAGGCGATCAAGCTGCTGCAGATGAACGTCTCGTCCGGCTCCTTCGCCGCACCGACGGCAACTGTCGAACTCGAAGTGCACGGCAAGCAGAAAAAGGCTGCGGTCATGGGCGATGGCCCGGTCGATGCCACCTTCAAGGCGATCAAGAAGCTGACCCGCATGCAGCCACGGCTGATCAACTTCTCGGTCGGCTCGGTGACCGGCGGCACCGACGCCCAGGGCGAATGCACCGTACGCCTCGAACTGAACGGCCACGAGGTGCTCGGCCAGGGGGCGCACTCTGATATCATCGTCGCCAGCGCCAAGGCGTTTATCAACGCCCTGAACAAGGGTCTCTGCGCTACGGAGCGCAGCAACCGCGTCGTCATCTGACCGTCTTTCCCGGTCAGGCAGGTGCTAAACGCTTTCCTGAAGCAAAGGTTTTGGTTATGATGCACGGATCGATTTTCCGTGCATCATTTCTTTCTTGAGGAGTCATCATGGGACAGACAACAGCCGAAAAGATTTTTGCCGCCCACCTGCGTGACGAGCCGTTTCCGGGGACGAAAGTGCTCGACCTCGACCGGGTGCTCTGCCACGAAATCACCACGCCGGTGGCGATCGCCGATCTCGAAGCGCGCGGCAAGGACCGGGTTTTCGACAGCAGCAAGATCAAGGCGGTCATCGATCATGTGACCCCGGCCAAAGACAGCAAGACCGCACTGCAGGCAAAGATGCTGCGCGACTGGGCCCGCCGCCACGCTATCAACGATTTCTTCGATGTCGGCCGCAACGGCGTCTGCCACGCCCTGTTCCCGGAGAAGGGCTACATCCGCCCCGGCTTCACCGTGATCATGGGCGATTCGCACACCTGCACCCATGGCGCCTTTGGCGCTTTTGCCGCCGGGGTCGGCACCACCGATCTCGAAGTCGGCATTCTCAAGGGGGTCTGCGCCTTTCGCGAACCGAAGTCGATTCGCATTAACCTCACCGGTGAACTGGGCAAAGGGGTCTATTCCAAGGATGTGATTCTTTATGTCATTGGCCAGATCGGCGTCAACGGCGCCACCGACCGGGTCATTGAATTCCACGGTCCGGTCGTGGATGCGATGGATATGGACGCACGCATGACGCTGTGCAACATGGCCATTGAGGCGGGCGGGACCAGCGGTATCTGTCAGCCGGACAGGGTGACTGTCGATTACCTGTGGCCGTTCATCCAGGATGAATTCGCGTCCAGGGAAGCGGCTCTGGAAGAATACAGCAATTGGTGCGCCGACGCCGACGCCGAGTACGACAAGGTCTTCGACTTCGACGTCTCCTCCATCGGACCGCAGTGCACTTATGATTTCAAGCCTGACTGCGTCAAGCCGGTCACCGAGATGGCGGGGACCAAAGTGGATCAGATCTACATCGGCAGCTGCACCAACGGTCGCATCGAAGACCTGCGCCAGGCCGCCGAGATCCTGCGCGGTAAAAAGATTGCTGACAGCGTGCGTGGCATTGTCTCTCCGGCGACGCCGGCGATTTTCAAGCAGGCGATGGATGAAGGCATCATGGATGTGTTCATGGGCGCCGGTTTCTGCGTCACCAACCCGACCTGCGGTGCCTGTCTCGGCATGAGCAACGGGGTCCTTGCCGAGGGCGAATCGTGTGCGTCGACCACCAACCGCAACTTCGCCGGGCGCATGGGCAAGGGTGGCATGGTGCATCTGATGAGCCCGGCCAGTGCGGCCGCGGCCGCTATCACCGGGGTCATTACCGACCCGCGTGACTGTTAAGGAAGGGAGCGAAAGACGATGAAAAAGAGTTTCGGAGGAGCGGCGATCGTACTCAACCGGTCCGATATCAATACCGATGAGATTATTCCGGCCAAGTACCTCACCGAGGTCACCAAGGAGGCGCTGACGCCTTATATCCTTGAAGACTTAAGCATTGACGGCTTCGACCCGAAAGGGGAGCCGCTGAAGAATGCCACTGTGGTGATCTCACGCGAAAACTTCGGCTGCGGCTCGTCGCGCGAACACGCGCCCTGGGTCTTTGAAGTCAACGACATTCATACCATTATTGCCGAGAGTTATGCGCGCATCTTCCGCCAGAATATGTTCAACTGTGGCATGCTGGCGATCGAACTGCCGAAGGCAGACATCGAGAAGATCATTGCTCTTGAAGCGCAAGGCGACATCAGGGTCAGTGTTGATCTGACAGCGCAAACTGTCAGCGCTGAAGCGGGTGGAACGAAGGAGACCTTCTCTTTTGAGATCAGCCCGTTTGACAAGGCCCTGGTTGAAGCCGGCGGTTGGGTTGAATACGCCGATGCGCGTTATTGATCCGAGCAAATATGAAGACTCTGGCCGAGCGTATCTCTGAACGCTCGGCCTTTTTCGTTTGCTGTTCTGGACATCTGTGATCATCGCTTTACACTGTCAGCTTGAAATTTTGGTGAAATGATCTGCCGCCCCCATTGCAGTCGCGGGGCGAGGCTCGAAAGCCACCTTCGGCTTTCGGTCGATATAGTCTCAGGGAGGGGAAATGCCGGAGGGGAACGGTCTTCCCGTTTACCACCCGCGCCAACCGCAGCAGTCGGTTTTGTGGAAGATGCTCGATCAGCACTACCCGGCTTTTGCCCGGGACTACGAGCAGGCCTTTCGCACAAGTTACGGTTACCGGCGCGCGGTTGTCGATGACGTGGTGCGCGAGTATCTGAAGTGTGGCGACCTGCGCGAGGGGTTCGCCCGGGTGCGCTGTCCCGACTGCTGCCACGAATACCTGCTCTCGTTCAGCTGCAAAGGGCGCTGGTTCTGTCCAAGCTGCCACGCCAAGAAGGTTGTCCAGTTCGGCGACCTGCTGGGCAGTACCATTCTCTCTTCCCTGCCGCATCGCCAGTACGTCTTCACCCTGCCGAAGATCCTGCGGGTCTATTTTCGTTACGATCGCAGGCTGCTCACCAAACTCTGCCGGTGTGCCAACCACAGCCTGCTCCGTTTCTTCAGGACAGCTCTTAATGCCAAATCCGGCCGGCTTGGCACGGTAACCGCCATCCAGACGTTTGGCGATTACGGCCGCTGGCACCCGCACCTGCACCTGCTGGTGGCCGACGGGCTGTTCATGCCGAACGGCAGCTTTCACGTGATGCCGGATATCGGCCTGAAGCCCCTGCAGGAACTGTTTCGCGCATCCGTGTTGAAGATCTTGAAGAG
>JAVVDS010000018.1:44534-51895 GCA_032251295.1 Desulfuromonadales bacterium | reverse complement strand
CCAGCCTTGCTGGGATCAACGAGGTTCTTTATTTTTTAGCTGGTGAATCTGGGAGACCAAGGCCGAGGATGTAAATAATTCATGAAATGACCTCAGTCCGTCACAACCCGTAACCGACTGAGGGGCAACGAGTGGCTTCAACTAAAGGCATGTTCTATTCCTAAGATGTACGACAAGTTGCCATGACACACTCCTGACGCACTTCGCCGCAACAAACAGCAAATAGTGGGCGTAATTCACAAATAGAGTATCGACTCAAACCTCCGATTTCATTGTTGTATTCTGTTTTCACGTATCGTGGAGAGTTGGAGAACCCCGACTCGAAATCTGTTGTACCGCAAGGTACCGTGGGTTCGAATCCCACCCCCTCCGCCAAAACAATATCAAGGGTTTAGCTTGAAATCAGGCTAAGCCCTTGATGCTTTTCCGGGGATTGGAAAGTGCTCATGCTACCCGCCGTGCTACCTTTGTGCAAATGCTGGGGGAAAATTTCTGCTCCGGGAGGAGCTTGAAGCAGTATTATTGTTGGGACTGCTGTCGCCCTCTTACGAAATCCTGCGCCTGATTTTGCTGGCCTGCTCACCGATTAGGTCGATTAATCGGTCAAGCGCATCGCAGCGATGCGGGGCAAACGGCCCTTTGAAAAGTTGCAGACCCTTCTCCTGGACTTTTTCCGCGAGGCTTTTTGCCCGTGCCAGCACCAGCCCCGGCTTGACACCGATCTCTTCGGCAAAAATCTCCCAGTTTTTTTCTGAACAGCATCAGGATTGCTCTCCCCGCCAACCTTCATGGCCAGGTCGGAGGTCAAGCCGTAGTGAGTATAAATCCGTGTCGAGAGCAGCCAGAGGCGGCCGACCACCGCTCCGTCAATTTTGACCAGCAGACGATCAGTCATACCTTGTCTTCCAGCACAGGCAACTGTCCTGCGCAAGTGCGTCCATGCCGCCCTGCCGCTTACCAGGGGAGTTCTTCGCCGTTGCAGTGTCGGAACGATCCGGACGTCTCCAGGGTCAACTCTTCGATCCTGGCAGCCAGCCCGGCAGCCGACTCCTCCGCGCTCAGAACCCCCGCGAAGTTCACCATGCGGGTCTTGACGAAACCGGGATGCAGCTGCACAACCGCAATCCCCCTCGCCTTGAGGTCGATGGCCAGGGATTTGCCGAAAGCGTTCAGGGCGGCCTTGGAGGCGCGATAGCCATAGGAGCCGCCCGAATCGTTGTCGGCGATCGAACCCATGCGGCTGGTGATGTTGGCGATCTTGCTCCCCCGCGCCAGATTGGGGAGCAGGGCCTGACAGATGAGCAGCGGCGCGAATGCGTTGACCTCCATCTGCAGCCGCAGGCTACCGGGGGTGATCGTGCCGAGGGTCTCGCTGCAGAGGATTCCGGCATTGTTGATCAGCAGATCGATCGGCTGACCCTCGAGCCCTACCGCCAGACCGGCAAGACAGTGCTCGTCGGTCACGTCGATCCCCGCGATGACTTTCACGGTCAGAGCCGCGAGCTCCGGGCTGCTTTCGCGACAGACGGCGGTGACCTGCCAGCCACCGGCCTGATAGTGACGAGCCAGCTCAAGACCAATCCCCCGGTTGGCTCCGGTGAGCACCAGATGTTTCATGAAGTCTCCTTTCGACGGCTAATGATGCCACAGGGCACCGGGACGACGTGTTGACCACAAGGGACTGACCCCTTTACGACGCCCGCCCACAGACGCCGGCCCGACGCCCTGGGTGCAAACCAGGGTTAAGTCTAGCATACGCAAAAGAGGCTGTGAGCGATGACTCCTCCAAAAAGCCCCCTGCCGCACTTTCATATCGCAGCCATATCCGCTGCCACCGCGCAGATGCCGCAGCATACGCAATCGCAGCGGAAGCCTTTGCTGCATCGATATTGCGTGACAGCACCGCACGGCTTGTAGTAAAAAGATGAGTTCTGATGGACACTTTCAGCAGGCCCACGACCGGCAGCGATGATAAACGGTGCGAACGGCGGGCGTGGCCTCCGGAACCGTGCGGGATGACATGCACCAGATTGACCTCGACGACCAGCTTGCGGCCCTGCGCCGGATCGACCGTCCGGTGGCGCTGCGCAACACGGCCGACGGCCTCTGGCTCGACCTCGCCGCCGAGCCGCAGCCGACCGACGGCCTGATCCTCCCCTGTCCGCTGGAGAACCTCGGCGAGCCCGAATTCTGCCGCGCCCACAGCTTGCGCTACCCCTACGTGGGCGGCTCCATGGCCAAGGGGATCAGCTCGGTGGCGATGGTCGAGGCGTTTGGCGAGGCAGGGATGCTCGGTTTCTTCGGCGCGGCCGGCCTGCTGCCGGACCAGGTGGAAGCCGCCATCGATCAACTGCAGAGACACCTTGCTGAGCGACCGTTCGGCTGCAATCTGATCCACAGCCCCCACGAACCGGAACTGGAAGAGGCGCTGGTCGATCTCTACCTGCGGCGCGGCATCGGCCTGATCGAAGCCTCGGCCTTTCTCGATCTGACGCCGGCGCTGGTCCGCTACCGCACCCACGGTATCGGTCGCGACAGCCAGGGGCGAGTGACGACGCCGAACCGGGTGCTCGGCAAGGTCTCCCGGGAGGAGGTGGCGGCGAAGTTTTTTGCGCCACCGCCAGAGAAGCTGCTGCGCGCACTGGTCGCCAGCGGCGCCCTCTCCGCCGAGCAGGCGGAACTGGCGGCGACCATCCCGATGGCCGAGGACGTCACCGCCGAAGCCGATTCCGGCGGGCACACCGACAACCGTCCGGCCCTGGCGCTGCTGCCGACCATCCAGGCGCAGCGCGACAGCCTGCAGCGCCAGCACCGCTACCCGACCCGGCCGCGGGTCGGCCTCGGCGGCGGCATCGGCACACCGGCGGCGGCCGCGGCGGCGTTCGCCCTGGGTGCCGACTACCTGGTGACCGGCACCGTCAATCAGGCCTGTGTCGAAGCCGGCACCTGCGCAGAGGTGCGGCAGATGCTCGCCGCCACCCGTCAGGCCGATGTCACCATGGCGCCATCCGGCGACATGTTCGAAATGGGCGTCACCGTCCAGGTGATCAAGCGCGGCTCCATGTTTCCGATGCGCGCCGCCAGACTCTACGAACTCTACCGCAGCCACGCCAGCCTTGACGACATCCCGGCCGGCGAGCGGCAAAAACTCGAAAAAACCGTCTTCCAGAAAAGTTTTGCCGAAGTCTGGGAAGAAACCCGTCACTATTTTCTGGCCCGCAACCCAAAGCAGGTCGACAAGGCCGAACAGGATCCGAAGCACAAGATGGCCCTGGTGTTCCGCTGGTATCTCGGCCTGTCGCCGGTCTGGGCCAACCAGGGTATTGCCGAGCGTCGCCTCGACTACCAGGTCTGGTGCGGGCCGGCCATGGGATCGTTCAACGAATGGTGCCAGGGGTCGTTTCTCGCCGATATCGCCCAACGCCGGGTGGCGACCGTCGCCCTGAATCTGCTGTTCGGCGCCGCGGTGCTGACCCGCTACCGCCAATTCCGTCTGCAGGGAGGGTGGTTGCCCGACGTCTCCGCACTGACCCCGCCGCTGCCGCTCGATCAGATCAAGGAGTATCTCCGTTGAAAGCTGTAGAAGCCCAGGAAAAACCGCAAGCCCCGGCCACGTCGCCGCTGGCGATTGTCGGCATCGGCAGCCTGTTCCCCCAGGCGAACGACACCGGCACCTTCTGGTCCAACATCCGCCAGGGGGTCGATGCCATCACCGAGGTGCCGGAGAGCCACTGGCGTTCCGATGACTATTTCGATCCGAACCCGAAGGCACCGGACCGGGTCTACGCCAAATGCGGCGGGTTTCTCGCACCGATCGATTTCCGGCCGATGGACTACGGCATCCTCCCCAACGCCCTCGAGGCGATCGACACCTCGCAACTGCTCGGCCTGGTCGCCGTCGAGCAGGCGCTGACCGATGCCGGCTACAACACCGGACACGACTATGACCGCGACCGGGTCAGCGTCATCCTCGGCGTCACCGGCACCCTCGAGCTGGTCATCCCCCTCGGCGCCCGTCTCGGCCATCCGCGCTGGCGCGAGGCGCTGCGCGACGCCGGCATCGCCGACGAAATCGCCGCCGACGTCATGCAACGGATCAGCGACTCCTACGTCCCCTGGCAGGAGAACTCCTTCCCCGGCCTGCTCGGCAACGTGGTCGCCGGCCGGATCAGCAAGCATTTCGATTTCGGCGGCACCAACTGCGTGGTCGACGCCGCCTGCGGCAGCTCCCTGAGCGCCCTGCACCTGGCGGCCCTGGAGCTGGAGAGCGGTCGGGCCGACATGGTGGTCAGCGGCGGCATCGACACCTTCAACGACATCTTCATGTACAGCTGCTTCAGCAAGACGCCGGCGCTGTCGCCGTCCGGCCATGCCCGTCCCTTCGATGCCGACGGCGACGGCACCACCCTCGGCGAGGGGCTGGGGATCGTCATCCTCAAGCGTCTGGCCGATGCCGAACGCGACGGCGACCGTATCTACGCGATCATCAAGGGGATCGGCAGTTCCAGCGACGGCCGCGGCGCCGCCATCTACGAACCGAGTGCCGCCGGTCAGCAGAAGGCGTTGCGGCGCGCCTACCGGCAGGCCGGTATCGAACCGGACAGTATCGGCCTGATCGAGGCGCACGGCACCGGCACCAAGGTCGGCGACGCCGTCGAAGTGACCGCGCTGCGGGCGGTGTTCGGCGAGGCCCGGCAGCCGTGGTGCGCCATCGGCTCAATCAAGTCGCAGATTGGCCATACCAAGGCCGCCGCCGGCGCCGCCGGTCTGATCAAGGCCGCCCTGGCCCTCTATCACAAGACCCTGCCGCCGACCCTCAAGGTCAAGCAGCCGCTGGCGACGGTGACCGACGGCGCCTCCCCCTTCTATGTCAACAGCGAGGCGCGCCCCTGGCTGGCCCACGCCGCCACCCCGCGCCGGGCCGGAGTCAGCGCCCTCGGTTTCGGCGGCAGCAACTTCCACTGCCTTCTCGAAGAACATCGCCCGGCCAAGCCGGCGGCCGACTGGAGCGGTGACGAACAGCTCATCGCTTTTTGCGCCGCCGACAGCAAGCGGCTGGCAACCGCCATCGCCGAATTCCCGGTCGGCGGCACCTGGGACGAGGTCCGCCTGGCAGCCGACCGCAGTCGCCGCGACTTCGATGGGCAAAAATCCTGCCGTCTGCTGGTTGTCACCAACCGCCGCGAGCAAAACCTTGCAAAACAGTTGCAGACGGCCGTGGCCCTGCTGGGCAGTCGCGGGGAGGAGGCATTCTGGAGTACTCCCGACGGCCTCTGCTTCGGTCAGGGGAGTCTGCCGGGCGAACTGGCTCTGCTGTTCCCCGGCCAGGGGACCCAGTACCCCGGCATGCTGCGCGAGCTCGCCATCCAGTTCCCCGAATTTTTCGAGACGGTGAGCGTCGCCGACCGGGCCTTTGTCGCCAATGCCGCCACGGCCGGCCGTCTGTCGGCACGCATCTATCCGCCGCCGGCGTTCACCCCCGCAGAGAGTGCAGCCAACGAGGCGGCGCTGCGCGCCACCGAGATCGCCCAGCCGGCCCTCGGCGCGGTCAGTCTCGCCGCCCTGGAGATGCTGCGCGGGTTCGGTATCGAAGCCACAGCGTTTGCCGGCCACAGCTACGGCGAACTGGTCGCTCTCTGTGCCGCCGGCTGCTTCGATGCCGGCAGCCTGCACGCCCTGTCGCGGCTGCGTGGCGAACTGATGGCGGCCGGCACCGGCGATCGCGGCACGATGCTGGCAGTCGCCGCCCCGCTGGCCGAAATCGAGACGTTCCTCACCGAATCGGGCCTCCCGCTGGTGCTGGCCAACCGCAACACCCCGGAGCAGGGGGTCCTCTCCGGCGCCACCGCCGACATCGAGCGCGCCGCCCAGCAGCTGACGGAGCAGGGGCTGCGGCAGACGCGCCTGACGGTCTCTGCGGCTTTCCACAGCCCCCTGGTCGCTGACGCGGCCCGGCCGTTCGGCGAACGACTCGGTGCGATCGACTTTTTGCCCCCGGCGCGCCCGGTCTACGCCAACAGCAGCGCCGCGCCCTATCCGGCCGAAGTGGCCGCCGCCCGCGAGCTACTTGCCGGGCAACTGGCGCGTCCGGTCGATTTCGTCGCGCAGATCGAAGCGATGTACGCCGCCGGTATGCGCCTGTTCCTCGAAGTCGGTCCCGGCGCCCGCCTGACCGGCATGGTCAAGGCGATCCTCGGCGACCGGCCCCACCAGGCACTGGCCCTCGACGCCTCGGCCGGCAAGCGCTCGGGCATCGTCGATCTCGGCCGGGCTCTCGCCCAGCTGGCCGCCCTCGGCCTGCCGCTGCAGCTGGCGCGCTGGGATGCCGGCTATGCCGAGCGTCAGGCGGCCCGGCCGCCGAAAAAACCGGGACTGACCGTGACTCTGACCGGCGCCAACTATTTCCAACCACCGCCGAAGCGCCCGGCCCTGGCGCCAGCGGCGGCCGCTGCGCCGTCACCGCCCCGGGAACTTGCTGCGACCGCCGTGGCCCCGCCGCCGGCCACCGCCGGCCCGGCCTTGACGGACGCCCTGCAGATCAGCCGGCAGAGTCTGGCCGCCCTGCAGGAACTGCAGGAGCAGACCGCACGCCTGCACCAGCAGTTTCTCGCCGGCCAGGAAGCGGCTTCACGCACCTTCCTCTCCCTGGTCGAGCAGCAGAATCGTCTGCTCGGCGGCGCAACCGGCCCCCTGCCGACACCGTCGACCACCCTCGGTTCACATGTAACCGTCGGCGCCCCCGGCGCAAGCGCCCCGGAAACGTCGCAACCGGCAGTGGCTCCGGTTCTGTCTGCCGACAGCGCCATCGACACGGCGCCGCCAGTCGCCTCTGCGGCCGGACCGGCCCGCGAGCGGGTCAGTGCGGTGCTTTTGGCGGTGATCGCCGAGAAGACCGGCTATCCCGTGGAGATGCTCGAACCGACCATGACCCTCGACGCCGACCTCGGCATCGACTCGATCAAGCGGGTCGAAATCCTCTCCGCCCTGCAGGAACAGCTCCCCGAGGCGCCGCCGGTCAAGCCGGAGGATCTCGG
Organism: Desulfuromonadales bacterium; assembly: GCA_032251295.1. Taxonomy (GTDB): domain Bacteria; phylum Desulfobacterota; class Desulfuromonadia; order Desulfuromonadales; family BM103; genus BM103. The sequence continues at coordinate 44,861 of JAVVDS010000018.1, read as the reverse complement.
CGTGCTGCAGACCATCGGCCAGATCGTCGACCACCTCGCCGCGGCAGCGGCGCCGACCGGCCAGAGCAATGTCGGCACGGTGCCGACTGCGACCGCCGGCCTGGCGCGCGACCAGGTGAATGCGGTGCTTTTGGCGGTGATCGCCGAGAAGACCGGCTATCCCGTGGAGATGCTCGAACCGACCATGACCCTCGACGCCGACCTCGGCATCGACTCGATCAAGCGGGTCGAAATCCTCTCCGCCCTGCAGGAACAGCTCCCCGAGGCGCCGCCGGTCAAGCCGGAGGATCTCGGCGTGCTGCAGACCATCGGCCAGATCGTCGACCA
>JAVVDS010000018.1:0-44434 GCA_032251295.1 Desulfuromonadales bacterium | reverse complement strand
GTGCTTTTGGCGGTAATCGCCGAGAAGACCGGCTATCCCGTGGAGATGCTCGAACCGACCATGACCCTCGACGCCGACCTCGGCATCGACTCGATCAAGCGGGTCGAAATCCTCTCCGCCCTGCAGGAACAGCTCCCCGAGGCGCCGCCGGTCAAGCCGGAGGATCTCGGCGTGCTGCAGACCATCGGCCAGATCGTCGACCATCTCGCCGCCGCGTCGGCCCCGGCCGCGCCGCCAGTGACGGCGCCGGCCCCCCTCGAGAGCGGCCGGGTCGCCGCAGTGCTTTTGGCAGTGATCGCCGAGAAGACCGGCTACCCCGAGGAGATGCTCGAAACCGGCATGACCCTCGATGCCGACCTCGGCATCGACTCGATCAAGCGAGTGGAAATCCTCTCTGCCCTGCAGGATCAACTGCCGGAAGCGCCGCCGATCAAACCGGAGCATCTCGGCACCCTGCAGACCATCGGCCAGATCGTCGATTTTCTCACCAGCGTCTCCGGCGGCGCGGAGACACCGTCGCAGACGGCACCCCAGGACAAACCGCTGCCGACCGGCACCGGGATCGAACGTCTCGAACTGCGCTCGCTGCCGCTGCCGGTCGAGGCGAATCGTCTCCCCCTGAAGCTGGCGGTCCACGGCCGTGTCTGGGTGACGGCCGACGGCAGCCCGTTGACAGCAGCGCTCGGCACCGAGCTGAACGAGCGCGGCCTGGTCGCCGAGACCGTTGACATCCGCCAGGCCGACAGCCTCGCCGTGCCGGACGATCTGGCCGGGCTTCTGATTCTGGCACCGGCCGGCGGCAGCGACAGCCGCTTCCTCGCCGACGCTTTCCGTCTGCTGCAGCGGGTCGAACCGGCCCTGCTCGCCGCCAGCCGCCGCGGCGGCGCCGCTCTGGCGACGGTGACGCGGCTCAACGGCCACTTCGGCCTCGCCGCCGGCGGCCCGGTGTGTGATCCGCTCTCCGGCGGCCTGGCCGGGCTGAGCAAGACGGCCGGCCAGGAGTGGAGCGGGGTCAACTGCCGCGCTTTTGACCTGGCTGCCGATCTGGCCGACGACCGCGACACTGCCCGCCGGCTGCTCGATGAACTGCTGGCCGACGGCGCCGTCGAGACCGGTCTGACCGGGGATGGCCTGACCACCCTGGAACTGGTCGCCAGTACGGTAGCCGACGAGCCCGACCCGCTGCCGGTCGGCTACGGCGATGTGGTGGTGGTCAGCGGCGGGGGCCGCGGCGTCACCGCTGCCACAGCGGTCGCCCTGGCGAGGGCCAGCCACGCCACCCTGCTGCTGCTCGGCCGCAGTCCGCAACCGCAGGCGGAACCGGCCTGGCTCGACAGCCTGCAGAGCGAGGCGGAGATCAAGAAAGCGCTCCTCGACCGTGCCGAGGCGACCCTGACGCCGAAGCAACTTAGCGCCCGCTGCCAGGCGATTTTTGCCGGGCGCGAAATCCGCGCCACCCTGCAGCAGATCAAGGAAGCCGGCGGCCAGCCGCTCTACCGCTGTGTCGACCTGCGCGACGGGGCAGCGGTCGCTGACGTGCTCAACGACATCCGTGCCGAGTACGGGCCGATCCGGGCCCTGGTACACGGCGCCGGCGTCCTCGCCGACCGGCTGATCAAGGACAAGACCCCTGAGCAGTTCGCCTCGGTCTACGCCACCAAGGTCGACGGGCTGCGCAACCTGCTGGCCGCCGTCGATAACGACGAGCTGCGCGGTCTGGTGCTGTTCTCGTCATCAACCGGTCGCTACGGGCGCAAGGGGCAAGTCGACTACGCCCTGGCCAACGAGGTGCTCAACAAGGTCGCCTGGCAACAGGCGGCCCTGCGGCCCGACTGCCGGGTTCTCGCCCTCAACTGGGGCCCGTGGGACGGCGGCATGGTCACCCCGGCCCTGAAGAAGGTCTTTGCCGACGAAGGCGTACCGCTGATCGACCTGCAGGCCGGCGCCGATACCCTGGTGCGCGAGCTGGCGACGCCGCCGGGCGGGCCGGTGGAGCTGGTGATTCTCGGCGCGCCCGACCAGGCGGCCGGCGCGCCGGCGCAGCAGCACGAGAATATCTACGTCACCAAGGCCTTCGATCTCGACCTGTCGGTCGCCAGCTGCCCGTTTCTCGCCGCCCACGTCATCGACGGCAAGGCGGTCCTCCCCATGGCGCTGATGATCGAATGGCTGGCACACGCGGCGATCCACAACAACCCGGGGCTGCGCTTCCACGGTTTCAACGACCTGCGGGTGCTGAAAGGGGTGACCCTCGATCACGATCAGACCCATACCCTGCAGGCGATGACCGGCAAGGCGTTCAAAAGTGACGGTATGCATCTGGTGCCGGTCGAGCTCTCCGGCAGTGCCGGCGGCCGCCAGTTCGTGCATGCCCGGGCGAAAATCATCCTGGCGAACAAGCTGCCGGCCGGCAAGCCGGCCATGCCGCGGGCCGATCTCGCCGCCTATCCGCACCCGCTCGACGCGATCTATCAACCGGGGCGGCTGTTCCACGGCCGGCAATTCCAGGGGATCCGCGAAGTCCTCGGCTGCGCCGCCGCCGGCATCGCCTCCCTGGTGCGTCCGGCGCCGACGCCGGCTGAGTGGCTCAGCCAGCCGATGCGGACCTCCTGGCTGGCTGACCCGCTGGCCCTCGACTGCAGCTTCCAGCTGATGATCCTCTGGAGCTTCGAAAACTGCAAGGCCGGCTCCCTGCCGGTGTCGGCCGGACGCTACCGGCAGTACCGCGAGCGCTTTCCAGACAGCGGCACCGAGATCCGCATCGCCGTCGGCCGGCACAGCGACAGCAGGGCGCTGGCCGAGATCGATTTCGTCGACCCGCAAAGCGGTGAACTGATCGCCCGCATCGAAGACTACGAATGCGTCATCGACGCCTCGCTGAGCGCCGGCTTCCAGCGCAACCGCCTGCGGGGGGTCGCCTGAGGATGAAGCACGGCCAGTCGGTTGCTATTGTCGGGGTCGGCGGCGTCTTCCCGATGTCGCCGACCCTCGACCGCTTCTGGGAGACGATCGTCAGCGGCCGCGACACCGCGCGGCAGCCGCCGCCGGGGCGCTGGCTGCTCGAAGCGGAGCGGGTCTTCGACCCGACCATCGGCGCCGCCGACCGGGTCTACTCGCAACGCGGCTGCTTCGTCGAAGCCGTCGACCTGCCGACGCTGCCGACCGATCTGGAGGTCGATGTCGCCCGTCTCGACCCCCTGTTCCATCTGCTGCTGAACGCCGGGGCCCAGGCCTTCGCCGACAGCCGCACCGGCGATCTCGACCGGCAGCGTACCGGCGTGATCATCGGCAACCTGGCGCTGCCGAGCGAACTCTCCTCAACCCTGGCCCGCCAGCTGCTCGGCGAAGGACTGTACGCAACCCTCGACGGTCTGCCGCGGCCGGTGGCGCAGCCGGTCGATCCCCTCAACCGCTACGTCGCCGGCCTGCCCGCCGGCCTGCTCGCCCGGACTCTCGGCCTCGGCGGCACCTGCTACACCCTCGATGCCGCCTGCGCCTCGTCCCTGTACGCCATCAAACTGGCGGTCGACGAACTCCTCAGCCACCGCGCCGACGCCATGCTCACCGGCGGTCTGTCGAGGCCGGACCCGCTCTATACACAGATGGGCTTCTCCCAGCTGCACGCCCTCTCTCCGTCCGGCCGCTGCGCGCCGTTCGACCGGAAGGGGGACGGCCTGGTGGTCGGCGAAGGCTGCGGCATGTTCCTGCTGAAGCGGACCGAGGATGCGGTGCGCGACGGCGACCGCATTTATGCCGTGATCCGTGGCATCGGCCTGTCCAACGATCTCGGCGGCAGCCTGCTCGCCCCGGCCTCCGAAGGACAGCTGCGCGCCATGCAGGCCGCCTACCGGCAGGCCGGCTGGGCGCCTCACGATATCGACCTGATCGAATGCCACGCCACCGGTACCCCGGTCGGCGACCAGGTCGAATTTGCCAGTCTCAAGAGCCTGTGGGGTCCGGGCGACTGGAGCCCGGGGCAATGTGTGCTCGGTTCGGTAAAATCGAATATCGGCCACCTGCTGACCGCCGCCGGCTCGGCGGCGCTGCTGAAAACGCTGCTGGCGATCGGCGAACGCACCCTGCCGCCGACGGCCAATTTCGAGGAGCCGGCCAAAGGGATCGACCTGGAGGCGAGTCCGTTTCAGGTGTTGCAGCAGCCGATCCCCTGGAAACCCCGGCGCAAGGGGCAGCCGCGCCGGGCGGCGATCAGCGCCTTCGGTTTCGGCGGCATCAATGCCCACCTGCTGATCGAAGAGTGGATTCCGAAGAAGCCGGTCAAAAGCTCGCTCCGCTACCACCCCTCGTTCCAGAGCAAGCCGGCGCCGATCGCCATTGTCGGCCTCGGCGCCTGCTTCGGTCCCTGGGATTCCATCGACAAGCTGCGCCCCCGTCTGCTCGGCGGCGACCCGGAGACTGCGCCGCAGACGCCGCGCCGCTGGTGGGGGCTGGAGCAGAGCGACTGGTGGCAGAAGCAGGCACACGCCAGGGTGCCGTTTAACGGCCACTGGATCGATGAGGTGAGCGTTGAGCCGGGGCGCTATCGGATTCCACCACGCGAGATTGCCGAGATGCTGCCGCGCCAGCTGCTGATGCTGCAGGTGGCCGACGCCGCGCTGCGCGACGCCGGGCTGGCCAACGAATCGCTGCTCTTTACCGGGGTGTTCATCGGCACCGGCCTCGACCTGAATGCCACCCAGTTCAGCCTGCGCTGGCAGATGGAGAGTCTCGTCGACGAATGGGCGCACCAGCAGGGGCTGACTCTCGACGACGCCGCGCGCCGCGACGCGGTCGCCGCCCTGCGCGACAGCGTCGGCCCGCCGCTGACCGCCAACCGGGTGATGGGCGCCCTCGGCAGCATCGTCGCCAGCCGCATCGCCAAGGAGTTCCGCATCGGCGGCCCCAGCTTTACCCTGAGCAGCGAGGAGAATTCCGGGCTGCGCGCCCTCGAGGTCGGCGTGCGCGCCCTGCAGGAAGGCGCCATCAACCGCGCCCTGGTCGGCGCCGCCGACATGGCCGGCGATCTTCGCGCGGTCCTCGGCCAGCACGCCTGGCAGCCGTTTTCGACCAGCGGCAGCAGCCGGCCGTTCGACCGCGAGGCCGACGGCCTGCTCGGCGGCGAAGGGGCGGCAGCCGTGGTTCTGAAACGCCTTGAGGACGCCCAGCAGGATGGCGACCGCGTCTACGCGGTGATTACCGGCCTCGGTACGGCGAGCGGTGCGCCGATCGCTGCGCCTGGCAGCGGCGCAGACAGATACCGGCGCTCAGTCGGTCTGGCCCTGCAGGAAGCGCGGGTCGCGCCGGAGACAATCGGCTACCTCGAAGCCGACGGCAGCGGGGTTGCCGCCGCCGATGCCGCCGAAGCCGACAGCCTCGGCGCCGTCCTCGATGCGACCGGACTCCCCTGCTACCTCGGCAGCAGCAAAGCCGATATCGGCCATGCCGGCGCCGCCGCCGGTCTCGCCTCCCTGCTCAAGGCGATCTTCTGTCTGGAACAGAAGATCCTGCCGCCGCTGCGCCACCTGCAGAGTCTGCGTGCCGAGTGGCTGCACGGCAACCGGCAGTTTCTCGCCGCCGCCGGCCCGCAGTTCTGGCTGCGCAACCGGGCGGCGGGACCGCGCCGGGCGCTGGTCGCCGGCCGGGGGGTCGACGGCACCTGCAGCCATGTCATCCTCGAAGACTATGCCGACAAGCAGGCGCGCGCCGGCAGCAGCTTCAGTGCGCGCCCGCTCGGCCCTCTTGCCGAAGGGCTGTTCGCCCTGGAGGCCGACGACCGGGCCGGCCTGCAGCAGCGGCTCGACGCCCTGCGCCGTCTGGTGACTGCCGAGCCGGCGACAGCCATCGACCGGCTTGCCGCCCGCTGGTGCCGTGACCAGCGCCCGGCGCCGGAGCGCCGGCTCTGTCTCGCCCTGGTCGCCAGCGATCCCGCCGAACTGCTCACCCTGCTCGACCAAGCGACCGCAACCCTTGCGAACGAGACGGTACACAGCGACGCAAGCCACGAGCGCCTGCCGACCCGCTGGCGCGACCGGCTGTTCTTTGCCGCCGAACCTCTCGGTCGGCAGGGGCGGGTCGCCTTTGTCTTCCCCGGCTCGGGCAACCATTTCGCCGGCATGGGCCGGGAACTGTCGGCTCTCTGGCCGGCCATCTACCACCGCCAGGACGGCGAGAGCCTGCGCCTGGCCGATCAGTACCAGCCGTGGCATTTCTGGCGACCGGCGCTGACGGAGTCGCTGCACGACAACCACAACGCCCTGGTCATGGGCCAGGTAGCTCTCGGCACCGCCCTGAGCGACCTGCTGCGCGGTTTCGGCATCGCCCCGCATGCGGTGCTCGGCTACAGCCTCGGCGAGTCGGCCGGGCTCTTCTCCCTCGGCGTCTGGCGCGATCGGGACGGCATGACGCAGCGGCTGGCAGCATCGACCCTGTTCACCGAAGAGCTGGCGGGCCCCTGCCGGGCCGCGCACCAGGTCTGGGGACTGAAGCCGAACCAGCGGGTCGACTGGCAGCTCGGCATCGTCGCCGCTCCTGCCGACCGGGTTCGCAAGGCCCTTGCCGGCCACGACCGCGTTTACCTGCTGATTATCAACACCCACGGCGAATGCGTGATCGGCGGCGATCGCCGCCAGGTGGAAGATGTGGCTGCGGCCCTCGGCGGCCCTTTCCTGCCGCTGCGCGGGGTGACTACGGTGCACTGTGCCGTGGTCGAACCGGTCGCCGCCGCCTACCGGCAGCTGCACGTCTTCCCGGTGACGCCGGTCGAGGATGTCGTCTTCTACAGTGGGGCGTTGGGGCAGAGCTACCGACCGGACAGCGACAGCGCTGCCGACGTGATCCTTGCCCAGGCACTGCGGACCGTCGATTACACCCGGGTCGTCGAGCAGGCCTATGCCGACGGCGTGCGCATTTTTCTCGAAATGGGTCCGGGCAACTCCTGCAGCCGCATGATCGCCAGCATCCTCCAGGAGCGGCCACACCTGGCCCGGGCCGCCTGCGCGCCGGGGTCGGCGCCGGCCGGCCAGATCCTGCGGCTGCTCGCCAGCTGTCTGGCGGAGCGGGTGCCGGTCGACCTGACCTGCCTCTACCCGGAGAGCCTGCTGGTCGCGCCGGAGCGCACCACCAGCCGCATCGCCACGGTCATCGGCGGCGGACCCTGGCAGGCACCCCCCTGGCCGCCGCAGCCGGGGGCAGCGCCTGTCGCCGCGACGCTGCCCCCGGCCGCTGCCCCATCGGCCGTACCGAACACTGCGGCGCCGCCAGCCACGACCGCGAGTGAGCTGCCGGGCGACACGCTGCTGGCACGGATGCAGACGACGGCCGCCGCCAGCGGCGCCGCCCACCAGGCCTATCTGCGTTTCGCCGCGACCCTGGAACAGACACTGACGGCCAACCTGCAGCAACAGATAAGTCTGCTGCAACAGCTGGCCGCCGCCGGCGCACCGCTGGCGCCGCCACCTGTCCCGCAGCCGGTGTCGACTGCCTCAGCGGTGACCTCCCCCCCGCCGGCGGCATCGAGTCCGCCGCCGCTGTTCGACCGGGCGATGTGCCTGGAGTTCGCCATCGGTTCGATCGCCCGGGTGCTCGGCCCGGAGTTTGCCGAGGTCGACCGCTACCCGACCCGGGTGCGCCTCCCCGACGAACCGCTGATGCTGGTCGATCGCATCATGACGGTCGAGGGCGAAGCGCGTTCCATGGGGAGCGGCCGGGTGATCACCGAACACGATGTGACTGCTGACCGCTGGTATCTCGATGGCGGCCGGATCCCGACCTGCATCGCCGTCGAGGCCGGCCAGGCCGACCTGTTCCTCTCCGGCTACCTCGGCATCGACTTTATCAGCAAAGGCCTGGCCGTCTACCGCCTGCTCGATGCGGTGGTCACCTTCCATCGCGGCCTGCCGGTGCCGGGCGATGTGATCCGCTACGACATCCGCATCGACCACTTCTTCCGCCAGGACCAGACCTACCTGTTCCGCTTCCACTTCGAGGGGACGGTGAATGGCGAGCCGCTACTGACCATGCGCAACGGCTGCGCCGGTTTCTTCACCGCCGAAGAGTTGGCGGCCGGCCGGGGGATCGTCCATACCCGCCTCGATCTCCTCCCCAGACCGGGGGTCCGCCCCGAAGACTGGCGCGAACTGGTGCCGCTGCAGGTCGAGAGTTACGCTGCCGAGCAGGTCGACGCCATCTACGCCGGCGATCTCGCCGGGGCGTTCGGCGCGCGGTTTGCCGACCTGCCGCTACATCGTCCCTGCACCCTGCCGGGCGGCCGGCTCAAGCTGGTCGACCGGGTGATCGAACTCGATCCGCAGGGCGGACGCTACGGGCTTGGACAGATCCGTGCCGAGATGGACGTCGCGCCGGACGACTGGTTCCTCACCTGCCACTTCTGTGACGACCATGTCATGCCCGGCACCCTGATGTACGAATGCTGTCTGCACACCCTGCGCATCTTCCTGTTGCGCATGGGCTGGATCGGCGAGGACGGCAGCACCTGGTGCGAGCCGGTGCCGGGGGTCGGCAGCGGCCTGAAGTGCCGTGGCCAGGTGATCGAGACCACCCGGACCGTCACCTACCAGGTGAGTCTCAAGGAGCTCGGCTACCGACCGGAACCGTTCGCCATCGTCGACGCCCTGATGTTTGCCGACGGCAAGCCGATCGTTGAAATCACCGACATGTCGGTGCAGCTGGCCGGCCTGACCCGGGAGAAAGTCGAAGCGCTCTGGAGACAGCCCCGGTGCGGCGACAGCTCCCAGGCCCCAGCCCCCGGCCCCGGCGAGCCCCCCTTGTACGACTACGACAAGATTCTCGCCTTCTCCGCCGGCAACCCCTCGGACGCTTTTGGTGCCCCTTACCGGATCTTCGACCGCGAGCGCAAGATCGCCCGTCTGCCGCGCCCGCCGTTCCAGTTTCTCGACCGGATTGTCGCTGTCAGCGGCGCACCGTTTCAGCTTATCGAGGGGGGGAGTTGTGTCGCCGAGTATGACGTGCCGGCAGACGCCTGGTATTTTGCCGCCAACCGGCAGGCGGAGATGCCGTTCTGCATCCTGCTGGAAACCGGCCTGCAGCCGTGTGGCTGGCTCGCCGCCTATCTCGGTTCGGCGTTGACCAGCCCCACCGACCTCAAATTCCGCAACCTCGACGGCAACGCCGTCCAGCATCGGCCGGTCACCCCGGAATCAGGGACGTTGACCACCCGCGCCCGCATCACCCGCATCGCCCGCAGCGGCGGCATGATCATCCAGGGCTACGATTTCGAGATCAGCGACCGTGACGGCCCGATCTACAGCGGTGATACGGTGTTCGGCTTCTTCTCGGCGGAGGCGCTGGCGCAGCAGGTCGGCGTCCGCGACGCCAGCCCGTATCAGCCGGACGCAGCCGAGATCGCCCGCGGTACGCCCTTTGCCTATCCCGAGACGGCGCCGTTTCCCGAACAGAAGCTGCGCATGCTCGACCGGATCGAGCTGTTCGTCGCCGACGGCGGGCCGGCCGGACTCGGTTTCATTCGCGGCCGCAAGGTCGTCGACCCGACCGAATGGTTCTTCGACGCGCACTTCTACCAGGATCCGGTCTGTCCCGGCTCCCTCGGCCTCGAATCGTTTCTGCAGCTGCTCAAGGTGGTGGCGGTACAACGCTGGGGGGGGGATGCAGCGACGACCCTGCGCGCCGTCGCTTGCGGCGAGCGGCACCGCTGGAACTACCGGGGGCAGGTCATTCCGGAGAATCAGGAGGTGACGGTCGAAGCCGTGATCACGGCGATCGATGAAGACGCACGACTGTTGCGCGCCGATGGCTGGCTGGCCGTCGACGGCAAGACCATCTACCGCATGCAGGACTTCACTCTGACCTGGAGTTGACGGCGCTTACGGCTGCCAGACCTTGAGCAGGGCGTCAGCGATGTCGGCCGGACTGGCGGCGATGCTGACGCCACCATCGCGCAGGCGGGCGATCTTGTCGGCGGCACCGCCGCTGCCGCCGGCAACAATCGCGCCGGCATGCCCCATGCGTTTCCCCTGGGGCGCCGTGGTGCCGGCGATGAACGCCGCCACCGGTTTGCTGATCTGTTCGCAGATGTAACGAGCGGCGCGCTCCTCGGCATCGCCACCGATCTCGCCGATCAGAATCAGCGCCCGGGTCTCCGGGTCGGCTTCGAACATCTCAAGACAGGCGACGAAATCGAGGCCGTGTACCGGATCGCCGCCGATGCCGACACAGCTGCTCTGGCCGATTCCCCGGGAGGAGAGCTGCCAGACCGCCTCGTAAGTGAGGGTGCCGGAGCGGGAGACGATGCCGACCGGGCCGGGCTGGTGGATGTAGCCGGGCATAATGCCGATCTTGCACTGGCCGGGGGTGATCACGCCAGGACAGTTCGGCCCGACCAGGCGGGTCGTGCTCCTTTCAAGAAACGCCTTGACCTTGACCATGTCGAGAACCGGCACCCCCTCGGTGACGCAGATCACCAAGTCGATACCGGCATCGGCCGCTTCCAGGATCGCATCGGCGGCAGCGGCAGGCGGTACGTAGATCACCGAGGCGGTGGCGCCGGTCGCGGCGACGGCCGCCTCCACCGTGTCGAATACCGGAAAGCCGTCGATGGTCGTCCCCCCCTTGCCCGGCGTTACCCCACCGACCATTTGCGTGCCATACTCCCGGCAGCGTTGGGCGTGGAACAGACCGGTGGCGCCGGTGATCCCCTGGGTGATGACCCGCGTCTCGCGGTCGATCAGAATACTCATGAGCCCCCCCCCTCTGCGACCTGCACCGCGTCGACGATCCTGGCGGCGGCGTCGGCCAATCTGTCGACACTGATGATATTCAGGCCGGATTCGGCGAGGAGTTGCCGCCCTTCAGCGACATGGGTCCCCTCAAGGCGCACCACCAGAGGCACGGCAATGCCGGTCTGTCGGGCCGCTTCGATGATTCCGCCGGCGATCACATCGCATTTCATGATCCCGCCGAAGATATTGACCAGAACGCCCTTCACCTTGCGGTCCGCCAAAATGATCTTGAACGCCTCGGTCACCCGCTCGATGCTGGCGCCGCCGCCGACGTCAAGGAAGTTGGCCGGCGCACCGCCGCAGTGTTTGATGATATCCATAGTCGCCATGGCCAGACCGGCGCCGTTGACCAGGCAGCCGATATTGCCGTCGAGGGCGATGTAGGAGAGATCGTATTGGGAGGCCTCGATCTCGGCCGGATCCTCCTCGTCATAATCGCGCAGGTCGCGAATGCGTGGATGGCGGTAGAGGGCGTTGTCGTCAAAGGCGAGTTTGGCATCGAGACAGAGCAGCCGGCCGTCCTCGGTCAGCACCAGCGGATTGATCTCGAGCAGCGAACAGTCGGTCTCTAAAAAGACGGTGTACAGCCTGCTCAACAGCGGTACCGCCTGCTTGACCGCCGCCATGTCGAGGCCGAGGTTGAAGGCGAGCTTGCGCGCCTGGAACGGGGTCAGACCGAGGAGTGGATCGATGGTCTCGCGGCAAATCGCCTCCGGGCGTACGGCAGCCACTTCCTCGATATGGACGCCGCCGGCCGCCGAGGCCATGCAGACGACCCGGCCGGCGTGGCGATCGACCAGCAGGGAGAGATAGAACTCACGGGCGATCCGCACCCCCTTCTCGATCAGCAGCCGCTTGACGACCTTCCCTTCGGGACCGGTCTGCGGCGTCACCAGGGTCATGCCGAACATGGCGCGGGCGTGCTCTTTCACCTCGTCGGCGGTCGCCGCAATGCGGATGCCGCCTGCTTTACCGCGCCCGCCGGCATGGATCTGTGCCTTGACCGCATAGGGCCCGTCGCCGAGGCGTTTGGCCCAGTCGCGCGCGGCGTTGCTGTTGTAGACCACATGCCCGTCCGGCACTGGCACCTCGAAATTACGCAGGATCGCCTTCGCCTGATACTCGTGAATGTTCACGTTGACACCTGTTGATACGTCGATTCGTTAATGTTAAGGCAGAACAGTTAAATGAATCAGCGATTCACTGCCCCACTCCTGACACGGGCTGCACGGCTTTGCGCCGCAACCTTCAATGCCGCATGGCAGCAAACAGCAGGCGGTGCAGCATTTCGGTCAGCTCCTTGTTGTCCTCCCCCTTGGCGAACAGGGCCGTCAGGTTGGCGAACACCCCGCAGTAGTGATTGACCAGGCGCGGCCTGTCGGTTGCCAGATTGAAGGTCAGCTCGTCCTGGCCGGCCAGGCGTAGCTGACCGATCTCGCGGGCATGATCGAGTTCGATCACCCCGTTTTCATACCAGAGACGGGTGGTCTTGTAAGTCTTGCCGAGAGTCCAGTTGGTGTCGACCATGCCGTAGCCGGTCTGGCCACCCGCCTGAAAGCGGTAGATCCCGAGGCCTTGCACCTGTGCGCATTTGAGCGAGGGGATTGTCGTCATCCGGCCATCGACCAGCTCCAGACTGTCCGGGTCGATCAGGCTGGTATCCGGATCGATCAGACGCGCCAGGATGCTCAGAACACTGACGCCGCTGTCGACCCAGGCACCCGCCTTGCCGACCGCGCCGAGGGTCAGTTGGCCGTCGATCAGGTAGGGGTCGGCAAAACAGGAATCGAAACCGATCAGCCGGCCGACGTCGAAATTCCGCGCCGCCCGCTGCTCGCGCCACCAGTCGACCTCCCGGCCGTAGGCGGCGTGAAACGCCGTATACAGGGGCAGCTTGCGGGTACGGGCCGCCGTCAGAAGGGAATCCATCTGCTCCGGACTGGTGCAGAGCGGCTTTTCGACCACCGCCACCCGGTCGGCCTCGATGACCTTCATGGCGACCTCGAAGTGGCTCTGGGTCGGCGTTGAGACGAGGAAGAGATCGGCCCGCGAGCGGGCGAGCAGTGTATCGAGCGTGTCGTGGAACTGGACATTGCCCGGGAGCTCTTCGGCCTTGAGCGGGTCGAGGTCATGAGCGTCGGTCAGGGTGATACCGGGGGTATGATTGATCGCCTGCATCTGATAGTTGGCGATCTTGCCGATACCGATCAGGGCGATACGCATAGACAACCTCCGTGCGGGCGGTGTAGGGTTTCAGTTGATTAAGACTAGCAGAATTCGCCAACAATACCAGTCTTTCCAGTGCGGTAACTCCTCGCCGGTATCAGCCGTGCCTGAGCAGGGCGACACCGCCAAGGATCAGCAGGGCGGCGACGAAGCGGATCCGGCCGCACTCCTCGCGCAGGAAGAGGCTGCCGATCAGCACGCCGATCAGCAGGCTGACCTGCCGGGCCGGCACTGCGTAGCTCATCGGCGCCATCTGCAGACCGTAACGGAAGGCAAAGAACGAGCCCATCATCACCGGCCCGGACCAGAGGATCAGGTGGCGACTGTGACGGAACTCGGCCATGATTCGGCCGCGGTAGCGTGGTCGCGCGATATTGAGGGTCATGAACAGCAGCATGAAAGCGACCAGCAGCCAGGTGAAGAAAAACGGGTCATAACGCATGACACCGGACTTGTCGATCACTGCGCCGATGGAGTAGATGAAGCCGGCGGCGAGGGCCGCCAGCACCGCCGGGTTGCCGAGATTGTGAAACGGGCGCAGCACCGCGCCCCAGGAGAGGCTCGGCAGCTGCACGCAGTAGGCGCCGGCGAGAATCAGGCCGATGCCGGCCAGGCCGGTCCGGCTGAGCTGTTCGTCGAGCAGCCAGATCCCCCAGAGCGGCACCCAGAGCATCGAGGTCTGGGCCAGCGGGTAGGTCAGGGAGAGGTCGCCACTGCGATAGGCGCGCCCGTTGAACAGATGGTAGAAGACGAAACAGGCCGCTCCGGCCGCAGCCAGGGCAACGACCTGCCAGCTCGGTCGCGGGAAGGTGTGGAACAGCGGCAGGCCGAGATTCATCAGCGAGCCGGAGGCGACGAACATCCACCAGATGAAGACGGTCTTGTCCCGGCTGCGCTTGACCAGGAGGTTCCACAGAGCGTGCATCAGGGCAGAGAACAGGATCAGGGAGAGGGCGAGGTTCGACATAGCCGGGCATTGTAGCGGCATTGTGTTTTTATCGATACTGAATATTTTTTTACTCCGACAAAAACAGCGGGGAACCGGGCATTGACAGACGGCTGCGGGTTGTTATGCTGGTACGGAAGAAATGGCTGGACACACTGTAATTCTGGATAATTAGATCGCATCCACACAAGTCGATACCAGCAGACGCTAAAGAGCATCCGTCGCGCTTTGCCTTTCCCTGCGCCGCCGCGCCTGCGCGTTAAATGAACGCTCCAAGCCTTTGACCATAGAGGAGGACGATGATGACCGAACGCCGTATCGAACAGGACTCCATGGGGACGATACAGGTGCCGGCCGAGGCGCTGTACGGCGCCCAGACCGCCAGAGCCCTGGAGAACTTCCGCATCTCCGGCATCCCCTTCCCGCGCCCGTTTCTGCGCGCCCTCGGCCTGATCAAGCAGCATGCCGCGCGGATCAACCGCGAACTCGGCCTGCTCGACGAGCGCGCCGCCCTGGCGATCATGGACGCCGCCGAAGAGCTGGTGACGGGCGAACTCGACAGCCACTTCCCCCTCGACATCTTCCAGACCGGCTCCGGCACCAGCACCAACATGAACGCCAACGAGGTGCTGGCCAACCGTGCCGGCCAGCTGCTCGACGAGCCGCTCGGCAGTCGCAGCGTCCACCCCAACGACCAGGTCAATCTCGGCCAGTCGAGCAACGACGTGATCCCGACCGCCATGCATCTCGCCGCCCTGCTCGAAATCGACGGCCGGCTGCTGCCGGCGCTGCGCGAGCTGCAGAAGCTCCTCGGCGAGAAGGCCCGTACTTTTGACGACATCGTCACCATCGCCCGCACCCACCTGCAGGATGCCACGCCGATCCGTCTCGGCCAGGTGTTCGGCGGCTATTTCCGCCAGGTGGCGATCGCCATCGGCGAACTCGAACGCAGTATGGACGGCCTGTGTGAACTGCCGCTGGGCGGCACGGCGGTCGGCACCGGCCTGAACACCCACCCCGAGTTTGCTCAGCGGACCATCGCCGGACTGGCCGAGGTGACCGGCCTGCCGTTGCGCGAAGCGAAAGATCATTTTGCCGCCCAGGCCGGCAAAGAGCAGGTGGTGGCGGCCAGTGGTGCGCTGAAGACGACGGCAACGGCGCTGTTCAAGATCGCCAACGACATCCGTTTCCTCGGCAGCGGACCGCGCTGCGGCCTCGGCGAGCTGCGCCTGCCGGCGGTGCAGCCGGGGAGCTCGATCATGCCGGGCAAGGTCAACCCGGTGATGGCCGAGAGCCTGATGCAGGTCTGCGTCCAGGTGGTCGGCAACGATGCCGCCATCACCCTCGGCGGCCTGAGCGGCAACTTCGAACTGAACGTCATGATGCCGGTGATGACTCACAACCTGCTGCAGTCGATCGACCTGCTGGCCAACGCTGTGAGCTGTTTCGCGACGCGCTGTCTGCAGGGGCTCGACGCCGACCGGCAGCGCTGCGAATCGCTGGTCGAGGAGAGTCTCGCCATGTGCACCGCCCTCGCCCCGGTGATCGGCTACGACCAGGCGGCCGCCATCGCCAAACAGGCCTACCAGAGCGGCCGGACCGTGCGGGACGTCGCCCGGGAAAAAGAACTGCTCGCCGCGGACGAGCTCGATCGCCTGCTCGACCCGCGCCCCATGACCGAGCCGGGCATCCCCGGACGGACCCGTTAAGAGACGAAACGGCCAGGTCAGCGGTTAACGGTCAAAGGAAGAAGGGAGAGATCGTCCTCTGCGGGTGTTTGTGTCGGCGGCATCGTTGGGCTTGAACCGCTGCCGGCACGGGTGTAGACTGGCTCTTTGTCAAGAGGTGCCATGAACAGTCCGACCCTGCACAACGCCTGGTTCAAGATCGCCGCGCTGCTCGAGATGATCAAGTTCTCGCACACGGTGTTCGCCTTCCCCTTCGCCCTGATGGGCGTCGTCCTCGCCGCCTTGGCGAGCGGCGCGCCGCCGACGCCGCGCCAGGTGCTCTGGATCTGCCTCGCCATGGTCGGCGCCCGCACCGGGGCCATGGGACTGAACCGCCTGATCGACGCCCGCATCGATGCCGCCAATCCGCGCACGGCCAACCGGCACATCCCGACCGGGAGCGTGCGGATCGGCGAAGCGGCCCTGCTGGTCGGCGGCGCCTTCGCCCTGCTGCTGGTCGCCGCCTGGCAGCTCAACCCCCTCTGTCTGAAGCTGGCGCCGCTGGCGATCTTCTGCCTGGTCCTCTACAGCTACTGCAAGCGCTTCACCGCCCTGGCGCACCTGGTGCTCGGCCTCTGTCTGGCGGCGGCGCCTCTCGGCGCCTGGATCGCCGTGCGCGGCGATGTCGGCTGGCCGGTGCTGGTGCTGAGCCTGGCGGTCCTCTTCTGGGTGGCCGGGTTCGATATCTTCTACGCCCTGCAGGATCGCGATTTCGACCGGCAGCACGGCCTGCATTCGATCCCGGCCCGCTTCGGCGTCGCCGCGTCGTTCCGCATCGCCCGGCTGTTCCATCTGCTGATGCTCGGCCTGTTGCTGCTGCTAGGACTGATGCCCGGGCTCGGTCTCATCTATCTGCTCGGTGTGGCGACGGTGGCCGGCCTGCTCGGCTACGAACACCGTCTGGTCCACCCCGACGACCTGAGCCGCCTCGACGCGGCTTTTTTCAACATGAACGGCTACATCAGCGTAACCATCTTCGCCTTCACGCTGATCGATGCCCTTCTCTGACCGCTGCTGAAAGGCTTGAGGTGTCGCCCATGACCGCAACCGTGCTGCCGCTTCGCCATGTCGTCGTCGCTGTGACCGGCGCCTCCGGGGCGATCTACGGCCTGCGTCTGGTCGAGACCCTGCTCGCTGCCGGCTGCCGGGTCAGCCTGCTGTTGAGCGCGGCCGGGGAACAGGTGCTGCGCCATGAAACCGGCCTCGCCTGGGGCGGAGCGGCGGCCGCCTGCCGCGAGCGCATCCGGGAGCATTTTGCCAGCGACGCTGTCGACTTTCTGGCCATCGACGACCTGTTCGCGCCGTTAGCGAGCGGCAGCAGCGCCGCCGATGCCATGGTGATCGCCCCCTGTTCCATGGGAACGGCCGGCCGGCTCGCCGCCGGCCTGAGCGGCAATCTGCTGGAACGGACGGCCGATGTCATGCTCAAAGAGCGCCGGCCGCTGCTTCTGGTGCCGCGCGAGACGCCGCTGAGCAGCATCCATCTCGAGAACCTGCTGCGGCTCAGCCAGGCCGGGGCGCTGATCGTGCCGGCGATGCCGGCGTTCTACCATGAGCCGGCCAGCATTGCCGAACTGGTCGATTTCGTCGTCGGCAAGGTGCTCGACCAGCTGCGACTGCCGCACACTCTTTACCGGCGCTGGGGCGCCCCTGCCGCCGCGGGCGGACCGACATCATGACGCTGCTGCTCAACGATCTGCGTGCCCGTCTCGCCGCCGGCGAGCGCCTGACCGACGCCGACGCCCGCGCCCTGTTCGCCAGCGACGATCTGCTCAGTATCGGCGAGCTGGCCGCCGAGGTGAACCGGCGGCGCAACGGCGACCGGGTCTTCTTCAATGTCAACCGGCACATCAACTACACCAACATCTGTGTCAACCGCTGCCGTTTCTGTGCCTTCAGTCGCGAAGATGCCGCCGCGGCCGGCAGCTACACCCTGGCGCTCGATGAGATCGTGACCCGCGCCGTCCGGGCCGGCGATGCCGGCGCGACCGAGATTCACATGGTCGGCGGCCTGCATCCGGAACTGCCGTTCGCCTTCTACCTCGATCTGCTGCGCACCTTGAAAAGCCGCTGCCCGCAGCTGGCGATCAAGGCGTTCACTGCCGTCGAAATCGACTATTTCTGCCGACTCTCCGGACTGCCGCTGACAGAGACGATCCTTGCCCTTAAAGACGCCGGTCTCGACTCTCTGCCCGGCGGCGGTGCCGAGATTTTCGCCCCGGCCGTCCGCGACCGGATCTGCCCGGAGAAGATCTCCGGCGCACGCTGGCTGGAGGTGATCGCGGCGGTCCACCGCTGCGGCCTGAAGAGCAACGCCACCATGCTGTTCGGCCACATTGAGAGTCATGCCGACCGGGTCGATCATCTGCGGCAGCTGCGTGAACTGCAGGATCGCACCGGCGGCTTCCAGGCGTTCATCCCGCTCCCCTTCCAGACGGAGAACACCGCAATTGCCGGCGCCCACGGCGTCAGCGGCGTCGACGCCCTGAAGACCCTGGCGATCAGCCGGCTCTATCTCGACAACTTCCGGCACATCAAGGCCTACTGGGTGATGCTCGGCCTGAAACTGGCCCAGACCGCCCTCTGCTTCGGCGTCAACGACCTCGACGGCACCGTGGTCGAAGAGCAGATCGGTCACGAAGCCGGCGCCGATTCGCCGCAGGAGATCGGCAAAGAGCAGCTGATCAACCTGATCCGCAAGGCGGGGAAAATCCCGGTGGAGCGGGATACCCTGTATCGGGAGCTGAGGGAGATACCGACATGAAGAGTCCCGGGTTTCAGTTCGGAATGATCCCCTATCAAGCGCTTTTCCCCCAGGCAAGGGAAGGCGCGATGACGCTCGATCTGCCCAGCAAGGTCGGCAAGGTCAAGGCGGGTTTGTACCATTTTGTCGAGATGTACTGTGCCGAAAAAGGGTGCGATTGCCGCCGGCTGGTCCTGATGGTTCTGGACGAAAAAAACAAGGATGTCGCTTTTATCGAGTTCGGATTTGACCCTGATGACGATTATGCCGGGCCCGACCTGTCCCCTTTTTCGGAACAGACCGCCCGAGCAAAAGGCCTGTTGGCGATTTTCGTCGACGCCATCAACGACAATGCCGACTGGCTGGAAGATATGTACCGACGCTACAAGCAGGTACGAAAACAGGTTGAAGGCCACGCCTATCGCGGCAAGCCTTTTCCTGAGCCCGGTGCGGTCGTGCGGTTCATTAAGCCGGCCCCGGAGGAGGATCCGCTCGCGGTGTTCGAGGCTCTGCTGAAGACGGCGGAGCGCACCCCGCCACTGGCCGGGCGCAGGAACAAGGCTGCGCGCGCAGTCCAGGGGAGCCTTTTTGACGACAAGACCCCGGTGGCCGAAGGCATCGCCGGTTGGGTCGAACGCTACCGGCGGGAGGCGGATGCGCCGTTTGAAACCACCAACCTGCGGCAGACCGAGCTGCGAGGTTATTTGTATGCGAATGATCAGGCTGCGGACGAACTGGCCGGCTTGCTGGTCGGTTATGAACATGCCGGAGACGAGGCATGTCTCGATGCGGGCCTGCAGCTGCTGCGTGACGCCCTGGAGATCCTGCGGACCGACCTGGAACGGCGCCGCCCCGCGGCAGCACGGAACATGGAGCAGTGGCAGGAGGCCCTTGCTCGGCATGTCTTTGCCGAGGATGTTGAGCCCCATCTCGGAGCCATGGTGACCCAAGGGTTGCTCGATGCCCGTGTCGAAATTCTGCCGCTGCTGCACGAGGCCAACAGCGTGCGGATGCTGGCCGGGCTCGCTGCCGATCCGGAGTTCACCGCCGATCCGGAAACGGCGCTACGCGAACTGCTGGACGAGATGGAAGCCGAAGGCTCAGCCTCGCCGCATGAGTTCTTCGAGGCGGTTTTGCAGATGATGGCGGTGGGGGATGTCGAGGTGCAGGTCAACCTCTGCCGGCTGATGCTGGAGGTTGATCATCCGATAATCCGTGAAGCGGCGGTGCTGATGCTCTTTCACCCCCAGGCCGAGGTCCGCGCCGGGGTGGCTCAGACGCTGGCTGAGGTCGACGGGGATCGGCTGACTTCAGCGAGCCTGCGGCGGCTGATCGTCGCCCGCAACTGGTTCCCAGAGGCGCTGCGCGTCCGGATCGACCAGGCCGTGACCAACGCCCGCAAGGCGCGGATCGAGTGCGCTCCCCTGCCCAAACGGGTCGAGATGGTCGTTCACGCCAGCGCCATCGACGGGGCAATGGCGCAGACTTTCCAGATCCTGGCCCCCGAGAAGAAAGGGTTCCTCTGCTGCTCGATCATGCCCAAGAAGGGTGCGGGGGTGGCCGACGCCTTCCTGATCCCTCTGTCCGGCAAGCGCGAGCGCAACGAGTACCTCGCCATGCTGCGCCGCGAGACCGGTGCAGTCGAGGTGTCCGTCGATTATCTCCATCGGCGTCTCTGCCAAGCTCTGGCCGACGGCGCGGCGAACGACAAGGTGCCCTGCCACTGGCTGATGGCAATTGCCGAACGACTTGCCAGCGACAACTGGAAAGCCGTTCCCCTTGACATCGACGGGGAGTTGTCTGAGTTACGATCGGCCCTTGAGCGGCGTGGTAGCCGTTTTCTCAGCACGGCGTATCGAGAACAGGCTCTAGAGGCCTCTGCGGAATGGCCCGACCGCCACGAGTTTGCCCGCTCCTGGTTTGAGGACGACATCGACGTCGATAATCTTTACAGCAAGGTCATGAAGAGTCGCCGAAAGAATAAGGATTCGTTTCTAATCGATCGAATTTTTGCAGACATTCTTGAGCCAAGGCGCCAGCAGTGGCTTGAGAGGCTGGTTCTCACGACCCAGTGGCTCAGGTCGGCAAAGAAGCCCCCGGCACCTTGGGAACAGATGGCACATGTCGCCATGGTGGTGGCCGACAAAAGCCGCCATCTTGAACAAATCCCCCTGATGGAAACCGTTGCAGACATTACCTGCATTTCTTGCGAGGGACGGATTCGCCGCTGATCCGACAGGCGGCGAGACCAGAACCGATAGCGAAAACGATTACGGACCTGCATGCTCGATCTGATCCGACATAAAATTGCCAACCGCCTGCCATTGCAGCCGAACGAGGCGCTCTGGCTGCTGACCGATGCCGACCTGTTCGTCCTGGCGCGACTGGCCGACGGCGTGCGCCGCCGGCTGCACCCGCAGCGTCAGGTCGGTTTCGTCGTCGACCGCAACATCAACTACACCAACGTCTGTTCCACTCGCTGCCGCTTCTGCGCCTTCTACCGGGAACCGGATGCGGCCGACGCCTACCTGCTGAGCTACCAGGAGATCTTCGCCAAGATCGCCGAACTGGTGGAGCACGGCGGCACCCAGCTGTTGATGCAGGGGGGGTTGCACCCGGATCTCCCCATCGAATGGTTCGAGAGTCTGTTCGGCGAGATTCGCAAGCGCTTCCCGACGGTGCGCATCCACTCCCTGTCGCCGGCCGAGGTGGTCCACACCGCCGGCCTTTCCGGTCTGGACGTGGCCGAATGTCTGCGGCGCCTCAAGCAGGCCGGCCTGCAGTCGCTTCCGGGCGGCGGCGCCGAGATCCTGGTCGACCGGGTCCGTCAGGAGCTGTCGCCGAACAAGATCGGCTGGCAGCAGTGGGCCGAGGTGATGCGCGCGGCCCACACCCTGGGGATGCCGACCACGGCGACCATGATGTTCGGCGCCGGCGAGCGCCCGGACGACATCGTCGAACATCTCCTGCGCATCCACCAGCTGCAGGCGGAGACCGGCGGTTTCACTGCTTTCATCCCGTGGAGCTATCAGCCGGGCAACACGGAACTCGGTGGCGAGCCGGCCAGCGGCCTCGAATACCTGCGGGTGCTGGCGCTCTCCCGGATTGTCCTCGATAATCTGCCGAATCTGCAGGCGAGCTGGGTCACCCAGGGAGCGCGCATGGCGCAGGTCGCCCTGTTCTTCGGCGCCAACGACATGGGCGGCACCATGCTCGAAGAGAACGTGGTCGCCGCCGCCGGCTGCACCTTCCGCATGTCGCAGGACGAAATCATCAACCTGGTCCGCGACGCCGGCTTCACCCCGGTGCGGCGGACGACGCTCTATGACGTGCTGGAGGAATATTGATCATGACCCTGCTCCGTCCCGACATCGCCGCCATGACCGGCTACGTCCCCGGCTTTCAGCCGCCCGATACGGAAGCCTGGATCAAGCTGAATACCAATGAG
The DNA here is from genome assembly GCA_032251295.1 of Desulfuromonadales bacterium. Lineage (GTDB taxonomy): Bacteria > Desulfobacterota > Desulfuromonadia > Desulfuromonadales > BM103 > BM103. Next base: position 22,572 of record JAVVDS010000018.1, on the reverse strand, counting down.
AACCCCTACCCGCCGTCGCCTAAGGTCCGCGAGGCGATTCTGGGCGAACTCGGCGCCGACGCCGGGAGTCTGCGCAAGTACCCCGATCCCGCCAGCCGGGCCATGCGTCAGACCGCCGCCGAGCTGTACGGTTTCCCCTTCGACTGGCTGATCACCGCCAACGGCTCGGACGAGCTGCTCAACAACCTGATCCGCGCCTGCGCCGGCGAGGGCGACGAGATCGGCTATGTCCACCCCTCCTACTCCTACTATGCGACCCTGGCGGCGATTCAGGGGGCAAAGGTGCAAACTTTCGGGCTGGACGACAACTTCCGCCTGCGTGATTTTCCAGCCCGCTATACCGGGAAGCTGTTCTTTCTGACCACCCCCAACGCCCCCTTGGGTTTCGCTTTCCCGCTGTCTTACATTGACGAACTGGCGCAGCGCTGTGCCGGTCTGCTGGTGGTCGACGAAGCCTATGTCGATTTCGCCGAGTTCTCCGCCCTGGAGCTGGTGCGCCGACATGCCAACGTCGTCGTCACCCGCACCTTCTCCAAGAGCTACTCCCTGGCCGGCATGCGCCTCGGCCTGGCCGTCGCCCGTCCCGAGATCATCGCGGCGCTCGACAAGATCCGCGACCATTACCATCTCGACCGGCTCGCCCTGGCGGCCGGAACCGCGGCGCTGGCCGACCAGGAGCACCTGGCAAAGACCGTGGCGCGGATACGGGAGACCCGGGAGGCGTTCGTCGCCGGGCTGGAAAGGCTCGGCTACAGCGTCATCCCCTCCCGGGCCAATTTCGTCTTCGCCTCCCCACCGGACCGCAACGGCAAACGGGTCTACGATGCCCTGTTCGCCCGCAAGATCCTGGTCCGCTACTTCAGCGACCCGCTGCTGGCCCACGGCCTGCGCATCACCATCGGCACCGATGCGGAGATGGAGGCGACCCTGGTGGCCCTCGCCGAGATCGGTTAGCAACGACTCCCATCAAAAAGTCCCAACTTTATTCCTCCCTCTGGGCGAGCTGCGACGAGTTACGCGGCGGCATGGACGCCAGCCAGTACAAGGACGACGTTCTCGTCCTGCTGTTCATCAAGTACGTCAGTGACAAATACACCGGAATCCCCTTTCGCGCCGATCACCGTTCCCGAGGGTGCGAGCTTCAAGGACATGGTCGCGCTCAAACGCAAGGCCGACATCGGCGACCAGATCAACAAGAAGATCATCGCGCCGCTGGCAAGCGCCAACAAGCTCTCCGACATGCCGGATTTCAATGATGCCGGCAAACTCGGCAGCGGCAAGGAGATGGTGGATCGGCTCACCAACCTGATCGCTATCTTCGAAAACAAGGCCCTCGACTTTTCCAAGAACCGCGCCGACGGCCTTTTCCGACAAGCGCTAGAGCACCGGCCTCGATCCGCTGCACGATCCCTATGACCGTTTTCAGCCCTTCGCCACGCCGCCCGCCAAGCAGGGGATGATGCAGGAACTGCTGACGGGGAGGATACGGCTGGTGTAACCACTGGCCGGCTTTTGCCGGTTCGATAGGAAGTCACCAACACGCAACAGCTCCGAACCTTTGGCTTTAAGTTCCGAACATTCGGAGCCGAACTCCGAACATTGGCAGCAAGACTGTTTGCCGGAGTCGCTCACTGTGCAGGGTCAGAGCGCGGCGTCGGCCATTTTCGCGACTTTTATTGACTTTTATCTCGGGAAAGATAAATTATCAAAATCGAGATAAAAGAGGATAATTCCATGATCCGCTATCCCCGCCCGGCGCTGGCTGAAGAATTGGTGACTGCCCTGCAAGGCAAGGCCGTCTTCAGCGATGCCCATAACGGTCTGTTTCTGGCTGCCCCTCGCCGCACCGGCAAATCGACCTTCTTGCAGGCCGACTTGAAGCCAGCACTGGAACAGGTCGGGGTGGTGGTCGTCTATGTGGACCTCTGGGCCGACCAGCGCCGCGACCCCGGTGCCCTGATTGCCGAGGCCATCGGCCGGGCCTTGCAGCCACACCTGGGGATCGAGGCCAAAGCGGCCAAAAAGGCGGGCCTGGAAAAGGTCAGCCTTGCGGGTTGGCTGGAGATAGACACCAGCAAGATCGGCAAGGTTGCCGGCGTGACCCTGGTGGAGGCCTTGCGGGCGCTGCATGAAACCGCGGCGGCGCCGGTCGCGCTGATCGTCGACGAAGCCCAGCACGCCCTCACCAGCGAGGCCGGCGAAAACGCGATGGCGGCGCTGAAGTCGGCCCGCGACCAGATGAACCGTCCCGGCGAAATCAACCTCATGCTGGTCATGTCCGGTTCAGACCGCGACAAGTTGCTGCGGCTGGTCAATGCCGGCGGGGCGCCGTTTTACGGCTCCCAGATCCAGCACATGCCGGAACTTGACATGGGCTTCATCGCCCATATCGCCGGGCTGATCGAAGCCCAGCGGCCGGAGCTGAAGCCGGTCGATTGCGACACCTTGTTTGCGGCTTTTCAGGGGTTCGGCAGCCGCCCACAGTTTTTCATGGAAGCGCTGGGTCAGGCCTTAAGCCCCCTGGCGGGTGTCACCGGACGTTTTGAGCAAGCGGTTCAGGAAGCGGCCCGACAGCAGCAGGCTGCCGATGAGGCACAGATGGCATCGGATTATCTGGGGCTCAAGCCACTGGAGCAGGCGGTCTTGTGGCGCATGCTGGAACTCAGGCCACGCTTCAGGCCCTACGATGCCGAAGCCCTCATGTTTTATCGTGAACAGACGAAGGCCACGGTCAAAACGCCCCAAGTGCAAAATGCTTTGGAAACCCTGCGCCAGCACATGCCGGCCCTGGTCTGGAAGTCGGCCCGTGGGGAATATGCCGTGAACGATGCGGCGATGCAACGCTGGTATCTCGAGCGAAAAAATGCCGGCAACTGGCCGCCGACAGATCCCCAAATCGCCCTCGACTTCGAAAGTGAATAGCCCATGATCCCCGGCGGCCAACCCGAACGCGCCACCCAAAATCGGGACAGCCTGAACCGGCTGCCGGTTCGACACGAGACTCGGGAGTATTGATGCCGCAAATGGCCACGGTTCTTCCTTCCATCGCCCCTCTGCTCCTCGCCTGGTACGGCCGCCACGGCCGCGACCTCCCCTGGCGCGGCACCCGTGATCCTTACCGCATCTGGCTCTCGGAGATCATGTTGCAGCAGACCACGGTGGCTGCGGTCATCCCCTACTATGAACGTTTCCTGCGGGCCTTCCCCGATGTTACCGGCCTGGCGGCGGCGCCGCTGACTCAGGTTCTTGAACTCTGGGCCGGACTCGGCTATTACTCGCGGGCGCGCAACCTGCACCGGGCGGCGCAGGCCGTCGTTGCCGAACATGACGGCGTCTTCCCGGCCACCGTCGCGGCGTTGAACAAACTCCCCGGCATCGGCCGCTCCACCGCCGGCGCCATCGTCTCGATCGCCTACGACCGGCCGGCGCCGATCCTCGACGGCAACGTGCGCCGGGTGCTGATGCGGCTGTTCGCCTGGCAGGAGGATCCGCGCAGCAGCCGCGCCGAGCGGCAGCTCTGGTCCTGGGCGGAGCAGCTGACGCCTGTCGAGCGGGCACACGACTATGCCCAGGCGATCATGGACCTCGGCGCCACCGTCTGTACGCCGCGCAACCCGACCTGCCCTCTCTGCCCGCTCAGGGAGCTCTGCCGGGCGCACGCTCTCGGCGTCGCTACGCAGCTGCCGGTACGGCGCGGACGCAAAGTGCTGCCGGGCCGAGCGCAGATCGCCCTGCTGCTGGCCAACCCGTGCGGCGAGATGCTGGTGCGGCCGCGACCGCTGCAGGGCTTGCTCGGCGGCATGTGGGAGTTCCCGGTGGCCGTTATCGAAAACGGCCAGGAGCCGTCCACAGTCGCCCGGCGCCTGCTGGCCGACCTCGGCCTGACCGCCGAACTCCGTGAAATCGGTCAGCTGCAACAGACCTACAGCCATTTTCGCCTCGATCTGACCGTCTTTACCGGTACGGTCGGCGCCACCGCTCATATCGCCGAAGCAGCGGGCCACTGGCTCGACCCGACCGCACTCGCCGACTGTCCCCTGCACGGCGTGCAACGCAAGGCGCTCGCCCTGCTCGGGGCGCCGCCGGGCTGAACAGCCGGTCGGCGCACAGCGCTCCCTTGCAAAAAATCCGCGTGCGGTTTACAACGTCGCAATCCTACCCTTTGCTCGCGGGAGTCCCTATGATCAAAATCGCGCCATCGATTCTCTCTGCCGACTTCGCCCGTCTCGGTGAAGAAGTGACCGCCGTCGACCGGGCCGGTGCCGACTACATCCATGTCGATGTCATGGACGGCCAGTTCGTCCCCAACATCACCATCGGCCCGCTGGTGGTCGAGGCGTTGCGGCCGGTAACCGCCAAACCACTTGACGTCCACCTGATGATCGACCAGCCGGATCGCTACATCGCCGATTTCGCCAAAGCCGGCGCCGACATCATCACCGTCCACCAGGAGGCGGTGACCCACCTGCACCGCACCGTGCAGCTGATCAAGAGCCTCGGCAAACAGGCCGGTGTCTCGCTCAACCCGGCCACCCCGGTGGAGAGTCTCGACCTGATTCTCGACGACCTCGACCTGGTCCTGGTCATGTCGGTCAACCCCGGCTTCGGCGGCCAGAGCTTCATCCCGGCGGCCCTCGGCAAAATAAGGGCGCTGCGCCGGCGGATCGAGCAGCGCGGACTCAAGACCGAACTGCAGGTCGACGGCGGCGTCAAGGTCGACAACATCGCCGAAGTGGTCGCCGCCGGTGCCGATGTCCTGGTCGCCGGCAGCGCAGTGTTCGGCAGCGGCGACTACCGGACAACCATCGCCGCCCTGCGCGAGGCGGCCGCCAGCGTGACCGTCTGATGCTCGATCGCCGCTGGCTGGAGACCCGGCTGCAGGCGTTCCCCCGGCAGACCATCCCCCATGCCGGCCTGCGCCCGGCGGCCGTGCTGATCCCCCTGTTCTGCGAAGAGGGCGAGGATCGCCTGCTGTTTACCGTGCGCACCGCCCATCTCAAGCATCATGCCGGTGAGATCTCCTTTCCCGGCGGCGGCCAGGATCGCCGCGATGCCGACCTCTGGAACACGGCTCTGCGCGAGACGGAAGAAGAACTCGGCATCCCGGCCGGCGCAATCGTCCGCCACGGCCGACTCGACGACTTCTATTCGATCCACGGTTACCATGTGACCCCGTTCGTCGCCAGCATCCCGGCGCCACACAGTCTGTGCATCGACCGGCAGGAGATTGCCGAGGTCTTTACCGCGCCGCTGCAACACTTCCGCGACGCGGATGTCTATCACAGCGAGGACTGGTCACATCGCGGCCGCGATTACCTGGTCGATTTCTACCGCTATGGCGACCATGTCGTCTGGGGACTGACCGGGGCGATTCTGCGTCAGTTCCTTCAAGTGACCGCCGATGCGCCACAGCCGGCTGGCCACGAGCGACACCCATCCCTGTCAGACGGAGACGCGCGATGACCGGCAGCCAACGGCGACAACGACTGATCGAGCGGCTACAGCACGGCCCGGTGCTGGTCGGTGACGGCGCCATGGGCACCCAGCTCTATCACCGGGGCGCCCCCCTCGACTCGGTCTTCGAATACCTCAACCTGATCCGCCCGGAGATGGTCGGCCGGGTGCACAGCGACTACCTGGCCGCCGGTGCCGGGCTGATCGAGACCAACACCTTCGGCGCCAACGCCCTGCGCCTCGACGGCTTCGGTCTGGCAGGCAAGGTCGCCGCCATCAATCTGGCCGGCGCCCGCCTGGCACGCGCCGCCGCCGGGGACGAGGGTCTGGTGGCTGGCGCGGTCGGCCCGCTGCCGGTGCGCGCCGGCGACCCGGAACCCGATGCCGCACAGTGTCGCCGGGTGTTTGCCGAACAGATGCAGGCTCTCGCTGACGGTGGTGTCGACTGCCTGCTGCTGGAGACCTTCGCCCGGGTCGGCCAGCTCGAACTGGCCGTGCAGACGGCGACGGCAACCGGGCTGCCGGTGATTGCCCAGCTCGCCTTCGCTGAAGGCGGTTTTACCGGCGACGGCCTGACGGTCGAAGCGGCCGCGGCGCGCCTGGAAGGTCTGCCGCTGCTGGCGATCGGCGCCAACTGCGGCGCCGGGCCGCGTGAACTGCTGGCGGTCCTGCGCCGGCTGGCGGCGGTCAGCCGGCTGCCGCTGAGCGCCTTCGCCAACTCCGGATACCCCGAATACGTCGACGGCCGGCATATCTACCTGACAACCCCGGATTACTTTGCCCGTCTCGGTCGGGAGATGGTCGAGGCCGGCGCCAGCCTGATCGGCGGTTGCTGCGGCACCGGCCCGGAACAGATCGTGGCGCTGGCCACGGTTCTGCGCGACCGGCGACCGGGAGCGCGGCACCTGGCAGCGCCCAGCGCGGCGCCGCCCACCGGCAACGCCCCCCCGCCGGCGGTTGCGCGCCGGCACTTTCTTGACGGCTGGGGGGAGCGCCCGGTGGTCACCGTCGAACTCGATCTGCCCAGGGGTCTGGCCGTCGACAAAACCCTCGCGCGCGCCCGGCAGCTGGCGGCGGCCGGCGTCGACGCCATCAATCTGGCGGAAAACCCCCTGGCAAAAATCCGCATCGGCAACCTGGCCCTGGCCGGCAAGATCCAGGAGCAGACCGGGATCGAAACCATCGTCCATGTCACCGGCCGCGATCGCAACCTGATCGGCCTGCACTCCGAACTGATGGGAGCCCACCTGCTCGGCATCCGCAGCGTGCTGGCGGTGACCGGCGACCCGGTGGTCGGTCCGGAAAGCGGCGCATCCAACGTCTTCGACCTGAATTCGATCGGTCTGCTCAAACTGCTGACCGCCCTGAACAGCGGTCACAACCTGTTCGGTGCCGAGCTCGGCGGGCGGACCGATTTTCTCGCCGGCGCCGCCTTCAATCCGAACGCCGCCGACCTGAGCGGTCAGCTGCACAAACTGCGCAAGAAAATCGATGCCGGCGCCCGCTTCATCCAGACCCAGCCGGTGTTCGACCCGGCACTTCCGGCGAAGCTGGTGCCGGCGCTTGCGCCGTTCAACGTGCCGGTGCTGCTCGGCATCATGCCGCTGGTCAGTGAACGCAATGCCGAGTTTCTGCACAACGAGGTCCCGGGGATTCAACTGCCCGCGACCGTGCGGGTGCGCATGCGCGGCATGACGGGCGCGGCCGGGATGGCCGAAGGGCTGGCAATCGCCGGTGAAGTCATCGCCGCAGCGCAGGCGGCCGGCATCACCGGCTACTATCTGATACCACCGTTCGGTCGGATCGAGCTCGCACTCCAACTGCTCGGGCGGATCCGGGAGGCGGCGTAAGTCGTCCCCTGCGCACACTACCCACTTTGCCTCCAAGGAGATTCGTGATGAACCCGTATCGCTTCGCCGGACTGGTCGTTCTGCTCCTGCTGTTGTTTGCCGGTTGTACGCCGCTCTTCTCGCCGGAACGGCAAGGGCGCAAAACCGTCGATGATTTTATCTATACGCTGCGCTGGATGCAGTTCCCGGCGGCGGCCGGCTTTATGCAGCCCGACCTGCAGAAAGATTTTCTCGACCAGTTCAAGGCGGTGCAGAACGATCTGACCATCACCGATGTCCGTTTGGCTGAGGTCACAATTTACGAGGAGGGCCGCCGGGTCGAAACTGCGATCGAGATGGATTACTACCTGTTGCCGTCGGCCATGGTGAAGACCCTCGAGATCGAGCAGGCCTGGGACTATATTGAGAACGGCCGGGTTTCGGGCGATCACCTGATCACGACGCCGTTCCCGGAATTTCCCCGGGACTGAGGTCCCGCGCGGCAGGCAAGATAGCGGGGTTGCAAGCATAATTCCCTTGATCAGCATCGGTGGATTGTGCTATCAACTGCATACTGTATACAATACGTAACTCGGAAAAGCTGACGCGAACCGCGGCCGGGCAAGTACAGGTGTGTGCGGCTCCGTGGCTTCGTTCGTAGGCAAACCCGACCTTGATGGGAGGTTCAACTTGGCTGACGTGGTTTTTTCCAGCTGGGGCGGCAAGCTTGTCGACAACCGGCAGGGCGGTGAACCGCAGGCTGCGGTCTTCAAATTGCCGGAGAACTATCTTGACCAGGGGCGGATCGGCGCCTTCATGGGCTGGGACGGTCTGATCGTCTTCGACAAGGATGTCGATGTCGTCAGCATGGCCGCCGAGTACATGAAGCGGGTGCAGGAGAAGTACTGCTGCGCCAAGTGCACGCCGGGCAAGCGCGGCACCCGCGTCATGATGGATACTCTGTCGAGAATTCTCGCCGGCCACGGCGAGGAGCGCGACCTGGAGATACTGACCGGCCTCGCCGACCTGCTCGACAACTGCAAGTGCACTCTCTGCATGACGTCGGTGCGCCCGGTACTCGATACCGTCAAGCACTTCCGTGACGACTACCTCGCCTATATCCGCGGCGAACGCAAGGCGAGTCCGGCCAAGGGCTATTTTGAGCGGATCACCGCCCCCTGCATCGATCGCTGTCCGGCCCATATCGACATTCCGACCTACGTCGAGGAGATCAAGGAGTATCGCCACGACGAGGCGCTGGCAACCATCCGGCGCAACATGCCGATCCCGGCGGTCTGTGGCCGGGTCTGCCCGCACCCCTGCGAGAAAGGCTGCCGGCGCGCCCTGGTCGACGAGCCAGTCAGCATCATGGTCCTGAAGCGGGTCGCCGCCGACCACGAATGGATGCACCACAAGCAGCCGCCGATGCAGCCGAGGCCGGCGACCGGCAAGAAGGTGATCGTGGTCGGTGCCGGACCGGCCGGCCTGACCTGCGCCTACTACCTGGCCCTCGAAGGGCACAAGGTCAAGATCATCGACATGCTCACCGAGCCCGGTGGCACCGTGGCGGTCGGCATCCCCGACTACCGCATGCCGCGGCCGCTGTTGCGGCGCGAGGCCGAAATCATCGAAGCCCTCGGCGTCGAAATCGAATACGGCGTCAAGCTCGGCCGCGATGTCTCCCTGCGCGAGCTGAAAGAGCAGTACGACGCGGTCTTCCTCGGCACCGGTGCCTTCAAGTCGAAGCCGATGGGGGTCGAGGGGGAAGACCAGGGCTACGACGGTTTCTCCGAAGGGGGGATTCACTACCTGCGCAAGGTCGCCCTCGGCGAGCCGATCGTCACGCCGAAACGGGTGGTGGTGGTCGGCGGCGGCAACACCGCCATCGACTGCGTGCGCGTCGCCCTGCGTGAAGGAGCTGAAGAATCGATCCTCCTCTACCGGCGGACACGCAAGGAGATGCCGGCCGAACCGTACGAGGTCGATGACGCCGAGGAGGAAGGCGTCAACTTTGTCTTCCTCGCCCTGCCGACCAAGCTGATCACCGAGAACAACAAGGTCATCGGCATCGAGGTGCAGAAGATGGAGCTGGGCGAGCCGGACGATTCCGGGCGCCGCCGGCCGGAGCCGGTGCCGGGCAGCGAATATATTCTCGATTGCGACCTGGTGATCCCGGCCATCGGCCAGGATCCCGACCTTGGCTACCTGGAAGACGGCGATTACGGCATCAAGCAGACCCGCTGGAACAGCATCGTCACCCACGGCGGCACCATGATGACCGACAACCAGGGGGTGTTTGCCGGCGGCGACTGTGAATACGGCGCCATGACCGTGGTCCTGGCTGTCGGCCACGGCCGGCGGGCGGCGCGGGTGATGCACCGTTACCTCACCGAGGGGAACGTCTACCTCGATGTCGAGGACGCCATGGAGGACATCTACAGCAATCTCGGCGTGTTCGACGACAACGAGAACATCGGCATCTGTGGCGGTCTGCATCGCGAGCACCAGCCGAAGGTCCATGGCGCCGAGCGCGCCAGACATTACGAAGAAGTCGAACTGGCCATGCCGGAGAGCCAGGCCTACCGGGAAGCCGAGCGCTGTCTGCGCTGCTACCGGGTCGGCATGCTGGCGGTCAGCAACTGATTTGCGTGAATTGAACTTGCAAAGGGCAGAATTCGATGATCAACCTGAAAATTGACGGCAAGGATGTCCAGGTCGCCCCGGGGAGCACGATCCTCGATGCGGCGGAGAAACTCGGCATCCGGATTCCGACCCTCTGTTTTCTGAAAAAAGTCAGCCCAACCGGCGCCTGCCGCGTCTGCGCGGTCGAAGTGGCCGGCGCCGACAAGACCATGACGGCCTGCAACACCCGGGCGGTGGCCGGCATGGAGGTGACCACCCGGTCGGAACGGCTGACGGCGATCCGCCAGCAAGTGGTGGAGTTGCTGCTGGTCAACCACCCCCTCGACTGTCCGGTCTGCGATGCCGGCGGCGAATGCGATCTGCAGGATGTCTGTTACGGACTCGATGTCACCAGCCAGCCGTTTGAAGCTGAGGATGTCAATGCCGCGACCATCGACCGCTGGCCGCTGATTCAACAGGTGCCGAACCGCTGTATCATGTGCGAAAAGTGCGTCAAGGTCTGCCACGAAACCATCGGCGCCAGCGCCCTGCACGTCAGCGAAAAGGGCGACCGGGCGTTCATCGACAAGGATCTTGCCAAATGCGAGTTCTGCGGCAACTGCGTGCAGGTCTGTCCGACTGGCACCATGATCTCCAAGCCGTTCAAGTTCAAGGCCCGCCCCTGGGAACTGCGCAAGACCCCGTCGGTCTGCACCCTCTGCAGCGCCCACTGCCAGGTCGAGTATCACAGCAAGCACGGCCAGGTGCTGCGCCTGACCGCCGATGACGACACAACCCTGAATAACGGCAATCTCTGTGTCGGTGGTTTCTTCGGTCACGACTACCTGAACAGCGGCGAGCGCCTGACAAAACCGCTGATTGACGGACAGCCTGCTTCCTGGGAAGAGGCCCTTGCCCGGGTGACCGGTGAGTTCGCTCGGCTGCGCGACGCAAGCGGTGGTACGGCATTAGCCGGGCTCGCCTCCGGCCGACTGAGCAACGAAGAGAGCTACCTGTTCCAGAAGCTGTTCCGGGTCGGCCTGCAGAGCAACAACATCGATTCCGAAGCCCGCTTCGGTCTGCTGCGCGCTGTCAAGGTGCTGCGCGACCAGCTCGGCATGAGTACCGCCAGCAACCAGATCGGCAGACTCGGTCACGCCGGTGCGATCCTGGTGTTCGGCGCCGACCTGACCGCTGAGGCGCCGGCCCTCGACTGGCAGGTGCAGCAGGCGCATCGCCGACGTGATGCCAGGCTGGTGGTCGCCGGGCCCCGCCGGGACAAACTGGCCGGTCAGGCTGAAACCTTCCTGCAGTACCGACCCGGCAGCGAAGCCTGGGTGGCCGCGGCTTTGGCCAGCCTGATCGTGCGCAACGGCCAGGCGGATAACGGTTTTCTCAATCAGTACCTGACCAACCGGGCAGAACTGCTGGACGCCCTGGCCGCAGTCGATGTCGATGCCGCCAGTGCCGCCTGCGGGATCCCCCTCGACCTGCTTCAGGAAGCTGCCGACACCCTCGGCCAGACCGCATCGGTAGCACTCGTCTTCGGCCGGCAGGCCATGCAGTGCGCCGACGCCGACGCGACGGTCTCGGCCCTGGCCAGCCTGGCCATGGTCAGTGGTGCCCTGCACGGCGACCACAGCGGCCTCTATCCGGTCGAGGAGAAGGGGAACAGTTTCGGCCTGCTCGACGCCGGCGTCTGCCCCGAATTTCTCCCCGGTCTGGTCCCGTACGCCAGCGGCGACGCTTTCGCCGCGGCCTGGCATGTGCAGCTCCCTGCCGGCGGGCTCGATGCCAACGGCATTCTGGCCGGCATCGAAAGCGGCAACATCCGCGCCCTCTATCTGGCCGGCTGCAACCCCCTGGTCAACTTCCCGGACAACCCGCGCTGGCGCAAGGCGCTGGCGCAGCTCGACCTGCTGGTCATACAGGATATCTTCGCCAGCGAGCTGACGGCGATGGCCGGTATCGTCCTCCCCGGGGCGGCCAGCGCCGAGAAGCGCGGCAGCGTCACCGCCCTCGATGGTCGGGTCAGCAGCCTGCGGGTCGCCGTCGATCCGCCCGGCGAGGCGCGCCCCGATCTGGCCATTTTCGCCAGCCTGTACGCGGTACTCGCCGGCAAACCGGAACCGAGCGAAGCGGCGCTGCGTGACGAGATGATCCGCCTGAGCGGCAGCTATCAGGATATCTGTCAGACACTCGGCCAGCGTTCCTACGGCTGGAAACAGCCATGGAGCCCGGAACCGGGCAGTCTGCGCGGTCAACTGCCGGCGCTGGCGCCCCCCCCGATGGCCGAGCTGCAGCTGCTGGTCGGCAGCAGCCCGTTCCAGTTCGGGACGACCACCACCTTTGGCCAGGCGACCAACGAACTCGACAAGGGCGGCCAGATCGAGATCAATCCGGTCGATGCCGAACGTCTCGATGTCGCCAATCAGGGCGCGCGCCTGCGGCTGACCGGCCCGGGCGGTTCGTGCAGCGCTGGCGTGGTCGTCAGTGATCGGGTTCCGCCGGGCCTGCTGTTCGCTCCGGGCAACTTTGCCGAACTCAATGCCAACCAGGTGCTGACAGCCGACAGCAACTGTGTGCCGGTGACCGCCAGCAAAGTCTGAAGCGCACCGTTAACCAGACCGACAACGCCCCGCCCGGTTTCCGGCGGGGCGTTGTCGGTAGCGGACAGAGCCGTCCACAGCCGATTTCCGTTGCGTCCGCACAGGGAATCGACTATCCATGAGGTGAACAGTTGCATCAATATCTACAGGGGGGGAGAACCCGATGAACATTGCGGTCTGTGACTATCGCGACAAGATCGCCTACAGCGACGACAAGGCGCACAAGGTCGTCATCAACGAAGCGGCACATGCCCGCACCACTCTCTGGTGTCTCAAACCCGGGCAGCATATCCATCCGCACGTTCACGCTGGCGACCATGTCTGGGTCATCCTCGAAGGGGCCGGCCGTTTTCTCGGCGCCAGCGGCAATGACGACCCGGTCAGCGCCGGCGCTGTGCTGGTCGCCCCGGCCGGCCTGGCGCACGGCATCGAAAATACCGGCAGCAGCGGTCTGGTATTCGTCAGCGTCTCCGCCGGCTGAGCTCAGCGCCCCGCACCTTGCCCAGCCACTGTATCTGTTGTATATTCATATTCATATATAACAGACGAAAGGAGTTGACGTGAAAGAGCTGTTGATTCTCCTCGGCATTGTCGCCGCCTGGTATATCCTGAACCGCTGGGTGCTGCCGCGCTTCGGGGTGCAGACCTGACTGGCCGATTCCTGCAACCTTCCCGGGCGGAAGGGAGAGCCGACCGATCAGGATGAAACCAACTAAAAACAGCAACGCCCCGGCAGAACCGGGGCGTTGCTGTTTTTACGCTGCGGTGACGAGGACTCAGCGCAGACTGGTCGCGCAACGCGGGCAGGTCAGCATGCTGGTCGAAGGGACGCGATGGCCGCAACTCGGACAGTTGAACCAGTAGCGACACTGCTTACACTGCGGATCGGACAGCCCCTGCTTGCGCTTGCACTTCGGGCACATGCGGTACATCTTGCGCTGCGTGATGTAGTCCTCAAACAGCAGGCCGCATTTCCCGCAGGTCTTGGCGTCACGTCGATGGTTGGGCGCTTCGCAGCGCGGCGACGGACAGGTAAACACGGTATGGCAGGAACTGCACCAGTACTTGCCACGGGTCTGCTCTTTACAGACCGGACACTTCTCCATGATCATGCTTTCAACTCCGGGGATCGCAGAACAGATTGTTTAGAGAGAGCGGGCCGCTAGCCGACCTTGAAAAAGGCGCTCGCCGCCGCCATGCAGACGTCGCAGGGCCCGTGCGGCTCGCCCTCGACGGTATTGCCGCAGACCTTGCAGACGTAGTAGTCGGTCACAGTGTTGCTGCCGAGCTGGTCGAGGGCGCGGCGGTAAAGGTCGGCGTGAATCTGCTCGACACTGTTGGCCAGGGCGAAGCTGCGCAGGGCCTGGCTGTGCCCCTCTTCTTTGGCTTCGACGATCATCTGCGGATACATGCTCTCGAATTCGTGAGTCTCGCCACTGATGGCAGCGCGCAGATTCTCTTCGGTGCTGCCGATCCCACCGGCAACCCGCAGGTGGGCATGGGCGTGGACCGTCTCGGCCGCAGCGGCGGCGCGGAACAGCCGGGCCACCTGGGGATGCCCTTCGGCGTCGGCCTTTTCAGCAAAGGCGAGATACTTGCGGTTGGCCTGGGACTCCCCGGCGAACGCATCCATGAGATTCTTGAAAGTCTTGCTGCCAGACAAATCGGCCATGAACTCTCTCCTTGACAGTAAATCGTTTGACAAAACAGCGGACAGATCAATAATATCGTCGGGAAATCTCAAGTCAACAGGATACGGCGTGCCGCCCCCTTTGTGGGCACGCCAGCGAGAGAGACAATGAGTATCTACCGTGTCGAAAAAACCGAACAGCCGGTCACCCTCTTTCACGCCGACGGCGCCGTGGAGAGCGGAGTGGTCTTCCTCTCCCCGTGCGCCTACACCCACATCGGCCAGCAGACCCTGATGGATCTGCTCCGGGAAAAGGGCGCCTTCTTCCCGTTCCGCGGCGACAGCGGCACGTTCCAGGTCATCAACAAGGAGACGGTCAGCCATATCCGCTACCAGCCGTCCGAGCGCGAGCGCGGCGCCGAAACCCTCGGTACGCCGGTTGAGGTGCGGATCACCTTCGCCGGTGGCGAACTGTTGCACGGCACCGTGATCATCGAGATGCCGGAAGGGCGAACCCGCCTGCTCGACTTTATCAACGAATCGCGCGGCTTCTTTATCCTGCGCAGCGACGAGGCCCATTATCTGGTTAACGTCGACCAGATCCGCTCCGTCAACCCCGCCTGAAACAGACCCGCACTTCCCTAAAGATCGAGATAGCGGCGCAGATAGCGGCCGGTGTGTGACGCGGCACAGCGGGCGACGGCCTCCGGCGTGCCGCTGACCAGCAGCTCGCCGCCACGCGTCCCCCCCTCCGGACCGAGATCGATGATGTGATCAGCGGTCTTGATCACGTCGAGATTGTGCTCGATGATCACCACCGTATTGCCGGTGGCCACCAACCGGTGCAGGACTTCGAGAAGCTTGCGGATATCCTCGAAATGCAGGCCGGTGGTCGGTTCATCCAGAATGTAGATGGTCCGGCCGGTCGCCCGCTTGCCGAGTTCCTTGGCCAGCTTGACCCGCTGTGCCTCACCGCCGGAGAGAGTGGTGGCGCTCTGGCCGAGCTTGATATAGCCGAGGCCGACATCGCGCAGGGTCTCGAGCTTGCGATGCAGCCGTGGAATGTTGGCGAGGAACTCGGCGGCCTGGTTGGCGGTCATGTCGAGGACCTCGGCGATGCTCCGCCCCTTGTACTTCACTTCCAGGGTCTCGCGGTTGTAGCGGGCCCCCTTGCAGGCTTCGCACTGCACGTAGACATCGGGGAGAAAGTGCATTTCGATGCGCAGAATGCCATCCCCCTGACAGGCTTCGCAGCGCCCCCCCTTGACATTGAAGGAGAACCGCCCCGCCTTGTAGCCGCGCAGCTTCGCTTCCGGCAGCTGGGCGAACAGATCGCGGATCTCGGTGAACAGCCCGGTGTAGGTCGCCGGGTTGGAGCGCGGCGTGCGGCCGATCGGCGACTGATCGATGTCGATCACTTTGTCGAGCTGTTCCAGGCCGAGGATGTCGCCGACCTGACCGGCCCGTTCGCGGCTACGGTGCAAACGCTGGGCGAGAGCCTTGTAGAGGGTATCGATCACCAGGGTCGACTTGCCGGAGCCGGAGACCCCGGTGACGCAGGTCATGACGCCGAGGGGGACATCGACCGACAGCTCCTTGAGGTTGTTGGCGATGGCGCCGCGCACCTTGAGCCAGCCGGCCGGCGTGCGGCGGCCGGCTGGGACGGGGATGCTGCGTCGGCCGGCCAGGTAGTCGCCGGTCAGGGAACCGGAGGTCGCCATGATCTGCCGCGGGCTCCCCTGGGCGACGATCTCGCCGCCATGCCGACCGGCGAGCGGCCCCATGTCGATGACATGGTCGGCCTCGAGGATCGTCTCCTCGTCGTGCTCGACCACCAGCACGGTGTTGCCGAGGTCGCGCAGCTGTTTGAGGGTTTCGAGCAGGCGCCGGTTGTCGCGCTGGTGCAGGCCGATGGACGGCTCATCGAGAATATAGAGGACGCCGACCAGCGACGAACCGATCTGCGTCGCCAGCCGGATCCGCTGCCCCTCGCCACCGGACAGGCTGCCGGCGGTGCGGTCAAGCGTCAGGTAGTCGAGGCCGACATTGACCAGGAAAGAGAGCCGTTCGCGGATCTCCTTGAGCACCCGGCGGGCGATCTCCTGCTGCTTGGCAGAGAGTTCCAGGGCGGCGAAAAAACGGTCGCTCTCGCTGACGCTCTGCCGGCAAAGGTCGCGGATATTCAGCCCGCCGATCCGCACGCAGAGCGACTCCGGCTTGAGCCGGGCCCCCTCACAGGTCGGGCAGGGCATGACATTCATGTACTCCTCGAAACGCTCACGCATGGCGTCGGAGTCGGTTTCGCGCAGGCGTCGCTCCAGATTCGGCAGCACCCCTTCGAACGGCTTCTCGTAGAAGTGACGATGGCCGGCCTGATCGTAGAAGAAACGGACCGTCTCCTGGCCGGAACCGTGCAACAGGGCCTGCCGCACCCGCGCCGGCAGCTCGGCAAACGGCGTGCGCAGGTCGAACTTGTAATGGTCGGCCAGGGCTTCGAGCACCTGCATGTAGTAGAAACCGCTGCGGGTCGACCAGGGGGCGATCCCCCCCTCGCGCAGTGACAGCTGCGGATTGGGGACGACCAGCTCCGGGTCGAAGTACATGCGGGTACCGAGGCCGGAGCAGTCCGGACAGGCGCCGTAGGGGTTGTTGAAGGAGAACATCCGGGGCGTCATCTCCGGAATGGAGATGCCGCAGTCAACGCAGGCATGCTGTTCGGAAAAGAGCTGGCTGGCACCGTCGAGCTGCTCGACCCGGACCAGGCCATCGGCCAGGCGCAGGGCCGTCTCCAGGGAGTCGGCGAGGCGGCTCTCCAGCCCCTCCTTGACCACCAGGCGATCGACCAGCACTTCGATGGTATGTTTCTTCTGCTTGTCGAGCTCCGGCTCCTCGCCGAGCTGATAGAGGCTGCCGTCGATGCGCACGCGCACAAAGCCGTCAGCCTGCAGCTGGCGCAACTCCTTGCGGTACTCCCCCTTGCGGCCGCGGATCATCGGTGCGAACAGCAGCAGCCGGCTGTCCTGCGGCAGCGCCATGATCCGCTCGATCATCTGCTCGACGGTCTGCGAGGCGATCTCCTTGCCGCAGCCGGGGCAGAAGATCTGGCCGACCCGCGCATACAGCAGCCGCAGATAGTCGTAGATCTCGGTGACGGTGCCGACCGTGGAGCGCGGGTTTTTCGAGGTGGTCTTCTGCTCGATGGAGATCGCCGGTGACAGCCCCTCGATACTCTCCACGTCCGGCTTGTCCATCTGTTCGAGAAACTGGCGGGCATAGGCCGACAGGCTCTCGACATAGCGGCGCTGCCCCTCGGCGTAAATCGTGTCGAAAGCCAGGGTGCTCTTGCCGGAGCCGGAAACGCCGGTGATCACCACCAGCCGGTCGCGGGGGATCTCCACGTCGATGCACTTCAGATTGTGCTCGCAGGCCCCCTTGATAATGATCTTGTCTTTGTCGCTCATGCGTCTCGCTGTCTATGCGGGGCGGGGCGCGTCTGCGCGGTGATTCGCCATGGCCGCGGCCATGCGGATCGCCGCCACCAGACTGGCCGGGTTGGCCCGGCCGCTGCCGGCCAGGTCGTAGGCGGTGCCGTGATCGACCGAGGTGCGGACGATCGGCAGGCCGAGGGTAACATTGACACCGTCCTCGAAATGCAGCAGCTTCAGCGGAATCAGCCCCTGGTCGTGATACATGCAGATGACCGCGTCGTAGTCGCCACGGCTGGCGAACCAGAACAGGGTGTCGGCGCTGTGCGGGCCGCTGGCATCGAGGCCCTCGGCACGGGCGGCGGCGATGGCCGGGGCGATGATGCGCTCCTCCTCGTCGCCAAACAGACCGGCCTCGCCGGCGTGCGGATTCAGGGCGAGCACCGCCAGGCGCGGCCACTCCAGGCCGAAATCACGCGTCAGCGCCGTGGCGGTGATGCGCAGCGTCTGCACAATCGCCGCCATGGACAGCCGCCGCGGCACCTCATGCAGTGCGCAGTGCGTGGTCACCAGGCAGACGCGCAGGCGGCTGCCGGCGAGCATCATGACCACCGGCGCCCCGCCGCAGCGCTCTGCCAGCAGTTCGGTGTGCCCGGGAAACGGCTGCCCGGCGCGCTGCAGGGCGATCTTGCTGATCGGCGCTGTGACCAGGCCGGCGGCGCTGCCGGCCAGGCACTGCCCGGCGGCCCAGTCGATATAGTCGGCCATGGCGGCGGCGCAGGCCAGATCGGGCGCCCCGTAGCGCACCTGGTCGAGCACAAGGTGCGAGCGCGCCACCAGCCGATGGCAGCGCTGGCCGAGGGTCAGCGCCCAGGATTCATCCGCCGCCCTGTCGATCCGGCAGGAGATCGCACAGACCGTTGCCGCCCGCTGCAGCACGTCGACATCGCCGACCACCCACAACGGTCGGTCGAGGTCGGCCAGTTCGTCACCGGCCAACGCCTTGACGATGACCTCCGGGCCGATGCCGGTCGGATCGCCCATGGTCAGAAGCAGCGGCCGGAGCGTCGCCGTCGCCATGTTCAGCGCCCACCGTCGACCGCGCGGCAGCTGCGGCTCATTGCCAGACCTCGACCCGGTAGCTGAGCAGCGCCTCCCCCTTGGCCGGCACATTGACCTGCCAGACGGCGGTATCGGCGGCGGCCTTG
The DNA here is from genome assembly GCA_032251295.1 of Desulfuromonadales bacterium. Lineage (GTDB taxonomy): Bacteria > Desulfobacterota > Desulfuromonadia > Desulfuromonadales > BM103 > BM103. Next base: position 3,795 of record JAVVDS010000018.1, on the reverse strand, counting down.
CGATGCGGCTGGCTCTCCTGCAGGATGCGCCAGTCGCCGGCGAGCGGCTCGACCACGGTCACGGTAACCGCCTCTTCCTTGGCGTTGCTCAGGCGGATCTCATAGGCGCTTTCGTAGCGGGAACTGTAACGGCTGTCGCCGGCGAGCTTGCGGAAGTCGGTCTGCAGGCGGCTGCCGGTGACGTCGAAGGCATCGCCGAGCTTAAGGCGGACCGTTTCATTCTCGGGGGTGTGGTCGATCTGGTCCTCGCCGATGAACTGCGGGCGCCCCTGGCGGTCCTGCTTGTAAACCCGCACGACCCCCTTGGGGAGCGGCAGGCCGAGACCATCGTCCTTGCGGTTGGCGAACTCGATGAAGACGCCGACCTTGAGCTTCCGGCCGAGGTCGCCGTACTTGCCGCGGTAGTAGTGGGGCGCTCCCTGCAGGCGGTACTCCTTGGCGACCGGGACCGCCGAGACGTCGAGCAGGGCGACCTGCTTGGTCTGGTTGTCGGCGATGTCGGTCGGCCGGGGGAGGGTATACAGGTGGTATTCGAACAGACTCTCCTGCTGCATCTGCGGCGCGGCCGCCATCACCATATCGCCCTCCATCACCAGGTCGCGGCGCGAAAACTTCTGTTGCCGGACCCGGTTGACGTCGCCGGCGACCAGCTGCAGCAGGGCGTTGCGATAGCCGGTGCCACTCTGATTGGTCAGGGTCACCCAGCCGGACAGGTTGAGCTGTCGATCGTCGGCGCCGAGTTCGGCAACGTAGTCCGCCCGCCAGCCGAGTCCGCCGGTCAGGTAGCTCAGTTCAAGCTGCTGGTCGCCAGCGGCACGACTGGCCAGGGAGACGACCAGGGTCGGCCGGTCGCGCAGGTTGGCCGGCACATCGGGATAGACCAGCCGCCCCGGGATGCCGGTCTCGATCCGGTTGCCGACTTGCAACACGACGCCGTCGTTGGCGGCGAGCACCTGCGCCGCCTCAAAGCGATCCGCGCCGGTTTCAGGGTGGGTCCGCACCACCTGAACCTCTTTGCCGACATATTTTTCCATGAGCTTGCGTGGCGTCAGCAGATCGAAATCGAAGTTCTGCTCCAGCACCGTCAGCGCCTCCGGTCGATCGATACTGCGCAAAAGGGCCGTCTCCGGACGGATCTGGGCGCTGACGTCGCGCAGGGCCAGGCTAAACTCACCGTTCGGCAGCGCAACCCGGCGCACATCACGCACCAGCGCCAGGTCGTCGTTGTAGATGGTGACCGCCACCTCGCGCTGATCCTCCAGTTTACTGACGATCTCATCCGCCAGGACCGGACCGGCAGACCACAGCCCGGCCAGACCGAGCACCAGCAGGGAAACCAGTTGTTCTCGCATCGTTATCCTCCTTGGGGTTGCGTGTCGATAGTCCTCATTGTAGCGCAGCACACCAAAAATAAAACCAGATATTCACTGCATCTCCCCCTCTTTGGGCGCTCAACTGCCCCTCACGGCCATTGCGCGTTTGCACCCTTACAAGTCGTTGTCTTAACCACTTTACACAGCGACGCCATTCCAGCATGATTTTAGCCATAAATAATGACGTCGATCTGCAAGGCGATTACGATTACGATGACGACAACGATAACCGTTTCGCGATCGCTTCACTGTCAGCGAGTTGTCCCTGAGTTGCTGCGGATGCTGAATGGTTACGAATGACTTCGCCTGATTATCTCCTCATCCTGGACTGATCTTTGCCCCGGCACAGTTTCAGTCGGGTCTGGAGGAGGAAAAGAGCCCTCACCGGGAGGTCGCAATGCCAAAGCGCGTCTGCCGGCTGAGAAAAGGACACCTGATATGACCTCCTGGATAGTGACATTTTTCCTGGCGACCTTGCCGCTGGTTCCTGCAGCGGGCTGGTCGGCAACGACAGGATCGGACCCCCCTGCAGCCGTGCTGCCGGTGGAGATGACCTCAGAAGAGCTCAACGGCCTGGGGGTGCGTTACGCCCTGGGGGATGGAGTTGCGCAGAATTTCGGGATGGCCAGAGCCTGCTGGGAGCAGGCAGCCGGCAACGGTCACCCCGGGGCCCAGTACAACCTCGGTCAGATGTATGAGACCGGAAGTGGTGTTGAGCGCGATCTGGCGGCAGCGACGGACTGGTACAGCCAAGCGGCCCTTGGGGGGGACCGGATGGCCCGGTTCCGGCTGGGGCTGCTCCTCGAAGCGGGTAACGGCGTCGAGCGTGATGTCGCCAGGGCGGTCCAGCTGTTCCGCCAGGCCGCCGAGCAGGGGTTGGCCGCCGCCCAGAACTCCCTTGGGCGCGCCTATGAAATGGGGCGGGGTGTCGAACAGGACATCGAGGCCGCCAAGACCTGGTACCGTCGAGCGGCTCTTCAAGGCGATGTTTTTGCGCAATCGAATCTCGGCTTTCAGATCTATGCCGGCAGGAAAAACGCCGCTGAGATTGTGGAGGCCTACGCCTGGATACGTCTGGCCGCCGAGCAGGACAACGCCATCGCCAAAGCGCACCTTTTTGAGGTCAGCGGCAAGATGAATCTGCAACAACTGGAGAATGGGGCGCGGCTTTTCAAGCAGCTCAAGGCAAAGATCGCCGCCAAAACCAATTCTGCCAGGTCCTCTGGCCCTTGAGAGCCCGTTCCATGCAGCCAGCGGTCAGATCTGTTCGAAGTCACGCTCATCACGCAACCTGACAGCTGAGCAGCTCGCGGCGATCACCCGTCGATTACTGGTACGCCCGTTCGCTGCGCTCACTCGAGACGACGAGGCGGTTTGATGCTGCCGCAGTCATCCGAAAGCCACTTGCCGGTCTGGGTCATCTCCATGCGCTCTGGTTTGCCATCGACCCTGGTGTTGACCGTGGTCTTTCCCGAGTAGGTTTTCGAATTGCTCATAGTGATCTCGCCTTCGCCACTGGACGGCGGATCGCCGGCGCAATCGAACCTGAATTTCATCGTGTTGCCCGTGCGCTTGATGACCTGATGCTTGCAGTCCCCATCTTTTTGAGGCACGTAGTCGTGCTCGGACATTTCCCTGGTGACACAGACCTTGACGCTAGTGCCCATGGAACCCACCCCCACCCCTTGCGCCGCCATCATCTGCTCCATCATCTGGCGTTGTGCGGGCGGCATGCTGGCCAGCTGCTCCTGCATCTGGGCCATGGCGCTCTCCATCTCGCCACTCCGGCTCTTGATCGTGAAGGAGTGTTCCCAGAGACCGGGACGAATCTTGACATTCTCCGCCCATCCCTGGCCAGCCAATGGAAAAATGACAAAAACGGCGATCAGCATAAGTCCTGTTTTCACAGTGTCCTCCATAAGTTGTCAGTAGCAAGGGGAAAACGCCCTGGGCTGCACATTGCCAAAGAACGCTTAAAACGCTCTCTGCCCAACGCGTCGACATCTTAGCATTAATGCTTTCGCAGAAAGTCCAAAATCGAATGGCTAAGCCCAAAAACGCCAGAGGCAAGGCACGCAATCGTCGAGCAGTGTGGCGTAGTTTCATAGGTCGGAGCAGCGTGACGATTGTGGCAACGCAGCAGTTGACGGACTTTTGCGACGCTATCAACGCTGTTTTAGGGCTCGTGGCTATCGGTCAACCAAGAACCTGATCAACATGGCCTACCTCATTGCAGGTAAACTTGATTTTAGGCTACCCACTTGAAACAGCGACGAGCCTCAGCAGTCGCTCGCTACGCCAGATTCGAACAATCCAGACTCTGGACTCACCGAGGCGGTAGACGATACGAAAGAGGGGGTGGATCAACTCGCGCACCGCTGCCCGTCCAGGTTCATGGACGATTCTGCAACTTTCAGGAAAG
>JAVVDS010000017.1:0-52966 GCA_032251295.1 Desulfuromonadales bacterium | reverse complement strand
AGACTGATCTTCAGGGTGCATTGCGACCTCGGCTACACCATGAAGGAAATCGCCGATTATCTCGGAGTGCATTATGCGACGGTCAGTCGGTGGGTGAAGAGAGGCGAGGAGAATTTGTGTGATTGCAAGACTTGACCCCGTTCTCGTTCTTGTCGGGCTATTTTTGTGTGTGGCCTGTTTTGCGTATGCTGGAGATACCCTGGTTTTTGAAGGGGATTCTCCATACACCGGTATTCAGGTTTTTGACAAGAGTGACGGCCTGCGCTACCTGCAGTTCGGTGCTTATGAACAGACGGTGATGCGTCTGAGTGAGCCCGACTATCTGCACTACCCATACACCCGCTCGATAATGGCCGGTTTTGCCTTTGCCGAGCCGCCTGTGAAAAAGGTCTTGATGCTCGGTCTCGGGGGTGGGGCGATGGCCCGGTTTATTGCCGGGAAATTCCCCGAGGTCTCCCTCGATATCATTGAAATCGATCCCCTGGTGGTCGAAGTGGCGGAAAAGTACTTCGGCTTCCGGCCGAAGGAGCATGGTCAGGTACAGATTGGCGACGGGCGCCGCCTGCTGCGCAAATCCGGCACCCAGTACGACCTGATCATCCTCGATGCCTACAAGGCCGGCGGCATCCCTTTCCATCTCACCACCCGGGAGTTCATGGAAATCGTCAGGGATCACCTGACTCCTGGTGGGGTGGCGGTCGTGCATCTGTGGGCCGAATACGCGAACAAGTATCTGCACGCCCAGGTCAAGACCATCGCCAGCGTCTTCCCTTACAACTACAGCTTTTACGACAACGCCGGCTCCTTCAATATCTTCGCCACCCTGCGAGACGGCTGGCTGACCAAAGGTGAAGTGCAGGCCCGAGGTGAGCAGATCGGCCGGCAGCGACACTTCTCTTTCGACCTAGGGCAGCTGATTGCCGAGCAGTACACCGAGGCCTCGCAAATCCCGTCCCGCGGGCTGCAGGGGCAGATCCTCACCGACGACTTCGCGCCGGTGAACCTGCTCAGGGAACAGGTGGTGCGCTGAACATGAACCGGGTCAACAGGCATCTCGCCCTGCTCTACGCGATCGTCTTTGTGAACGGTGCGGTGCTGATGGGCTTCGAGATCCTCGGCAGCCGGGTGCTGGCGCCGGGTTTTGGCAACTCGGTCTTTGTCTGGGGGAGCTTGATCGGGGTGTTCATGGCGGGGATGTCGGTGGGCTATTTCTTCGGTGGCTGGCTCGGCGACCGCATGCCGTCCCGTGGTCTGTTCGCCCTGTTGCTGTTCCTGCCGGGCCTGATGATCCTCCTCTCGCCGTACTATGCGTTCCCCATGGTCGAAGCCCTGGCCGATATCGATCTCGGCCCGCGAGGGGGGCCGTTCCTCGCCTGCCTGCTCCTGTTCCTGCTCCCCTCAATTTTTATCGGCGCCGTCTCTCCTTATGCTTTTGTCCTGGTCCTGCGCGATCTGCGCAGAGCGGGACAGAGCGTCGGCACCCTCTACGCCATCTCCACCTTCGGCAGCATCGTCGGCACCCTCGGCACCTCCTTCTATCTGATCCTCTGGGCCGGCACCCGCATGTCTCTCCACCTGCTCGGCATTACTCTGATCCTGACTGCAATCGCCGCTCTCAAAGTCCGGGTACACCAACCCCACGGGCCCCATCAACCATAAACGATCAACGGTCCCTGCTGCCACTGCCACCAAACGCCAGCTGATTGAGGATCGTCTGTTCGGTGGCCGACCAGTCGTTGGCCAGACGCTGCGCAAGGAACTGTGCATAGAGGCTGTCGAACAGCTGCAGCCCTCCCTCCAGCAGATACATGCGTTCGAAGAAAACAGCCTGCTTTTCCATGACCGGGTCGGTCAAATCGTCCTTTTCGATGGTCACCGGCGGCGCCTTGAACGAGGCGAACTGGAACAGGTCGGCCTTAACGGTCATCTTCCAGCTTTGCTCCTGCTTTTCCAGATAGAGGACCGCTTCGAGGATCTCCTTGCCGTCGCCGAGGGCGGTGCGCACTTCACTGAAGTCGCGCTGCGGGCCGCTCACCGTGACGCGCTGGACGCCGCTGTCGCCGCGGGCCAGAAGCTGCAGCCGGTCATTGATATAGGCGATGAAGGACTCGCCGTTCACGGCCGGACCGGGCTGGCTGACGGCGAATTCCGCCGAGCCGTGCAGGGTGTCGTTGATCAGCCAGAGGAGGAAGTCGCGGCCGAGCCACTGGTTGGCCTCGATCAGGTCGAGGACCGCTTCGCTGCCGGCGCGATTGGCCGCCGCCAGTGCCGGCGCCAGCGGTCCGCCGTGCAGCAGCCGCTCGGCGCGGGCGTAGGGATGTACCGGCAGCAGGCGCAACTCGGGAAAGCTCTTTTTGAACAGCTCGGCGAACAGTTCAATCACCTTGGCGCTCAGCGCGGTGAAGCTGAGCAGCTGGCTGCGGCTGTCCCAGACGACATCGTAGGTGGCCGGCACCGGCAGGGTCTTGCCGAGCAGCATGCCGCGCACGGCGTCGCGCAGGTTTTCGCGCTTCTGCTTCGGCACCTTGCGCAGACCGGGATTGGCGGCGAGAAACTCCTGCTCGGCCCGGTGCAGGTGCGCCTTGAGCAGCGCCGCCGGCAGTTTGCGCTGGTCGTGACGCAGGGCAAAGGCGAGGTAGTGGTCGTACTGGAAGGTGTGCGGGCTGCTGAAGTCACTCAGCTCGTTATCGTCGATGCGCACCCAGCCGATCGACAGTTCCTCGGCGCTCTCCTCGATGGAGCGGAACGCCTGCCAGGCGAGCCGTTCGCTGACCCAGCTGGCCAGTTCGTCCGGCGGCGTGCCGATGACCTGGAACTGGCAGAGGCTGACGGTGTTACTGAAAATACCCATGATGATCTCCGGAGTCGGGGGCAATGAAGCGGGGGTGTCGGCCGGGCATTATCCGGTGCCGGCCCGGGGATGTCAATTGACATTCATTCGACCGGGGCGGCCGGAATCGTGGCGTCCTGGTCCGGTGCGAAAAAGATCAGCGTCGCGTCGGTGGCCGGCTTGACCGGCTGCTCGCTCGAATAGAGCTGCAGTTCGCCCTGTGGTGAGACGCTGCCGAGCAGCAGCCAGTCGTCGTCGAGCTCATCGAGGCGACTCTTGAAACGGTCGAAATCGAAATCTTCGTCCAGGCGGACTGTCTGTACCGTCCAGCCGGCACGCAGCCGGCGCTGCAGGGTGTCGTAATCGGTGGCCGGAACAAAGGCGAAGTAGCCGCGCTGCTGCAGGGTCAGGCGTTTCTGCTCCTGGCGCGACTCCTCATGGGGGGCCAGCTGGAAGGTGCGATGGTGGCCGAATTCATGCCCCTGGGCTTTGCAGACCAGGGCGTTGTAGTAGTGATTGTCGGTGGCGCAGAGCAGGTAGCTCAGATGCTCATCGGCCAGGCCATGCTCGGCATGTTCCGAGAGAATCTCGCCAAAATAGACTTTGATGCCGTCCATGCGGATCGGCTTCAGTCGCTGATACGACCCATCCGCCACCAGCACCTCGACATCCAGTGTTTGCAGAGCCCGGGTGAACGCCTGTGTCCAGGGCGAAGCGCCGACAATCAGCAGGCCGTTTTCCTGCTCTGCCGCCAGTGACAGCCTGCGGGCCAGCGGTCCAAGGGTGAGGCCGTGTGCCAGCACGGTGACGATGATGATCAGAAAGATGATCGGCAGGAGCGCCTCGGCGCCCGGGTAGCCGGCAGCGACCAGGGCCGGACCGAAGATCCCCGCCGTGGCCGCCGCAACGATACCGCGCGGCGCGATCCAGGCCAGCAGCAGTTTGTCCCGACCGCGCATCGGCGCGCCGAGGGTCGCAAGGAACACGGTCAGGGGCCGCACCACCACCAGCACCGCCAGGACGAAAGTGAACACCCGCCAGTCGAGCAGTTGCAGCTGGGCGAAGCTGAGCTGCGACGGGATCACAATGAACAGCATCGACAGCAGGACGATGGTCAGGTTTTCCTTGAAGTGATGCAGCGGCTCGCGCTCCACCAGCTTCATGTTGCCGATCACCAGACCCATGACGGTAACGGTCAGCAGCCCGGCTTCATGCTGGACGAGATTACTGGCCCAGTAGGCGATCAGCACCAGCACCATCAGCAGCGGCGCTTTCAGGTGGGCAGGGGCGCCGCCACGCCGGTAGAGCCAGCCGGTGAACCAGCCACCCAGACCGCCGAGCACGGTGGCGACGCCGATCGCCGCGCCGAGGCCGGTCAGCACCTGTATGCCGCCGCTGTCGGCAAGGGTGAAGTATTGGAAGGTCAGCACCGCCAGCAGCACGCCGACCGGATCATTGACGATCCCCTCCCATTTCAGCAGGGCCGCCGACTCCTTGTTGAGGCGCGCCTGGCGCAGCAGCGGCAGAATCACAGTCGGTCCGGTCACCACCAGAATCGCACCCAGCACCCAGGCGATCGGCCAGTCGAGACCGGCCACATAGTGTGCCGCCAGAGCGCCGAACAGCCACGCCAGCGGCGGGCCGAGGATGGTCAGGCGACCGACACCATGGCCGATACGCCGGATTTCGCCGAGTTGCAGGGCCATGCCGCCCTCGAACAGAATAATGGCGACGCCCAGCCCGATGAGTTCAGTCAGTTCGGCCTGGGACAGGCCGAGTTCGATAATGCCGCTGACCGGCCCTAACAGCAGTCCTGAGGCGATCAACACGACAATCGCCGGCAGACGGATCCGCCAGGCGAGCCATTGGCTGGCCAGTCCGGCGGAGAGTATCAGCAGCAAGAGGGTGGCGATGTGCATGGAGGCTCCTGTTGTCACATGGCATCAAGCATAGCAAAGGATCGGTTGTTCTGTATCGTGATCTGGAGGGGAATAACAGGACCGAATCAGCAGGCCCGCTCTCGACCTTGTGGGGGTTCAGGGGATGCCGACCAGCAGTCGGTCGGTCAGGCGCAAGGTCACCGCCCAGATGGTATCCCGCGACGTGCCAAGCCCCGAGTCCCACTCCCTGGCCCGCCACCGACCTAACTCCTTCTCTTGGGCGACATCATACAAAACCAGAGCGACACCCATCTCCAGGTCTTTCGCTTCCAAGTGCTCACAGAGCGTGGTGGCCAGATAGTCTTCGACCCAGAGACCGATCGCCGCATCCACGCTGGAGGGCGCGCGTTGCAGCAGGTCGGGTATCGTCCCGGGATCGGGCGTGGGTGGATCGAGGGCGAAACTTCCGGGCGACCGGTCCGGCACGGTCAGAACCTCGTAACCGCGGCTGCGCAAGGCTCGTGCCAGGGCCGAACGCAGCTCGTCGCCAATGTCGTCATCGCAGAAACCGTCTGGTTTGTTGGAGACGAACTGGGCCGGCAGGAGGGCTATACTGTGGAATTCGGCAGTCACCCGCTGCGGCGGTTCCGTCGGGTACGCGGTTTGCGAAGCAGTGCAGCCGGCCCAGGCCAGCAGGCTTCCCAACAGTAGGGCCAACAAGCACAGACCCAAGGCTCGGTTGCTTCTGTCTCTCACGGCGACGTCTCCTCTCTGTGGAGCTGGCGCACGAATTCGTACATTAACAGTTTACCGCAGCTGCTCCGAGTTGTTCGCGGTTTCTCGCAGAACCAAATTGGTTGTGCCTCAGGTCGTACAAAGGGAAACAACGGAAGAGATTCTGTCGGAAGAACTGTTCGGGTCTGCTTTCTTGAAGCATTGATGTCCGTACGGGAAAATTTGCGTGGGCCTCTGTCTTTTTCAGAAAAATAGGTTCGAACGAACATAAACGACGACGTTTCGACCTTTGTCCGAGATAAATGTCCGTACGAACATGTCCTTGGAAGGGGATGGGATGAGCAGAATGGATGACAAAAATACAGAAAACGCCCGCAATCTCCGCTACGGCAAAGTGATCACCGCAGCGGACATCGGGCGGGTGATCCGGCACAAGCGGCGCGAGGTCGGGGCACAGCAGGAGACAGCGGCGGGCCTCGCCGGGGTGGGGACAAAGGTCCTCTCCCCGTTGGAAAACGGCAAGGAGACGGCAGAATTGGGCAAGGTTCTCCAGGTGCTCAAGGCGATGGGATTGGATGTCTACATTTTCCCCCGCTCCCAAAACCCGCTGAGAGAGCGATAGATGCCGGTCCTGGATGTCTATCTGAACGAAACCCTCGTCGAAAGTGCCGGAATAACTTTTTGCGCATGGACGTTATACTGATATCCTTTGATGGCGTCGCAAAAACTCACCAACTGCTGCGTTGCCGCAATCATCTCGCTGCTTCGACGTATGTAGCTACGTCTCATTGCTCGGTAATTGCGCGCCTTAGCATTTGGCGTTTTTTGCTTAGCCATCCGATTTCGGTTTTTCTGCGAAAGCATCATTCTGGTCATTATGAAAAAATGTCCGAATCCGGCCGACAGCGGCAACCGGCGAGTTAAGTTTACCGCAAACCAGGGTCTGTCACACCCCGGGGAGCTCCCCTTTCCCATTGTCGGCATCGGCGCATCCGCCGGCGGTCTCGAAGCGCTGGAGCAGTTCCTGCGACACGTCCCGCCAGACAGCGGCCTGGCTTTCGTCGTCATCCAGCACCTCGACCCGACTCACAAAGCCATGCTGACCGAGCTGCTTCAGCGCGCCACCGGGATGAAAACCTTCCAGGCAAGGGACCGGATGCAGGTCAAGCCGAACCGCGTTTACGTGATACCGCCCAACAAGGACATGTCCATCCTGCACGGCGCACTGCACCTGTTCGAACCGACCGCGCCCCGCGGCCTGCGTCTGCCCATCGATTTTTTCCTGCGCTCCCTGGCCGAGGATCTCCAGGAACGCAGCATCGGCGTCATTCTCTCAGGCATGGGTTCGGACGGCACCCTGGGGCTGAAGGCGATCAAGGGAAAAGCGGGCCTGGTCCTCGTGCAGGATCCGGCCACGGCCAAGTTCGACAGCATGCCCCGCAGCGCCATTGCCGCCGGTCTCGCCGACCTGGTCGCGCCGGCGGAGGAGCTGTCCGGAAAGATTATCGATTATCTGCGCCACACCCGCAGCTGCGTTGATGCCGAACCTCCGCTGGAGGAAAAGGACCAGAGCGCCCTGGAAAAAGTCGTCATCCTGCTGCGGGCCAAAACCGGTCAGGACTTCTCGCTGTACAAAAAAAACACGGTCCGCCGACGCATCGAACGGCGAATGGGCATTCATCAGCTCGGAAAAATCGCCGACTACGTCCGCTATCTGCAGCATAACCCTCAAGAGGTGGAACTGCTCTTCAAGGAGCTGCTGATCGGGGTGACCCATTTTTTTCGTGACCCCGACGCCTGGGAGCTGCTGCGGACCGAGGTGCTACCGGCGTTGTTCGAAAAGCGTCCGGAAGGTGGTGTGCTGCGCGCCTGGTCGGTGGGCTGCTCCACCGGCGAGGAGGCCTATTCCCTGGCGATCGCCTGTCGGGAGTCGATCAGGGAGGTCAAACCCAAGGCAGATTTCAAGCTCCAGATTTTCGCCACCGATCTCGACCAGGATGCCATCGACAAGGCCCGCCGGGGCTGGTATCCCGCCAACATCGCTGCCGATGTTTCCGCCGAACAGCTGCACCGGTATTTTCTCCAGGAGGAGAACGGCTACCGTATCGGCAAGAAAATCCGCGAGATGGTGACCTTTGCCACCCAGAACGTCATCATGGACCCCCCCTTCACCAAGCTGGACATCCTGGTCTGTCGCAACCTTCTGATTTATCTGCTGCCGGAGCTGCAGAAAAAACTTCTGCCGCTCTTTCACTACAGCCTCAAACCCGGCGGCATCCTGTTTCTGGGCAACGCCGAAGCCGTCAGCACTGCCGCCGAGCTGTTTATGCCCGTCAACCTCAAGCTCCGCCTGTTCCGGCGGCGTGAATCGGTCCTGCCGACGGCACCGGTCGATTTTCCCGCCTCGTTCGCCCCTCCCAGGGCGAAGGGCGTCAAGGAGTCAACCAAGGTGAAAGCCGCAGCCAACCTCCAGTCGCTGGCGGACAATCTGCTTCTGCAGCACTTCTCGCCGCCGGCCGTGCTGGTCAACGACCAGGGCGATATTCTCTACATCAGCGGGCGCACCGGCAAGTATCTCGAGCCGGCGGCCGGCAAGGCCAACTGGAACATTTTCGCCATGGCCCGCCCGGGGCTCAACTTCGACCTGGGAGTCGCCTTCCACAAAGTTCTCCGGCAAAAAGAGGCGATCACCCTCAAGGGCCTCAAGGTCAGCACCGATGGAGGCAGCCAAACTGTGGAGGTCACCCTCAAGGCGATTGCGGACCCCGAAGAGCTGCGGGGGATGGTGATGATCGTCTTTCACGACGTCGCGGAGCCGCCGCCGAAAAAATCGCGCGGCTCCGCCATGGGCTCTGCGGCCGCCAGCACCCGGGTCATAGAGCTGGAACAGGAGGTCCAGACACTGCGTGAAGAGCTGCATACCGCCCGCGAGGACATGCAATCTTCGCTGGAGGAGCTCACATCAACCAACGAAGAATTGCAATCCGCCAACGAGGAACTGCAGTCCACCAACGAAGAGCTGACCACCTCCAAGGAAGAAATGCAGTCCCTCAACGAAGAACTGCAAACAGTCAACGCCGAGCAGCAGTCCAAAATGGACGAGCTGACCCGGACTGAAGATGATCTGCGCAACCTGCTCAACAGCACCGAGATCATCACCGTGTTCCTCGACAACGAGCTCCATGTGCGACGCTTCACCGAAGGGGCTCAAAAAATCTTCAAGCTGATTCCGGGCGACGTGGGGCGCCCCCTTTCCGACATCACCAGCGACCTGCTCTACCCCGCGATGACCGAAGACACCAGAGAGGTGCTGCGTACTCTGGTCTTTTCGGAAAAGGAGGTCGCGACGGGCAACGGTCGCTGGTTTTCGGTGCGCATCATGCCCTACCGCACCATTGACGACGTCATCGGCGGGGCGGTGATCACTTTTGCCAATATCACGACGGCCAAAAACCTGGAGAACGAACTGCGCGAACAGATCGGACAACTCGAACATCAGCGCGGAGAGGACGGTTCCCCTTGACCAACGACAAGGATCACAAACCCGTTCTGGCAACCGACCAGCTGCGCCGCCAGGCGGAGGAGCGGTTGCGGGCGAAGACCGCGGCACTGCCGCCGCAGGTGAGCCTGACCGAGGCGCAGCGGCTCCTGCATGAGCTCGAGGTCCACCAGATCGAGCTGGAAATGCAGAATGCCGAGCTGCGCAGCGCCCGCGAGGAGCTCGAGGTCGCGCACAGCAAATACGTTGAACTCTTCGATTTGGCCCCTCTAAGCTACTTCATCCTCGACCGGCGTGGCCGCATTCAGGAGGCCAACCTGGCCGGGGCGCAGCTGCTGGGCAGCGAGCGGAACCGGCTGGCCGGCAAAGCGTTGAGCCGATTTATCGAGGAGGCCGACGGGAGAGCCGCTTTTGCCGGCCATCTCGACCTGGTCGTGCGGGACCAGGGGGTGCAGTGCTGCGAACTCAGCTTCAGAAGACCTGACGGCACTTGCTTCCACGGCCTGCTGCAGAGCGCCGCGGTCGACGCCGGCGAAAGTCTCGACGGTCGCATCCTGACATCGATCACCGACGACACCGAGAGCCGCACGCTGCGTCTTGACCTGCAGAAGGCCCGGGCGGAACTGGAGACGACAGTCGCCGAGCGCACCGCCGAGCTGTCCCGGTCCAACGCGCAGCTGGTGGAGGAAATCGAAGAGCACAAGCGGGCGAAGGAATCGCTCCGGGGGGCTTTCGCCGAGATCCAGCAGTTGTCCGTGCGGCTGCAGGCGGAGAACGTCCACCTGCAGCAGGAAGTCTCCCGGGAGTACGCCTTCGGCGAGCTCATCGGTCATAGCGATGCCATGTCCTACGTTTTTTTCCGCGTCAAACAGGTGGCGCCGCAGGATGCCACCGTGCTGCTGCTCGGCGAGACCGGCACCGGCAAGGGCATGGTTGCCCAAGCCATCCACAACCGCAGCGCGCGCAAGAATCGGTCGATGATCACCGTCAACTGCACTGCGCTGCCGGCGAACCTCATCGAGAGCGAACTCTTCGGTCGGGAAAAGGGCGCGTTCACCGGGGCGAACGCCCGCCAGATGGGGCGCTTCGAGCTGGCCGACGGCGGCACCATTTTCCTCGATGAAATCGGCGAGATGCCACTGGAACTGCAGTGCAAGCTGTTGCGGGTCATTCAGGACGGCGAGTTCGAGCGTCTGGGCAGCCCGCGCACCATCAAGGTCAATGTGCGCATTATCGCCGCCAGCAACCGCAACCTTGAAGGGGAGATCCGCGCCGGCCGGTTCCGCGAAGACCTGTTCTACCGGCTCAGCGTTTTCCCTATCACCATCCCGCCCCTGCGCCAGCGCACCGACGATATCGAGCTGCTCGTCCGGTATTTTGTCGCCAAATACGCCAAGAAGGTCGGCAGGCAGATCGACACCGTCCCGAAAGAAACCCTCCAGCTATTCCTGCGTTACCCCTGGCCCGGCAATGTACGGGAACTGGAAAACGTCATTGAACGTGCGGTCATCACCAGCCAGGGACCTGTCCTCCGGATTCAAGACTGGCTCGTTCCCCTTTGCAAACCACTTTGCAGCCAGCAGCCGGGGGAGGATGTCAAGGCTCTCGCCGACCTGGAGCGCGACCATATCGCCCAGGTGCTGCAGCAGACCGGCTGGCGCATTGAAGGGGAGAAAGGCGCGGCGCTTATTCTCGGCCTCAATCCCAGTACGCTGCGCGCCCGGATGCGAAAATACGGCCTGCGCCGTCCTTGAAACCACCCCGCCATATTTGGCAGTTATGTCAAGTATGACGGATGCCATCGGTGACTTTCCCTCTCTTCCCTCCTTGTCTCCTTCCGCTTTGCTGTTTGTATTCAGGCCCTTGCACGTATCGCCTCCCCGGGTTATCGCCGGCATACAAATTGCGGTTAATCATTACCGGACAACGTGAGTGCGGCCATGCGTTCAGCGGTATTGACGCTGCTTTTTTACAAACCAATTGGAAAGAGAAATCCATCATCACCAGACTGGAGGAAAGCATGAAATCGAGCGTCCGGGACAAGGCGGAAGGCAGGCTGCACGAGGCAAAGGGCAAGGTCAAGGAAGTGGCCGGGAAGATCACCGGCAGCCCCAAACTCGAGGCTGAGGGCAAAGCTGAAAAAATTGCCGGCAAAGTCCAAGGCAAGGTCGGCGAGGTCAAGGAGGTCTTGGGCGAATGATTTTGCCCGTGAGACAGGTTCATGGGCAAGCAGCAAAGCGGCGTGCATGAGGTTAACAACCTGATGACCATCGAATAACGCCAAAACGACGGGATGACGACTGCCGGCGATTACCTTGCGGTAATGGCCGGCAGCAGCCGAGAGCCGACAGAAAGGAACGGCAGATGTTGGAGATGATTGCGGAGTGCGGTGTTCCTCATTGCGGTATGAGGTCTTGGCCTGGAGAGCACTGTCACCGAGGGCGATATTGTTCACTTCCTGCCGAGTATTGCCATCATTGTTGCCATCAACGTCGTGGTTTTCGGCTTTATCACGGGCCGCAGAATCCGCTCGGCGACTGCCGATTCTGATGCGGCGGCATCACTGAAAGGGACATACATGAATGCAATCAAGATGGCGGCTGTCGTACTGATCGTGCTCGGCATCCTGGGGTTGGCCTACGGTGGTTTCAGTTACACCAAAGAGACCCACCAGGCCACTCTGGGCCCGCTCGAACTGACGGTCAAGGATCAACAGCAGGTCAACATCCCGTTATGGGCTGGCGTCGGGGCGATCGCCGCAGGTGGTGTCCTCCTGGTTGTGGGGGGCAGGAAAAGCTGGTAAACCCCCGCTTTCCGTGAGCTTGCCGCTTCGCAGCCCGGCGGTTATCCGCTAAATCAAACGGTCGGAACGGCCCTCCTGGTCGAAGCGGGAAGGAAATGACCATCGCCAAGACCTGCCATTGGTTTCTGCTGTTAACATCGGCCCTGATTTTCGGCGGTGGCTGTGCAGGTTTGCCGAACGTCACCCAGCAGATCGCCGGGACGCCGAACGCGCAGCAACTCCGGCAAATCGTTTCGTCCAAGGGCCTACTGTCCCCCCAACAAAGCCAGAAGATCATGGTGCACCTGCAGCAATCGGTCGAGCCGACGGATATCCTGGGCCGCCACAGTGTCGTGGTCGAGTCGGTCACCGAAAGCCCACTGACGAAGGGGAACAAGGTCACCCTGCTCGCCGATGGCGAGGCGACCTACGCCGCCATGTTTAACGCCCTGGAGAAGGCCCAGGACCATATCAACATCGAAAGCTATATTGTCGAGGACGATGAAGTCGGCCGCAAATTTGCCGATCTGTTGTTGCGCAAGCAGGCTGAAGGGGTCCAGGTCAATCTCAGCTATGACAGTGTCGGCAGCATGTATACGCCCGCTGTATTTTTTCAGCGCCTGCGCGACGGCGGCATCCGGGTGGTGGAGTTCAATCCGATCAATCCCTTGCAGGCTCGCGGGGAGTGGCGCCTGACCCATCGCAACCACCGCAAGATGTTGCTGGCCGACGGCAAAGTCGCGATTACCGGGGGTATCAACATCAGCAAGGTTTATTCGAGCAGCCCTTTCAAGCGCAAGACAAACGAACCGGCACCCATTCACTGGCGCGACACCGATGTCCAGATCGAAGGTCCGGCGGTGGCCGAATTGCAGAGGCTATTTCTCGCAACCTGGCAGAAGCAGCAGGGCCTGCCGCTGCCCGCCCGAGACTATTTCCCCGACCTGGAAGAAAGCGGTGATGCCCTGGTGCGGGTGGTCGGCAGCACGCCGGGCGAAACCAACCGGATTCCTTTCGTCATGTACGTGTCGGCCATTGTTTTTGCCGAGCGCTCCATTCACCTGACGAGCTCCTATTTCATCCCAGACGACCAGATCCTGAAAGCCCTTGCCGACGCCGCAGCGCGCGGGGTCGACGTCAAGATCATTCTTCCCGGATCTTCCGATTCCCCATGGCCCCTGTATGCCCAGCGACATCACTATGCGGCGTTGCTGCATTCGGGAGTACAGCTTTACGAGCACGAGACCTCCCTGCTCCACGCGAAGACCGCGGTAATCGACCAGGTCTGGTCAACGGTGGGCTCGACCAACCTCGACTTCTTGAGCCTGCTGAATAATGACGAGGTGAATGCGGTGATCCTGAGCCGCGAGTTTGCCACCGAAATGGAGGCAATGTTTGCCGGGGATCTCGCCAATTCCCGGCAGATTCAACGGGATGAGTGGGACAGCCGGCCCTGGCTGCCCCGGATCAGAGCGTGGTTCGTGAACTTATTCATCCGCTGGCTTTAGCATGAGACGTTTCCAGCAACTGTTCGCCATCGCGATCTTGCTGGCGGCCGGTGTCGCCTTCGCCGCCGAGAGCCCGCGCCAGGACGAAGAGCTCCTGCTCGAGACCTACCACCGGAACCAGGCCGGATTGGCGCACAACAGCTTCGGCCTGCCCCTGGCACTGGAATCGGTTGCGCAAAAGGACAGGGTTTACGTCGATGTTTACGGCATCTTCGCCTTTGACTTCGACACCATCGCCGAAGCTCTCCAGGTTCAAGCCAACTGGTGCGATATCCTGTCCCTCACCCCCAACGTCAAAGCCTGCATCTGCCAGGGGAAGCCGGAGGCCTGGCGTTTGGCCCTTTACCTCGGGCGCAAGTTCTATCAAGCGCCGCAAGAGGTGTATCAAGCTGTTTACCACGGCAAGGTAGTGCGCCGGCAGGGGTATCTGGACATTGTCCTCCGGGCCGGCGCCGGTCCCTTCGGCACCAAAGACCACCGCATCAGTTTGGCGGCCCTGCCCCTTGACGGCGGCAGAACCTTTGTCCACGTCCGTTGCGCCTACCGCAGCAGCGCGGTGCTTCGCCTCGCCGAAAAGCTCTATTTCACGACGCTCGGCTCGGGCAAAGCCGGCTTTACCGTGATCGGCACCGACCGCGGCGGCAACCCCATCCACATCGGCGGCCCGCGGGGCGCGATCGAGCGCAACGCGGTGCGCACCTACTTGGCGATCCAGGCCTTCATGAGCACCCTGCACCATCCCGCAGCAGAACGTTTTTCCATGAGATCCCGCACGTGGTACGACCTCACCGACCGCTATCGGCTACAGCTCTTCGAGCTGGACAAGGGGGATTACCTCCTCATAAAGAGCAAAGAGCGCGAGAACCAGAAAAAACTCCAGCGTGAAATCGACGCAGCGCCACCTTGAGCGAGCTGAAGCACAGTCCCCGGGAGGGGGCCGGCTGCAACCGGACCCGTCACATGTGACGGCTATGTCATATATGACGGAACCCGCCGACGGGTTCCCCCAAAAAGCTTTTGCGAATCGCAAATTACCTCAATAAAGACATGAGCTTATACTATGTTGCCCGTGAAATTTCTGGTGGCATGTTCGATGCAATTTACTTGATCAGAAGGACCGGAGAGCATTCGTGCCTTGCGGCTGTGTCGCAGCAAAGGCAGACAACGACCGCTTCGGTCCCAAGGGGAATTCAGGCGTTCAGGCAAACCAACAAGGCGACTGGATGGTCGCTACCGGGAGGCCATTAAGGATGCGCACTGGCCGCCGGCAGACTGTCGCGGTCAGAAAGGAGCATCTCATGCTATGGACCATTGCCGTCATCCTGCTCATTCTCTGGGCCCTGGGCCTGGTGAGTGGCTACACGCTCGGTTCGTTTATTCACGTCCTGCTGGTCATTGCCCTGATCGTGGTGGTCGTCGGTTTTCTCCAGGGGCGCAGAATCTAAAAGACTACCGCCATAGGAACGGAGGAGCCAGATGATCGGAACCGCTGTCCTTGTCGTCGTGATCCTGCTGCTCCTGGGTGCATTGCCGATCTGGTCCCACAGCAGGCAGTGGGGCTACTTCCCCAGCGGCGGGCTGGCGCTGATTCTGCTGATCCTGCTGCTGCTGATGCTGACTGGCAGGCTGTAGTGGCCGCAGGCCGGCGCGGGCGGTGCGCCGGCCAGAAGGCGACCCTGCCGGTGCAGAGAGATCACCATGATCGATGCCACCATCAAAATCACGGTGCCGCCTGAGAAATTAAAGGAACTTCTGCAGACTTTTCGCGCCAGCCTCGAGCCGATCCGGCAAGAGCAGGGGTGCCTGAGCTGCAACTGCTACGTGGATATCGAAGCGGAAAACACGCTTTTGTTCAGGGAGGAGTGGCACACCCGCGAGGATCTCGAAACCCATGTGCGCTCGGTCATTTTTCGCGCTCTGGTCGGAGCCATGAGCCTGCTGGACAGTCCGCCGGAGATCCGGCTCAACACCATCGCCGCCAGCGACGGAATGGAGGCGATCCGGGAAGCGGCAGCGCGAAGCTCGCCGCCAGTGGAGTACGGCGGTTTTTGCCCCACGAATCACTGGCGTTTGAGCGGAAAGTATAACCAGGAAGAATGACCCGAGCCCAGGATAACCTCCCGGCGAAGCGATCACCCTGATCCATCAGGGCCACCAACACCAAAGGAGAAAAACATGTTTAAACTTCAAAGAATCCTGCAGCTGATGGTTTGTCTGGTCGTGCTCGCTGCCTTCGTAGGGTGTGCCACAACGGCAACCCAATCAGGCCCCGGCGAGTACATCGATGACACGGTTATTACGACCAAGGTCAAGTCGGAAATTTTTGCCGAGCCGGAGTTGAAGAGCCTGCAGATCAATGTCGAAACTTTTAAAGGAGTCGTTCAGCTCAGCGGATTCGTCGATTCTGTCCAGAGCGTCAAAAAAGCAGAAGACGTTGCCCGCAGTGTCAATGGCGTCGTCTCGGTAAAAAACGACCTGATCGTACGCTAAGCCTGGCGGCGAACCCTGGAAAAAGGGTGCCGGCGGGATTGATCAAACACGACTTAGGCGGGGGATGAATGACGGCCAGCCGACCCGGAAAGCTGACAGAAGAAGCCTTGGCGCTGCGCCGTCGAGCCGAAGAACAGGTGCGCTTGAGCAAGCTTGGATCGCAATCGCCACCGACCGGAGAAGAGGCACAGCGACTTGTCCATGAACTTCAGGTCCATCAGATCGAACTGCAGATGCAGAATGCGCAACTGCGCCAGGCCCGTGACGAACTGGAAACCGCCAACATCGACCTGGAGGCGTTCAATTACACCGTTGCCCACGACCTGCGCCAGCACCTGGCGACCATCAGCGGCTACTGCCAGGTCATCCGCGATCTGCATGGCAAGGACCGCGAAGAGGACTGCCAGCTCTTCCTTGAAGAGATTTACC
Source organism: Desulfuromonadales bacterium (assembly GCA_032251295.1). Lineage (GTDB taxonomy): Bacteria > Desulfobacterota > Desulfuromonadia > Desulfuromonadales > BM103 > BM103. The sequence goes on along the minus strand of JAVVDS010000017.1, from coordinate 36,813 downwards.
GGGGCACCCTGGCCATGGACCGGCTCATCGAAACCCTGCTGGCGTTTTCAAACGCCGGGAACGTCACGTTGCGCCGCCAACTCGTTGATCTGAGTGCCCTCGCTGAAGCCGTGGTGGCCGAGCTGATTTTGGCAGACCCTGAGAGTCGCGGCACCTTTCAGATCAACCCCGGGGTTCTGATCGAGGGTGATCCCGATCTGTTGCGGGTGGTTCTGGACAACCTGCTCGGAAACGCCTGGAAGCATGCCGGCAAAGGTGCGGGAACGATCATAGAATTCGGCGTGACCGCGCGCGACGGGGAACGGGCCTGTTTTGTCCGGGACAACGGTCCGGGCTTCGACATGGCACTGGCCGGCAAGCTCTTCCTCCCCTTCCAGCGCCTGCCTGGCACCAAGGTTGCGGGACACGGCATCGGGCTGGCCACGGTGCATCGGATCGTTGTGCTCCACGGTGGCAGGGTCTGGACCGAGAGCGAAAAGGGGAAGGGCGCGACCTTCTTTTTTACCTGCGGCTGACACAATCTGGCGTCGCACCGCATCTGTCGATGCCTCTCGACGCCCAGAGATTAAGGTGAATGCCCATGAAAGTTCTTCTCGTCTACCCACACTACCCCGCCACCTTCTGGAGCTTCCGCTACGCCATGAAATTTATCGACCGCAAGGCGAGTTTCCCGCCGCTGGGGCTGATGACCGTGGCGGCGATGCTCCCCGACGCGTGGCAAAAGCGCCTGGTCGACATGAACGTGCGGCCCCTCGCCGACCAGGATCTGCGCTGGGCCGATTTCGTCTTCATCAGTGCCATGACCATTCAGCAGCCATCGGCGCGCGAGGTCATCGAACGCTGCCGAAACCTGGAGGTGAAAACGGTCGCCGGCGGTCCCCTGTTTACCTCCTGTCACGAAGATTTCCGCGAGGTCGACCACCTGGTGCTGGGTGAAGGGGAAATCACCCTGCCCCGGTTTCTGGAAGATCTGCAGCACGGCACACCCCGGCGTGTCTATATCGCCGAGGGTTGGGCGCAACTCGAGCAGACCCCGATCCCCCAGTGGGATCTGGTGGCGATGAAGGATTATGCCGCCATGAACATCCAGTACGGGCGGGGCTGCCCCTTTGACTGCGAATTCTGCGACATCACCGCCCTGTTCGGCCGTCGACCCCGCAGCAAGCCCCTGGCCCGCCTCCTCGCCGAACTGGAGAGCCTTGACGCCAGGGGCTGGCGCGGCGCGGTCTTTTTCGTCGACGACAACTTCATCGGCGACAAGCCCCGGCTGAAGCGGGAGATTCTGCCTGCCATCATCGCCTGGATGGAAGCCAGGGAATATCCTTTCTATTTCTACACCGAGGCGTCCATCGATCTGGCCGATGACCCGGAGTTGATGGACTTGATGGTCCGCGCCGGTTTCGAGGAGGTCTTTATCGGCATCGAAACGCCGCATGAGGCAGCGTTGGCCGAGAGCGGCAAGGTGCAGAACAAGAACCGCGACCTGATCGCTTCAGTCAAGCGCATCCAGCAGGCCGGGCTCCAGGTGCACGGTGGCTTCATCGTCGGCTTTGACAGCGACCCGGCGACCATCTTCGAGCGCCAGATCCACTTCATCCAGGAGAGCGGTATCGTTACCGCCATGGTCGGTGTCCTCTCCGCGCTGCGCGGCACCAAACTCTACCGGCGCCTGGAACAGGAAGGGCGACTGCTCAAAGACTCTTCGGGCGACAATACCGCCATCGATCTCAATTTCGTTCCCCGCATGCGACCCGAGGCGCTCATTGCCGGCTACCAAAACATTCTCGAGACCATCTATGCCCCGCAACAGTTCTATCAACGGGTGATCCAGCTCTTTCGCGAGTACCGGCCCCGGCCCCAGGGCAGATTTCATCTGCAACAGGGCCACATCGGAGCGTTTTTCAAATCGATGCTGCTTCTGGGGGTGCTCGGCCGAGGGCGGTTCCATTACTGGAAACTCTTCTTCTGGTCGTTGCTCAGAAAACCGCGGCTGTTTCCGCTGGCCATAACCTATGCTGTCTACGGGTTTCACTTCCGGAAGGTCACGGAAAAGATCAGGGCGAGCGGAAAGTTCGATGATAACGGCGGGTGGGAGCAAAAGGATGGCCAGGTGGTCTGACCGTCTGAAACGCTGGCATCTTCCTTGTCTGGTTCTTGGCACCGCCGGTTCTCAAGGTCCCGGAAGTTCAACGTCAGATTTTTCAGCTGGCAGGCGCAGTGCCTTCCCTGCCAGCAACGCGCTACCATCGGAAAGTTACTGACATGCGCCGCTTGAAAATCACGCACCTGACTGAATATCAGTTCTTCAACCCTGTCACGCTGCAACCGCACCGACTCCTGCTCCGCCCCCGCGAAGGGCCTGAGGTGCACATCGAAACCTCTTCCCTGATGATCTCCCCCGCGCATACGGTGAAGTGGCATCGGGATGTCCTCGACAATGCACAAGCAGTGGTTGAGTTTCTCGAGCCGGCCGAGCTTCTGTCGATTACCAGCGAAGTGGTTATTCAGCACTACATGGAAAATCCTTTCGATTTTCTCTTTGCAGACTACGCGGTCAACTACCCCTTCCACTACGTTCCGATGGACAGAGTCGACTTGCTCCCGTTTCTGCAACCGGTCTATCCGAGTGATGAGGAGGCTATTCGCAACTGGCTGAACCTGATGGGCCTGAGCCAGCCGGCCATGCAGACTTATGCGCTGCTCGACCTGATCAATCAGGCCATTGCCACCCGGTTTACCTACTTAGCCCGTGAAGAGCCCGGAGTCCAGACCCCGGGACAGACATTGACCTGGGGGCAAGGTTCCTGTCGCGATTTTGCGGCCTTGTTCGTTGAGACGTGCCGCTATCTGGGGCTCGGGAGTCGCTTCGTTAGCGGCTATGCCCATGCTCCGGCAACAGAGCATTGGTCGACAACGACTCACGCCTGGGCCGAGGTGTATCTTCCGGGCGCCGGCTGGAAAGGTTTCGACCCGACCAACGGCGAGGTCACGGGAAGCCGGCATATCCCGGTGGCGGTGGCGCGTCATCCTGAAGCCGTCCCCCCGGTGGCCGGGAGTTTTATTGGCCTGACCGGTTCATCCCCCAAACTGATCGTCGATGTTCATGTCGTTGCACTCGCAGACACCTGAAGGAGCACTGTCCGGCTGTCCGGAACGGGGTCGTTGCATACCAATTCTAAATATTGAGCCGTTCTGTCACCGTCCTATGTATTGATTTCCCGCATGATAGCCGTGAACATGGGCGTATGATCTGCCCTGGACGCCAGGATGAGAGTGATCTCGACATCTGTTATCCGTCCCCCGACATCCCGAAGGCGATGCCGGGTCGTCTCTTCCGCCCGATCCCAGTCTCCGGCCAGGGAAATAGCATCGATCCGCTGTTTCAGCGTTTCTCCCTGCTCCAGATAGTCAAAAATTGTTTCCCCCAATAACTTGTTCCTCGAAAGGCCTAAAAGGCTTTCGGCATGATGATTTGAAATGACAATTTTGCCGTCTTTCAGGAACGTGACAATCGCCGACTGGGCGGCCTCTATCAGGTTTCGATAACGATCTTCCGATTCCTGGCGCTGCAGGGTTGTACGGTCCAGCACTCCCATCATCGCATTGAAGTCGTGAATCAACTGGCCGACCTCATCCTGGGACGCTTTGGCCGGGATTCTTTCGGTAAGACTACCTGTTGTTGTCACGTGATGGATGGTCGTCGAAGCCAGTTTTATCGGGTTTATGACCAAGCAGCGGGTCAATACTCCCATGACTGCAAACACCAGGATCAGAATGCCCACCCGGTAAGTGATTTCGTTCTTCAGATTGGTGCCGACTTCGCGGTACAAGTCGGCCATCGGTCTGACAACAGAAACCGCGCCGACAACCTGGCCAACCTGGTAGTTGTATGAGGGATGGTTTGGGGGGTAGTGCTGCTGGATGAATAACGGTGCCGATTCATAGCTGCCATGGCATTCCATACAGGACTTTTCGGCAATCATCGGCCGCATATAGCGAAAAACATCTTCCCCCTTGTCCTTGGTGACCTGGTAGCTTTCGTCCAGTGCTGTGCTTGCAAAAGCCCTCAACTGCTCGGTTTCATAGGCGTCAGGACGGTTGTCCGGATTGCGGTATTTCAGCGAAATTTGCCGGACACTGTACTTGTTTCCACTCGATATTCTCTTAGCGACCTGCGTTGCGACCACCTGAGGAACCAGCGCGTAATTGTCCTCCGGTTCATCGCGGACGACATCGGACATATAGTCAGTGGTGGCAATGATCTGCCTGGCGACCCCGCGCCCTTGTTCCAGAGCTATATTCAGAACCAGGTCCTGTTGATCCCGATAGGCCAGTAAAACGGTCAGAATAAAAAGACCGATCAAAAGAGCGGACAGGATCAAATTGAACTTGGTATTCAGTTTAAGATTCGCGAACCAGGTCATTGCATCCTCCCCAGCAAACTTCTGTTCAAGGTTTTCCATGGCGGTAAGCCGCTCAGAGCGACTGCAACGGTCAACAAGCCGTTTGCGTTGTCAATGAATGATGCTTTCGCAGAACGTCCCAAATCGCTGGCAAAAAACGACCACCTCAAAGCGCGCAATTGTCGAGCGATGAGGTATCGTTCCATCCGTCGAAGCAGCGAGACGATTGTGGCAACGCAGCAGTTGGTGAGTTTCTGCGACGCCATCAATGAATGGCTACGACATCCTGCGGTGGATTCCAAGTATATCACCCAATTTTGCGATCCAGCCCCCGATACTGAATCGCCTCGGCGAGGTGCGGCTGTTCGATATGCTCGCTGCCCGCAAGATCGGCGATAGTGCGCGCAACTTTGAGGATACGGGCATAGGAGCGGGCCGACAGGCCGAGGCGGTCGGTGACCATCTCCAGCAGCTTCTCCCCTTGGGCATCGACCGGACAGAACTTGCGGATGTGACGCGCCTGCATGCGGGCGTTGGCGTGCAGCTGCAGGTCGGCGAAGCGCTGGCGCTGGATCTGGCGGGCGGCTTCGACCCGGGCGCGCACGATCGCCGACGATTCACCGTCAACCGGATCGGCCAGATCCTTGTGCGGCACCCGCGGCACCTCGATGTGCAGGTCGATGCGGTCGAGCAGGGGGCCGGAGAGCCGCCGCCGGTAGCGCTCGACCATCAGCGGCGAGCAGCTGCACGCCTCGTTGCTCTCGCCGAGATGGCCGCAGTGGCAGGGATTCATGGCGGCGACCAGCATGAAGGCGGCCGGATAGGTGAGACTCTGGGTCGCCCGGCTGATCGAGACCTGGCCGTCCTCCAGCGGCTGACGCAGCATCTCCAGCAGATTCTTCTTGAACTCCGGCAGCTCGTCAAGGAACAGCACGCCGTTGTGCGCCAGGGAGACTTCACCCGGCCGGGGGTGGGTGCCGCCGCCGATCAGACCGGCGTCGGAGATGGTGTGGTGTGGCGCACGGAACACCCGCTTGGCGACCAGGGCGCGGCCGCTCGGCAGCAGGCCGAGGATCGAGTGGATCTTGGTGATTTCGAGAGCTTCCTCGAAACTCTGCTCGGGGAGGATGGTGGCGATGCGCCGCGCCAGCATGGTCTTGCCGCTGCCGGGGGGGCCGACCATCAGGATGTTGTGGCCGCCGGCGGCGGCGACCTCAAGGGCGCGCTTGACATGCTCCTGACCGCGCACCTCGGCGAAATCGACCTCGTCCGGCACGGCGTCGCCGATCAGGCTGGCGATATCGACCCGGCACGGCTCCAGGCTCAGGTTGCCGGTGAGGAAGTCGACCACTTCGCCGAGGGTCTGCGCCGGATAGACCGGATGACCGTCGACCAGGGCACCTTCCTCGGCGTTGGCAGCCGGCACGAGCAGGCCGTCGAGATCCCAGTGACGGGCGGCCGCGGCCACCGGCAGAACGCCGCGCGCCGGCTTGATGCCGCCGTCGAGGGAGAGTTCGCCCATCAGCAGATAGCGGGCAGCGCGCTCCATGGGGACGACGCCGGTCGCTGCCAGCAGACCGATCGCCATCGGCAGATCGAAGGCAGTGCCATCTTTGCGGATATCGGCCGGGGCCAGGTTGATGGTGATGCGACGAACGGGGAAATCGTAACCGGAATTCTTGATGGCCGACTTGACGCGATCCTTGCTCTCCTTGACCGCGCCCTCGGGGAGACCGACCGTGGCGAACTGTGGCAGACCCTGGGCGATATCGACCTCGACCTCAACCGGGTAGGCGTCGATACCGAGCAGCGCCCCGGACAGAACCTTGGCGAGCATACATCCCTCCTTGACATGTCAATAACACAGCCCGCAACGGGCAACGAAAAAGCAGTGTAACTATTCAGCATGCGAGGCTTCCCCCTCACCCGCCCTACGGGCACCCTCTCCCTCCAGGGAGAGGGAACGGCATCACCGCAGCAGAATTGAGGTTTCCTTCTCCCCCGGGGAGAAGCTGGCTGAAGGCCGGATGAGGGGTGTTCATGCCGCGACAAGTCAGTTTGAGGCGATCCTCCTCGCGAAAAGCTGATTAGTTACAGTAATGCAATATGCAGACTCAGGACTCAGGAGCAAGTCCCCAGCCCCTAGCCCCCAGTCCCCGCTTCCCGCTCATCCAGATATTTCTCGGCGACGATGGCGGCGATGGCGCCGTCGCCGACGGCGGTGGCGATCTGCTTGAGGATCTTCTTGCGCACATCGCCGGCGGCGAACACCCCCGGCATCGAGGTGCGGCATTCGGCGTCGGTGAGAATGTAGCCGTCGCGATCGAGGTCGAGAATCTCGGCGAGGAAATGGGCCTTCGGGGTGACACCGATGGCGACGAACATGCCGGCGACCTCGATACGGCGTCGGCTGTCATCCTGGCGGTTGCGCAGGGTCAGGGTGGTGAGGCCGCTCTGGTCGCCGTGCAGTTCATCGACCACACAGTTCCAGACCGGCTCGATCTTGTCGTTGGCGAAAATCCGCTCCTGCAGCAATTTGGTGGCGCGCAGCTGATCGCGGCGGTGGACCAGGTAGACCTTGCTGGCGAAGCGGGTGAGAAACAGCGCTTCCTCGGCGGCCGTGTCACCGCCGCCGATGATCGCCACCGGTACATTGCGGAAGAAGGCGCCGTCGCAGGTGGCGCAGTAGGAGACGCCGCGGCCGGTGAATTCGGTCTCGCCGGCGAGGCCGAGCTTGCTCGGTTCGGCGCCGGTGGTGATGATCACCGTCTTTGTGCGGATCTCCTGGCCATCGACGGTGACCCGCTTTTCCGCCCCCGTATCGACCAGAGCGGTCACCTCGCCGGAGATCGTCTCCAGGCCGAACTCCTGACAGTGCTCCTGAAAGCGTTGCATCAGGTCGGGGCCGTCGATGCCGCCGGGGAAACCGGGGTAGTTTTCCACCTTGGTGGTGGTCATCACCTGGCCGCCGAGAATCATCCGTTCGACCAGCAGAGTCTTCAACTTGGCGCGCGACGCATACAGCCCGGCGGTCAGCCCGGCCGGCCCGCCGCCGATGATCAGCACATCGTAAACCGGTTCGCTCATACCATCTCCTCCTGCAAGCGTGCGGAAACGTTAGCACAGACCGCGGCAAAAAGGAATGCCTGCCGGCTGAAGACTGATGAAACTCTTGTCTTGCCGGCTCCCTCCCGCCTAGAATAGGCGAGGTCACCCGGATGCGCGGTCGCCGGAGCGACGCCGTCCACGAGAACCTTGCACTGCTTATGGGACAACTATGAAACCGATACGCTGGCTGTTCTGGACCCTGCTGTTTCTGCTGATGCTGCTGGGGGTCGACCAGTTTTTCCTGCACGTCCCGCCGCTGCACCCGGCCCACGCTGCCGTCAGCGGCTTTTACCAGGATTTTCGCGGCCGGCTGCTCGACATGACCTTCGCTACGGAGCGTCGTCCGGCGGTGCCGGCGGCGGCGACGAAATCGCCGGCCAAACCGCCGCCGCAACCGGCTGCCCCCGCGGTGCGTCCGCCAGCCGGCAAAGCGGCATCGATTGAAGAGATCATCGACACCAGCGGCGGCGCGACCAAAGCCGGCGAGGCCGTACGGCGCTATCTCTACACCGACGCCGCCGGCGCCCTGCAGTTCGCCGACTCCCTGCAGCAGGTGCCGGAGCGCTATCGCGCTGACGCCCAGCCGCTGGGAGCCGAACGGTGAGCGGCCAGCATCGCTTCAGCCGTTTCGAACTGCTCACCGGCCGCGCCGGACTGGCCCGTCTGGCCGGCGCCTCGGTCGCCGTGTTCGGCGTCGGCGGCGTCGGCAGCTATGCCGCCGAAGCGCTGGCCCGGGCCGGAGTCGGCCGGCTGACCCTGATCGATTTCGACGAGATCTGCCTGACCAATATCAACCGGCAGATCCATGCTCTGGACCAGACCGTCGGTCGGCCGAAGGTGCTGGTCATGGCCGAGCGTTGCCGGGCGATCAATCCGGCCATCGCGGTCGAGCCGCTCCAGGAGTTCTTCTCCGCCGACAACGCCGACCGGCTGCTCGGCCGCGGCTACGACCATGTGCTCGATTGCATCGATCACATCACCGCCAAACTGCATCTGATCGAGCGCTGCAAAACTCTCGGTCTGCCGGTGATCGCCTCCATGGGCGCGGCCAACAAGCTCGACCCGACCCTGATCAAGGTTGCCGACCTGGCGGCGACCGAGCGCTGCCGGCTGGCGCGCATCATCCGCAAGGAGCTGCGCAAACGCGGCATCGTCTCCGGCGTCAAGGTGGTCTATTCTACCGAGGAGTTCCGGTCCCTCGGCGAGCAGGCGGCGACCTGCGCCGACGACTGTATCTGCCCCAACCGGGAAGACCAGCGCTGGCGCTGCACCGACCGGCGGGTGATCCTCGGCAGTTCCTCCTGGATCCCCCCCCTGTTCGGTCTGACCATGGCCGGTGAGGTGGTCCGTGACCTGCTCGGTGAGTCCGCCTGATGGACCCCTATGTCTGGCAGCTTCCGGCACTCATGGCGGTCGGCTTCGTCTCCGGCTTCCTCAACATCCTGGCCGGCGGCGGCTCGCTGCTGACCCTGCCGATGCTGATCTTTCTCGGCTTGCCGGCCTCTGTCGCCAACGGCACCAACCGCATCGGTGTCATCTGCCAGAACATCTTCGCCATCGCCTCCTTCCGTCGCCACGGCGCCCTGCCGCTCCCCCTTGCCCTGATCTGCACGGCGCCGGCCCTGCTCGGCAGCTATCTCGGCGCGCAGCTGGCGGTGGAGATTGACGACCAGCTGTTCAAGCGGCTGCTCGCCGCCATCATGATCGGCGTGCTGATCATCACCCTGCTCGACCCGGCCAGGCGCCTGCGCGGCCGCGCCCTGAGCTACACGCCGCTGCGACTTACGGCCCTGCTCGGCGCCTTTTTCCTGATCGGCATCTACGGCGGCTTCGTCCAGGCCGGTGTCGGCTTCCTGATCATCCCGGTGATGCTTCTGGCCGGCTTCGACCTGGTAAAGACCAACGCCATCAAGATCTTCGTCGTCCTTGTCTTTACCATCCCGGCGTTGGCGGTATTTGTCTGGCACGGCCAGGTCGACTGGCTGCTCGGTTTCGTCCTCGCCGCCGGCAACGCTTCCGGCGGCTGGCTCGCCTCGCGCATGGCGGTCAAGAAAGGACACGACTGGATCAAGCATGTGGTGACGGCCACCGTGCTGATCTTCGCCCTGCGGCTGCTGCTGGTCTGATCGGCTGTGCTGCACCTGTTGCACCCGGTCTCGACTGTGTTACAATTCGCGATCATGTCATGCACTGAGATTTTGGTTATCTATGAACACTCCTGAATCCGACAATCCGGCTTCTGTAACGATGTCCGATACGCCGGCCCTCCAGCCGGTGCGCGTCCCTGGCGACACCATTGCCCGCGCACTGGTGGAGCAAGGGCTCATTTCTGCCGATGACCTGGTCTACGCCAAGCGGGTGCAGGCCAAGCTGGTCTCCAACCGTTCCCTGATCGAAGTGCTCAAGGCGCTCAAACGCCTCGACAACAGTCAGCTGAACCAGGTGCTCAAACGGCAGAAGTTCGATATCCGTATGGGCGACCTGCTGGTCGAACTCGGCAAGATTCGTCAGGAAGATCTCGATGCCGCCCTGGCCATGCAGCGGGAAGGGCAGAAAAACCGCAAGGTCGGCGATATCCTCGTCGAACAGGGCTTCATCGACGAAATCCAGTTGATCGAGGTCCTCGCCTCCAAACTCGGCTTCCCGTTCGTCCTGCCGGAACTGAACAAAATTGACCGCGATCTGCTCGGTCAGGTGCCGGCCAAGATGTTCAGCCTGCACGGCTTCATCCCCGTGGCGAGCAAAAACGGCCGGGTGCTGGTCGCTTTTGCCGACCCCCTCGACTATGACGACCGCGAAGCGGCCGAGCGTGTCTTCAGCCGGCGGCTGGTCCCCGCCATTGCGCCGCGTCAGGCGATTCGCGAGGCGGTCTCCCAATACCAGCGCGGCCTGCATCGCGGGCCGACGGTCGAGGCCGACGATTCGACGGTGATCGGCATCGTCAACAGCCTGCTCGACGACGCCATGCAGCAGGGTGTCAGCGATATCCATATCGAGCCGATGAAGGACCGGCTGCGGGTCCGTTTCCGGCGCGACGGCGTGCTCGGCATTCACAAGGAGTTCAATCTCGACCTGGCGGCGCCGATCACCACCCGCCTCAAGGTGATGGCGGAAGCCGATATCGCCGAGCGCCGCCGCCATCAGGACGGCCGGATCCTCTATGAAAACGTGACGACCGGCTCGACTCTCGACCTGCGGGTCTCCTTCTATATCACGGTGTATGGCGAGAAGATCGTCCTGCGCCTGATGAACAAAAAAGGCGAGCTGCTCGCCATCGACGATATCGGCATGGCGCCACGCATGCTGCAGAGCTTTGTCGACGATGCCCTCGCTTTTCCCAGTGGAATCATGGTGGTGACCGGGCCGACCGGCGCCGGCAAGACCACCACCCTCTACAGCTGTGTCAATCATCTCAACGACCTGGAGAGCTGCATTATTACCGCCGAGGAACCGGTCGAGTATGTGATCGACGGCATTTCCCAGTGTTCGATCAATCCGAAGATCGGCGTCACCTTCACCGAGACCCTGCGCCATATTGTCCGCCAGGATCCGGATATCATCGTTATGGGCGAAGTGCGCGACACCTTCTCCGCGGAGACGGCGATCCAGGCGGCGCTGACCGGCCACAAGGTTCTGACCACCTTCCATACCGAGGATACGGTCGGCGGGATTCTGCGGCTGCTCAACATGGATATCGAAGCGTTTTTGATCGCTTCGACCATCACCTGCATCCTCGCCCAGCGGCTGCTGCGCCGGGTCTGCCCGCAGTGCGCCGCTCCCTACACCCCGACCCCGGACGATTACCGGCTGCTCGGCTACACTCACGGTGATCTGGCCGGCGCCGAACTGTTCGCCGGCCGCGGCTGTGCCGCCTGTCGCTTCACCGGTTTCCGGGGGCGGGTCGGCATCTTCGAACTGCTGCTGCTCAACGACGAGGTCAAAGATGCCGTACTGGCGCGCAAGACGGTCCACGAGATCCGCCGCATCAGTATCGAGAGTTCCGGGCTGGTGACCCTGCTGGAAGACGGCATCGCCAAGGCGGCCCGGGGCCAGGTCGCGCTGCCGGAGGTGCTGCGTCGCCTGCCGCGCACCTGTCGCCCGCGACCGCTGCACGAACTGCGGCGTCTGCTCGGAGAATGATCGTGACCCACCGTTCCCTGACCGAGATCATTGCTGATGTGGGGCAGACGGAGAGTCTCCGCCTGTCGGTCTACCCTGATGTTGCCGAACATGTCCGCGCGAGCCTGACCGGTTCGGACACCGATCCCGAGTCCCTCGCCCTGCTGGCCGGGCGTGACCCGTCTTTAGCCGGCCAGCTGCTGCGGGCGGCGAACTCCTCTTTTTTTGAGGGTCTGGCAAAGACTGCCCTGCTCGCCGAGGCGATCACCCGTCTCGGCACGGCCCGGGCCGCCGAGGTGTTGCGTGAGGCGTGTGCCCCGGGAGCCGCATCGCCCGGCAGTGTTAGCGGGGCTTACCTGCAGCGGCTCTGGCTGCATGCCCTCGGTTGTGCCTGCGGCGCGCAGTGGCTGGCGGTGCGCTGCGGCTACCAGGCGCTGGCCGAACAGGTCTATTTGGCCGGTCTGCTGCACGACATCGGCAAGCTGTTCCTGCTGACCGTCCTCGATGCGGCTGTTGCCGATGACGCGGCCGAGCTGCAGCTGTCGCCCCGGATTGTCGATGAAGTGCTTGAGAGCCTGCATGTTGAGCAGGGGCAACGGTTGGTGGCGGCCTGGAGTCTGCCCGAATTCTACTCCCGGGTGATCGGTGACCATCACAGGGCCGGCAACCCCAGTCAGGAGATGTCCCTCGCCCTGGTCCGGCTGGCCAACAAGGGGTGCCACAAGCTCGGTCTCGGTCTGCTGCGCGATGCCGACCTGGTACTGCCGACTACCGCCGAGGCGCAGTTCCTCGGCGTCGACGAAATCGCCCTCGCCGAGTTCGAGATCATGCTCGAAGACCGGTTTCTCGATGGGCAGGCGGAATGATTCAAGGGCGAGACGGTCTTTATTTTCGTCAAAATTGAACGCGGAGACACTGAGGCGCGGATAAAAGCCGCATCTTATGAGCCACTTGCAGAAGTCCTGTCATCCCCGAAAGACTTTGTCGGAGATCCAGTCGTTTCAGTCGGTTAAACTCTGGATTCCGGCTTAAAGCCTTCTGGAATGACGTCTTTTGGGGCTTATGCAAGAGCCTCTTATGTGCGGTTAACTCCGTGTCCGCGTTAAATTTCGGGTGGGTAGCGGCAACGCTGATTCGATGCTGAGAAAGACGAGGTGATAAGGATGATGCAAACGGTTGCCCAGATTCTGCAGGCCAAGGGGAGTGTGGTTTACAAGGTCGATCCCGACACATCGATTCTCGACGCCCTGCGCCTGATGGCCGATAAGGGGGTTGGTGCCCTGGTGGTCATGGACGGTGAGCAGATCATCGGTATCTACACCGAGCGCGACCATGTCCGCAAGGTCGATCTCGGTGGCTTCTGCTCGCACCGGGCCGTGGTCCACCAGGTGATGTCGACCGAGGTCTGTTACATTGCGCCGACCACCACCGTCGACGAGGCGATGGCGCTGATGACCGAGAACCGCTGTCGGCATCTGCCGGTGATGGTGGACGGCCGACTGCTCGGCCTGGTCTCCATCGGCGACCTGGTCAAGGCGTCCCTTGACGAGAAGGAGTTCGTCATCGAGCAGCTCAAGCGCTACATCAAGGACGGTTTTTGAGAAAATTCCGCCAGACAAGATTTAACGCGGAGGCGCGGGGGCTTTCGGGGAATTCAGGATTCAGAATGACGGCCAAACCATTGCACCGTCCTGCAGTGTCTCGGTTTCTCCGTGACCAGAGAATGCGGAACCATAAATCTGTCATTCCCTTTGCCTGAAAGGGTTCGATGTCAGATTCTCTCCTGAATCCTGAATCCTGAATCCCGAATCCCGAATTCCTCGACTCTCTGCCAAGGCGGTACACTCGCCGAACAGTTACGAATCGTTTTTATCGCCGCACCATCCGGCTGGCTATCTCAGGCAAGCTGCCAGACCAGCAGATTCAGCAGACCGATAAGCAGGCCGAGCAGGGCGCCGAACAGGTTGATGTAGCGGAACTGCTCTTTCATCATCCCCATCAGCAGCTCTTCGACACGCAGAATGTCGAGCTGGTTGACCTTCTTCTCCACCATCCGGGTGACATCGAGGGTGTCGATCAGCGGCGGCACCTCCCGCTGCAGCAGTTCCTCGATCTGGCGCATCAGCCCTTGCTCCAGTTCCATGCGCACATCGGCCGGCAGCCGTGCCGACAGCCGGCCGAGGGGGCGCCGGCAGAGCCAGGTCTCGAGCTGCTGTGCGAGAAACCGGTCGAGGGCGTCGAGGGCTTCCGGCGAGCGCAGGGTGGCCAGCAGCCGGTCGGCCAGCTCGTCCTGCAGCCGGTCGAGGCCGTCCGCCGGCAGCACGTCCCGGGCCAGGCTGGCAAAGGAGCGATCCTTGATGCGCTGCAGCCCCTGGGCGCTCAACTGCAGCAGGATCTCCCGGCTGCGCTCGCTCTGCACTGCCGCGATGGCGCGTTGCCGCAGGAAGCGGCGCAGGCCGGCGACTTTCTCGTAGGGGAGTTTTTCCAGGTAGCTGTTGAGCGGCCGGTCGAGAAACTGTTCGAGCCGTTCGCGCAGCAGGGCGGCGACCTGCTGCTGGGTCTTCTCCTCGCGCAGCCAGCGGGCTGTCTCTTCGCCGGCGCGGTCGAGGAAGTCGGGGATTCTGGCGTACAGCTGGTCGAGGTTGATGAAGCCGGAGAGGAGCCCGGCCAGCCCGCCGAGGGAGTCGAGGACACTGCCGATTCCCTCGCGGATCTTGCCGATCAGCCGCTGGCGGAAGGCCGGATCGTAGAGCAGGCCGCCGAACTTCTCCAGCAGCGGCGGCAGTTCGCGCTCCAGTTGGGCGAGGAGCAGGTCGCGCAGATCGGCGGGGAGCAGGTCGTTGAGGCTCTGTCGGCTGCGCAGCAGCTGTTCGCTGCGCTCGTCGACGAAACGGCCGACCGCGCAGGCGACGGCCGGCGCCTGCAGCAGGGCGGTGAGGCGTTCATCCAGGTGCGCGTGGAGAGCCGCGCTGCGCTGCGGCGTCAAAAAGCTCTCCAGGTCGCGGGCCAAAAGCTCGTCCCCTTTCCGCCGCAGGTAGCCGCGCAGTCGACTCTCGAAGTCGGCACTCTCCAGTTCGTCGGCGATCAGCCGGACAATTTTCCAGCGCAGCAGTTCGAGCAGTTCGCGGAAGCGGCCGCGATGGTCGGCCGGCAGCAGCGATTCGACCGGTCCGAGCTCGCGATCGAGAAAGCCGCCGAGCTTGTCGCCGACCGCCGCACGCAGCTCCCGGCGCACATCGGGCTGCTGCAGGGCCTGGCCGACATCGGCGGCGGTCAGCAGGTGACTGCCGACCATCTCGCCCATGCGCCGTGCCAGCTCGCCGCGCTTGGCCGGGATGATGCCGGGAGTCAGCGGCAGGCGCAGGCCGAGGATCCGCCAGGGGCGCAGCGGCCGGAACAGCATGCGGATGGCTATATAGTTGGTGACATAGCCGATCAGGGCGCCGAGCAGAGGCGGAGCCAGGTAGGGGAGCCAGGGGCTGATGTCAGGCATGGCGGTTGCTCCTGGTCAGGGTCTCTTTACCGATCGGGCCCATTCCGGTAGTATTCGGCGAGAAAAAAGGAGGTTCTGATGGTCGATCATCTGCTACGCGCATTGAGTCGTGACGGTTCCGTGCGGGTCTGTGTCGCCGAGACCACGCTGCTGGTCGAGGAAATCCGCGCCCGGCAGCAGTCCGACCCGACCGCGACCGTCGCCATCGGCCGTCTGGTGACCGGCGCGGCGCTGATGGGGAGCCTTCTCAAGGGGCCACAGCGGCTGGCGCTGACCGTCGAAGGCAACGGACCGTTGCAGCGACTGCTGGCCGAAGCCGATGCCGCCGGCCGGGTGCGCGCCTCCCTCAAGCAGCCGGTCGCCGGCCTGCCGCCGCGCCAGGGGCGCTACGATGTGGCTGGTGCCGTCGGCCGTGCCGGCTTCCTGCACGTCGTCAAGGATCTCGGCCTGAAGGAACCGTATCGCGGCATGGTGCAGCTGCAGAGCAGTGAGATCGCCGCAGACCTCGCCTACTATTTTACCGCGTCGGAGCAGACCCCTTCCAGTCTCGGCCTCGGCGTCGAGCTCGATGACGCAGGGCGGGTTGCGGTCGCCGGTGGCTTCCTGCTGCAACTCCTCCCCCAGGCCGACCCGGAACTGGCGGGCCGCCTCGAAGCGCGGATCGCCGGCCTGTCGCCGACCACACGCCTGCTCGCTGGCGGCGGTCCTGAACAGGTTCTCGACCGGCTGCTGGCCGACATCGATTATCGCCTGCTGGCCGAGACCCCGCTGCAGTTCCACTGCCCGTGCAGTCAGGAACAGAGTCGCCGGCTGCTCGCTCTGCTCGGCCGGGACGACCTCGCCCGACTGCACGACGAACAGGAGACGGTTGTGGTCACCTGCGAATTCTGCCGCCAGGACTACGGCTTCGACCGGTCGGCCCTGCAGGAGATCATGGCGAATCTGCCAGAGTGACCAGCCGCAACTGATCGCCCCCCGGCTCACCCACCAGCCACTGCCACCGCTCGACATTCAGCCCCTTGCGGGTCATGAAACGCTGCAGCAGAGCCAGCCGTTTCTCAGCCCGGGCCAGGCTGTCGGTGTCGTTGCTCTCCTGCCAGACGGCAACCTGCCAGCGACTGCCCGGCGTTTTTTTCAGCCATTCGGCCAGGGCTTCCAGGGCGTCGAGGCCGCCGGCGTCGGGCAGCACCGCGCCGGCGGGGAAGAGGCTGGCCGCCGGATAGACGACTTCGAGGGGCGGCCCGGCCGTGATGGTCGCCCCGGGGAGCTGGTCCGGCGGCGGGACGGTCGGCCCCGCCGGCTCCGGCGGGGTGACGGGGGCGCAGGCGAACAGACCGAAGGTCAGGCAGATTATCAGCAGGCGGTACATCGTGTTCATCGGAACCTCCGTGGTCAACAGGCGGCGGACTCAGGTGTCGGCCAACGCTGGATGCCGCTTGAGCCTCTCCAGCAGGAGCGCGGCGACCCAGCCGGTCAGCAGGCCGGTGGCGATGGCGAACAGCAGAAACAGTGGCAGCACCCGCCAGAGGGCGTCATGCCGCACCAGCAGCGCCCAGGCGGCCAAGGTCTGGCCGCAGGCGTGACTGACGGCGCCGGCCACCGAGATGCCGACCGGGCCGAACCGGCCGCGCCCAAAGCGGTGCAGTCCGGTCATCACCAGGGTGGCGAGACAGCCGCCAGCCAGGGCCAGCCAGAAGCCGGGGGTGAACAGCCGGCCGAGCAGCAGGGCGCCGAGGACGATCCGGCTCAGCGTCAGGGACCAGGCGGCGCCGGGGCCGTAGAGGAACAGCACCACCAGCGCCAGGGCGTTGGCCAGGCCGAGGCGCAGCCACGGCAGCGGCGTCGGCAGCAGCGTCTCGAAGGTGTGGACGACAATCGCCAGCGCCGTGAACAGGGCGAGAAACGTGCGCCGGCGGGCCGCCGGCAGCCCGGCCGGTTCAGCGGCTGATGAGGTCATGGACGGCCTCCGCGGGCTGGGCGCCGACGATCCTGACCAGCAGTCGGTTGGGGAGGCAGGCGATCAGGTCGCCGCTGCGCCGGGCCGGCCCCATCCCCATGCAGAGCTTCTGCGGGCAGGGCGCCTCGATCACACGCACCCCGTCGGCAGCGATCGCCAGCCGGCTTGTTCCCATCGGCCCATGGAAGCTCAGTTCGGCAACCCGGTCGAATCCTCCCTGATAGACAATCTGCACACCGTCATCGACCAGTATCCGTTCACCGGGCGGTGCGCTCAGCAGCCAGCCGGCGCCGGCCAGGGCGAACAGGGTCAGAGCCAGAGTCAACAGCCGATCGGCGCCGGTCATGCAGGCCCAAAGCGAGGTCATGGCTGCTCCAGCCAGGCGGCCATGCCGGCGCTCAGGTGCTGCCGGCCGGCGGCGTCGATCATCAGGGCGTCGCTCCCCGGAAAATGCGCCAGCAGCGCCAGCCCGTCTTCGACACCGAGGACGAAGAGGGCGGTGGCGAGGGCATCGGCCAGAACGGCACTCTCGGCGACGACCGTGACGCTCTGACAGGCGTCGGCCGGATAGCCGCTGCGCGGGTCGAACAGGTGGTGGTAGCGCACGCCGTCCTGTTCGAAAAACCGTTCATAATCGCCGGAGGTGACCACCGCCCGGTCGGCAAGGTGCAGGGTCGCCGCCACTTCGCCGGGCTGGCGCGGATGCTGGATGCCGATCCGCCACGGGCGGTCGCGGTGCCGGCCGAGCAGGTACATATCGCCGCCGGCATTGACCGCCGCCTGTTCGATACCGTGCCGGCGCAGCAGCGCCACGGCGTGGTCGACAATCTCCCCCTTGGCGATCCCCCCCAGGTCGATGGCCACCGCTGCCCGGCGTGTCACCTGTGGGCCGTCCAACTGCAGCGCCGTTGGGCCGACACCGGCGAGAGCCGCCTCGACTGCGCCGGCGTCCGGAACCCGCGGCGCCGGCCCCTCCATTCCCCAGAGCGTTTTCAGCCGGCCGAGGCCGAGGTCGAAGGCGCCGTTGCTCAACTGGGCGATTTCGAGCCCCAGGTCGAGCACCGCGGCGGTCTCCGCGGCCACCGTCACCGCGCTGTCGCTGGCATTGATCCGGTCCGGGTCGCTCTCCGGATAGCCGTTGCCGAGCAGGCGTTCCAGGCGGGCCATCTCGTCCATGGCGGCGTCGATCGCCTGTTCCAGACGACGCTGGTTGTCACCGAAGGCGACGATCTCGACGGTCGTCCCCATCAGCAGCCGGACCTGGCGGGCTTCACCGCCGGCCGGCCGCCAGTGCCACCAGCTCATCGCCAGGATCAGCGTCAGCAGGACGACGAGCAGCCAGGGGCGGTTCCAGGGCAACGGCTACTCCGTGACGATTTCGCCGATCAGGTCGTATTCCGACGAGTCGGTGATCTTCAGGTTGACGATGTCGCCGATTTCGGCCTGGCCGGCGGTGATGTAGACCTGGCCGTCGACATCGGGCGCCTGGCGGACGCTGCGTCCGCGCAGCAGCAGTTCGGTCTCCTCGCTGTAGCCTTCGATCAGCACCGGTTCGATGCGGCCGACCAGCTGCCGGTTTTTGCGGAACGAGACCCGTGCCTGGGCTTTCATCAGGCGCTGGTAGCGGGCGAGCTTGACCCGGTCGGCGACCTGCTCCTCCAGGTGGGCCGCCGGCGTCCCCTCCTCGCGCGAGTAGCGGAACACGCCGAGGCGCTCGAAGTGCCCTTCCTCGACAAACGCCTGCAGCTTGCGGAACTGCTGGTCGGTTTCGCCGGGGAAGCCGACGATCAGCGAGGTGCGCAGGGTCATGTCGGGGATGCGCGTACGGATCCGTTCGAGCAGGGCGCGGATGCCGGCCTCGTCGACGCGGCGGTTCATGGCGCCGAGAATCCGGTCGTCGATATGCTGGATCGGCAGGTCGAGGTAGTTGCAGATTTTCGGTTCGGCGGCGATCAGGTCGAGCAGTTCATCGCTGATGCCGTCCGGATAGGCGTACAGCAGCCGCAGCCAGACCAGGCCGTCGATGCGCACCAGCAGCCGCAGCAGGGCCGGCAGCTCCGGGCCGCTGTCGCGCTCGGCGCCGAAGGCGGTGACATCCTGGGCGATCAGGTTGATCTCCTTCACCCCCTCGCCCACCAGGCGCTCGACTTCGGCGACCACGGAGGCGATGCTGCGCGAGCGCAGGGTGCCGCGGATGCTCGGGATCACGCAGTAGGAGCAGTGGTTGGCACAGCCCTCGGCGATCTTGACATAGGCGGAATAGAAGGGGGACGAGGTGACCCGCGGCGTGGTCTCGTCGTACAGGTAGTCGGGCAGCCCGATCTCGTGGCTCTGCCCCTTGCCGTCCAGGGCGGTCTCCAGCAGCTCGACGATGCGTGGCGCGTCGGCGGTCCCCATGAACAGGTCGACTTCCGGCAGTTCGGTGGCGAGTTCGTCGCGGTAGCGCTGTGGCATGCAGCCGCTGACCACCAGCAGCCGGCAGCGGCCGGTCTGCTTGTAGTCGGCAACCTCGAGGATCGTCTCGATCGACTCCTCGCGCGCTTCCTGGATGAAGGAGCAGGTATTGACGATGATGATCTCGGCCTGGGCCTCGTCGGTGACGATGGCGTAGCGTTCGGCCGGCAGGTGACCGAGCATGACCTCGGCATCGACCAGGTTTTTCGGGCAGCCGAGGCTGACCAGGCTGACATTGATCTGGGGCACAGGATCTCCTCCGGAAGTCGGCAGTGCAAGCCGCGAAGAACCAATTTCCCCGCGATATTCGCCGCCTTATACCACAAAAACCGCCGGGGGAGAAAGTTTGATGAAGGGCAAACGCTGAATCTGCAATGCAGAGACGCGGCGGGGAGTAAAATTCGGGCATACAGGGTCCACGATTCAGGATCCGGGATCCAGGATTCAGAATAACGACAACATTTCAAATCTCTTCGCTGCTTGAAGTTTCTTTTGCAGGTTTGCAGAGGCGTCAATCCGGCATCAACCGGTCTGTCGTCTGGCCGCCAGCGCCAGGTAGGCGAGGCTGCCGGCGGTGAACAGCAGTCCGGCGGCGGCGAGGCCGGCCAGGTCGGTGGGGCTTAAGGGGACAATTTTGAAGACCTGCGCCAGCGGCGTGTACATCAGCAACGCCTGCAGGCCGATCGCCAGCGCCGCCGCCGCCCAGACCCAGCCGTTGGAGAAGAGTGGCACCCGGTAGCTGTGGCGGATGACGAAGGTCAGGATCACCTCGTAGAGGACGACGAAGTTGAAGACCATGGTCTGGGCGTACACCAGGCTCTGCGGCTGGCTGGAGGCGCCGCCGGCGAGCCCGAACAGGCCGAGGGCGAGGAGGGTGCCAAAGCCGCCGAGGACACCGAGCAGGCAGAGCTTCGGCAACGGCAGGATCCCCTCGGCGCGCGGTTTGGGCGGCCGCTGCATGATCGCCCGGCCGTAGGGATCGACGCTGTAGGCGAGTGCCGGCGCGCCGTCGGTAACCATGTTGATCCAGAGGAGAAGGACGGCGGTCAGCGGCAGGTTCATGCCGCACAGGGCGGCGAGGAAGATGATCAACACCTCGCCGAGATTGCCGGAGAGGAGCAGCATGATCGACTTCTGGATATTGTCGTAGATGCCGCGGCCTTCCTCGATGGCGTTGACGATATGGCTGAAGCTGTCGTCGAGCAGGACAAAGTCGGCGGCCTCCTTGGCGACATCGGTGCCGCTGCCGACGGCGATCCCGATATTGGCCTTTTTCAGCGCCGGCGCATCGTTGATCCCGTCGCCGGTCATGGCGACGGTACAGCCCATCTCCTGCAGCATGGCGACGATGCGCTGCTTGTGTTCCGGATCGACCCGGGAGAAGATATTGGCGCCGGCAGAGAGCGCCCTGCGCAGCTGCGGCGCTTCCATCTTTTCCAGCTCCGGACCGCTGACAGCCGTCCCCTCGATGCCGATTTCCCGACCGATGGCAGTCGCGGTGACACCGTAGTCGCCGGTGATCATGATCACCCGGATGCCGGCCTGTCGGGTGCGGGCGATGGCGTCGATCACATCCGGGCGGGGCGGGTCGATCATCGCCTGCAGGCCAATGAAACAGAGATCCTCCTCGTTGAAACGGTCGCCGTCGCTCATCAGTTTGCGGGCGAAACCGAGGACGCGCAGCGCCCGGGCTGCGTAGGCGGCGTTCTGCTCCTCGATGGTTTGCCGCAGCCCGGCGGTCAGTTCGGTTTCCCGGCCGTCGACCAGGACCCGACGGCAGCAGGCGAGCAGTTCGCCCGGCGCTCCCTTGCTGTAGAGAACTTCGCCGTGGTCGTCGTGCACCAGGACGCTCATCAGTTTGCGCCGGGAGTCGAAGGGGACTTCATCCTTGCGTGCCCGGCCGTCGGCGATACCGGCCTTGGCGGCGCTGACCAGCAGGGCGGCCTCGGTCGGGTCGCCGAGGATGCGCCAGTCGCCGGCCTCCTCGCTGAGGACGGCATTGTTGCAGAGCAGGCCACAGACGAACAGCTCGTCCATGGCCGGGCCGGTCACTGCGCCGTGCGGCTGGTAGCCGATACCGTCCAGAGTCGTCTCGCCGTCGAGGGTCCAACCGTGGCGGACGGTCATCTGGTTGGCGGTCAGGGTGCCGGTCTTGTCGGTGCAGATCACATCGCAGCTGCCGAGGGTCTCGACTGCGGCAAGTTTGCGCACCAACGCTTTTTTGACCAGCAGTCGCTTGACACCGACACTCAGGGCGATGGTGACGACGGCCGGCAGAGCGGTCGGCACGGCGGCCACCGCCAGGCTGATGGCGATCAGGACAATGGCGAGAAACGTTTCGGTCGACAGCTGGCCGGCCAGTACCGCCTTGGCAACATGCAGGGTGAGGACGATCAGACAGATGGCGATAATGGCGTAGCCGAGCTTGCGGCCGAAGCGGTCGAGCCGGCGCTGCAGCGGCGTCATCTCTTCTGTGGCGGTTGCCACCAGGTGGGCGATCCGGCCGAGTTCGGTCTGCATGCCGGTGGCGACCACCACCGCTCGGCCGTTGCCGTTGACGATGCTGGTGGCGGCGAACAGCATGTTGCGCTGATCGCCGAGGGCGAGATCCGCGCCGAGCGGTCGGTTGTGCTTGTCGACCGGGATGCTTTCCCCGGTGAGTGCCGACTCTTCGACCCGCAGCTGCACCGCATCGACGATGCGCGCATCGGCCGGCACCTTGTCACCGGCCGCGAGGAGGAGAATGTCGCCCGGCACCAGCTCCCTGGCCGCGATCCGCTGGCGGCGGCCGGCCCGTTCGACGGTGGCGTGCGTCGTACTGACCTTCTTCAGGGCCTCGAGAGATTTGTGGGCGCTCAACTCCTGAAAGAAGCCGATCAGGGCATTGGCCAGCAGGATAACCAGGATCACCACGGTGTCGACGTATTCGCCGATCAGGGTGGCGAACACCACGGCGAACAGCAGGATGTAGATGATGAAGCTCTTGAACTGGTCGAGGAAAATGCGCAGGGGATTGACAGATGCCGCTGCCTGCAGTTCGTTGTAGCCGTGGCGAGTCCGGCGTTGATCGACCTCTGCAGGGTCGAGGCCGTCAGGGCCGGTCTGCAGCTTGCGGAAGACCGTGTCGATGGGGAGTCGCGGGAACGACATGGCGTCTCAATCGGCCAGGTGTCGGCCTCTTTGTGATCTTACGGGCAGAGACTGAGAAAAAAGCGGCGTCTTTGATACTTTAACAGATTCTGCCAGCCACGGCGCGACATTGCCATACCGTGGCCGGCAGCGTCGCGGAGAGCCGACAGAAAACCGAGCGCACGGCATAATTTCTTTGAAAGTACGGAAATCCTCGATGTCTCCCGTTGACGAACCGCCTGGCAACCGCTAGAGTTAAGTCAAATTAATCGTTTGGCTGACTGGTCCGTTGCGGATGAGTCCGCAGGCGGACAGCGGCGACGGAGGCTGTAAGCGATGCAAAGAAGACCTTTCTGTCCGTGGTGCTGGTCGGCGCTGTTCCGTCACCTGACAGCTTCGCTGGTCCTCGCTCTGCTCCTGCCGGCGGCCGGTTGTGACCGGCAACCGGAACCGGTGCGGGTCGATCCGGGCAAGCAGTCGAGTGCCGTCGTGCCGGCCCGTCAGCTGCAACAGCAGGATATGGTTGTCCGGCTCGGCATCGGTTCCATGATCACTCCCAAAGAGGGCTACGTCTACTACCGGCGACTGGCCGACTACCTGGAGAAGAAGCTGGAGAGCCCGGTGCGGATCATCGATCGGGGCACTTACCGGGAGTTCAATGACCTGCTGGCCGGTGGCGGACTCGACCTGGCTTTCGTCTGCGGTGGCCCTTATGTCGAAGGGAAGGCTGATTTCGACCTGCAGCTGCTGGTGGTGCCGGAGACTCCCGACGGCGAAACGGTCTACTACGCCTACCTGATCGTGCCGGCTTCGAGTCCGGCCCGCTCCCTCGACGACCTGCGTGGTCGTCGCTTCGCCTTTACCGACCCGCAGTCGAACACCGGCCGTTTGGTGCCGACCTACATGCTGTCGCGTCATGGTGAAACGCCGGAGGAGTTCTTCGGCGAACTGATCTATACCTATGCTCATGACAAATCGATCCAAGCTGTTGCCGCTGGCAAGGTCGACGGCGCTGCGGTTGACAGTCTGATCTTTGACTATCTCGTTGCGATCAATCCGGAAATCGCCGGCCAGGTGCGGATCCTCGAGAGGTCGCAACCCTACGGCATCCCGCCGGTGGTCGTGCGCCCCGGCCTGCCGGAACCGCTGCGCGAACGCCTGCGCGAACTGCTCCTCGACATGCATAACGATCCGGAAGGGAAGACCATTCTTGCCGGCATGATGATCGAGCGGTTTGTCACCGGCGACGACGCCGACTATGACGGCATCCGCGACATCGAGGAATTTATCCGTGGCCGCCAGATGAAAATCGACTGATCGATGAGCCGCTACGTCTCTCTGCGTGCCAAGCTGATTCTGCTGACCTTCTCGCTGCTGATCGGGTTCAGTCTGGTGGTGGTCGTCTACCTCCAGTCGCAGTTTGCCGCCCAGCTTTCGAGTGAACTTCTCAAACGTGGCGTGTCGATCGCTCGTCATCTCAGTACCCTGAGCGCCAATGCCTTTATCGAAGGGGACAACCTCTATCTCGACTACCTGGCCAGGGAGCATCGACGGGTTGAGGACGACATCTCCTACATCTTTATGCTCGGCCCGAATCAGGAGGTGCTTGCCCATTCGTTTGCCGAGCGCTATCCCGAAGAGCTGCCGAAGGTCAATCCCCTGCCGGCGGGCGAGCCGTGGAGTCTGGTCAGCGTCGATCTTGGTACCGATGAGCTGATTTACGATATCGCCGTACCGGTTCTCGACGGCAGGCCGGGGAGTGTGCATCTCGGCGTCTCCGCGACGGCGATGCGGCAGGCCGTCAACACCCTGATCCTGAAAATCCTCGGTGCGATCGCCCTGACCGGCCTGGTCGCTCTGGGGATCGCCGTGGTCGCCAGCCAGCAGATCGCCAGGCCGGTGCATGCCCTGACCCGCGCCGTGCAGGCGCTCGGTCGGGGCGAACGCTGTCTGCAGCTGCCGGTCGCCGGCAACGACGAGGTCGGTCAGTTGACCACGGCGTTCCGCGGCATGGTGGACAACCTGTCACGCGCCGAACAGCGTCTGGTCTTGCAGAAGCAGTTTCTGGAACGGCTGCTCGACGACATCCCCGTGCCGGTCTTTTACAAGGATCAGCACGGGCGGATGCTCGGCTGCAACCGGGCCTTTGCCGATTTCTGGGGGTATGCCCGCGAGGACCTGATCGGGCGCGAGGCGACCGAACTTTATGCTATTGAACAGGCCGGTCTGCATGTGGCCAAAGACGAGGAGGTTCTGCGTTACCAGCGGTTGGTCATTTATGAACTGCCGGTCCGCAATGCCGCCGGGGAGCGCCGGACCATCATCTTTCACAAAGCGCTCTTTGTCGATCCGGACAGCGCCCTGACCGGGATTGTCGGCGTCATGCTCGATGTCACCACGGACCGCCAGGCGGAGACCTTTCGTCGCGAATTCGTCTCGACCGTCGCCCATGAATTTCAGACGCCCTTGGCGACGATCATCGGTTTCGCTGACATCCTGCAACAACTTTCCCTGGATGAGCAGACCGCGCGCGAGGCGCTGCAGGCGATCCTCACCAAGGCGGAAGGGCTCTCGGTCATGGTCGATGAGCTGCTCGACCTGGGCCGCGTCGAATCAGGACGGCCGATCCGCATCGCTCCGCACCCGGTCGAACTGGCGCCGATTCTGCGACAGGCCCTCGATAGTTTCCGCACCGGTTGCCATAGCCATCGCCTCGACATCACTCTCGCCGATCCGCCCCTGGAGATCGTGGTCGACCCGGAACGGATCGTCCAGGTGGTCGACAATCTGCTCAGCAATGCCGTCAAGTATTCGCCGCCAGGGACGCTTATCGAGTTTACCGCCACAAAGGGTGCGGACGGTCTCCGTCTGATGGTGACCGACCAGGGGATCGGTCTGTCCGAGGACGAGTCGAGCCGCCTGTTCGAGAAGTTCTATCGCGCCGACACGTCCAACACCGCCCCGGCCGGGACCGGTCTCGGTCTGTACATCTGCAAGGCGATTGTCGATGCGCATGGCGGCACAATCCGGGTCGACAGTGCGCCCGGGCAAGGAACCCGCGTGCAGGTCGATCTGCCGTGGCGGGCGAATCGCCTGTCTTCTGCAAGTCAGTCCGTCGAGTCGGCTACCGCCGGTCCGGGCGGCGTGTTGCCGAGTTCTCCGTGATTGATTCGCCGGTGTTCATGATTTAAAGTGTTTCGATTCGTTGATTCGTTGATTCGTTGATTCGTTTACCTTATCGTCCTGAATCCTGAATCCTGAATCCTGAATCCTGAATCCCGAATGACCATCATCCTCAAAAGGAGAGTCTCTATGCGAACCGTCCGTTTTGTTCTGTCGTTGCTCCTGCTGCTCCCCCTGCTGGTTTTCACCGTGACGCCGGCCGCCGCCGAGGGCAAGAACGATCCCCTCGCCAAATGGCAGCCTTCTTTCGATCCGAGCGGTGCCGAATACAAGTATCTGCTCTCCTGTGTGGGCCATCCGGCCATCGAAGGGGTCGGCGTCGGTTTCCGCATCCGCGACAAGGTCTGGGAGAAGAGCGGCGGCCGCCTGTATGTCGATTTCCGTCCGCTCTCCCTGCTCGGTGGCGAGAAGGATGTGATCAGCAAGCT
Organism: Desulfuromonadales bacterium; assembly: GCA_032251295.1. Classification (GTDB taxonomy): domain Bacteria; phylum Desulfobacterota; class Desulfuromonadia; order Desulfuromonadales; family BM103; genus BM103. The sequence goes on along the minus strand of JAVVDS010000017.1, from coordinate 10,539 downwards.
GAAGCTCGGGGCGATCCAGGGGATGATGAGCTCGTCGGTGGCGGCGGCCAACGTCGCCGACGCCCTCGGCATCGTCAACCTCCCGTATGTGGTCGATACCTTTGAAAAGCTCGATCGGTTCCGCGACACGCCGGACCTCTGGCAACCGTTCCGTGACGCCGCCCTTGCCAGCAACATCTATGTTGCCGACATCACCGGCTACGGCTCCTACGGCTGGGCGAGCACCACGCCGGTGCGCAGTCTGGCCGAGGCCCAGGCGGTCAACTTTCGGGTCGCCGAAGCGCCGGTCAACCTCGACCTGTACAAGGCCTGGGGGCTGAAGTTCACCGTCATGCCCTGGCCGGATGTCCCGCAGGCGCTGCAGACCGGGGTGATCGACGGCCTCGATCACACGCCGATCGTCTGCAACATCAGCGGCAAGTTCAACGTCGCCAAGCACTACACCCGTCTCGACTACGCCCAGGGCCTCTACATTCATCTGATCAACCAGCGCTGGCTGAACTCCCTGCCGGCCGATCTGCGCCGGATCCTCCTCGACACCATCGCCGAGGAGAGCGGCGCGGCCCGCACCCTGACCCGGACCCAGCAGGAAGAGCAGATCGCCGCCGCCGAAAAAGAGAACGGCGTGACGTTCTACGAGCTGTCCGGCGAGGATCGGGGCCGGCTGGTCGAAATGGCCAGTCCGGTGTACGACAAGTGGGAGGAGAAGATCGGCCGCGCTTATCTGAGCCGGGTGCGCGCGGCGCTCAAGGAGTGATTTGGGCTGTCGTCGGATTCAACGCTCCAGACGTGGAGGCGCGGAGAGAACCAGGTGGTCGTGTCAGCTGTCGCCGCGCCTTCGCGTTACCTTGTGCCAGGACGCTTCAATGACATGCTGAACAGTTACAATTTATCATCAACCGCGACCAGCACGGCGAAAAGAAAACTATGCCGCGGTTGAGCCGCATCTTCAGTAGTCGATGCCCGGCTGGGGTTCGATCTGTTTGCGGTAGGCGTGTTTGATCTCGCAGACTTCGCTGACGGTGTCGGCCAGTTCGATCAGTTCCGCCGGGGCGTGCCGGCCGGTCAGCACCAGATGCATCAGCTGCGGTTTGTCGCGCACCAGGTCGACGACCTGCTCGAGGTCGACCAGTTTCAGTTGCAGGGCGTTGTTGATCTCGTCGAGGATCAGCAGGTCGAAACCGCCATCACTCATCTTCTGCCGGGCCAGGGCGACGGCGGCCTGGGCGTTGGCCCGATGCTGGTCGCGGCTGTAGCTGTTCCCCTGCAGGCCGCAGAAGCCCATGCCGGTAGCGTGCAGTTCGACCCGGTCGCCGAGCCGTTTGACGCCGTCCCACTCGCCGGTATACAGATCCCCTTTCATGAACTGGATGATGCAGGTGCGCAGGCCGTGGCCGCAGGCGCGCAGCACCATCCCCATGGCGCTGGTGGTCTTCCCCTTGCCGTTGCCGGTGATGACCACCACTAAACCGTGGGGGACTTGCGGGCTGAGTCTGTCGATGCGGGTCGGTCTGATCATGCCGGGGCCTCCTGGCGGGGTTCGCTGCTGGTGACAATGTCGAAAATGCCGATTTCCGGACGGCACAACAGCCGCACCGGCAGGATGCTGGTGCCGATACCGCGGCTGACATAGAGCGGGATGCGCTGCTGGCTGACCTGATAGAAGCCGGCGACAAAACGGCCGGCGTAACGTGGCAGGTAGAACGGGGGGACAGCGGGGATGCGCACCTGGCCGCCATGGGTGTGCCCGCAGAGCACCAGGTCGGTCCGTTCGTGCAGCTTTTCGTGAGCGAAGGCCGGCACGTGGGAGAGGAGCAGGTTGTAGCGTGCCGGATCGAGACCCTGTTGCAGGCGTTGCAGGGCGTCGGCGGAGGACGGGTAGTCGAGACCGTGGAGCGACAGGGCACGGCCGTTGACCTCCAGGTCGGCGCGTTCGTCGATCAGCAGCTTGACGCCGGCACCGGCAAAATGCCGGCGCAGATTCTCGCCTTCCAGGCGTGACCAGTACTCCCAGTTCCCCTGCACGGCGTAGATCCCGTGGGGCGCCTTGAGCTCGCGGAGAAAGTCGAGAACCGCGCGGATATTACGCTCTTCTTCGAGATAGTCGCCGGTCAGCACGATCAGATCCGGCTGCTGGCCGGTCACCCGGTCGATGACCTTGAGGCAATAGTCGTCGAAACGGCTCAGGTGCAGGTCGCTGATCTGGGCGATGCGCACCCGGCCACCCGGCTGCGGCGTGGGCAGCTGATGCTCCTCGACCCGCAGCGCGCGCGGCTCGTACCAGGCCATGTCTGCGGCCAGAAACGCCGCTGCTCCGGTCATGCCGAGGGTCAGGAAGCGCCGTCGGCTGAGCCCGCGGCGCTGGCGACGGGAGAGGCTCATCGCGTACCCTGTCCGGAAAGCCGATTGTTATCGAAACGCTTTGTGCCGCAGTTGCCAGAATCCGCAGTTTGTATTATCTTCGGAAATGTCATGCGGCAGAGTATACAGGGATGAACAGCAAAAAGGAAAGGTGGTAGCCCCATGGACTCATATCAGCAGATCGGCGACAACCTCTACTGGGTGGGAGCACGGCACCCCGAACTGAAAATCTTCGATGAACTCTTTCCGACCCACAACGGCACGACCTACAACTCCTATCTGGTGCGTGGCACGGAGAAGACCGCCCTGCTCGACACGGTCAAGGCGCCGTTCACCGCGGAGTTCCTCGACCGGCTCGACCAGCTGTGTGGTCTCGATGCCATCGACCTGGTGGTGGTCAATCATACCGAACCGGATCACTCCGGTGCCCTGGCGGCGCTGCTGGAACGGCGCCCCGACCTGCCGGTCTACTGCTCCAAACCGGCGGAGAATTTTCTCAAACAGCTGCTCAACAAGCCGTTCAACGCCCAGGTGGTAACGGACAACAGCGAGGTCGATCTCGGCGGCAAAACCCTCCGCTTTATCCTTGCCCCCTCGCTGCACTGGCCGGACACCATCTTCACCTACCTGGTCGAGGACGGCGTGCTCTTTCCCTGCGATGCCTTCGGCGCCCACTACTGCTCGCAGAAGCTGTTCAACGACGAGATCCCCGACTTCACCGCCGACTTTCTTTTCTATTTCGACTGCATCATGCGTCCCTTCAAGGAGAAGGTGCGTCAGGCCGTCGACAAACTCGACGGTCTCACCCTGAACATGATCTGCCCGTCCCACGGTCCGCTGCATCGCCACGAGCCGCGGGCGGTCATCGATGCCTACCGGCGGCTGTCGGCGCCGCCGCCGGAGAATCAGCAGCCGCGCGCCCTGCTTCTGACCCTGTCGTCCCACGGCAACACCCGGCAGATGGCGGCCGCCGTGTCCGAAGGGTTGGCCGGGAAGGGCTTCGAGGTGCAGGAGATGCGCATGTGCGAGCTGCGTGACGGCGACCTGCGCGATGAACTGGAACTGGCCGATCTGGTGCTGGTCGGTACGCCGACCATTAATCGTGATGCCCCGCCGCAGGTCTGGCATGCCCTGTCGCTCTTCTCTCTGGTCACACCCAAAGCGAGCGTTGCCGGCGTGTTCGGCTCCTTCGGCTGGAGCGGCGAGGCGGTGAAGATGGTCGAGGAGCGCCTGAAAGGGCTGCGCTTCAAGCTGCCGGTGGAGAGCCTCTGTTTCCGCTTCCAGCCGACCGGGGACGACTTCGACCGCTGCCGCGAGTTCGGCAGGGCGATGGCCGCGGCAGTCCTCGGCGAGGAGACCTGAAACGCCGTCCTCCGTGTCGAAAGACTCTTCGTCCCTGCCGGTCGCCCTGGTCGCTGTCCTGGCACCGCTCCCCCGACCGCTGAGCTACCGGGTGCCGTCCCGCCTGGCCGACCGCCTGCAGATCGGCAGCCGGGTGCGGGTGCCGCTCGGGCGGCGCCAGGCTATCGGCTACGTCGTCGAGTTGAGCGCGGCGGCCGAGGGCGATCTCAGAGAGATCGGGGAACTTCTCGATGACCGGCCTCTGTTCAATGCCGGACACGCGGCCTTCTACCGCAAGGCGGCCGACTATTACGCCTACCCGGTCGGCGAAGCGGTGCGCACCGCTCTGCCGGCCGGCCTGTCCGGGCGCGGCGCGCAGCCGGTCATTCTCAGCGACCGGCTGTACCGGCCGACCGAGCACGACGATCCCGGCCGCGGTCCGCGCCAGCAGGAGCTGCTCGCCGCCATCCGTGCCCGGGGGAGCCGTCTGCTCAGCGAACTGCGCCAGCAGTTCCCTGCGCCGCACGCGACCCTGAACCGTCTGGTGGAACTCGGCCTGCTCACGGTCGACACCGTCGAGCGGCGGCGCGACCCCTTTGCCAGCGACATCGTCCCCCATCCCCCCCCCGCGCTCAATCCGGAGCAGCAGCAGGCACTGGCGGAACTGGCCGAGCTGGTCGACCAACTGCCCGCCTTTGCCCCGGTGTTGCTGCATGGCGTCACCGGCAGCGGCAAAACCGAAGTCTATCTGCAGACCATCGCCATGATCCTCGCGCGCGGCCGGCAGGCGCTGGTGCTGGTCCCGGAGATCGCCCTGACGCCGCAGCTGGTCGCCCGCTTTCGCGGTCGCTTTGCCGCCGCCGGGGTGCGCCTGGCGGTGCTGCACTCGGGGCTGTCGGACGGTGAACGTTTTGATGCCTGGCGCGCCGCTATCGCCGGCGAGATCGATGTGATCATTGGCGCCCGCTCGGCGATTTTCGCCCCCCTGCCACGGCTCGGCCTGATCGTCGTCGACGAGGAGCATGACGCCAGCTACAAGCAATCGGAAGCGTTTCGCTATAACGCCCGTGATCTTGCCCTGCTGCGTGGCCAGCAGGACGGGGCGATCGTTCTGCTCGGCAGTGCCACTCCGGCCCTGACCAGTTACCGGCATGCCCACGACGGCCGCTACCGCTTTCTGCGCCTGCCGCAACGCAGCAGCGGCCAGCCGCTGCCGGAGATCGCTCTGGTCGACCTGAGCGGTGCCCCGCTGGCCGGCGGCCTCAGCCCGGAACTCGGCCAGGCGCTCGCCGACACCGTGACGGCGGGCGAGCAGGCCCTGCTGCTCCTCAATCGCCGCGGCTATGCGCCGTTTCTCCTCTGCCACGACTGCGGCGCGACTCTGCGCTGCCCGAACTGTGCCATCACTCTGACCTATTCCCGGGTCGAACAGGGGCTGCGCTGCCACTACTGCGACTTTCGCCTGCGCCCGCCCGAGACCTGCGAGCGCTGTCACGGAGCCAATCTGCTCCCCGAAGGGCAGGGGACCGAACGGCTCGAAGAAGAGGTGCGCGAACTGCTCCCCGAGGCGCGGGTGGCACGCATGGACCGGGACACCACCACCCGCAAGGGGGCGCATCTGCGGCTGGTCGAGCAGATGGCGCGCGGCGAGATCGATGTGCTGATCGGCACGCAGATGATCGCCAAGGGGCACGATTTCCCGGCGGTCACTTTAGTCGGCGTGCTCAACGCCGATACCGGTCTGAACCTGCCGGATTTCCGGAGTGCCGAACGGATGTTCGCCCTGCTCAGTCAGGTGGCCGGCCGGGCCGGCCGGGGGACGCGCCTTGGGCGGGTGCTGATCCAGACCTTCAATCCGGACCACCATACGTTCGATCACGTGGTGCGTCACGACTACCAGGGGTTCGCCGAGCAGGAACTCGCCCAGCGTGAGGCCCTCGACTATCCGCCCTTCGGCCACCTGGTCAACCTGGTGCTGGCCGGCAACGAACCGTCCAAGGTCGAGGCCGCTGCGGCAGAGCTTGCCGCCCGGCTGCAGCAGCAGGCCGGCGCGGTGGAGATCCTCGGCCCGGCACCCTGCCTGCTCGTCCGGCTGCGCGGCAAGCACCGTGTGCAGATCCTGCTCAAGGCGCGCCACCGTCCGCCGCTGCGCCGGCTGATCGAGCGGCTGCAGCGCAGCGAACTGCGTCCGTCCGCCGGCGTCACACTCACCCTTGATATCGACCCGCTGGATATGTTCTGATGGCGTGAGGGCGGTTGATGGTTGATTCGTTGAATCGTTGAACCGTTCAATCGTTGAATCGTTTGAGGGGCTTGCCTAAGCGTCAGAAGACGTCATTCCGGCAGGCTTTAAGCCGAAATCCAGAGTTTGACGGGCTGAAACGACTGGATCCCCGATAAAGGCTCTCGGGGATGACAGGACTTTTGCAAGGGGCTCGTTTCAATCGCATAAACCATAAACGATCAACCATCAACAGCTGTTCACTTCCTTCTCGCAAGCTGACGGTGACAGATAGATATTGCCGTATGACGACCACGTATCATGTAATTTTTCGCCTTTGCCTGCTGTTGCTTATCTGCAGCCTGCTGCTCGCCTCCTGTGCCCGGCCGCCGCTGGTTGAGGAGGTGCCGCCGCCGGTCGCAGAGGAGGTGCCGCCTCCGGTCGCCGAGGAGGTGCCGGCTGTGGCCGTCGAAGCGCCGCTGCTGGAGGTGGTCGGCTGGCAGGAGCTGCCCGGCTGGTCGGAGGACGACCCGACCATGGCGCTGACGGCGTTTACCGAGGGCTGTCGCGCCCTGCGTTTCCGCCCGCAGTGGCAGGCGGTCTGCGGCGAGGCGACCGGACTGGCGGCGGCCACGCCGGCCGAGGTGCGAGCCTACTTTGAACGGAATTTCGTGCCGCACCGGGTCAACCAGGCCGACGGCAGTGACAGCGGCCTGCTGACCGGCTACTACGTGCCGAACCTGCGCGGCAGCCGAGCGCCGTCGAAAAAGTATCCGTACCCGCTGTACAGCCGCCCCGATGACCTGCTGGTGATCGATCTGTCCGACATCTATCCGGAACTCGGCAACTACCGGCTGCGTGGCCGGGTCGAGGGGCATCGGGTCGTCCCCTACTGGGATCGGGCGGCCATCGACGGCGGCCATCAGCCGCTGGCCGGCGCCGAACTGTTCTGGGTCGCCGATCCGGTGGAGCTGTTCTTCCTGCACATCCAGGGCTCCGGGCGAATCCTGCTGGAGGATGGCAAGGCGGTGATGGTCAATTACGCCGACCAGAACGGTCACCCCTACCGGTCGATCGGCAAATACCTGCTCGATCGTGGTCTGATGAGTCGCGACCAGATGTCGATGCAGAACATCCGTGCCTGGGTCCGTGCCAACCCGGTGGCGGCCGCCGATCTGCTCAACGAGAATCCGAGCTATGTCTTTTTCCGGGAGCTCGAGCCGCATCTCACCACTCCGCCAGGGGCTCTCGGCGTGCCGCTGACCCCCGAGCGCAGTCTGGCGGTCGATCCGCGCTATATTCCCCTGGGCGCTCCGGTCTTCGTCGGCACCACCTGGCCGAACAGCGACCGGCCGCTGCAACGGCTGATGGTCGCCCAGGACACCGGCGGCGCCATCAAGGGGCGGGTGCGCGGCGATTTTTTCTGGGGGATGGGTGAGCAGGCCGGCGAACTGGCCGGGCGCACCAAACAGGCGGTCCGCTTCTGGCTGCTGCTGCCGAAGACTGAAGGGGAGGGGAGATGAGACGTTTTACAGTACAGAAGATTCTGCTGCTGGCAGGACTCTGCTGCGGGCTGCTGTCGCTGATGGCGCCGCCGGTTCTGGCCATGGAGATGGCCGCCACAGTCGGCACCTTCCTGGTCGCTCGCGACGGGCTGCCTGATCCGCGTTTCAACAAGAGCGTTATCCTGCTCATCCAGCACGACGACGGTGGCAGTGCCGGCCTGATCGTCAACCGGCCGAGCCGTCTGCCGCTCGCCGATCTGCTCGGCGACCAGCCCGACTACGCCGGCCTGGATGGTCTGCTCTCGTATGGCGGCCCGGTTGCCAGCAACTCCCTGTTGGCGCTGGCCCGGGTCGACGAACAGGCGCCGACCCCCTCCAGCAAAGTGTTCGACAGTCTGTATGTGACTGGAATTGTCGAACTGGCCGACTGGCTCGCCAGGGACGGTGCAACTATGCGCTACCGGGTGTTCAGCGGCTACGCCGGCTGGGCGCCGGGGCAGCTGGCTGTCGAGCTGGCGCGTGGCGACTGGCGGGTGCTGCCAGCCGATATCAATAGCATCTTTTCCGCCCGGGTCGATGATCTCTGGCTGCGGCTGAACCGCACCCGGCTGCTCTGATCGTCAGTCGCTGACCGCCTGGTCAAGCCTCTGCAGCACCGCTGCCACCACCTTGTCGATACGCGCCTGATCCTTCTCGAGGATATTGAGGAAGCGCAGGCCGGCGGCCTGGGCGTTGTCGTCGTCGACGGCGCCGACCCAGAGCACTTCGGCGAGGGCGCAGATGATCCCCTGCCGGTCGCCGATGGAGAGGAACAGCAGTAAAAGCTCGGCCGTTTCCACCGGCGCCGGCAGCGACAGACGCATGCCGCCGCCGGCGAGATTGGTCGGAAACTTGACGAAGTCGGTCAGCTCCCTGGGGTTGACGCCGGCTTCGATTTTTGCCAGACAGTCCTGCCATTCCCGGCGCATCGCCGCCAGATTCCCCCTCCCACGCCGGTAGCCGACCCAGGCGTTGACATCGACCCGACGAAACATGCGCCGGGAGATAAATTCGAGGCTCCCCGCGAACTGCAGGCGGATATCCTTGCCGCTGGTGCGCTCGACAAAACTCGCCTTCATGCGCAGTCCCATGCTGCGATGATCGGTCATCACCTCGAACAACATGCCGACTTCGAACGGGTAGGAGTCGGCGGCATCGCAGCCGTAGGGGAGGGTCAGGTCGAGCTGCATCGCCTGACTGCCGGTCACATAGCCGGTCAGGGTGTCGAGGGCCTGCTCGCTGTCGCCATCAAAAATGCGCTTGATGAAGACCTTCTGCCCTTTATTGAAATATTTGCCGTAAGCCATGCTCTCGTCTGGCGATCAACCGCAGACCCGATCTTCGATGGTCGCGGCGACAGCACCGGGTGTCAGACCGGCGGCGTCGATGGTGATGTCGGCCCAGCTCCGGTAGAGCGGCCGCCGTCTGGCAAACAGGCCCGGAAAGTCTTCGTCGGCGTCGAGGACCAGGCCGCGGCTGTCCATGTCCTCGATCCGGTTTTGCAGGTCGGCCAGTGGGACATCGATGAAAACCATGCGTCCGAGGTCCGCCAGGTGGTGCATCGCCTCTTTACTGTACACGGCCGATCCGCCCGTGGCAACCACCGCACGGCTGGCGCTCAGGCGGCACAGCACCTCTGCCTCGATCATTTTGAAGGCCGCCATACCGCGTGCGGCGATGATCTGCTGCAGGCGCGCCTGTGCGCCGGCCTGGATCAGCAGGTCGGTGTCGATAAAATGGTAACCGAGCCGTTTGGCGAGCAGGACGCCGACGGTACTCTTGCCGGCCCCCGGCATGCCGATCAGCACGATGTTGCGGGCGCAGTCAGTGCGCATCCGACCTTGCTCTCCCTTTGCCTGTCACTCTGCCGAGATTTTCAGGACGATCTTGCCAAAATGCCGATCCTCTTCCATCATGCGATGGGCGGCGACCACCTCGTCGATCGGAAACTCCTGCTCGATGATCGGCACAATGCTGCGGTCGGCAAACTTCGGCAGGGCGCGGCGGGTGAATTCGGCGACGATCTCGGCCTTCTCGGCCACCGGCCGCGAACGCAGCACCGAACCGATGATCTGCTGCCGTTTGACCATCATCAGCGCCAGGTTCAGCTCGGCCTTGATCCCGGAGATCACGCCGATGATCACCAGTTTCCCTTTGTAGGCCAGCGATTTCATGTTCGGCTCAAGGTACTTGGCGCCGACATGGTCGAGGATCAGGTCGACTCCTTTTTTGCCGGTGAACTCCTTGACGATTTCGGTGAAATCGGGATTTTCCAGATAGTTGATCACCAGATCGGCACCGAGTTCTTTAACGCGTTCCATCTTCGCCGGATGGGCGGTGACGATCAGCTTGCTGTTCGGCGTCAGTGCCTTGCAGAGTTGGATTGCCGCGGTGTTGACGCCGCCGCCACCACCGTGCAGGATGGCGGTCTGGCCATCCTGGAAATCGCCGATCATGAAGACGTTGAGAAACGCGGTGATGTACGACTCGCAGACGCAGGCCGCTTCCGCGAAACTCATGCTGTCGGGGATGCGCATCAGGTGGCTGGCATAAGCCACGGCGTATTCGGCATAGCCGCCGCCGCCGACCAGGGTGATGACTCGGTCGCCGACCTGCCAGCCGTCGACATCGGCGCCGAGTTCGGCGATGGTGCCGGCCACTTCCAGGCCGAGAATCTCGGAATCGCCGGGCGGCGGCGGGTAGTTCCCCTGGCGCTGCACCAGGTCGGGGCGGTTGATCGAGGTGGCGACCACCTTGATCAGCACTTCTCCCGGCTTCGGCGCCGGCCTGTCGATCTCGCCGACCTTGAGCACCTCAAGACCGCCGAACCCTTCCATCAGCACTGCTTTCATGGCTCTCCTCCCATCGGTTGAAAAAAGTGAAAAAGGCAGAATACAGAAGTCAGGAGTCAGAATACAGCAGAAAACTCTTTGATGATGTTAGCAGACCTGCCCCCGGAATGGACGCGCTCCTGAACAATGATTAAACGCGGAGGCGCGGAGACGCTGAGAAAGTTCTTTTGTAACTGTTCAGCACATCCAGGGCTGCTGATTCCAGCCTTCTTCAGTGAGA
>JAVVDS010000016.1:0-55535 GCA_032251295.1 Desulfuromonadales bacterium | reverse complement strand
CGTGTTAAATTCGACTTTTTTGTGATTTCGTTAACGTCAGTCATGCTATGCTCCACATAGGACAGAGTTTACGATGACAGGTCTGTCAACCTGATGCAAACTCCGCCGTCAAAGATACCGTGTTCTCCCCCCCACCTCGAATCGGGTCAAAAAGCGTGCGACAGGTCTCTCCTTTGATGATCATTCCTCTGCTATTCGGGCTGCTGCTGGTGCTGAACGGCTGTTCGCTGACACCGGACCGATCCGGTGGGCCGTTGCCCCTCGCTGAGTCCTTCAGCCAGAGCGGCGAACAGATTGTCGCTGACCGCTGGTGGCAGGAGTTTGGCGATCCTGAACTCGATGCCCTCATCGAGCACGCCTTGCGTGGCAATTTTACCCTGCGCGGTTTCTGGGCCCGGCTCGACCAGGCGCGCGCCGTGGCCCGCAAGGCGGGGGCCGACCGTCTGCCGACACTGACCGCCGAAGCGGGCGCCGCAACCGTCCGCCGTGATGGTGACGGCGGGCACACTGTCAGCGACAGTTACAATCTCGGACTGTTCGCCGGTTATGAGGTCGACCTGTGGGGGAAAATTCGTGCCGGCCGCGCGGCGGCTGTCGCCGATGCCGACGCCAGCTTCCATGATCTGCAAGCGGCCGCCATCTCTCTGGCGTCGCAGGTCGCCAGCAGCTGGCTGCGGCTGATCGAACTGCGTGGCCGGATGGCACTCCTCGATGCGCAGAACAGCGTCAATGAGAAGTCGTTGCAGCTGCTGACCGAGCGCTTTCGGGCCGGTCAGATCGGTATTGCCGACCTGCTGCAGCAGCGACAACTGATCGAGGCGACTCGCGGCGAGACGGCCCAGGTACTCGCTCTTATCAAGGTGACCGAGCACCAGCTGGCAATCCTGCTCGGAGGCCTGCCGGGGCAGACGCCGTCGGTCGCCCAGACCCGTCTGGCGGATCTCCCCCCCTTGCCGGCGACCGGCCTGCCGGCGGGGCTGGTGCAGCGCCGCCCCGATCTTCTCAGCTCCTGGTCGCGCCTGCAGGCTGCCGACCGGCGGCTGGCGGTCGCCGACGTCGAGCGTCTGCCGAATCTCGGCCTGGTCGGTCGGGTCGAAACCTCGGCCGAGCACGTTCGTGAGCTGTTTGATAACTGGCTGGCGTCGTTGGCAGCCAACCTGGTCGGACCGATTATCGACGGTGGCCGTCGTCGTGCCGAGGTCGATCGGACCGCTGCTGTCGTTGCCCAGGCCTGGAGCGACTATCGACAGGTCGTGCTGACCGCCCTCGGCGAGGTCGAGGATGCCCTGGTCCGCGAAGAGCAGCAGCGCCGTTTTCTGGAGATCCTCGATCGACAGACTGAACTCGCCGGGCAGGCGCTGCAGCGCATCCGGGATCGCTACCGGCAGGGGATCCACGACTACCAGCGGGTGCTGACCGCCGAGATCTCCCTGCAGTCCCTGCAGCGCCGCCAGCTGACGGCGCACCGGGAACTGCTCGACATCCGTATCGATCTCTACCGCGCTCTGGGCGGCGGCTGGGAGCTGCAGCGGCCGGCAGATGAGCTGACGGTCGGAGCGTTGAATCGTTGACAGGACATCATCATGGACGACACTTCTCCTGAAAGTTCGCCGGAGTCCGGGCCACGGCCGCGCCGGTTGTGGCGCTTCGGCCTGCCGGCGCTGGTTCTTCTGCTCGCGGCGACAATCGCCTGGTGGCTGCTGCAGAGCGGGCCGAAGGCGACACCGCGCCCCAAGGTGCGCAGTGCCGCGCTTGTTGAGGTCACGCCGATAACCCTCGGTCCGCACAGTGCCCGGATCCGTGTCATGGGGACGGTACAGCCGAGCCGCCAGGTAGAGATCAAGCCGCAGGTGAGCGGAAAGGTGCTCAGTCTGCACCCGGATCTGCTCCCCGGCAGTCTGCTCACCAAAGGGGCTTCGCTCTTAATCATCGAGGCAGACGACTATCGCCTGGTTGTCAGGCAGCTGGAGAGCGAACTCGCCCGGGTCGACGCGGAAATCGCCCTGGAGCAGGGCAACCAGCGGGTGTCGCGCAAGGAGTATGAGCTGCTCGGTGAGCAGGTCAGCGCCGAAGAGTTGGCGCTGATGCTACGGCAGCCGCAACTCGCAAGCCTGAGGGCCGCACGGGAGTCGGTTCTCGCCCGGCTGGAGCAAGCCCGCCTCGATCTGCAGCGCACCACGGTGCCCGTGCCGTTCAATGCCCTGGTGCGCAGTCGCGAGGTCAATATCGGCGCACTGGTCAACAGCAATACGACCCTGGCACGTCTGGTCGGCACGGACAGCTACTGGGTGGAAGCGGTCGTGCCGGTCAGTCAACTGCGCTGGATCGACCTGCCGGTGACGGGCCGGCCGGGGTCGCCGGCCCGGATCGTCAATCCGTCCGCCTGGGGCGAAGGCCGTTTCCGCGAGGGGCGGGTTATCAGCCTCGGCGCCGGTCTGGAGGAGCAGGGGCGCATGGCGCGCCTGCTGATCGAGGTTGTCGATCCTCTTGCCCTGCAGGCCGTTGATGCCGATCTGCCGGCGATGCTCCTCGACACCTATGTCCAGGTCGAGATCGCCGGACGTGAGCTGCCGGCGGCGGCCGCTGTCGACCGGCAGCTGGTGCGTGACGGCGCTCTCTGGATCATGAACGAGGAAGATCGCCTGGAGATCCGCCCGGTCGAGGTCACTTTTGCCGGCCGCGACCAGGTGCTGGTGACCGACGGCATCCGCGCCGGTGAACGGCTGGTGCTGACCGACCTGCCGGCACCGGTCGCCGGCATGCCACTGCGGCTCAACACCTCCTCAGGCGCCGACGCCGCCGCGACCGGAGCAGGGCAGGTCCGGCCGTGAGCGTCCGTCCGCGACATCGCTGGCAGCGCGGCCCTCTCGCCTGGCTGGTCTGCAACCGGGTGACGCCGAATCTGCTGATGATCTTTCTGATCTGCGGCGGCCTCTACATGTCGTTCACGATCAAGAAAGAGGTCTTCCCCGAGTTCGATCTCGACGTGGTGCGGGTCAGCGTCGCCTATCCGGGGGCGAGTCCCGAAGAGGTCGAGCAGGGGGTGATCCTGGCGGTCGAAGAGGCGGTGCGCGGTCTCGAAGGGGTCAAGGAGTTGACCGCCACGGCGCGCGAGGGGAGCGGTGCTGTCAGTATCGAGCTGCTGACCGGTGCCGATCAGCAGAAAACCTATCAGGAGATCCAGCAGGAAGTCGATCGCATCACCACCTTCCCCGATGATGCCGAAGAACCGACGGTTTCGCTGGTCAGTCGCCGCCGCGAAGTCCTGAGTCTCCAGCTGTTTGGCGATGTTCCTGAAATTGTCCTGCGCGAAGTGGCCGAACAGGTCCGCGATCGGCTGCTGCAACATGCTGAAATTACGCAGGTCGATCTGCTCGGTGCCCGGGACATCGAGGTTCATGTCGAAGTTCCGCAAGCGTCGCTGCGTGCGTATGGACTAACCCTGGCCGAAGTGGCCCGCCGCATCGATGCCGCTTCGGCGGAGATCCCCGGTGGCGTGGTCAAGGCCGCCGGCGGCGAGGTTCTGCTGCGGGTGACCGACCGTCGTGATCTGGCGGCCGAATTCGCCGACATCCCGATCGTAACCACCGCCGACGGCAGCGTCGTCCGTCTCGCCGAGCTGGCCGAGGTCCGGGAGAGCTTCGAAGACAGCAACCGCCTGGCCACCTACAACGGCCGACGCAGTATCGGCCTGGGGGTCTATCGGGTCGGCGAGCAGACGCCAGTCGGGGTCTCCACTGCAGCACGGGCCGCCATGGCAGAGATCGAGGTCGATCTGCCGGCCGGTGTCGACTGGACGATCAGCAGTGACAGTTCGGAGATCTATCAGCAACGCCTGAATCTGCTGTTGAAAAACGCCTTCATCGGTCTGCTGCTGGTCCTCTGCCTGCTCGGCCTGTTCCTCGAATTCAAGCTGGCGTTCTGGGTGACTATCGGCATTCCGACTTCGTTCCTTGGCGGACTGCTGTTTTTGCCGGCGCTTGGCGTCACGATCAACATCATCTCGATGTTCGCCTTCATCATCGCCCTCGGTATCGTTGTCGACGATGCCATTGTTGCCGGCGAGAACATCTACGAATACCGGCAACGTGGACTCGGTTCAGCCAAGGCGGCCATCCTCGGTGCCAGGGATGTCCTGGTACCGGTCACCTACGCCATTCTCACCAACGTGGTCGCCTTCATGCCGCTGCTGTTCGTCCCTGGCTTCGTCGGCAAGATCTGGCAGACGATTCCGCTGGTGGTGATCACGGTCTTTCTGATCTCCTGGGTCGAGGCGCTGGTGATCCTGCCGGCGCACCTGGCACACACCCGCAGCAAACCGCGCAGTCGTCTGACCGCTCGTCTGCACGCCAGACAGCAGGCGTTCAGTCGCCATCTGACCGATTTTATCGAAACCCGTTACCGTCCCTTCCTCGACCTGGCGCTGCGCTGGCGCGGCCTGACCCTGGCGCTCGGTCTGGCCGTGCTGCTGCTGGTGGTCAGCTATGCCTTGAGTGGTCGCATCGGCATGATCCTGATGCCGCGGGTCGAGGCGGACACCGCCGTGGTGACCGCCAGCCTCCCTGCCGGCAGTCCCCTGTCTCGTGCCGAACAGGTCGCCCGGGTGCTGACCGCGGCGATCGAGCAGGTTGCGGCGGAGAACGGTAATGACCGACTGCTCCAAGGGGTCTTTGCTGAAATCAACGAAAATCAGGTCGGCATCAGTGCCTACCTGCAGCCGCCGGGGGTACGACCGCTGTCGACCGGTCGGGTGATCGAGCTCTGGCGCGAACAGGTCGGGACGCTGCCAGGTCTCGAATCGCTGCGTTTCGAGGCCGATCGTGGCGGGCCGGGAGGTGGCGCGGCCCTGACCGTCGAGCTGTCGCATCGCGACACGCAGGTTCTCGACCGGGCCAGTCAGGCGCTCGCCGAGCGTCTCGAAGAGTTCCCCGATACGAAAGATGTCGACGACGGCTTCGCTCCGGGCAAGCCGCAACTCGATTTCCGCATCAAACCGGAGGGCCAGAGTCTCGGCTTGACCTCGCGCGAGGTGGCCCGTCAGGTGCGCAACGCTTTTTCCGGGGCGACCGCCCTGCGCCAGCAGCGCGGCCGCAACGAACTGACCGTACGGGTGCGCCTCCCCGAAGCCGGGCGCACCAGTCTGTATGATGTCGAGACGCTGCTGATCCGCACGCCGGCCGGTCCGTTTGTGCCGCTTCTCGAAGTTGCCGAGGTCTATCCCGGGCGCGCCTACGATGTCATCAACCGTCGCGATGCGCGGCGCACGGTGAGCGTCACCGCCGGTGTCGAACCGATCGACCGGGTCGGGCAGATTCAGGCGACTCTCAATGCTGATATCCTGCCGCAACTGGCGCAGGATTTCCCTGGGCTCACCATAAGTTACCAGGGGCGCCAGGCGGCCATGCGCGACAGCCTTACGGGTCTGTTCGGCGGGTTCGGCCTGGCTCTGATCAGCATCTTTTTCCTGCTGGCGATTCCGTTTCGCAGCTATCTGCAGCCGTTGATCGTCATGCTGGCGATCCCGTTCGGCGTGGTCGGCGCGATTCTCGGCCATCTGCTCATGGGCTACAGCCTGAGCCTGATGAGCATGATGGGGATGGTCGCCCTGTCCGGCGTGGTGGTTAACGACTCCCTGGTGCTGATCGACTACGCCAACCGCCGCCGCCAGGAGGGGCGGTCGGCCCATGACGCCATTCTCGCCGCCGGCAGCCGCCGTTTCCGGCCGATTATCCTGACCACCCTGACCACCTTCGGCGGCCTGGCGCCGATGATTTTCGAAACGTCGCGCCAGGCGCGTTTCCTGATCCCTATGGCCCTTTCTCTGGGCTACGGCATCCTGTTCGCCACAGTGATCTCCCTGCTGCTGGTCCCCTGTCTCTATCTGCTGATCGAGGATCTGCGCGGGGCAGCTGCTGCTGGCCTGCAACCAGATTGATGTCTAGCTGTGTTGTTTGCGGTTGTTGCGGTGCCGCACGACAGGATCAGCGTCTGTTGCCTGATCCGTCGCCGGGAGGGCTGGTCTTCAGAATGGGCGTGGCGGGTGTGCAGCGGCGGTGACGCCGATTGTCGAATGCCTTTCAGTCACACGGCTCTTCGCCAAAGACCTGGGCGCTGAAGATGTAGATGTCGGCGTCGGGGGCCTGCCAGGCGTCGGTCGGCAGGCCGGCCTTGAGGCAGGTTTGCTTGAGGAAGGTGTCGCGATCCCAATGGTGCTCGATGGCAACCTGGGGGAGAAGGACTCCGCGATAAAAGCTCTTCTCGATGTAGATGCCGTGTTTGCCGACTTCGATCTCGTCAATGTTGTCGATTTTGTACAGTGGAGAGAGGACCGAGATCTCGAGGGTGAAATTTTCCAGATCCTCGTTGCTCATCGGGTAGAAGCGCGGGTCGTTGGTGGCCGAGGCCCGGGCCATGACTGCTACTTCTTTAAAGAGGGGGAGTTCCGACTGGAAGTTGCCGATGCAGCCGCGCAACTGACCGTTCTGCTTGATGGTGACGAAGCAGCCGTTGCGCTGGTTGAGCGTTTTCTCTTCGCGCGGCTCGATGTAGTCCTCGCCGGTCTTTACGGCTTGCAGAATCGCCTGGCGGGCGATGGCCAGCAGAACCTGCCGCTCCTGGTCGTTCAACTCTCTTTCCACGCTCCCTCCGTATCTCTCGTCGCGTCAGTGCCGACAAGTGGCGCCATCATAGTGAAACGGGAGCGATTTATCAAGAGCCTGAATCGATGGAGCGTGAGGGTCGAGGCGTAACGTCCAGAACGCAGCCTTCGCTGAGGGACTCCCTACGCCTCACATCGCCCACTGTTCAGGTTGTTTCAGCGCGCCCAGGTCGCGCCGTGAACCAGTTTCAGACTGTTTTTGTCGAGGGTCCAGAGGGCTCCGCAGACGCCGCACTCCTCCAGGCTGTTGGCGAAACCGTCGGCGTGGATGTCGATATGAATCTGATTGTCACAGTGGCAGATCGGGCATTCCGTGGTCGACTGCGCTCTGGTGAAGTTCCGGGTCGAGCCGTGAAGCATGCTGACAAGGCTCCCCTGACAGGTCCACATGGTCCCGCACAGACCGCATTCGTGCAGGTTGGCTGCGAAGCCGTCGGCGTGGGTGTCGATTTCCACATGTTCACTGGTCTGGCAGGTCGGGCATTCCATCGATCATCTCCTGTGTGCTTTGTGGTAATTATTTACTGATCGTTGTTGAGATGATGCCGCCCGGCCGGTGAAAAATCAAGAAAAAAATTCGTAAAAACAGATGGTTATCTTTGTTGTTGTTCTGCTGTGCAGATCGGAATTCTATTCCATGTGAACGGGGTGCCGAACATGCAGAATGAAATGTTGATAACTCCTTGTTTCCATTTCATATAGCCCGTTTTATATCGCCTTTTTGTAAATCAGACGGGACGTTTGGCCGCCTTCTTGCGCTCGTGCTCATCGAGCAGCCGTTTGCGGAGCCGGATCGATTTCGGGGTCACTTCGACCAGTTCGTCATGGTCGATGAACTCCAGAGCCTGCTCCAGACTCAGGATGCGCGGCGGCGTCAGGCGGACCGCCTCGTCGCTGCCGGACGCACGGACGTTGGTCAGCTTCTTCCCCTTGCAGGCATTGACCACCAGGTCGTTCTCCTTGGCGTGCTGGCCAATGATCATGCCGGTGTAGACATCGACCCCCGCACCGACGAACAGGATACCGCGCTCCTGCAGGTTGAACAGGGAATAGGCGACGGTTTCACCGTCGTCCATGGAGATCAGTACGCCGTTCTTGCGGCCGGGGATCGGCCCGCGGTACGGACCGTAGCCGTGGAAGGTGTGGTTCATGACGCCGGTGCCGCGGGTGTCGGTGAGGAATTCGCTGCGGAAGCCGATCAGGCCGCGGGCCGGGATGATGAACTCCAGGCGGTTGATCCCCTCCATGCTCTGCATCGAGACCATCTCCGCCTTGCGCGGACCGAGTTTTTCGATCACCGTCCCCTGATGCTCCTCGGGGACGTCGATCACCAGGTATTCCAGCGGTTCGCACTGTTGACCGTCGATTTCGCGATAGATGACTTCCGGCTTGGAGACTGCCAGTTCGAATCCTTCGCGGCGCATGTTCTCGATCAGGATCGACAGGTGCAGTTCGCCGCGGCCGGCGACCTTGAAAGTGTCGGTGCTGGCAGTATCTTCGACGCGCAGGGCGACATTGGTGCGCAACTCCTTGTGCAGCCGGTCGCGCAGATTGCGTGAGGTGACAAATTTACCTTCCCGGCCGGCGAACGGCGAGGCGTTGACGATGAAGTTCATGGTCAGAGTCGGTTCGTCAATCGCCACATAGGGGAGAGATTTCGGCTCTTCCGAGCTGGCCAACGTCTCACCGATGCCGACGTTGTCGAAGCCGGCGATGGTGACGATATCGCCGGCGCCGGCCTCGCTCAGCTCCACCTGGCGCAGGCCCTGGTAGCCGAGCAGCTTGCTGACCCGGCCACGCGTGATCTCCCCCCCTTTTTTGATCAGGGCGATGGTCTCGCCGGCTTTGATGCGACCGTTGAAGATCTTGCCGGTGGCGATGCGCCCCAGGTAGTCATTGTAGTCGATGCTGGTCACCAGC
Source organism: Desulfuromonadales bacterium (assembly GCA_032251295.1). Lineage (GTDB taxonomy): Bacteria > Desulfobacterota > Desulfuromonadia > Desulfuromonadales > BM103 > BM103. The sequence goes on along the minus strand of JAVVDS010000016.1, from coordinate 46,957 downwards.
ATCTGCAGCGGCGCTTTGGGGTCGGCGACCGGTGGGGCCACCCGCTCGCGGATCATGGTGAACAGCGGTTCGAGGTTGTCCGAGTCGTCGGCCAGCTCGCGTTTGGCGATCCCCGCTTTGGCGCTGGTGTAGACCAGGGGGAAGTCGAGCTGTTCTTCGTCGGCGTTCAGTTCGCAGAACAGGTCGAACACCATGTCGACGACCGCTTCCGGGCGGGCGCCCGGCCGGTCGATCTTGTTGATCACGACGATCGGCCGGATGCCGAGATCGAGGGACTTTTTGAGGACAAAGCGGGTCTGCGGCATCGGCCCGTCGAAGGCGTCGACCAGCAGCAGCACCGAATCGACCATCTTCAGTACCCGCTCCACCTCGCCGCCGAAGTCGGCGTGGCCGGGGGTGTCGACGATGTTGATCTTCAGATCGCCGTGCTGGATCGACAGGTTCTTCGACAGGATGGTGATGCCGCGCTCTTTCTCCAGGTCGTTGCTGTCCATCACCCGCTCGGTGATGACCTGGTTTTCCCGGAAGACGCCGGACTGCTTGAGCATGGCATCGACCAGGGTGGTCTTGCCGTGGTCGACGTGGGCGATGATGGCGATGTTGCGTAAATTGCTGGTCATGTCGGGGGTTTCCTTGCTCAATGCGGTTTCTATGGCGGTGTTGTTACTCTCTGTTGATGCACAAGGGCGCTTATGATAATGTCCTGCGGCGCAATTGCAAGGGAATTTTCCGGGAAGATAGAGAGAGATGGCCGATTCGTATTCGTTTCACCTCACCGAAGGCGAGACCCTGCGCTGGCAGGGCAAGCCGGCACCGCGCTGCTTTGTGTTCCGCAACTGGCGGTACTCGGTGTATGGCGTTCTGCTGTTGATCGCCACTCTGATCTGGCAGTCGGTCTGCCTGCACGTCGCCCGGACCGACGGCCTCCCCTGGCTCGCCTGGCTGCCGTTGCCGTTTATCCTGCTTGCCCTCTATCTCACCGCCGGCTATCTGCTGCTGGCCCGACTCGAATGGAGTCAGGTCGACTATGCGGTTACCGATCGCCGTCTGCTGGTGCGGCGCGGGCTGTTCCGGCCGCGTCTGCGCGCCCTCGATCTGGCCGAGGTCAGCTACTTCCGGCTGCACTTCCACGGTGCGGAACTCGGCACCCTGCAGGTTCATGGCGGCGGTCGCGGCCGGGGCGTGGTGCTGGCCGGTATCGAATACCCGCGCCGTGTCACCGATTTGCTCGAAGCCGCCATGGGTGACAAGGCCGTACCGGTCGCCGACCCGGAGCAACGATGAACAAAACCTTTTATCTGGAAACCTTCGGTTGTCAGATGAACGTGGTCGACTCCGAGCGGATCGTCAGCCTGCTCGGCGAGATCGGCTACCGGCAGGTCGAACAGCCGGAGCAGGCCCGTCTGATCCTGCTCAATACCTGCGCAGTGCGCGACAAGGCGGTGCGCAGGGCCTACGGTCACCTCGGCCGGTTCAAGCCGCTTAAAGACCGCGATCCGGAACTGATCCTCGGCATGGGTGGCTGCATCGCCCAGCAGGAGGGGAAAGAGCTGCTCGCTAACTTCCCCTATCTCGACCTGGTGTTCGGCACACACAATGTGCACCGCCTGCCGGCAATGGTCAGCGCCGTCGAGGCCGACCGTGTGCGCTGCGAGGAGACGGAATTTCTCGACCGGGAGACCCGGCTGCGGCTGTTCCCGAGCCGGACTGAGGCCGATACGGTGACCCGCTTCGTCACGGTAATGCAGGGGTGCGACAACTTCTGCAGCTACTGCGTGGTCCCCTACGTGCGCGGCCGCGAGATCAGCCGGCCGAGCGGCGAAATCCTGGCCGAGATCCGGCAGCTGGCGGCAGACGGCGTCAAGGAGGTGACCCTGATCGGTCAGAACGTCAACTCCTACGGCTGCCGTGACGCCACCGAACTCTCTTTTGCCGGCCTGCTGAGTGAGGTCAACGCCATCGACGGCGTCGAGCGGATCCGTTTCACCACCTCCCACCCGAAGGATCTCTCCGCCGATCTGATCGACTGTTTCGGCCGCCTCGACAAGCTCTGCCATCACCTGCACCTGCCGGTGCAGAGCGGCGCCGACCCGATCCTGCGCGCCATGAACCGCGGCTACGATCGCGAGCACTACCTCGCTCTGGTCCGGCAGCTGCAAGCGGTCTGTCCCGATATCCGGCTCAGTTCCGATATCATTGTCGGCTTTCCCGGTGAGACCGAGGACGATTTTGCCGCGACTATGGAGCTGCTCGCCGAGGTCCGTTACGCCGACATCTTCTCCTTTATCTTCTCGCCGCGCCGTGGCACGGCGGCGGCCGAACTGCCGGACGAGACGCCGGCGGCGGTCAAGCAGGAGCGCTTCGACCGGATGCTGGCGCTGCAACAGGAGATCTCGCGGCAGACCTGGCAGCAGGACGTCGGCCAGGTCCGAACCGTGCTGGTCGAAGGGGAGAGCAGGCAGGGGGGCGGGCAGCTGTTCGGTCGCACTGACTGGGGGCGGATCGTCAACTTCGCAGGTCGTGTCGACCTGATCGGCCGGACCGTGCCGGTGCGTATCGTCCGCTCCTTCAAGAACTCCCAGCTGGGGGAGCTGGTCAAGGCAGATGCCGCCGCAGAAAGAGCCGATTGAACGCGGAGACGCGGAGGTGCGGAGAAGAAACTTGAATTTTTGGAATTTTTCTCAGCGCCTCTGGTACTCTACCGTCAGAATACGACCTTGCAGTTATTCTGCATCCTGAATCCAGAATCCTGCCTGCAACAAGGACGACCATGAACGAACAAGATTTCGCATTTTTCAAGGAGTTGGTCGAGGCGCCGAGCCCGTCCGGGTTCGAACAGCCGGCGCAACGCGTGATCCGCCGGGCTCTGGACGGGGTCGCTGACGAACTGCGCAGCGATGTGATGGGCAATCTGATCGCCCGTCTTGCCGGGCCGTCGGGAGCACCACGCCTGATGCTGGCCGGTCACTGCGACGAGATCGGCTTCATGGTTCAGTACATCGACGACCAGGGCTTTCTGTTCTTCGCGCCGATCGGCGGCGTCGATGCCCATCTGGTGCCGGGGCAGCGGGTCACGGTGCATAGTGCCAACGGCCCGGTGGCCGGAGTGGTCGGCAAGCGGCCGATTCACCAGATCGAGGCGAAGGACCGCGACAAGGTGATGCCGTTCAAGAGCCAGTTTATCGATATCGGCTGCAGCGACAAGACGGCTGCCGGCGAGCTGGTGGCGATCGGCGATCCGGTGACCTTTGCCGTCGGCGTCGAACGCCTGCAGGGGAGCCGTTTGACCTCGCGGGCGCTGGACGACAAAATGGGGGCGTTCATCGTCACCCAGGTGCTGCGCGAGGTGCAACGGCGCGGCGAGCAGAGTGTCGAGCTGTACGCTGTCTCCACGGTCCAGGAGGAGGTCGGCCTGCGCGGTGGCACCACCAGCGTCTACGGTGTGCGGCCCGATATCGGCATCGCCGTCGAGGTCGGTTTCGCCAGCGACTATCCGGATGCCGATCACAAGCAGGTCGGCGAGATCCGCCTCGGTCAGGGGCCGGTAATCGCCCGCGGACCGAACATCAACCCGGTGCTGTTCGACTTGCTCACCGCCACCGCCCGGCAGGAACAGATTCCCTATCAGGTGATGGGGATCCCGCGGGCTTCCGGTACCGACGCCAACGTCATGCAGCTGGCGCGTGGCGGGGTGGCCACCGCACTGATCAGCATTCCGCTGCGCTACATGCATACCCCGGTCGAAGTGCTCGACTGGACCGATCTCGACGCCGCCGTGCGCCTGCTCGCCGCGCTCTGCGCGCGGATTCCGGCCGGACAGTCTTTTTTGCCCGGTTAACACTCCAGTCTGCAGCAGCGCAGACTGAAAGAATGAACTCTGTCGGAACAATTTCGTCAGACTCGTAAAAAGGTCGAATCTATGACTGTCGCCAGCCACGCCGATTGTCCATTCTGCCAGACCCTCAAGGAGGATCGTCTGGTCTGTGAGTTCGGCAGTGTCTTTGCCGTACTCGACAAACACCCGGTCACCGAAGGTCATCACCTGGTGATCAGCAAGCGGCACATTGCCGATTTCTTCGCCATGAACCATGCCGAGCGGCGCGATGCCGAGGCGCTGCTGCTGTTGCTGAAGAAGCAGATTCAAGGGGAAGACAGACGGGTGACCGGTTTCAATATCGGCATGAATTGCGGCGAAGTCGCCGGGCAGACGGTGATGCATGCGCATATCCACCTGATCCCGCGTCGGGCCGGCGATGTCGAGGCGCCGCGCGGCGGAGTGCGCGGCTGTATCCCCGGGAAGATGGGCTATTGAAGGTGCCGGGTCACCTGCATGTCGGCTGTGCCATCGTTGAGCGCGACGGTCTGGTGCTGGTCGCCCAGCGCAGCGCGCAGATGAGCCTGCCGCTGAAGTGGGAGTTTCCCGGCGGCAAGATCGGGCCGGGGGAATCGGTCGAGGCGTGTCTGCGACGCGAACTGTACGAGGAGCTGGCGCTGCACATTACCCCGGCGACGCCGTTGCCGGCCAGCACCCACCACTATCCGGATTTCATCGTCACCCTCTACCCCTGCCTGTGCACGCTTGCCGCCGGTACGCCTGTCCTGCACGAACACGCCGCCATCGCCTGGCTCCCCCCTGACGAACTGCACACTCTCGACTGGGCCGATGCCGACTGGCCGGTCATCGAGTCGTATCTGCTGTATAAAAATCGCTCCTAACTCTTCGGCTTGAAGGTTTCTGTTGAGAAAGCGGGAAGACAGGATTCAGAATTCAGAATAACGGCCAGACCATGACACCGTCATGAACAGTGTCTCGGTTGCTCCGTCACCAGAGAATGCAGAACCATAAAACGGCCATTCCCTTTTCCTGAAAGGGTTAGATGTCGGATTTTCTTCTGAATGGTGTATCCTGAATCCTGAATTCCTCGAGTCTCTGCCAGGGCGATCCACTCGCTGAAGAAGTTACAATCAATCCAGACCACAGGAGGTTCTCAATGAAAAAGCGGATTCTACTGGTTGCTCTTGTTCTGCTCGCTCTCATCCCCGGGAGAGTGCTGGCCGACGACCCCGCCACCGACAAGGCGGCGACGATTCGTGCGATCATGGCCCTGGCCGAGGTCGACGATCTCACCCGCAGCTACGGCAAGACCATGGCCGAGCAGATTCACCAGGTGCTGCAGACCTCCCGGCCGGAGATGCCGGCCGATGCAATGGTCATCATCCGTGAAGAGGTCGAGAAGCAGCTCGCCATCGATCGCGACCAGCTGTTGACGCAAATCGCGGCGATCTTCGACCGGACGTTTACCACCGAAGAGATTGCCGAGCTGTATCGTTTTTATCAGACCGAACTCGGCAAAAAGTCCCTGGCGCTGATGCCGCGGATCATGCAGGAGAATCTCGAGATCGGCAGACGGTGGGGACAAGAGGTCGGCCCGGCCCTGCGGGCGCGGCTGGAAGCGCGCTTTAAACAGGGTAAGCCGCACGGAGCTCATTAACCGGCCCGGCAGGCTGGCGGACGGACGTTTGTGCCGGTGAGCTGTGGGAAAAAAGGGTTTGGCTGGTCGCAAGAACGGTTCAGCCGACTTCGTTGTAGGTCCGTTCGCGAAAGGTGACGCCGAGTTCGCCGGCGACCCGCCGGCAGGCCGCAATGTCGATCCCCGGCAGGGTGACGGCGGTGGCGGTCACTTCGGGGATGTACCGGCCGGCCTCGCGGAGGAAGTCCTTGACTGCCGGGTAGGCGGCCTCGCCGAACTCTGACCGGCAGATACGCTGGTAGCTGGCGGCGTCCGGTGCGTTCAGGGAGACGCTGAGCGCATCGACCAGTCCCTGCAGTTCGGGGAGGATGTTGCGGCCGTGCACCAGGTTGGCCTGGCCGTCGGTGTTGATCCTCACCCTGATTTCCTGGCGCTTCAGCCAGGCGGCTATCTCCCTGACCAGATCGAGACGCAGCAGCGGCTCGCCGTAGCCGCAGAAAACGACCTCGGTGTATTCGCGCGGATCGCCGATGGCCGCCATGACCTCCTTGACGTCCGGCTCCCGTTCCAGGCAGAGCTGGTGCCCCTTGACGGTGAAGTCGCGGAACTTGGCGCAGAAGGTACAGCGGTTGGTGCAGCGGTTGGTGATGTTCAGGTAGAGACTGTCGCGAATCCGGTAGGCGATCCGGCTGCTCTGGTCGACCTGGCCAATCCCGAACAGCCGGTGGGCGTTCAGGCTGGTCACCCGCGCCACATCTTCGAAGCGCAGCCCCTTGACCTCGGCGAGCCGCTCGGCGGTCTGGCGGACAAAGGCCGACTCGTTGCGCCGGCCGCGCTGCTGCTGCGGCGCCAGATACGGGCAGTCGGTCTCCACCAGCATGACGTCGATCGGCAGGGCGCCGGCAATCTCGCGCAGTGCACTGTTGGCCGGGTAGGTGAGCGGCCCGGCGAAAGAGATCAGAAAGTTCATGGCGATGCAGGCGCGCGCCATCGCCAGATCGCCGGAGAAGCAGTGCAGCACCCCGCCGACCTCGTCAGCGCGTTCCTCGCGCAGGATCGCCACCACCTCGGCATGGGCGTCGCGGTCGTGGATGATCAGCGGTTTACCGAGCCGGCGCGCCAGACGGATCTGCTGACGAAACACCTCGCGCTGACGGTCGCGCGGCGCGCGGTCGCGATAGAAGTCGAGACCGGTTTCACCGATGGCGACCACCTTGTCGACCGTCTCGACCATGCGGGCGAGTTCGGCGAGCATGGCGTCATCGACATCGGCGGCATCGTGGGGATGGATGCCGACACTGGCGTACACATTGGGAAACTGCAGCGCCAGATCGACCGAAGCGCGGGAACTCTCCAGGTCGCAGCCGACGGTCAGGATGGTGCCGACACCGTTCTGCTCCGCCCGTGCGACCACCTCGGCGAGGTCGTCAGCAAACCGGCCGGAATCGAGATGGGCGTGGGTATCGATCAAAGGGGTAGACATTTTTTAAAAGAGTGTTGATGGCGTCGCAAAAACTCACCAACTGCTGCGTTGCCACAAGCGTCTCGCTGCTTCGACGTATGGAACTACGTCTCATTGCTCGACAATTGCGTGCCTTGCCTTTGGCGTTTTTTGCTTAGCCCTCCAATTTCGGACTTTCGGCGAAAGTCTCAGTGATGAACCGTTGACTTTCTGATGAATAGTCACGGTCGAAAATTCAACACGGAGGCGCGAAGACGCGGAGGTGGCATTCCGGGTCGCCGGGTTCTCTCCGCGCCTCGGCGTCTCCGCGTTTCATCGATGATGTTGCGAGACCAGCGAAAAGCCTGGTGACTACGCGACCTCGATGCGCGGGAAGAGCGGGGCGGCCTTGGCGATCTGGCTGCCCGGCTTGAGTCCTCCCCAGCTGTCCTGACCGGCGAGGTGAACCTGGCGGGCGTCGAGACCGAGGATGTCATCGATTTTCGCCGCGGTTTCGGGCATAAACGGGTCGACCAGCAGGCTGATCAGGCGCACCGCCTCCAGCAGATTGTAGAGGACGCTGCCGAGCCGCGCGCGGTTCCCCTCGTCCTTGGCCAGCACCCACGGAGCGGTCTCGTCGATGTACTTGTTGGCGGCCGACACCAGCTCCCAGAGGCTCTGCAGCGCCTTGTTAAAGGCGAGTTCGTTCATCTGGGCATCGACGACGGGGAGAGTCGCGGCGAACTTTGCACGCAGGGCCGTATCGACATCGTCCGGTGCGCCCGGTTTCGGGAGTTCGCCGGCAAAGTACTTGTTGAGCATCGCTGTGGAACGGCTGACCAGATTGCCGAGGTCGTTGGCCAGGTCGGAGTTGATGCGGTTGACCAGGGCGTTGTGGGAAAAGTCGCCGTCAAGGCCGAAAGGGACCTCGCGCAGCAGGAAGTAGCGGATCGCATCGACACCGTACTTTTCGATCAGCATGTTCGGTTCGACCACGTTGGCCAGGCTCTTGCTCATCTTCTGCCCCTCGACCGTCCACCAGCCGTGGGCAAAGACCTTCTCCGGCAGCGGCAGACCGGCGGCCAGCAGGAAGGTCGGCCAGTAGACGGTGTGGAAGCGCAGGATGTCCTTGCCGATCACGTGGACGTCGCAGGGCCAGAAGCGTGCATAGTCGCCGGAACGGTCGGGGAAGCCGAGGGCGCTGATGTAGTTGGTCAGGGCATCGAACCAGACGTAGATGACATGCTTGTCGTTGCCCGGCACCGGGATCCCCCAGGAGAAGGTGGTGCGGGAGATCGACAGATCGCGCAGCCCTTCGCGGACGAAGCTGAGAATCTCGTTGCGCCGGCTCTTCGGCTGGATGAAGTCCGGATTGGCCTCGATATGGGCAAGCAGTTTCTCCTGGTACTTGCTCATGCGGAAAAAGTACGACTCTTCCTTGAGCTTGTCGGTGGCCCGGCCGCAGTCGGGGCATTTGCCGTCGAGCAGCTGGGTCTCGGTCCAGAAGGTTTCGCAGGGGGTGCAGTACCAGTCCTCGTATTCGCCGAGATAGATGTCGCCTTTGGCCTCGATGAGGCGGAAGATCTCCTGGACGGCCTGCTTGTGCCTCTCCTGGGAGGTGCGGATGAAATCGGTGTGCGAGATGTTCAGCTTCTCCCAGAGGGACTGGAAGCGCTTGACCACGCGATCGGCCAGTTCCAGCGGGGTCTCTCCCCGGGTCAGCGCCGCTTTTTCCACTTTCTGGCCATGTTCATCGGTGCCGGTCAGAAAGGCGACCTCGAAGCCGCGCGAGCGCTTGTAGCGCGCCAGCACATCACAGGCCAGGGTGGTGTAGGCATGGCCGATGTGCGGCACATCGTTGACGTAGTAGATCGGCGTCGTGACGTAAAAAGTCTTTTCCGTGGACATGACTATTCTCCCTGAGTGGGCGACCCGCCGCGCTCCGCGCCGCGCGGTTTGCGCCGCCGCCGGCGCCGGCGCTTGCCGGGCTGATTCTCGCCTTCGGCAGCGACCGGTTGTTGCTGTTCCGCCACGGCCGGCGCAGCGTCCTTGCCAGAATCGGCACTCGCTGACTTCTCCTGCGGACGAGGTTTCCGACGGCGGCGCCGACTGGTATCGGCGGACTCCTGAGTCTTGGCCGCCGCCGGCTTTGTCCCGCGTGCCCTGACCTCTTCGGCACACTCGTCCGCTTCCTTGGCCGGCAGGTCGGATTCCAACTGCTCCATGGTAACCGCCTGGTTGACGCCCTCGGCCGAGCGCAAGGTCAGTTTACGGCAGAGGACGTTCTGCCCGGTGACCTCCCACTCCTTCCCCTGCCAGGCGACCTTGCGACCGCATTTCGGCATCCCCTTCTTGTGATGACAGTAGGTTTCGTACTCGTAGGAGAGGCAGCAGAGCAGTCGGCCGCATTGGCCGGAAATCTTGGTCGGATTCAGCGCCAGACCCTGCTCCTTGGCCATCTTTACCGAAACCGGCGTGAAATCGACCAGAAAGGTGCAGCAGCAGAGTTCCCGGCCGCAGATACCGAGGCCGCCGACCAGTTTGGCTTCGTCACGCACCCCGATCTGACGCATTTCGATGCGGGTATGGAAGTGATGGGCGAGATCCTTGACCAGTTCGCGGAAGTCGATACGTCCTTCGGCCGTGAAATAGAAGACGATCTTGGAGCCGTCGTACGCATACTCGGCGCGCACCAGTTTCATCTCCATCTGCCGTTCCGCGATGCGCCTCTGGCCGTAGCTGAAGGCGTCGGCCTCGCGGGCGGCATTGGTCATGGCCAGGGCCATATCCTCCTCGCTGGCGACGCGCAGAATCTTTTTCAGGGAATCCGGTGCCTGTTGCTCGTCAATCTCACGCAACGGACCGACAACGGTGGCCATGGCACGCCCGCGATCGGTTTCAACGATCACCCGGTCGCCCGGCTTGAGATCGAGCCCCTGGGTATTGAAATCGTACTGACGGCCGGCCGGCTGGAATCTGACAGTGGCAATTTTGACCATGAGCGAGTGAGTCTTCTCTTTAATGTTAGGCGACCAGGCGCAGCAGCAGGACTTCCATGGTCAGCCGCGGATTGACGTTGCGGTCGAGGTGGCGGCGGGCGTCCGTGAGGGCGTCGAGTTTTTTCAGCAGACTCTGCAGGGATTCCCGGGCCGAGACCCGTCTGATCTTGTCGACCAGATCGAGATTGACAAAATGATCGGCATCCCGTCCCTGGTGCTGCAGCATCAGATCCCGGTAAAACGCCTGGAAAATCTCGAGGATGTCGGGCAGGACGGTCTTGTCCTGCGCGAGCTGTTCAGCGAAATCCAGAATGGGCAAGATACTGCCGGCAGAGAGACCGGTCAAGGTTTTTAGCAGGACGCGGCGGTGTTCGAGGTAGAGTTCCCGATCACGGCCGAAGGCTTTCTTGAAGCTGCCGTCGGCCAGAGCCGCCAGGACATGGGCTTCGGCGGAGTCGATACCGAGTTGCCGTTCCAGTTCCTGGCGGATGCGGCTGCGCGGATGGCGACCGAAGGGGAGCAGCTGGCAGCGGGAGCGGATCGTTTCCGGCAGCCGTTGCGGACGGGCGCTGAGCAGGATGAACAGGCTGTCGCCGCGCGGTTCCTCCAGGGTCTTCAGCAAGGCGTTGGCGGCGCCGATGGTCATCAGTTCGGCCTGGTCGATCAGGCAGATCTTGCGCGACGCTTCCAGGGGTTTCAGATTCATCTCGCGCTGCAGAGCACGGATCTGTTCGATCTTGATGCTGGTGCCGTCCGGCTCGAGGCGATGGAAATCGGGGTGGTTATGGTGATCGAGCTTGCGACAGGCGACACAGTCGCCGCAGCCGTGCTGCTCTTCACAGACCACAGCCCGCGCCAGGGCGACGGCGACCAGCTGCTTGCCGATGCCGTCCGGTCCGGTGAACAGGTAGGCATGTGCCAGGCGGCCGCTCGCGAGAATCCGGCCGAGGACCTCTTTCTGGCGGTCATGGCCGATAATCTGATCAAAGGTCATGGAGGTGGTTCCTGGCGCTGGCAAGAGTCTGCGGCTTTGCCGGACAGACGTTTGGACTGGACTCGATTCGAACTGCATTATAGGAATGCCGTCGCTCACAGATCAAGGGCAATTGCTGAGCCCGTTACGGTCGTCGTTGCTCTCGCCCCGGTTCTGGGGTAGAGTGCTGGCGATTTACGGAATGTTCTCTATGGAATGGCTTGATAACAGACAGATCAGCGCCCGACAACCGCTCTGGGAGGCTCTGCAGGGCGGTCTCGGTTACCGGTTCCGTAACGGATGGCTTCTGGCCAGCGCCATGTGCCACAGTTCGTTTGCCAACGAACACCCCGATCTGCAGCTGGGGCATAACGAACGCCTCGAATTCCTCGGCGACGCGGTCCTCGACCTGGTCGTCAGCGAACAGCTGCTGCGGGACTTTGGCGAGTTCCGCGAAGGCGAACTGACCCGGCTGCGTGCCGAGGTGGTCGCCGAGGCGAGTCTCGCCGACCTGGCCCGGCAGCTCGGCATCGGCGACTGCCTGCTCCTCGGCCGTGGCGAACGGCAGAGTGGCGGACAGCACAAGGCGAGCGTGCTCGCCGATGCCCTGGAGGCGCTGTTCGGCGCGATGTTTCAGGATGCCGGTTTCGATCGGACCGCCGACGTCATCGCGCCGCTGTTCACGCCGCGGTTGCGCCAGGCCGCCGCCCGCTCCGGTCAGGACTGCAAGACCCGCCTGCAGGAACTGCTGCAGGCCCGCTTCAAATCCTTGCCGGTCTATCGGCTGCTCGATGCCGCCGGCCCCGACCACTGCCGGCACTTCCGGGTGGACGTGCTCATTGCCGACCGGGTGCTCGGCAGCGGCACCGGGCCCAGCAAGAAAAGGGCCGAACAGGAAGCCGCCAGGGCGGCTCTGGCCAGACTGGCCGATGACTGACGGGGCTGTCCCGGCCGGTCGCGGCCCCGCCTACAGGAATTGCATCATGTCTACGGATGATCAAGCATTTCGTTCCGGTTTTGTCGCCATCATCGGCCGGCCGAATGTCGGCAAGTCGACCCTGCTCAATCGCCTGGTCGGGCAGAAGGTCGCTATCACCTCGCCGAAGCCGCAGACGACCCGCAACCGGATTCTCGGTATTCTGACCACGTCGGCTTACCAGGTTCTGTTTGTCGACACGCCCGGCATCCATGCCGCCAAGTCGCCACTGAACCGGTACATGGTCGATCAGGCCCGGGCGGCCTGCCTCGATGTCGATCTGGTTCTCTGGCTGGTGGAGGCCGACCGGCCGCTCGATGATGACCGGCTGGTGCCGGACCTGCTGCGCAAGGCGAAAGGACCGGTGATCCTCGGTATCAACAAGGTCGATCTGGTGGCGAAGCCGGCGCTGCTGCCGCTGATCGACGGCTATCGCGATATCTGTCCGTTTGCCGCCATTATTCCGCTCTCGGCCCTGACCGGCGCAGGAGAAGAAGCGCTCCTCCAGGAGGTGTTGCAGCACCTGCCAGAGGGGCCATGCTATTTTCCGCCGGACCAGGTGACCGATCTGCCGGAGCGGTTCATCGTTGCCGAGATGATTCGCGAACAGATTCTCGGCAGGATCCGCGACGAGGTGCCGTACGGCGTCGCTGTGCTGGTCGAGCGTTTTCAGGAGAATCCGGAGCGCAATCTGGTCGGTATCGATGCGGTCATTCATGTCGAACGCGACAGCCAGAAAGGGATCCTGATCGGCCGGGGCGGCAGCATGCTCAAGCAGATCGGCCAGGCGGCACGTCGCGAGATCGAGCGCCTGCTCGGCGTCCAGGTTCATCTGCAGCTGTTCGTCCGGGTACAGAAGAACTGGACGACCTCCGGTCGCATGCTCCGGGAATTCGGCTACGAGTAACGGCGCAGGCTGCAGGGGAGGGGCTGGAGGCGGAATCTGTTTGGACGATAGCGACTGCGATCCCGATTTCGATTTTGATTGCCGCGCAACACGCATTGCTGCATCACGCATCACAACCTGAAGGATAACGATTCATGAGCGCGATTGTTGCGATTGTCGGCCGGCCGAATGTCGGCAAGTCGACGCTGTTTAACCGGATTCTCGGCCGGCGCATGGCGATTGTCGAGGATATTCCCGGAGTGACCCGGGACCGCAACTACGCCGAGGTGACCCGGTTCGACAAGCCGTTTGTGCTGATCGACACCGGCGGCTTCGAGCCGGTCAGCGAAGACCGGCTGCTGAGCCAGATGCGCGAGCAGTCGCAGCTGGCTATCGAGGAGGCCGATATCGTTCTGCTGCTCCTCGACGGTCGCGAGGGGCTCAATCCGGCCGACGAGGAGGTGGCGCAGATTCTGCGCCAGGTCGACAAACCGGTGCTGTTTGTGGTCAACAAAGTCGATGGCCCGACCCAGGAAGACGGGCTCGGCGAATTCTACGCCCTCGGTATCGACGAACTCTGGCCGGTCTCGGCGGAACACGGTCCCGGTGTCAGGGATCTGCTCGACCGGCTGCAGGAGCTGCTCCCCGATGGACACGCGGCCGACGGCGATCAGACCGAAACGCGCCTGGCCATTATCGGCCGGCCGAATGTCGGCAAGTCGTCGATCGTCAACCGTCTGCTCGGTTACCAGCGGATGGTCGCAAACCCGACCGCCGGCACCACCCGCGACAGTGTCGACACCCCGTTCACCTACAACCGTCAGCGCTATGTGCTGATCGATACCGCCGGCATCCGCCGCAAGGGGCGGGTGGCACAGAAGCTCGAAAAATACTCGGTGGTGCAGGCGCTCAAGGCGCTGGAGCGCTGCCATATCGCCCTGATGGTGGTCGATGCTGTCGAAGGCGTCACCGACCAGGACCTGACAATCGCCGGCTACGCCCATGAGCGTGGCCGGGCCGTGATCATCATCGTCAACAAGTGGGATCTGGTCGCAAAGGACCAGGCGACCATGGGCCGCTTTGTCAAGGAGATCCGGGGGACCTTCCGCTTCCTGCCGGACAGCCCGATCCACTTTGTCTCGGCGTTGTCCGGGCAGCGCATCAGCAAGATCATGGCCGATGTCCAAGCGGTCGGCGAGGAGTTTAACCGGAAGGTGACGACCTCGGCCCTGAACAAGGTGCTGCAGGAGGCGGAGAAGGCCCACCAGCCGCCGTTTTATCACGGCAAGCGCCTCAAGTTTTTCTACATGACGCAGACCGCCGTACGCCCGCCGACCTTTGTCATTTTTGTCAACAAGGCCGAGGGCGTCCATTTCAGTTACCAGCGCTACCTGAACAACTGCATTCGCCAGGCTTTCGGTTTTCGTGCCTGTCCGATCCGCCTGCGGTTCGTCGACCGGGAGCGTTGACCGACCGTTCTGCCGAGACCGAAATCTCGTGCGAACTGACTTTACATGCACTGAACCATACGATATGTTTACGCGTATTTGATCGCTGAAAGTTCGTTGTCAGCAATAGGTCGGACTTTTTCGGGAACACTGGAAGCGCGATGAGCCTTGTCGGTAATCTGGAAGACCTCGGTCTCGGTGAGATCCTGCAGATCGTCAGCCTGAGCCGCAAATCGGGCGTGCTGGAACTGGTCAGCGGCTCGCGAGTCGGCCGGATCATCTTTTACGATGGTCAGGTCACCCGCGCCGTCTCCTCGGCTTTTCCGGAAAATCTCGGCGATCTGCTGCTGCGCGGCAAGCTGATCGACTTCGCCACGTTGAAAAGCGCTCTGGTTCGTCAGCAGGAAACGGCGGACGGGCGCCGGCTCGGTGATATCCTGGCCGGCGAGTTCGGTGTGGCCCGCGAGGCGATCGAAACCGTTGTGCGCGAACAGATTGAGCGGGTTGTCTACAGCTTTTTCGGCTGGTCGGAAGGAACCTTCTCTTTTGAACTTGGTGAGCCGGAGGAGCTTGCCGGCGCCAGTTTCAACCCCCTGCAGTTCATGCTTGACCAGGGGTTGAATCCGCAGTGGCTGGCCATGGAGGGGAGCCGGATCATCGATGAAAAACGGCATCGTGGCGAAACCGATGAAGAGCAGGGGGAGTCGGTTGTCGATGCCGATCGACTGCTGGCCGAAATCAAGGGGGAAGCGCCTGCCGATCAGGGCCGGCCTGAAGCTGAAGAGGCTCACAAAGAACCAGCCGGCAACAAGACCGGTTTTCTGATTGTCGATGACGACCCTCTGGTCGCCGAACAGCTCGCGATTCTGCTGCAGCAGCGCCAGGTCGCTGTGCGGGTGTTGACCGACGGCGCCGACTTTCTGCAGGCGGTCGCCACCGCTGACCCCGAGCAGACGGCCCTGGTCATCGACCTGATGATGCCGCGCCGCGACGGCAGCGGCATCCTCGGCGGGCTGGAACTGGTTGAGGCGATTCGCCAGCAGTCTCCCGGGTTCCAGGTCATGGTCATGGCCGATCATCCCAACCCCGAGGCTGAGCAGCGTCTGCAGAAGCTCGGGGTGCCGGTGCTGCTGCGCAAGCCGAAGAGGAGTGACGTCAGCGCCAGGACGCCGGGACCGGAGATGGGCGCCCTGGTCGAATCTCTCCTGTCGGTCTGTGCCCACGGGAGCGTCGGCGACACTTCGGCAGAGCCTCTGGTCAATCTCGGTGCCGAACTGATGCGGGAACTGGGCGAGCCGGAAACAGAGAGCAAGACCGCAACGCTCCCGCAGTCGCCAGGGCTGCATCTGCTGCGCGGCATGCTCGAAGAGTTGAACAATCCAGCTCTGGGTGGTGGTATCATCCTGCTGATTCTGCGGTTTGCCAGCGAACTGATGAACCGGGCGATGATTCTGCTGGTCAAGGAGCGGGAGATCGCCGGACTCGGTCAGTTCGGCATCGGTGATGTCGGCGAGTCGGCCGATATCCGCGTGCGCGGCATTCGCATCCCGAAAAACGAACCGAACCTCTTTTCCGAGGTGCTGCAAGACCAGAAGCCTTACAAGGTCGTTCCGGGCAACCGGCCATGGGACAGCTACCTGTTTGAGAAGCTGGGAGGCGGCCGGCCGGCCGAGGTGTTCGTCGGTCCGCTGATCAGTGAAGGGCGGGTGGTCGCCGTCCTGTATGGTGACAATCTCCTCGACAAGAGTCCCATCGGCGACACGGAAACCCTGGAGATCTTTCTCTCCAAGGCTGGCCTGGCCATGGAAAAAGCATTGCAAGAGCGCCGCGCCGGTAGTCATGGTGCTCCCTGATTATGATGACGGAGGAGCCGGTTTGACCCAGAAAATTCTGATAGCGGAAGACTCTCCGACCATGCGTTCGCTCATCGTCTCGACCATCAGCGCCATGGGCGATTACGAGATCATCGAGGCTGCCAACGGTTTCGAGGCCCTGCGTATTCTCCCCCGGGAAAAAGTCGACCTGATCATCACCGATATCAACATGCCGGACATCAACGGTCTGGAGCTGGTCAGTTTCATCCGCAACAACGAGAACTACCGGCAAACCCCCCTGTTTATCATCAGTACCGAGGGGAGTGAGCGGGATCGCGAAAAGGGCCTGGCTCTCGGCGCCAATGCGTATCTGGTCAAACCTTTTGCGCCGGATCGCCTCCAGGCTCTGATCCGCGAATACCTGTCCTGACCTGGAGGCCCTTTGTGAGCGAACGCAGGTCGTCCCAGGCCCTCAAGGAATTTATCAGCGAGACCGAAGAGATTCTCGGTGGCCTGAATCTCGACGTGGTCAGGCTCGCCGACAGCCTGGAAACGGGTGAAAGCGATCCCGATCTGATCAACGGTATTTTTCGGGGCGCTCACTCCATCAAGGGTCTGGCCGGCATGTTCGGCTTCGACGATCTGGCCCAGCTCGCCCACTCTATGGAAAACCTGCTTGATGGCCTGCGCCTCGGCAGGGTTCCTTTCAGTCAGCAGCTTGTCGATACCCTGTTCGCCGCCATAGATGGCCTGGTTCGCCTGGTGAACGGCAAGAGCGATGACGAGCAGTTCACCTTCGATCTGACCCCGATCCTCGAACAGATCGGCTCCGCAGCCGCAGCCGCAGCTGAGACCGCTGCCGACCCCTTGACCCGACTCGGCATCGATGCCGCGATTCTCAACGTCCTTACCGAGTACGAAGAGCACCGCCTGCTGGAGAATGTCCGCAAAGGGCGGCGGATCTACCTGGTCAAGGTCGATTTCGATCTCTCCTGCTTTGACCAGGAACTGGCCGAACTGACTGATCACCTCAAGGCCCGGGGCGAGGTGATCAGCACTCTCCCTTCGGTCGGTGATAGCGGCGACCGGATCTCATTCCAGATCCTGTTCGGCTCGGAGTGCGAGACCTCAGAGGTGCGAACTCTCGCCGGTCGCGACGATCTGCAGTTGACGCTCTGCGGTGACGTTCGGCCTGAACCGGTGTCAGCCGGCCCGGTCGCCCTTGCGCAGGAGCCGCCAGCCGTCGGCGAGGCCGGCACCGCCAGCCCCGAGCCCCTTGCCGAAGAAGCGGGCGGCACGGTCCGTTCCATCAGCCGCACGGTGCGGGTCGATATCGACAAGCTCGATCTGCTGATGAACATTGTCGGTGAACTGGTTCTCTCCAAGGGGGCGATTGCCAACATTGCCGACCAGTTGCGCAGCAACGGCGTTGCCGAACTCGGTGCCGAGCTGAGCAAGGCGACCCGCGGCCTCGAGCGCCGCCTCGACGAACTGCAGAAAGGGGTCATGGATGTCCGCATGGTGCCGGTCGGTCAGCTGTTCGAAAAGATGACCCGGATCGTGCGCCGTGTCTCCAATGAGCAGGGGAAGAAGGTTGCTCTCGATATTCGGGGCGCGGAGACCGAACTCGACAAGCTGATCATCGAGGATGTCTCCGACCCGCTGATGCACATTATCCGGAATGCCATCGATCACGGTCTGGAAACCCCGGAAGAGCGGCTGGCCGTGGGCAAGTCGGAAAAAGGTTCAATAAGGCTCTGGGCGTCGCAGAAGGGGAATCATGTCGTCATCGAGGTGCATGATGACGGGCGTGGCATCGACCCTGCCGCTGTGCGCCGCAAGGCCGTCGCCCGGGGCCTGGTTCGTCCGGACCAGGAGCTGTCCCTCGACGAGATCTACGACTTGCTGTTCATGCCCGGCTTTTCCACGCGCGACGAAGTGAGCGATCTGTCCGGCCGCGGTGTCGGCATGGATGTGGTCAAGAACAACATCGCCGAACTGTCGGGTATGATCGAGATCAAAAGCGACGTCGGCGGGGGGACCAGCATGATCATCACCCTGCCGATCACCCTGGCGATCATCAAGGCGCTGATTGTTCGGATCAGGGAGAAAACTTATGCGATTCCGATCAATTCGGTTCTGGAAACACTGATGCTCGACAGCGCGATGATCAGAACCATCGAGTGCCGGGAGGTGATCGAACTGCGGGAGACGACCATCCCGTTGCTGCGTCTGAACAGCGTCTTCGGGTTGCAGCGCACGGCCGCTGACGCCGCAACGGCTCCGCAGGACGAGCGGCTGTTTGTCGCCATTGTCGGTCTGGCCGACAAACGGATAGGCTTTGTCGTCGATGAACTGCTCGGTCAGCAGGATGTGGTGATCAAGTCCCTCGGCAAGACGCTCTCCTTTGTCAAGGGGATCGCCGGCGCCGCTGAACTCGGCAATCAGCAGACCATCCTGGTGCTCGATGTCGCCGGGCTGATCGGCGAAGCGTTGCGCAGCGAGTCGTCGCTCCATGTATGAAGAGTTTTTCGGCCTCAGTGCCCGGCCGTTCAGCAAAACCCCGGACCCCCGGTTCCTGTTCCTCAGTCGCGGGCATCGGGAGGCTCTGGCGCGCTTGCAGTACGCCGTGGAGGAACGCGACCTGGTTCTGCTGACCGGTGAAATCGGTTGCGGCAAAACCACGTTGTCGCGGGCGCTGATGGACACCCTCGATGCAACGTTTCGCGTGGTCTGTCTGATCAACCCACGGCTGACGCCCCTGGAATTCCTGCGCTCGCTGGCGAACCGGCTCGATATTGCCGAGCCGGCCCGCAGCAAGACCGATCTGCTCGACCAGCTCGGCAGTCGTCTGTACCAGCTGTACGAGAGCGGCGTCTGCCCTGTGGTGGTGATTGACGAGGCCCAGCTGATACCGCACAAGGAGACGTTCGACGAGATCCGCCTGTTGACCAACTATCAGCTCGACGACTGCAACCTGCTCAGCCTGGTCCTGGTCGGCCAGCCTGAGCTGCGCCGCCGGCTCAAACACCGTGCCTACGAGCCGTTGCGCCAGCGCATCGGCATGCAGTACGATCTCAAACCGCTCGATCTCGATGAAACCGGCGAGTATCTCGACTTTCGCATGGTCACTGCCGGCGGCCAGCCGGGGGTGTTCCGGACCAGCGCCATCGAACGCATTTTCGGCTACTCTACCGGTATCCCGCGCAAGATCAACCATGCCGCCTCGCTGGCGCTGCTCGAAGCGTTCGGCCGCGGCACCGTTCAGGTCGATGCTGCGGTGATGGATGTCGTGATGTTCGAACTGGAAGATCTCTCGCCGCACTGACCGGAGCCGAGTTCATGGATATTGCCGAGATTCGCAAGAAAGCCCGCTCTGCCGGCAGCGGCAAATCGCAGACCGCTGCGGTGGCCCTTGAAGAGAAACCGGTGACCGATGCCGATCCGGTGGCTGTCGACGAACCGGATGTCCGTCTGCCCGAGGCTCTCCCACCGGCTGCTCCTGCCCCGGACCCGCCTCCGGCGCCACAGCCGGCGAGCGACCCTCTCGACCGGCTGTTCGCCGCCCATGACAACCTCGGACTGGCGACCGAAGAGATCTACCAGCAGGCGCTGGCCGCCGGCAGCGACCAGGGAGTGCGGGATGTCGAGCAATACCTGGCTTTTCAGCTCGGTCAGGAAGAATATGCACTGGACATCAAGCAAATTAGCGAGATAATAAAGGCCAGGGAACTGACGGAGATCCCGCGAGTTCCCGACTTCATCCTGGGGATCATCTCCCTGCGGGGTGTCGTTGTGCCGGTGTTCGATCTCAGGCAACGCCTCCGACTCGGCAAGGCACAGGTGACGGCAGCTTCGCGGGTCATTGTCTGCCGGGTCGATGAGGCGATCATCGGCCTGCTGGTCGACAGCATCAACCAGGTTGTCACTCTGGCCGGGGGACGGCTGGAACCACCGCCGTCTGTGCTGTCCGGTCTTGATCGTGAAATGATTGCCGGAGTCGGCCGGTTCAAGGGGAGAATGGTCATTGTCCTGAACCTGCCGAGTGTCATGACTATCGAAACGAGTTGATTGTTTGCTCGCTGAAAGGAGAGACAGGTGACCAAAAAAAAGATTCTGATCGTCGAGGACGAAGAGAGCCTGCTCAAGCTCGAAAGTATCCTGTTGAAATCGAAAGGATACGATGTGCAGGGTGTGGCTGATGGCCAGGCCGCCCTCGATGCCGTGCAGTCGATGAAACCGGACCTGGTGCTGCTCGACATCATGCTCCCCGAGATCGATGGTTTCGAAGTCTGTCGCCGGATCAAGGCCGATGAAGCGACCCGGCATATCCCGGTCATAATGCTGACGGCCAAGAAGGGGCGCGAAGACATGGCTCGCGGTGAACAGGTCGGTGCGGACTGGTACATTACCAAACCGTTCAAGTCGGCCATGGTGATCGAAACCATTCAACGCTTTCTGTCCTGATGTCGAGTCACGATCGCGCCGCCTCCCTGCCCGCCGAGATGGCAAACAACGCCGGACGGACTGAAGTGCAGTTGGCCTGTTTCCGGGTCGGCGGGGAAATGTATGCCCTCGATATCATGCAGATCAAGGAGATCATCCGACCGCAAAAACTCACGCCCATTCCCAAGGCGCCAGGGTTCATCGAGGGGGTCATCAACCTGCGCGGCGCCGTGATTCCGGTTGCCGATATGCGCAAGCGTTTCGATCTGCCGACCATGGAGAATGATCGTCTGCAACGGATCATTATCTGCTCCCTGGCCGGCAAGATCATCGGCCTGCTGGTCGATGAAGTCAAAGAGGTCAGACGCTACACTCGCCAGGAGATCGCCCCGGCCCCGGAGTTTCTCAAGGGGCCGGAGGCCGAATACTTCCTCGGCGTGGCGCGGCGCGACGACGATTTTATCATGCTGGTCGATCTCGAGAAGATTCTCTCCTCCAGGGAAAAAATCGAGCTGCAGAACCTGTCGACGCAATGATGCAAAAGGCTCCCGTCCGGCGCAAGAGCCGGGCCGGGACGATCTTACGGATTTCCGAGGTTTTTATTTAATGATCGTTCAGTGTCCATCCTGCTCCGCCCGTTTTCGTCTCGACCGGGAGAGGCTGGCCGGCAAACGTGTGACGTTGCGCTGTGCCAGATGCCGCAATCACTTCAAGGCGGAACTGCCGGCGGCAGCCTCCGGAGAAAATATCAGTCCGCAGTGGCGGATCATGATTGCCCACAGTGACCGTGAACTGTGCGCGACCATCCGCACCCTGGTCGAAGGTGCCGGCATGCTGGCTGACGTCGGTCATGAGGGCGCTCAGGTTCTGCAGGCGATGACCGCCAACCCGCCCCATGTCGCCCTGGTCGATGTTGCTCTGCAAGGGCTCTATGCGTTCGAAGTGGTCGACAAGGTCCGGCAGCAACCCGGCCTGGGCGATGTCAAGATCATCCTGCTGTCATCGGTCTACAACAGGATGGCCTACAAACGTTCGCCAAGCTCGCTGTACGGTGCCGATGACTACGTCGAGAAACATCACCTCCCCGACGACCTGGTGCCGAAGATCAACCGTCTGGTGGGGGAGGTCTCCGCGGCAACCTCTCCGGGAGGGGCGGTGCCGGTCCCGGACCAGGACCAGGACCTGGTCCCTACATCCCCGGCCGGGCCGTCGTCGGAA
Source organism: Desulfuromonadales bacterium (assembly GCA_032251295.1). Taxonomy (GTDB): domain Bacteria; phylum Desulfobacterota; class Desulfuromonadia; order Desulfuromonadales; family BM103; genus BM103. The sequence continues at coordinate 25,285 of JAVVDS010000016.1, read as the reverse complement.
TTCGTCCAGTCGGTCAACCAGAAGATCCGTTCGGCAGAAGACCGCGAAGTCGGCGCCCGGGAGGTGCCGGAACTGGAGCGAGCCAGGCGTCTGGCAAGGATCATCGTCTCCGACATCGCCCTCTATTCCCAGGATCGGGTCGATACCGGTATTCTGCATGGAAACTGGTCGGAGCTGCTCGCCAGCGAAATCAGGGAGGCCCGCAACCTGTTCAGGGAACGGTTCCCGAGCGATGCAATCCAGAACATGAAACTTTTGGAAGCGGCCTTTATCGATCTGTTTGAAAAGCGTCGGCGGGAACTGTCCGCGGAGTAATGTGGCGTGATTGACGAGGTTAGCACGTGGTGATCGGTAAACAGGAACTCACCAGGGCCCTGAACGCCCCGGACGAAGAGATGCGTTTGCAGGCTCTGCATCAGCTGGTTGATGCCGAACCGCAACTGATTGCGGAGCTCTGCTTCAAGGCGTTTGGCGATGAGAGCTGGAGAGTCCGCAAGGAGGCGATTGCCCTGTTCCTGCGACAGCCTGCCAGCCGCGACAAGGCCGGCGAAGTTGCCGGGTTGTTGTACGCTGAAGAGAACGCCGGTCTGCGCAACGCTGCGGTCGAGATTCTGACCAGGCTCGGGCGGGTTGCCCTGCCGGTGCTGTTCGAACAGGCGGCCAGCCCTGACCACGACGTGCGCAAATTTGTCGTCGACATCCTCGGCGATATTGGTGATGAGAATGCGGTGCCCGCCCTGATCACCGCCCTCGGCGATGAAGACAGCAACGTGCGAGCTGCTGCCGCCGAGAACATCGGCAAGCTCAAAGCCGCCGCCGGCGTGCCGGCTCTGCTCGACGCCATGCAGCACCCCGACCTGCTGTTGCAATTCACCATTCTCGATGCCCTGAGCCGTATCGGTGCGCCGGTCGATGCGGCACGCCTGATCTGTTTCCGTCAGGAAAAACTGCTGCGCAAGGCGCTGGTCGACTGCCTCGGCGCAGTCGGCGACGCGTCGGCGGCAGGCGAACTGGTCGAGTGCCTTAACGATTCGATGCGTAATGTGCGGGAAGCGGCGACCCTCGCTTTGGGCCGTTTTGCCGAACGTTTCCCGCAAGCGACCCGCGACGCACTGCGCTCTGTTGACCCCGGTCCGTTGGCCAGCTCGCTCAGTGCCTACCTCGCCGATGGTGGCTCTCCGCAACTGAAGCAGGCAGCGATCCGGATCCTCGGCTGGTTGGCGGTCGCCGATGTCGCCCTGCCGCTGCTCGACCTGCTCGATGACGAGTTTCTGCAGCGCGACTGCCTGCAAGCCCTCGGTGAAATCGCCAGGGTACAGCCTGCAGCCCTCCTGCAGATCTGGGATGAAGTCGACAATCGGCATCGTGCTTCCCTCGCCTACGTGTTTGCCGAAGCGGACTGTCAGGCGGCCCTGCCGCAGCTCAAGGCAGCCCTGACCAGCGAGCACCCGCAACTGCAGCGCATGGCCGCGTATACTCTGGGCAAGCTCGGCAGGCCCGAGGTGCTGCCGGAACTGGCTGCCGCGCTGCTTCAGGGAGCGGCGGATGTTCAGGAATCGGCGGCTCAGGCTCTGATAGACCTCGGCGCCCTGTTCCCCCGGCAGACACTCGCGGAGGTGGCGCCGATCCTGCAAAGCGACGACACCCTGCAGCGGCGTCTGGCGGTCACTGTTTTGGGCCGTCTCACCGACGCATCGATCAGCGAGCAACTCTGCCTGGCGTTGAAAGATCCCGATGCGGAAGTGCGGCGGGCGGCGGTCAGGGCGTTCGAATCGCGCGATGCCGGCGATTTTCTCGGCTCGATCCTGCTGGCTTTGACGGATGAAGATGCCGAAGTCCGCTGTACGGCGGCCGAGATTCTTGGCCGGCAGCACGGCGATGACGTCCTGGCCGGTCTCGAACTCGCCCTGCGTGATGAAGATCTCTGGGTCCGTTGCGCGGCCCTGCGCAGCCTGGGACGCCAGGGTGGGGAACGGGCCAGGCGCCTGGTCGAGTCGGCATGCGTCGATACGCTGGGTATGGTCAGCATTACCGCTCTGGAAACTCTGGTCGATATGATCGGCAGCCAGGCCTGCGAACAGCTGGTCGCCGCCCTCGACCATCCTGACCAGGAGGTCGTCACCGCGGTCCTCAATCTTCTCTCGAGCTGCGAAGACGACCAATGGCTTGCCGGGCGCATCGATACGCTGATCAACCATCCCTACTGGGCGGTGCGCAGCCATTTTGCCCGCCTCGCCGTGCAGCTGCTCGGCGAGCAGGCCGCCGGCATTCTGCGGCAGCGGCTGCAGACCGAGACCGAAGACCTGGTCCGCCAGCAACTGGAGGATCTGCTCGGCGGTCTGGAGGGTTAGCGCGGCTGCCATGCTGTTCATGTCACCCGACATACCGATGGGCCGCGACGAGTTCACCCTGTTGCGCGACTTCATCTACCAGTACTGCGGACTCAATTTCACCGAAGACTCCAAGTATCTGCTGGAAAAGCGCCTCGGCAAGCGCGTCGTTCACCACAAGCTGAAAACTTACAAGGATTACTACTATTTTCTTCGCTACCACCCGAACAAGGAGCAGGAACTTTCCGAACTGGTCGATCTGCTGACGACCAACGAAACCTACTTCTTCCGCGAAGATTTTCAGCTGCGGACCTTTGTCGACGAGATCCTCCCGGAAATTCGCGCACGCAAGGAGAAGGAGGGGCAGAAGAGTCTGCGCATCTGGAGCGCCGGCTGCTCCTCCGGGGAAGAGCCCTACACCATCGCCATGCTGCTGCAGGATCTGGCCTGGCTGAAATCCTGGAAAGTCGAGATTGTCGGCACCGATATCAGCCAGCGGGTTCTGCAGATCGCCCGGCAGGGGGTTTACGGCGAATCGTCGTTCCGCTCTACGGAAGAGAGGCACCGGCTGCGTTTCTTTACCACCACCGATGACGGCAAGTCGCGGGTGCGTGACGAAATCAGGAATCTGGTCACGATCAGCCATCTCAACCTGTTCGATGTCGGTCGGATTGCCCTGCTCGGTCGCATGGATCTGATCTTCTGCCGCAATGTCATCATCTATTTCGACCTGCCCGGCAAGAAAAAGGTGATTGACAGCTTCTATCAGCGGCTGCTGCCGGAGGGCTATCTGCTCCTCGGCCATTCTGAATCGTTGATCAATCTCAGCACGGCTTTCCAGCTACGACATTTCAAGGACGATATGGTCTACCAGAAGCCGCTCAAGGCCGTCCTGCCGCTGGAGGGGTCATGACGACCGACAGCAAGGTACGCGTGCTGGTGGTCGATGATTCCGCTTTTAACCGGCGGACCATCGTCAAGATTCTTGAGTCGTTGCCGAGTGTCGAGGTGATCGGCTACGCCTGCGACGGCGAAGAGGGGCTGCGCAAGACCCTCGACCTGCGCCCGGACCTGATCACTCTCGATCTGGAAATGCCGCGCATGGACGGCTTCACCTTGCTGCGCATTATCATGCAGAAGCAGCCGACGCCGATCATCGTCGTCTCGTCCCGTTCCGGTGACGAAGATGTTTTCAAGGCTCTCGAACTTGGCGCCATCGAATTCGTCACCAAGCCGACGGCGCGGGTCACGCCGGCACTGATGGATATCGAGGACGAACTGCTGGCGAAGGTGCGAGAGGTCGCCAAGGCCAACCTGCAGAATGTCGTGGCCCGCTCCACAAGCCTGACCGGGATCATGAAGCCGGTTCCCAAAACGGTAAAATCCGGTCCGCCGCGTGCCCCGGCCGGCACTGACGACATGCAGCTGGTCGTGATCGGTGCCTCGACCGGCGGACCGCCGGCCCTGCAGACGCTCTTTTCCTCCTTTCAGGAGAAAGTTCCGGTGGCGTTCGCCGTTGCCCAGCACATGCCGCCCGACTTCACCAAGGCCTTTGCCGAGCGGATGAACCGGTTTTCAGCCCTCGATATCTACGAGGCCCGCGACGGCCAGGCCCTGCGCCCCGGTGAAGTCCTGATCGCCCCCGGTGGCTGTAATCTCGAAATTGCCAGGGGGAGCCAGAACTTTATCGCCCGGGTCTGCCCCCCCGAGCCGCGCCAGCGCTATACCCCTTCGGTCGACCGGCTCTTCCAGTCGGCCGCGCCGCTGTTCGGCCCCCGTCTGCTCGGCGTGGTTCTGACCGGCATGGGCAATGACGGCGCGGCGGGAACTCGGCGAATCAGCGAGTGTGGCGGAACCGTCTTTGCCGAAGCCGAACAGAGTTGCGTGGTGTTCGGCATGCCAAAGGAAGCGATTGCCACCGGACTGGTCCGCAGAGTGGTGCCGTTGCCGGAGATGTTTCCGGAAGTGTTGCGCCACTGTCTGGACAAAGCCCGGCCGGGAGCCGAATAACGCTGGAAATTTCGAGCCAGGGTTGGTATCATCCAGCGATTGTGCCGGGATAACAGTGATGGGAGTCTTTGCATGAGCAATCACGAAGAAGACAAAAACGCTCACAGCCGTGCTGATGAGTTCATGCAAATGTTCAAGAAGGGCGCCGAGTTTACTCAGGATCTGCTCAAGGAGAACGAGCGGCTGCGCTACCGGATTGTCAATCTGGAAGAGGCTCTGAAAGGCCATGCCGAGACCCTCCCGCCGGAGTCGGCGGAATCGGCCAAACTTCTGCGGAAGATCGAAGAGCTGGAACGGGAGAAAGACGAAATCCTCGGCCGGATCCGCGAAGTCGAGGAGGAGAATGAGGACTTTGCCCATCGCTATGTAGAGATCGAGGAAGAGAATAACATGCTCGCCAATCTCTACATCGCCTCCTTCCAGCTGCATTCGACCCTCGATTTCAAAGAGGTGCTGCAGATCGTCCTGGAGATCGTCATCAACCTGATCGGTGCCGAAGAGTTCGGTGTGCTGCTGCTCGACGAGAAGAGTAACCGCCTCGAACCGGTCGCCAGCGAAGGAATCGAGACGTCACAGCTCCCTTCAGTGAATGTCGGTGACGGAATCATCGGCGAAGCGGTCAAAAACGGCGAGAACTATTTTGCCGACAGCATTGAAGGGTATCAGCGCGATTTCAACCGGCCGATGGTCTGTATCCCCCTGAAGATCAAGGAGCATGTGATCGGGGTGATCGTCATCTACAAGCTGCTGGAGCAGAAAGAGAAGTTCACTGACGTCGATTACGAACTGTTTACCCTGCTGGCCGGGCATGCGGCCACGGCGGTCTTTTCCGCGCGCCTCTACTCCGAGTCGGAGCGAAAGCTGTCGACTATCCAGGGTTTTATCGATCTGTTGACCAAGTAGACAAGGGGGCTGTTTATGTCAAGTGTCAAGGTTCTGGTTGTCGAAGACTCGCCGACCATGCGTCAATTGATCGTCTTCGCCCTGAAGAGGATCCGCGGCTTTCAGATTGTCGAGGCGAATGACGGCGTCGATGGTCTCAAAAAACTGAGCAGCGACCGGTTCGACCTGATTCTCACCGACATCAACATGCCGATTATGGATGGTCTGAAGCTGGTCAGCATGGTCCGCAACGATCCGAACTACAAAGAGACACCGATCATCATCATCACCACCGAAGGGGCGGCCGAGGATCGCGAACGCGCCCTGGCCCTCGGCGCCAATGCCTATATCACCAAACCGATCCAGACCACGCAGATTTTGGAGACGGTCAGGAAACTGATGGCCCCCTAGCCGGAGCGGCCGGGCCTGTTGCAAGGAGGCAGATTTGTCGAAAGAAGAAGCCATAGAAGTCGAAGGGAAAGTGATTGAACCGCTGCCCAATGCCATGTTCCGGGTCGAACTCGACAACGGCCATGTGGTGCTGGCACACATCTCCGGCAAGATGCGCAAATATTACATCCGCATCCTGCCGGGCGATCGCGTGACCGTGGAACTTTCCCCTTACGACCTGAGTCGCGGCCGAATCACGTACCGCGCCAAGTAGCGGAACGGCCCGGGGGGGGTAACACACCGCCCGGGCTGCCGTTCGTCCGTCGAGAGGACCGGCCCTGGCCGGTTTTCCCTTTTGTATCGCAGCGGGTCCGCTGTGGAGGTGATATGCAGGCACGTTACAATCCGGCGGAGATTGAAAGCCGCTGGCAGGCGATCTGGGCGGAGCAGGGCGAGTTCCGCGCCCGCGAAGAGGATGCCCGGCCGAAGTACTACCTGCTCGAAATGTTTCCGTACCCGTCCGGCCGGATTCACATGGGGCATGTGCGCAACTACTCGATCGGTGATGTCGTCTCGCGCTTCAAGCGCCTCAACGGTTTCAATGTTCTGCACCCGATGGGCTGGGATGCCTTCGGTATGCCGGCGGAAAACGCGGCGATCCAGCACGGCACCCATCCGGCGCTCTGGACCCGCGAGAATATCGCCAATATGCGCACCCAGCTGCAGAAGATGGGGTTTTCCTATGACTGGCAGCGGGAACTGGCGACCTGCGAGCCCGACTACTATCGCTGGGAGCAGCTGATCTTCCTGCGCATGTTCGAGAAGGGGCTCGCTTACAAGAAGAGCGCCGCGGTCAACTGGTGCACGTCCTGCGAGACGGTGCTGGCCAACGAGCAGGTCGAAGAGGGGTGCTGCTGGCGCTGCGACAATCCGGTCGAACTCAAAGAGCTCGACCAGTGGTTCTTCCGCATTACCGCCTACGCCGAGGAGCTGCTCGATTGGACCGCCCGGCTGCCCGGCTGGCCCGAGCCGGTTTTGACCATGCAGCGCAACTGGATCGGCAAAAGTCTCGGTTGCGAAATCGACTTCCCCCTCGAAGGGAGCGAAGAGTCGATCCGGGTCTTCACCACCCGTCCCGATACTCTGTTCGGCGCCACCTTCATGAGCCTGGCACCGGAGCACCCCCTGGCGCGCCAGCTGGCCAGCGCCGATCGCCGCGCCGAGGTCGAAGCGTTTATCCGCAAGGTCCAGTCGGTCGATCGCATCGAACGCACCAGCGACGAACTGGAGAAGGAAGGGGTCTTCACCGGCAGCTACTGCCGCAATCCGGCGACCGACGAGCTGATCCCGATCTTTCTCGCCAATTTTGTCCTGATGGACTATGGCACCGGCGCGGTGATGGCGGTGCCGACCCACGACCAGCGCGATTTCGAATTCGCCCGCAAATACGGACTCTCCCTCAAGGTGGTGATCCAGCCGGAGGGTGAACTCCTCGATCCGGCGACTATGCAGGCGGCCTGGGAAGGGGCGGGGACCATGGTCAACTCGGCCGGGTTCGACGGCCTCGACAACGACACCGGCAAACAGCGGATCGCCGCCTGGCTGGAAGAGCGCGGCCAGGGGCGGCAGACCGTCAACTACCGCCTGCGCGACTGGCTGGTCTCCCGGCAGCGCTACTGGGGGACGCCGATTCCGGTCGTCTACTGTGCCGCCTGCGGCGCCCGGCCGGTGCCGGAAAGTCAGCTGCCGGTGCGTCTGCCGACCGATGTCGAATTCTCCGGCGAGGGGGGGAGCCCACTGGCGAAGCTCGAGTCGTTCATCCACACAACCTGTCCGCAATGTGGCGGGCCGGCCCGGCGCGAGACCGACACCTTCGATACCTTCGTCGAAAGCTCCTGGTATTTCCTGCGCTATGCCTGCCCGCAGTTCGCAACGGCGCCGGTCGATGCCGCTGCCGTCAGTCACTGGCTGCCGGTCGATCAGTACATCGGCGGCGTCGAGCACGCGGTCATGCATCTACTGTACGCTCGCTTCTGGACCAAGGTGATGCGCGACCTCGGCATGATCGAGATTGACGAGCCGTTTGCCAACCTGCTGACCCAGGGGATGGTCTGCATGGAGACCCGCTCCTGCCCCGAACACGGCTGGCTCTACCCAGAGCAGATCGCCGAGGGCCGGTGCGCGCTCTGCGCGGCCGATGTGGTCACCGGGCGCAACGAGAAGATGAGCAAGTCGAAGAAGAATGTCATCGACCCCGACGGCCTGATCGAGCGCTTCGGTGCCGATACCGCCCGCCTGTTCACCCTGTTCGCCGCGCCGCCGGAGAAGGATCTGGAATGGAACGAACAGGGCGTGGAAGGCTGCTTCCGTTTCCTCAACCGGATCTGGCGACTGGTCCATGATCATTACGGCCTGGTCACTGCGGCCGGCGCGGTCGACGGCGCCGCCCTCGATACCGCGGCCCGCGATCTGCGTCGCGTGGTGCATCAGACGATTCGCAAAGTGACCGGCGACATCGACGGCCGCTTCCACTTCAACACGGCGATCGCCGCGGTCATGGAACTGGTCAACGCCATCTCCACCTATGCCGGCAAGACGCCGGACGCTGCGGTACTGCGCGAGGCCCTGGAGACGGTAGTCCGCCTGCTCAATCCGTTCGTGCCGCACATCACCGCTGAGCTGTGGCAGGAACTCGGGCACGCCGACAGCCTGGAAGCCGCCGGCTGGCCGTCCTGGGATGAGAGCGCTCTGCAGGCGGACTCGATGCTGATTGTCGTCCAGGTCAACGGCAAGGTGCGTGGCAAGCTGACAGTGCCCGCCGCTGCCGATCGGCAGGCCATCGAGCAGGCCGCCATGGAAGATGACAACGTGCGCCGCTTCATCGCGGGCCAGACCGTTCGCAAGGTGATCGTGGTGCCGCAGCGCCTGGTCAATATCGTGGTCGCATGAAACCTCTGTTGCTGCTGTTGCTGCTCTGCGCCCTGGTTCTCGGCGGCTGCGGCTACCAGGTGCCAGGGTCGGCGGCGACCTGGGCCGGTGGCGAGGCGCGCACCCTCCACCTCGACCTGTTCGCCAACCGCACCCGGGAGCCGCTGCTGGAGAACTATCTGGCCGAGCAGCTCGCCTACCAGCTGATGCGCCTGCGGCCGGTGCAGCTCAGGCAGGACGCGGCATCGGCCGAGCTCTCTTTGGTCGGCACGATCACCGACTTTAACACCGGCGCCCTGGCCTACGACGCCACCGACCGGATTTCCGAATACCGTGTCAACATGACTTGCGAGGCGCAGCTGGTGCGCAACCGGGATGGCCAGGTTCTTTGGGAGATGACGCTGTCGCGCTCCGATAACTTCCTGGCAGCTGTCGACAAAAGCGTGCAGATGGAAGCGCAGGAGCTGGCTGCCCGCCGGATCGCCAGCCGTCTCGCCGAAGATCTCGCCACCCGGCTGCTCGACAGCTTCTGATCCTTCTATGTCGCTGCGTGAACTGCAACAGATGCTGCGCCAGGGCCCGGTGCCGAGCCTGGTCCTGCTGCACGGCGAAGAGAGCTATTTTCTGGAGAAGGCGGTCCGCCTGATCCTCGACGCAGTTGTCCCCCCTGACGCCCGCGATTTCAACTACACCCTGATCCACGGCCGCGACTGCAAGGCGTCCGAAGTCTTTGAGCTTGTCCGAACCTATCCGGTCTTTGCCGAGCGGCGGCTGGTGCTGGTCAAGGGACTGGAGCAGGCGAATGCCGAGCAGCTGGAGCCACTGGTCGACTACGTCGATAATCCGGTCGCGGAGACAGTGCTTCTGCTCACCGCCGGCAAGATCGACGCCCGGCGCAAGTTGTTCCAGCGGCTGCGCAAAAACGGCCGGGTCTTCGAGTTCAAGAAGATCTACGAGAATCAGCTGCCGGCCCAGGTTCGCGACATCGCCGCGGATGTCGGTCTGACCCTGACCGGCGAGGCCCTGAAGCTGTTCTGTATGCGGGTCGGCACATCGCTTGCCGAGGTGGAAGGGGAGCTGCGCAAGCTGGCGAGCTACGGCGGCGAACGGACTCTGGTCGAAGCCGGTGACGTGCTCGCCGTTGTCTCCGACTCCCGGGTCGAGAGTGTCTTCGCCCTGGTCGAGGCGATCGGTCGCGGCCAGGCCGATGAGTCCCTGCGCCTGCTGCATCGCCTGGTTGCCGACGGTGAGGCGCCGTTGAAGATCCTGGCGATGATCGTCCGTCACTTTCGCCAGCTGTGGCGGGCGCGCTGCCTGAGTGCACAGCGGCTGCCGGCCGCTGACATGGCCAGGCAGGTCGGCGTCAGCCCCTATTTTCTCAAAGGATTGGTCGATCAGGCGCACCGCTTCGAGGAGAGCCGTTTTCCGACCCTGTTCGAACGGTTACTGGAGACTGATCTTGCGCTGAAGTCGAGTGGCGCCGAGCCGTTGGCGCACCTGGAGCAGCTGGTGCTACGGCTGGTGCGGCAGGATCTGTAACAAAAGACAGGAGACCGTTACCGATCTCCTGTCCGGGATGTGCTAAGGCGAAATGATCCGTGCTGAGGGCGTGACGTCAGGCCTGAGCCATGGAGCTGACCAGTTTGGCCAGGCGGCTGATCTTGCGGCTGGCCGTCGCCTTGTGAATTACGCCCTTGCTGGCGGCCTTGTCGATGTAGGGGACTGCTTTGTCGAGCATGGTCCGGGCGGTCTCCTGATCGCCGTCAGCGACAGCGGTGCGCACCTTCTTGACGTAGGTCCGCATGGTCGAGCGGATATGGGTGTTACGGGCGTTGCGGACTTTGTTCTGCCGATTGCGTTTTTCTGCTGATTTATGATTTGCCACGTCTTTCATCCTCCGAGTATTTTGATGCTTTCAATCCATGCAGGCAACCGTCTTATATCACCCGGCCGACTGCGAGTCAATATAAAATGTTTCCAATTGTGCATGAATAATCGCGTAATTCAGGCATCTTAACCAATGCCTGCTGGGGATTAACAAAAAATAATCACAAATAACTGCTTTTTGGAGGGATTTTGCGGCAAGTCCGACAGGAGAAACAACATGTCGTGCGGGCGACCGGCACCATGGCTGTCGCCACGCTCTGCAGTCGCATTGCCGGACTGATCCGCGACATGGTGGTTGCCCGGCTGTTCGGTGCCGGTTTCGCCACTGATGCCTTCTTCATGGCGTTCACCATTCCGAACCTGCTGCGCCGGTTTTTTGCCGAAGGGTCGTTGACAGCGGCCTTCGTGCCGACGTTCACCGATGTCTACCTGCAGCAGGGCCGGGACGAGGCGCGCAAAGTGGCGCGCATCTGCCTGACTCTGCTGCTGCTGGTGATGTTCGGCGTGGTCGCACTCGGAATTCTCGCCTCCCCCTGGGTGGTCAAGGCGATCGGTTACGGTTTCGCCGGCACGGCGGGCAAACTCGCCCTGACCGATCTGCTCAACCGGCTGATGTTCCCCTACATCCTGTTCATCAGCCTGGTGGCGCTGTTCGCCGGCATTCTGAATGTGCGCGGCCACTTCCTGATGCCGGCGCTGTCGCCGGTGATTCTCAACCTGGCGATGATCGGCTGCGCCCTGGTGCTGGCGCCGTCCATGGAGCAGCCGATCCTCGCTCTGGCGGTCGGCGTGTTGATCGGCGGCGTCGCCCAGCTGGCCATGCAGGTGCCGGTTCTCTACCGGCACGGTTTTGACCTGAAGTTCGATGCCGACTTCCGCCACCCGGCAGTCCGGCAGATTGCCCGCCTGATGCTGCCGGGGATCGCCGGGGTCGCCATCTACCAGATCAACGTGCTGGTCAGCCGCCTGCTCGCCTCGTTCCTCGCCGAGGGGAGCGTCTCCTGGCTCTATTACGGCCAGCGTCTGTTCGAGTTCCCGCAGGGCGTGTTCGTCGTCTCCCTGGCCCAGGCGGTCCTGCCGACCATGAGCCGGCAGCAGGCGAGCGGCGACCTCGACGGTTTTCGCGACTCCCTGCGCTTCGCCCTGGCGCTGATCCTGCTGGTCACGCTGCCGGCGGCGCTCGGTCTGATGCTGTGCAGCGAGGCGGTCTACAGTCTGTTCTTTATGGGCGGTGCGTTTACTGCCGACGATGTGGTGCAGGCCGGGCGCGCTCTGGCCTGGTATGCCCCGGGGCTGCTGTTTGTCGGTATCAGCCGGGTGGTGGTGCCGTCGTTCTATGCGCTCAAGGATACCCGCACTCCGGTGTTTGTCTCGTTCTGGACCCTGCTGGTCAACGCCGGCCTCGGCCTGCTGCTGATGCCGTTCATGGCCCATGCCGGCCTGGCTCTGGCCCTGACCCTCGCAGCCCTGTTCAACGCCGTGGTCCTGACCCTTCTGCTGGAGCGGCGTCTCGGTCGGCTCGGCCTGACCACCCTGCTGCCGCTGCTGCCGCGGCTGCTGCCGGGGCTGCTCGGTCTGCTGCTGGTGGTCCGGCTGACCCTCGCCCAGGTCGACTGGACGCTGCCGGGGGCTGCCCCGGAACGTGCGGTGCTGCTGACCGTGGCGGTCGCCGCCGGCGCCCTCGTCTACCTGCTCGGCGCCTGGCTGTGCGGCGTGCAGGAGATGCGGCAGGGCTGGACGCTGCTCGCCGGCCGGCTGGCGCGGCGGCGCAGCTGATAACCATGGTGGGCCTGTACTGGCAAGAGCTGCCGGTGACGGACGGCATTCTCGGTGTGGTCGCCGATGATGTCCGGCTGCAGCGGATCTACTATCTGGCGTCAAGGCGCGCCCTGCGAGAGACTCTCGCCCGCGAGTTCCCGACGGCGGTCTTCGGCAACAGCGACCTGCTGACGGAGGCCGTGCGCCAGTTTGACGATGTTCTGCACGGTCGCCGCCGCTTTTTCTCCCTCCCCCTGGCCAGTCAGCAGCTGTCGCCGTTTGCCCGGGCGGTCGGGCAGGCTCTCCAACAGATCCCCCCGGGGCAAACAGTCAGCTACGCCGCCCTGGCGCAACGCGCCGGCTTCCCCAAAGCTGCGCGCGCCGTCGGCCGGGTCATGGCCAGAAACCCCTTTCCGATTGTCATCCCCTGCCACCGGGTGATATGTTCCGATGGCCGCCCCGGTCAATATTCGGCCGCGCGCGGCACGGCCAGCAAGCTTCGGCTGCTGGCCGCGGAACGCCGGATGTTCGCAGGGCCGCAGAGTCCGACGGCAGGGGAGAGCTGAAGATGGAACTCATTTTGTGGGGCGCTTTCGTTGTCGGCGCCTGTCTGGTTGCCAGGGACAAGAATCGCCATATCATCGGCTGGGGTCTCCTCGGTCTGCTGCTCGGCCCGTTCGCCCTGCTGATCCTCGCGCTGCTGCCGCCCGGCCCCGGACCCGATCAGGGCTACCAGTAGCGTCGCCGGTTGCAAGGCGTCTGTCGCACGGGTAAAATCCACAAGACGGAAAGAGCACATCATGTCGACCAAACAAACAGGGAAGATGCCTGCCCCGCAGCACGATGCGATTCTGCGGTTGCTCGCCATCATCCTCAGTCTGCTGACATCCTTTGCGCTGGTGTTCTACGGCCTGAACCTGATCAACAGCCCACATGCCGGCCTGCATCTGAGCACCTTTGCTTATGTCACCATCGCCTACGGCCTCGGCAATGTCGCGATCCTCAGTCTCGCCTGGAATAGCCGGATCGCCGCGGCGCTGCCGGTGCATCGGCTGATCGCCTTCTGCTATTTCGGCATCTTCGCTTTCGACCGCTTCAAGGGGGGCTTCACCTCCGGTCGGGATCTGCTGATCCTGCTGGTGCTGGCCGCGGTGCTCTACAGCAACGGTGTCGCTGTGCAGAAGGTGATCGAACGGCCGGACAAGGCGGGGTGATGTGGCGGCGGCAAAGGCGGATAGAGGGTTCAGGATCCAGGATTCAGGATTCAGGAGAAAAGCTAACCCTTTCAGCAAAAAGAATGACGGAATGTAACTGTTCAGCACATCCAGGGCTGCTGATTCCAGCCTTTGTCAGTGAGAGGCCATCTCTCCTGCCTTGCTGGGAGGCTGGGAGGGGGGGGCGATTGAGCGAAGAGGAGAATGCATGAGCAAGATGAATACCGACGCCGGCATGCCGATCGGCATCACGCTCGAACCGGGAACCTATCTGCGCTGTACCTGCGGACAATCACAGCAGCTGCCGTTCTGTGACGGCGCGCACAGCGGCAGCCGCAGTCAGCCGGTCGCTTTCACCATCGATGAGCGCAAGAAGGTCTATCTCTGCAGCTGCGGGCGCACTGGAACCCTACCGTTCTGCGACAGCAGCTGTGGTGTCGATCTCAGTAAACTGCCCTGAAACGGAGGGTCGAAAGTCGTGCGCGACCACTACGATGCGATAGTGATCGGTAGCGGCCCCGGCGGGGAAGGGGCGGCGATCAGCCTGGCCAAGGCCGGACTGCAGGTGGCGGTGATCGAACGCTATCTGCAGGTCGGCGGCGGCTGCACCCATTGGGGGACCATCCCGAGCAAGGCGCTGATCCATGTGGTCCGCCAGTTCGCCGCACTCCGCCGCAGCCGGCTGTTTTTCCGGGTCACCAACCAGGCCCGCCTCTCCGGCCAACAGTTGATGGCTGCGGTTAACGAGATCGTCGCCGAACAGGTGCGCGAGCGCGAAGGGTTCTACCGGCGCAACGAAGTCGATGTGATCGAAGGGCACGCCTGCTTTGTCGATGCACACACCATCGAGGTGAATGGCGCCGACAGTTCATCGTGCCGGCTCAGCGCCAACCACTTCGTCATCGCCACCGGCTCTCACCCCTACCGACCGGCCGATGTCGATTTCGACTCACCGCGCGTGGTCGACAGCGACACGATTCTGCAGCTGACCGAAATCCCCGCCACTCTCACCGTCTACGGCGCCGGCGTGATCGGCAGCGAATACGCTTCGGCGTTTCGCGAGGTCGGCAGCCGGGTCAACCTGATCAACACCCGGGAGCAGCTGCTCGAGTTTCTCGACAGCGAGATCAGCAATGCCCTCAGTTACCATATGGCCGATGAACAGGGGATCATGATCCGCCCCAACGAGGAGTATCAGCGGGTTGAAGTGCGCTCAGACGGCGTCATCCTCCATCTGCGCAGCGGCAAACAGGTCCGCTCCGATCTGTTGCTCTGGGCCAACGGCCGCACCGGCAACTCGGCCGGTCTCGGCCTGGAAACCCTCGATATCGTCACCGATCAGCGTGGCAACATCCCGGTCAACGACAACTACCAGACCAGCCAGCCACATATCTACGCGGTCGGCGATATCGTCGGTTTCCCGAATCTGGCCAGCGCCGCCTTCGATCAGGGGCGATTCGCCGGTCTGCATATCGCCGACGGCCGCAGCGACCTGCGACTGGTGGCGCACATTCCGACCGGGATCTACACCTCACCGGAGATCGGCGCCCTCGGCCAGACCGAGAGCGAGCTGAGCGCCGCCCGGATCCCCTACGAGGTCGGTCGCGCCTTCTTCCGCAACCTGGCCCGTGGGCAGATCACCGACAGCCGCACCGGCATGCTCAAACTGCTGTTCCATCGTGACAGCCTCGAACTGCTCGGCATTCACTGTTTCGGTGACAACGCTGCCGAGATCCTGCATATCGGCCAGGCGATCATGACCCAGCCGGCGCCGCACAACAGTATCGAGTATTTCATGAACACCACCTTCAACTACCCGACCATGGCCGAAGCCTACCGCGTCGCCGCCCTCAACGGCTATAACCGGTTGTGAGGCGGCGGCCCGCTGTCGCCAGGCTCTGGCCGGCAGCTCGGGGGCCGGGGGCACGAATCGACGATGCAACGCATCACCTTCCCGACGGAGACTGCCTTGATCGCTTTCAACCAGATCACCAGCGGCGCCGCCCGTATTGCCGTGGTCGGTCTCGGCTATGTCGGTCTGCCGCTGGCCGCCGCGTTTGGTCGCCGGCTGCCGGTGATCGGCTACGACATCAACCCGGCACGTGTCGCCGAACTGCGCGCCGGCCTCGACAGCACCGGTGAGCTGTCTCGCGACGAACTGGCGACGACGCAGATCGAGTATCACAGCGATGTCGAGTGCCTGCGCCAGGCGCGTTTCATGATCGTCACCGTACCGACCCCCCTTGCCGAAAACAACCGGCCGGATCTGACGCCGCTGCAGCAGGCGTCGACGGCGATTGCCGGTCTGCTGGCGCCGGGCAGCATCGTCGTCTTTGAGTCGACCGTCTATCCGGGGGTGACCGAGGAGGTCTGCGTGCCGCTGCTCGAGGCCGGCTCGGGTCTGCGCTGCGGCGTCGATTTCAGCGTCGGCTACTCGCCGGAACGGATCAATCCCGGTGACAAGGTGCATAGCGTCGATCGCATCGTCAAGGTGGTCAGCGGCTCGGACCCGGCCACTCTGGAGACGGTCGCCGCGGTCTACGGCATGATTGTCAGCGCCGGGATTCACCGGGCCTCGAGCATCCGGGTCGCCGAGGCGGCCAAGGTGATCGAGAACACCCAGCGCGACCTGAACATCGCCCTGATGAACGAGCTCGCCCTGATCTTCGACCGCATGGGCCTGCCGACCGCCGAGGTACTGGCCGCGGCCGGCACCAAATGGAACTTCCTGCCGTTCACGCCGGGGCTGGTCGGTGGTCACTGCATCGGTGTCGACCCCTACTATCTGACCTACAAGGCGGAAGCTCTCGGCTATCACCCGCAGGTGATCCTGGCCGGCCGGCGCATCAACGACGGCATGGGCAAGTTCATTGCCGAAACCACGGTGAAGAAGCTGATCGAGGCGGATCGGGCGGTCAAGGGGGGGCGGGTGCTGATCCTCGGGCTGACGTTCAAGGAGAATATCCCGGATATCCGCAACACCCGGGTGATCGACATCATCCGCGAGCTGCGTAGTTACGGGGTCGAGCCGCTGGTCCACGATCCGCTCGCCGATCCGGACGCGGCACGCCGCGCATACGGTCTCGATCTGGTCGCGTTCGAGCAAGCACCGGTCGATGCCGTGATCCTGGCCGTCGCCCATGCGGCCTTTGAGCAGCTGCAGCCGGGCGATTTCGCCCGCCTCTGTGTGGCCGGTGGCGTCGTTGTCGATGTCAAGTCACGGCTCGACCGCCGGGCGCTGGAGGACCTGGGCCTGTGTTACTGGACTTTGTAGGCGTGTTGACTGTCAATGTCGTATTGTTACATTTAATTTGACATAATAAGATTTAATTGTATATAAATTGACGACAAGATCTGCGATGGCTCACTGTGATGTAATGAACCGTTTTTTCTGTCTTGTCTCCTGTTTGGGGGGCTGCTAGTATGCCAAACTTGATGATACTGGTAATGAATAGTCGGCTTGCCGCGCTCACCGCATGTCTGCTGGTTGTCATGCAGTTGACCGCCTGTGTCCGTTACGAGGAGTTTCCGCCGGGCACCGTGCTCGATATCGAGGACCGCAGCAGTGCCATCCTCGAACTGCAGGAGGTGCGGGTGCCGCCGCCGACCGCCGATGACGAACGCATCATCGACTACCGGGTCGGCCCCGGCGACGTCCTGCATATCAACATCCCCGGTCTGATCGACCAGGGGGGGACCGACGATAAGGCACAGAACTACCGCGGTTTCCGCATCTCCGCCAAGGGGATGATCCTGCTGCCGCTGATCGGCGCCGTCGAAGTCAACGGCCTGACCGTCGAGGAGATCCAGGCGACTCTCACCGAGAAGGTCAGCATCTATCTGAAGAAACCGATGGTCTCGGTCGAGATCCGCGAGTTCAAGTCCCAGCCGCTCTACCTGCTCGGCAAATTCCGCAAAGCCGGTCTGCACTACCTCGATCGCCCGACCAATTTGCTGCACGGACTCGCCTTGGGCAACGGCCTCGAGGAGAGTGCCGACCTGCGCAGTGCCCGCGTGCTGCGCGATCATCGGGTGATGCCGGTCGATGTCTACCAGCTGCTGCACAATAACGACACCCGCCAGAATATCCAGCTGCGCCCCGGTGACACCATCTTTGTCCCCGGCAACGAAGACCAGCAGGTGTTTGTCTTCGGCGCGGTCGGCACTGCCGGGCCGGTCACCATGAAGAACGGCCGTCTGAATCTGCTGCAGGCACTTACCAGTGCCAACGTCGGCAGCAGCGGCGCCGGCGGCGACCGCCGCTATCCGTACGATCATGAACAGATCCGCATCATCCGTTCGCTGTCGCCGACTCGCGGCCAGCTGATGGTGGTCGATCTCGGCCGGATGATGAACGGCCAGGTCTTGCCGATGCCGCTGATGAACGGCGACATCATCTTCGTGCCGGAGACCCCGGTCGCGACCTGGAACGAAGCGATCTCGCAGCTCCTGCCGACCCTGCAGCTGATCTCGGGACTGCTGCAGCCGTTTGTGCAGATCGAGTACCTGCGCGACAATTAGTGTCGATCGTGATCCCGTCAGATCGGCGCACCTCTCGATTATCAGCCACCCGGGCCGTTTTCCCGGGTGGCTTTTTTACAGAGGACCCTTGCCTCGCTCATGATGTCACAGCCTGAAGCAAAGCAGGAGAACGCCTGGTCGGGTGATGACGGCGTGCCGCTACGTCTGCTCGGGACGCTGCGCCGTCGCTGGCGGCTGGTCGGTCTCTGTGTCGTGCTGGCACTGCTCGGCGGCGTACTCACCCTCTTTCTCGCCCCGCCGGTCTATCGTGCGCAGACCGTCCTGGCGGTGACCCCCGATCCGGAGTCGGACAGCGACGCCGCAGGTATTGAGAAACTCCTCGCTTCGCGCCGTCTGGCCGAGCAGGCCCTGCGGCGCCTGAATCTCGATTGGCAGGTCATCGAGCAGTCGCCTGATCTGCAGGCGGTCATCAGCCGCTTTGCCGTCAGTGGCGGTCTGCCCGGACTGATGATCCGAATCGATGATGCACAGAGCTACCGGGTCTACGACCTCGCGGGACGTTTTCTCGGTGACGGGCGCAGCCGGCAGCCGTTTGTCAGCGAGGGGGTCGACCTGCTGCTCGAACTGGAGGCGGCCCGGGCCGGTCAGCAGCTGGTGCTGGAGTATCGGCCGGTGGCGTCTGCCGCTCTTGCGCTGCTCGATACCGTCCAGGTTGTCGCAGACCCGCAGCAGCGGCTCCTGACGGTGACCGTCACCGGCACCGATGCCCTGCAAGTGCGCGATCTGGCCAACCTTCTGGTCGAAGAACTGCGCGCTGAACTGGCGATGCGGCACGGCGAACAGCTGGCTGACCTGCAGCGGCAGCTGCAGCAGGCGCGCCAGACCCTCGCGACCCTGCAGGAGGAGCAGGGGCGGGCCGGTCTGTTGGCAATGACCGGCCAGGCTGTACCGCCTGCCGCCGATCTGGCCCGCCTCGAACAGCAACGGGCCGAGTTGACCGCCTTGCGAGACCGGATCAGGTCTGCCGCCGGCAGGCTGGCCGTCGCCGTGCGCGACGGTGCGGAATTCATTCCGCCGGATCTCGACGCCTCTTCTCCCCTGCGCAGCATGACGGCCCGCCTCGATCAGTTGCAGGCAGACCGGCGCCAGCTGCTGATCGATTACACCGAAGCGCATCCGCAAGTCCTGCAGGTCGATGAGGCGCTCACCGTTACCCGCAGCGAACTCCTGACCGCTTTCCGCAGTTATGAACGTCAGCTGACCTCGCAGATCGACATGGTGTCACGGCAACTGCAGGAAGCGACTGCCGGTCTGGCCGAGCAGTCACCGGCGCGCCAGGCTGAGCTGCGTCAGCGCTGGCAGATCGCCACCGACCGGCTCGCCGCCCTGCAGCGACAGGAGGACAAACTCCGCGCCGGCGCAGCCAGACTGGCCAACCGGATCAAGGTGATCGATCCGGCGGTGACGCCGCGCACGCCGCTCTGGCCCGACCCGCCTCGTCTCCTGGCGCTCTCCGCCGGCTGCGGTCTGCTCGGCGGGGTTCTGCTGGCACTGCTGCTCGGCGCGGTCGACCGTCGTTTCAACAGCATCGAGCAGATCCGGGAGGGCCTGCGTCTGCCGATCTTCGGCGTCATTCCGAAAATTCCCGAAACAGTGCCGGCCCGCGGGGTGCCGGTTGCCGTGCAGTCCCCCAAAGCGCCGGTGGTCGAGGCGTTTCGGGCCCTGCGCACCCGGCTGCATGTGGCCACCGGCAAGCAGCCGCACCAGGTCATTCTGGTCACCAGTTCCCTGCCCGGCGAGGGCAAATCGACGGTCTCCACCAACCTCGCCGTGGTGCTCGGCATGACCGGCGCCCGGGTGCTGCTGATCGGCTGCGATCTGCGCCGGCCGACCCTGCACAGCATGTTCGGCCAGAGCAACGAGCCGGGGCTGGTCGAACTGCTGACCGGTGAAAGCCGGGACGCCATCCGCCACCTGGCGAGCCCGCGCCTCGATTTTCTGCCGGCCGGACGCATCCCGGAGAATCCGGCCGAGCTGCTGGGGTCGGCACGGATGCGCCAGCTCCTCGACACGGTGCGCAGCCGTTACGACTATGTTCTGATCGATGCGCCGCCGGTGCTGCCGGTCACCGACGCCCAGATCCTGTCGCCCCTGACTGATCTGACTCTGGTGGTGGTCGAGCCGTGCCGAGTGCCGCAAGCGGCCGCCCGGCAGATGGTCGCCGCCCTGCGCGACGTCGGCGCCGTGATCGATGGCGTGGTGGTCAACGACCGCACCGGCCGCGGCTTCCGTTTCCATGGCTCCTACAGCTACTACGGTAACCGCAACTACAGCGGCTATTACGGCGAAAGTGCCGACGACCTCGCCGAGAGCCGGCTGCGCCGCAGTACCCGGGCTCTCTGGGACAAACTGAACGGCTGAAGCCTTTGACTTTTGCCCTGCAACCTTTTACGTTCTTGTATCACGTCAAGATTTTCTTCTGTCACTCAACGGACTGCATCTGATGCCCGACAGATCGCACAATCAGCTTCCTGTGTCCCCGGAGCGGGAGACCCATCTGCTCGACTACCTGCACGTCCTGCAGCGGCGCTGGCGGATTGCGTTGCTGGTGGCGCTGCTGGTGCTGACCGTCGTCACGGTCAAGACCTTTCTCGAAACACCGGTCTACGAAGCCAACGTCACTCTGCGGGTCAGCCTCAAGCCGGATACGTCCCAGGAAGTTCTGGAAAAGCGCAAGGAGCGCTATTTCAGTATCGATTCCGAGATCGAGGTCCTGCATTCCTACAAGGTCGCCGAGCGCGCCGCCCGGCTGCTGCAGCAAGGCCTGCCGGTCGAGGGCGCGGCCGGCGGCGCCACTCCGCCGGCGACTGCGCTCTCCCTGGAGGATGCGGTCGCCATGGTCAGCCAGGGTGTGCAGGCCTATCCGGTCGGCGACCAGGTGTCGATGATCGCCCTGTCGGTGCAGCGTGAGGATCCGCAGGCTGCCCGCGACGTGGCCAACGCCATCGCCCTGGCCTATCAGGAGCTCTCCCGCGAGCAGAAGATCAAGGAGTCGCAGTCGGTCCTCGACCTGATCGACCAGCAGGTCGTCGAACTCGGGCGCAAGCTGAGTCAATCCGAGCAGGGGCTCGAAGAGTTCCGCATCCGCACCGGCCTGAAGCGTCTGACCCCCGAGGGGGTCAGCATGGTCGATACCGCCGTCGCCCTCGAAAAGGCTAAAACCGCCCTGATGCTGAAAAAGCAGCGCATCGAGGAATTTCTGCGCAATCCGGGGTTCGGCCGCTACGAATCGACGGTGGTCGACCTGCTCCCCGGCGTCCCCGAACTGATGTCCCGTCTGCTGGAACTGCAGTCGGCACGTGCCGACCTGTTACGCGAATATACCGAGGCTTATCCCGGGGTGGCCGAGGTCGACGACAAGATCCGTCTGCTCAAAATGGAGATCGCCGCGGCGGCCGAACTGGCCCTGAGAAATCTCGACGCGGAGATCGTGCTGCTCGACCGGGAGTTGGTGGCGAGCGAGCGACGTCTGCAGTCGGTCCCCGAAGAGGAGCTGGAGCTGGCCCGTTTAAGCCGTACCAATGCCGTCGATGCCCAGCTCTACAGCTACCTGCTGCAGCGCCAGCAGGAAGAGCGCATCATCCAGGCCTCCATCAGCGGCAATGTCGAGATCATCAGTCTGGCAACCCTGCCGACGGCACCGGTCAAGCCGAACAAAAAGAAGAATCTCGCTATGGGGCTCGGCATCGGTCTGCTGTTCGGCATCGGCCTCGCTTTTTTCCTCGAATATCTCGACCAGACCGTCAAAAACGATGAAGATGTCCAGGAGCGGTTCGGCCTGACCGTCCTCGGCGCCATCCCGCGCATTGGCGAGGCCCTGCAGAGTGACAACCGGCAGCTGGTCACCCACCTCGAACCGCACTCCCTGGCGGCCGAGGCGTTTCTGGCGCTGCGCACCAACATTCTTTTCATGCTGACCAACAAGCAGCACAAGACGTTGATGCTGACCAGTTGCCTGCCGGATGAAGGGAAGTCGACGGTGGCGGTCAACCTGGCGGCGACCATGGCGCAGACCGGCGCCAGAACCCTGCTGGTCGGCTGCGACCTGCGGCGGCCGTCGCTGTTTGCCGCCCTCGGCGAAACCAGCGCTCCCGGCCTGACCGACCTGCTGATCGACAGTCGCGCCAAGGCGCTGCGCCGGATCGAGCCCCTCGGTCTCGATTTCATCCCGGCCGGTACCGAGCCGCCCAATCCGACTCAGCTGCTCAGCTCGCCGGCGATGAAGAGTTTTCTCGACAGCGCCCGGCGCAAGTACGATTTCGTCATCCTCGATGTGCCGCCGCTGATTCCGGTGGCCGACGCCCTGATCCTCGCGTCCTGGGTCGATCTGAACGTGCTGGTCCTCGAACCCTGCCGGGTGCCGCAGAAACTGGTGCAACGGGCAATCGACCTGCTGCACAATCATCAGGCGGATGTTGCCGGGGTGGTTCTCAATGACAAGTCGGGTCGGTCGGGCAAGTACTACGGGGGGTACGGCTATTACGACAAGGCCTACCAGGGGTACTACAAGCAGGTGGCGACCGGGCAGCAGACAAATGCCCGTGGCCGGCTCGTGGCGCGCCTGCGGGAGTGGCTGGGGCGATGATCGACTTTCATTGTCATCTCCTGCCCGCTCTGGACGACGGGGCCTGCACTGTCGACGAGTCGATCGC
Organism: Desulfuromonadales bacterium; assembly: GCA_032251295.1. Lineage (GTDB taxonomy): Bacteria > Desulfobacterota > Desulfuromonadia > Desulfuromonadales > BM103 > BM103. Next base: position 2,692 of record JAVVDS010000016.1, on the reverse strand, counting down.
CATGGCCACCCGGCTGGTCGATTTCGGCTTCAGAACGGTCTGCTGCACGCCGCACTACATCAAGGGCTACTACGACAACAGCCGCGAGCGGGTCCGCGAGGCGACCCTGATGCTGCAGGCCGATCTCGATCAGGCCGGCATCGCCCTGCAACTCTGGCCGGGTATGGAATACATGCTCGACGACTGTTTCGCCGGCTATCAGGGTGAGCTGCGCACCCTCGGTGCGACCCGCCTGGTCCTTTGCGAGGCGCCGCAGAATGCCGATCCGGAGATTGTCGCCGAGGGGTTGCGGGCGGTGCGCGCACGCCACCTTGTGCCTCTGCTGGCGCATCCGGAGCGGACGCCGATCCTTTTTCAGGCTCTCGCCGCCGGCGATCAGCTCGACCGACCGGCTGCGTCTCCCTCGCCGCACGGAACCCTGCCGGAGAGTCGCGGCAGCGGGTTGAAGTCTCTGCTCAATCGATTTTTGCCATCGTCGCCGCTGCCGACGACAACCACCACCGTGCGGCCCGACCTCCCTCTCGAAGGCGTCCTGTTTCACGCCAATCTCGGCTCTTTCGCCGGCTATTACGGCCCCGATGTGCAGCGGCGTGCCTACCAGCTGCTCAAGGCAGACGCCTACACCGCCCTCGCGTCCGACCTGCACGATGCCGTCTCGGCACCGAAGATCCTGCTGCGCGACAAGCTGGGTCACAACCCGCTGCTCGCCCGGCTGGCCGCATGGTCGGGTGGCGATTTTCTGTAGCCGGTCTGATCCTGGGTGGGACGCTGATCAAACTCAAGGACTTCGTTTTACCCTGTTTTTATGGTTCATGCCTGATCAGCCTCGATCATGAAAATCAGCGTCCTATTCCTGTCGATGTTTTTTGACTTTGCTGTGGCATCCCTGTACACTGTTCAAACTTGAACAAAGTTTTCGGAGCTGCCGCACCCCCATGACCCCACAGGAACAAGCCCGCTTCCGTATCCTCCGCCTGCTCGAACAGAGCCCCGAGCTGACCCAGCGTCAACTGGCCGACGAGCTCGGCATCTCCCTCGGCAAAGTCAATTACCTGCTCAACGCCCTCGTGGAAAAGGGGCAGGTCAAGGTCCGGTCGTTCGCCCACCATGGCGGCAAACTCAACAAGGTCGGCTATCTGCTCACGCCCGAGGGGCTGCAGAATCGCATGGCCCTGACTCGCCGATACCTTGAGCGCAAGACGGCGGAGTATGAGGCGCTGCGGGAGGAGTTGGTGGAGTTGCGGGCGGAGGTGGAGGATGAGTACAGGAGGGGATGTGGCTAAACTGATCATTGAAGCCGGTCGCACTGAACGTTATTACTGGCGTGACCTTTGGCGCTATCGCGAGCTTTTCATGTTCCTCGCCTGGCGCGATATTCTGGTGCGCTACAAGCAGACGGTCATCGGCGTTGCCTGGGCGGTGATCCGGCCGGTGCTGACTATGCTGGTCTTTACCGTGGTGTTCGGCAAACTGGCTGGACTCCCTTCAGAAGGGGCTGCCCCCTACGCCGTCATGGTCTATGCCGCCATGCTCCCCTGGCAATTCTTCGCCAACTCTCTCGCTGAATCGAGTAACAGCCTGGTCGGCAACGCCAACCTGATCTCCAAGATTTACTTTCCGCGACTGATCATTCCAGCCAGTTCGGTGATCACCAGTTTTGTCGACTTCCTGATTTCCGGAGTGATTCTGGTGGTGATCATGGCCTGGTATCAGTTCTGGCCATCCTGGCGGATCGTTACCCTGCCGTTTTTTGTCGCCATTGCCTTCGCCGCCGCCATGGGTGCCGGCCTGTGGCTCACCGCCCTCAACGTCAAGTACCGCGACTTCCGTTACATCGTGCCGTTCATTGTCCAGTTTGGTCTCTATATCTCGCCGGTCGGCTTCTCCAGCAGCATCGTCCCCGAGCAGTACCGCCTGCTCTACTCCCTGAACCCGATGGTCGGCGTTATCGACGGTTTCCGCTGGGCAATCCTCGGCGGCGAATCGAATATCTATCTGCCCGGCTTTCTCTTGTCATTGACCGTTGTTGCCGCACTGCTTGGGTGGGGTGTCTGTTACTTCCGAAAGACGGAGAAGGGGTTTGCGGATGTGATCTAACCTGTTGAATCGTCTCATTCCAATGTCTGACTATGGATTGAATGAAATGGAGGGATTTTATGGATGACAAGTTGCACGCGGATGTAACCAATGCGATTATCTGTTGTTTTTACAGTGTCTACAATAAGATGGGACATGGATTCCTCGAAAAGGTATATGAGAACGCACTTGCATACGAGCTGAAACGGCGTGGTCTCAAGGTGAGGCAACAGTGTCCGGTGACAGTACATTACGCGGGGCTGGTTGTTGGTGAATATTACTGCGATCTTATGGTAGAGGATAGAGTGATTGTAGAGATCAAGGCTATCAGCCAGTTACGTCCTGAACATGAAGCGCAGTTGCTTAATTACCTGAGAGCAACTGAAATCGAAGTAGGATTGTTGATCAATTTCAGTGTTAAGCCTGAGGTAAAGCGAAGACGGTTCTTTAAGAAATAAATTTTGCGTGTAAAGGTAAAAAGCATAAAAGCGTTTATTAGCCACAGATAAAAGCAGAAAAAGCGGAAGAGGCAAAAAGATAAATACCAAGTCAAGAAGTCTTTTATGGTTTATTCGATATTATCCGCCTTTATCTGTGGCCAAGAAGATTCTTTTTT
>JAVVDS010000015.1:57436-57945 GCA_032251295.1 Desulfuromonadales bacterium | reverse complement strand
GCGGCGATGGTGCCGATCACCGCTCCGTCAAGGGGCTGGTTTTCTTCGTAGCTGAACATCTGTCCCGTCACAACAACCGGTGGTATTTCATCAACATCAGTTACGTTGAGAGTCACCGACTCTGCCGTGTACCAGTTGCCACTCGCATCGCCGATTTCGATCCCGTAAGTAAAACTGTTCGCGTCCAGTTCAAAATCGTTGTTCTCTGTCAGCGCCGGGGAACCATCAGCTTGGCCATTGATCAGGATTTCCCCTGTAGACGTAATCCTGAAATATCCGTCAGAACTTAACTGAGGATCTGTTGGATCGGCATCGCTTGCGTTAAACCGAAAATCCGTGACAGTGACTCCCTCATTGGATGGAACCACCGTCCCGACCACGGCATCCGCCAACTGGTTTTCCGCATAAGAAAACGTTTGTCCACTGGTGACCAATTCATTGACATCAACAACATTCAGGGTGACGACCTCAGCCACCGACCAGTTGCCGTCGGCATCACCGGCTTCCAC